>NZ_JAVAIM010000001.1:61130-691755 GCF_030717945.1 Qipengyuania profundimaris
GGGGGGCGCCCCCCCCCCGGCGGCCCGGGGGCGGGGCCGGGCCCCCCCCCCCCCCCCCCCCCCCAAACCGTTTGGGGGGGGGGGGGGGGGGGGGGGGGGGCGAGGGCCGGTGCCGCAAGGAAATCGCGTATGCGCTTTCCGCACTCAACAGAAAACTCAATATGGCGCTGACCCCTCGCCTCGACCTCCGGCAAACCCAGTCGCTGGTGATGACGCCGCAATTGCAGCAGGCGATCAAGCTGCTCGCGCTCTCGAACCTCGAAATCGAAACCTTCGTCGGCGAGGCGCTGGAATCCAATCCCCTGCTCGAAATGGGCGAAGTGCGGCGCGAGGCGGGCGATGACGCTCCGCAACGTCCGGACGAGCACGACAGCGAGCCGGACATGGGTGGAACCGAGGCGCTCGACGTCTCCGACCGCGCGCTCGACCCCGAGGCCGCCCCCGGCGATGGAGGGGACTGGGGCCGCGCCGCCAGCGCCGGAGCGTTGTCCGGCGACGAGCTGCCGGACCTCGAAAACCGCTCTTCCGACGGCCCGACGCTGGCCGAGCACCTTTCTGACCAGGTCGGTGCGGCGTCCTATTCGCAGGCCGAAGCACTGACCGCCCTGCGGATCATCGGCGAGCTCGACGAGGCAGGATACCTCCACACCGACCTGGGCAAGATCGCGCAGGAACTCGGCGCAAGCGAAGAGGAAGTCGAGGATGCGCTACTGCTCGTCCAGTCGCTCGACCCGACAGGCGTCGGCGCGCGCAGCCTGGCAGAATGCCTGACGCTGCAGGCGAAGGAAGCCGATCGCTACGACCCCTGCATGGCTGCGCTAATCGAGAATCTCGATCGCCTCGCCGCGGGCGATGTTGCGCGGCTCAAACGCCTATGCGGTGTCGACGACGAGGATTTCGCCGATATGCTGGCCGAACTGCGATCCTACGATCCCAAGCCCGGCTGCCGCTATGGCGGTGGGCGCGAGGCTGCGATTGTCCCGGATGTGCTGCTTAATCCGAAAGGCGAAGGCTGGGACATCAGGCTCAACGAAGCGAGTCTGCCGCGCCTCGTCGTGAACCGCGAATATTATTTCGAGCTCAAGGCCGGTGCGCGCGACAAGGCCTCGACCGCATGGCTCAACGAGCAATTGGGCGAAGCCGACTGGCTGATCCGCGCCCTCGACCAGCGTCAGCGGACGATCCTGAAGACCGCCGCCGAAATAGTGAAACGACAGGAAGGCTTCTTCCGCGAAGGCGTCACCGCCATGCGCCCGCTGACCTTGCGCGAGGTCGCCGAAGAAATCGAGATGCACGAAAGCACGGTCAGCCGCGTGACCAGCAACAAGTACCTCGCCTGCCCTCGCGGGACGTTCGAGCTGAAGTATTTCTTCTCGAGCGGGGTGGCGGCGGCCGATGGCGAAGGCGCCAGCAGCGAAGCGATCAAGGCGCGCATCAAGGCGCTGTGCGACAGCGAAGACCCGAAGAAGGTCCTGTCCGACCAGAAGCTCGCCGACACGCTCAACGAGGAAGGCTTCGATCTCGCCCGGCGCACGGTCGCCAAGTATCGAGAAGCGATCGGTATCGGCTCGAGCGCTCAACGACGTCGGGAAAAAAGGCTTAAGAATCTGTGACGCGTTAATGCCACAGCCAAAAAAGTTAACGCGCTTTACCCGCTGTTAACCTTTTCCCTTCAGACCTTGTGTGGTTAATACAGGTCAACACCTCTTAGCGAGGGGTTACCGGACACTAGGGACCAACGGGGGATTTCCCATGCGTGTACTGCTGATCGAAGACGAACCGACCACTGCCAAGGCGATCGAGCTCATGCTCACGACCGAAGGCTTCAATGTCTATTCGACCGATCTTGGCGAAGAAGGCCTCGATCTGGGCAAGCTGTATGATTACGATATCATCCTGCTCGATTTGAACCTGCCCGACATGCATGGTTACGACGTGCTCAAGAAACTGCGTGTCGCCAAGGTGCAGACCCCGGTCCTGATCCTGTCCGGCATTGCCGAAATGGACAGCAAGATCCGCAGCTTCGGCTTCGGTGCCGACGATTACGTGACCAAGCCCTTCCACCGCGAAGAGCTGGTTGCCCGCATCCATGCCGTGGTGCGCCGCTCGAAGGGCCACAGCCAGTCGGTCATCCGCACCGGCAAGCTGGCGGTGAACCTCGATGCCAAGACCGTCGAAGTCGACGGCGCCCGGGTCCACCTGACCGGCAAGGAATATGCGATGCTGGAGCTGCTTTCGCTCCGTAAGGGCACCACGCTGACCAAGGAAATGTTCCTCAACCACCTCTATGGCGGCATGGACGAACCCGAGCTCAAGATCATCGACGTCTTCATCTGCAAACTGCGCAAGAAATTGAGCCATGCATGCGGCGGCGAGAACTATATCGAGACCGTATGGGGCCGCGGCTATGTTCTGCGCGATCCGAACGAAGAGGCGGAAGCCGCCTGACACGAAATACCCCTGGACGGGAATAGCGAGGACGCCCGGCAGCCACTGGCCGCCGGGCGTTTTCGTATCTTGCATGCTGCGCAATCTATCTTGGCAGCCCTGATGTTCTCTGCGATTTGGCACCGTCAACATGCGAAGGTGCATCGGGCCCCTATGGCGATTCTCTCGGATTACTCGGCCCAGATCGGCTGCTTGCTGCTGGCCGCTACCTTTATCGCCTTCCTGCTGGAGCGTCAGCCGCCCGTCGTGATCGCCATCGCCTCGGCCGCGCTGATGATTGCGCTGGGCTATCTGCCGGCGAAAGACATGCTCGGCACATTCGCCAATTCCGCGCCGATCACGATTGCAGCGATGTTTATTCTCTCGGGCGCGCTGCTGCGGACCGGAACCCTCGAGTGGGTCTCCGGCTGGGTTATCCGCCGCACATCGCGCAGCCCAAAGACGGCAGTGGCGGAGATCGGCGCGGGCACCGTGCTCGCCTCGGCCTTCATGAACAACACCCCGGTCGTCATCGTAATGATCCCCGTCGTGCGCAAGCTGGCGCAGGTCCTGAAGGTGGCCGCCACCCGCCTGCTGATCCCGCTGTCCTACATCACCATTCTCGGCGGCACGATGACGCTGATCGGCACCTCGACCAACCTGCTGGTCGACGGCGTCGCGCAGGAGGCCGGTCAGCGCCCCTTCGGCATATTCGAGATCACCGCAGTCGGTGCGGTGGCGCTGGTTTCCGGCCTTGCCACTCTGCTGGTACTCGGCCCCTTCCTGCTGCCCAATCGCGGCAAGCGGATCGAGGACGACGAGCGGGAAAGCGACCTCTACCTCACCCACCTCATCCTTGAGGGCAAGAGCCGCTATGTCGGACGGCAACTGGCAGAAACCGACATCGGCCGTCGGCCCCAGGTCAAGATCGTCGGCATTCGGCGCGGCTCCGAAATGCGGCGCCACAATCTCGACGAACACGTGCTGCAGGCCGAGGACCATCTGATCGTCAGCGCCAGTCCGGAGGAAATCAACTCCCTCGCCGAGGCCCCCGATTTCCGCACCGGATTGGTGGGGGTAGGAGGCGGCGTCGCGACGTCCCGTACCGACCGCCCAGCCGACCTCCGCATCGTCGAGGCCGTTATCTCTTCCTCGCATCCCATCGTCGGCAAGCGGCTTGCGGATATCCCGCTCCTGTCGCGCTTGCGCGTACGCGTGCTCGGCCTGTCGCGCCCTCGCCATATTCCCGGCCCGACGCTGGCGGAAGCAAGGGTGCGCGCCGGCGACCGGCTCCTGATAGCTGCCGGCAGCGATGCCGCCCAAGCACTGCAGGGCAATATGCAGCTGACCCATGTAGGTGCCACCAGCGCACGCTCGTTCCGGCGCGATAAAGCTCCCATCGCGATCGCCACTCTCGCCGCCGTGGTTGTCGGCGCGGCAGTATTCGGCCTGCCGATCGAAGCGCTCGCCGTGTGCGGCGTGGCCGTCGTCCTCCTCACCCGCTGCGTCGAACCGAGCGACGCGTGGGGCAGTCTGGACGGGAATACGCTGGTCCTGATCTTCGCCATGCTGGCTTTCGGCAAAGGGCTGGAGAATGCCGGTTCGATCGAGCTGATCGTGGCCGCGATCGAGCCCTATCTCGGAGCGAGTTCACCCCTCGTCCTCATCCTGATCGTCTATGCGCTGACCAGCATCCTGACCGAAGTGGTGACCAACAACGCGATTGCGGTCATCATGACGCCGATCGCGATCGGTCTAGCGGAAAGTGCCGGAGTGGACGCGCGCGCTTTGATCGTGGCGGTCATGTTCGGCGCCAGCGCCAGCTTCGCGACCCCGATCGGTTACCAGACCAACACGCTGGTCTATGGCGCGGCGAATTACCGTTTCGCAGACTTCCTGAAAATAGGTGTGCCGATGAACATCGGCGTTGGCATAGCGACATCCTTCGCGATCTGGGTGTTCTTCGCCTAGCGCACATCTGGACCGGCCTTGCGGACACCGCTAACGCGCGGCCCATGTCTGCATTCAAGGAAGGCGATCCGACCACGCTCAACCGGCTGTATGGCCGCAGCCAGGGCAAGCCCCTGCGCGCCAGCCAACAAGAGCTGGTCGACAAGCTGCTGCCGCAGATCAGCCCCCTGGCGGAAGGCCCGGTCACGTCCCAGGCGCTGTTCGGCTTCGACCGCCCGCTACATTTCGAGATCGGCTTCGGCGGCGGCGAGCACATGGCCGAGCGCGCCGACCTGCTCCCCGATCATGGCTTCATCGGTGCAGAGCCATTCCTCAACGGCGTGGCGCAGGCACTGACCCATGTGCGTGAGCGGACGCTTGCCAATGTCCGCATCCATCACGGCGACGCGCTGGAGGTGCTGGGTCGCGTGCCCGACGGCGCGCTCACCATGCTTTACCTGCTGCACCCCGATCCCTGGCCCAAGAACAAGCATGCCAAGCGCCGGATGATGAATGACGGTCCGGTGCGCATGTTCGCCGACAAGCTGAAGTCGGGCGGCGAGTTCCGCTTCGGCACCGATCATCCGGTATACCTGCGCCATGCCCTGATGGTCATGCGTCGCTTCACAAATGAGTTCGAATGGCTGGTGGAAGGACCCGGCAGCTGGCAGAACCGCCCCTCCGGCTGGCCCGAAACCCGCTACGAGCACAAGGCGCGCACGGTCTACGGCCACGAGGTCTGGTATTTCCGCTTTCGCCGAAGGTAGCGCGGAACGACACCGGGTAGGCGGCGATTGATAGGGCAAACCCAATCGGAGCCGCTCCCATGATAACGACCACCAATCCCGCGACCGGCGAGACCATCGCCGAGTACGAAACGCTCGATGAAAACGGCATCGATGCGAAGCTCGAAGCCGCTGCCCGCACATATCGCGACTGGCGCACAAGCCCGCTCGACAAGCGAACCGCAGTGCTTTCGAAACTCGGCAATCTCTACCAGGGCAACACGGAAGAGCTGGCGAAGCTTGCCGTCACCGAGATGGGCAAGCCGATCACGCAGGCGCGCGCCGAGGCCGAGAAATGCGCGAGCCTCTTGCACTATTATGCCGAGCATGGCCCGCCGATGCTGGAGTCGAAATTCTGGGACCTGTCGGACGGCGGCCGGGCGGAAGGCCGCTGGCTGCCGCAGGGTCCGGTCCTCGCGGTGATGCCGTGGAACTTCCCCTACTGGCAGGTCATCCGGTTCCTCGCGCCGACGATCCTCGCCGGCAACGTCGGCGTGCTCAAACATGCAAGCATTGTGCAGGGCGTTGCTGCACGCATGGAGGAACTGGTCCTGGAAGCCGGTGGCCCAGAGGGGCTGTTCCAGAACCTGTGCGTATCCTCCGACCCGATCGGCTCGGTCATCGACGACGACCGCGTCGTCGCCGCGACACTGACCGGGAGCGAAGGCGCTGGTAGCGCCGTGGCCGAGCGGGCAGGCAAGAACCTGAAGAAAGTGGTGCTGGAACTGGGCGGCAGCGACCCCTTCATCGTCATGCCCTCTGCCGACATCGACAAGGCGGTTGAAGACGCGGTGACTGCCCGCATCCAGAACAACGGCCAGTCATGCATCTGCGGCAAGCGAACCATCGTCCATGCGAACGTCTATGACGATTTCGCGGACCGCTTCATCGCAGCGCTGAAAGAGGCGAAGCTTGGCGATCCGATGGAGGAGGACACCGATCTAGGCCCACTGTCGAGCGAGGGTCAGCGCGACACGGTGCTGAAGCAGGTCGACAAGGCGAAGCAAGAGGGCTGCACCCTGCTGTTCGGCGCGGAGAAGCTCGACCGACCCGGTGCGTGGATGACCGCCGGCCTGCTGACCGACGTGCCACTCGCCAGCGAGACCGGGACCGACGAAATCTTCGGCCCGGTCGGCCAGCTCTACAAGGCGAAAGACATCGACGAAGCGACGACCATCGCCAACGCCATTCCCTACGGCCTCGGCTCTGCGGTTTTCACGAACGACGATGACGAGAAAGAGCATTTCGCGAATGCCATCGAAGCAGGCATGACGACCTTCAATGCAGTGAACGGCTCGAAGATCGAAGCGCCGTTCGGCGGTATCAAGCGCTCGGGCCACGGGCGCGAGCTGGCCGAGTTCGGCCTGCACGAATTCATGAACCTCAAGACGCTGGTCCACCCGGCTTAGGAGATACGAAATGAGCAAGACCATCCTTATCGTCGGCGCATCGCGCGGCATCGGCCTCGGCCTCGTCAGGGAATTCACCTCGCGCGGATGGACCGTGGTGGCGACCGAACGATCGAAGAGCGACGAGCTCCATGGCGTAGAGGGCATCGAGATCGCCACGCTGGACGTCACCGATCCTGCCACCTTCGATAATGTCGACGGGTCCTTCGATGCAGTGATCATCAACGCCGGCATCACCGGAGCAAAGCATCAGGACAGCGCGCAGGCTACCCGCGACGAAGTGGCGGACGTGATGATGACCAATGCCTTCGGCCCTGCACATCTGGCGAAGGTGCTGCTGCCGAAGATCGCCGAGGGCGGAACGCTGGCGTTCATGTCGTCGCTGATGGGCTCGATCGACGACAGTTCGGGCGGCTACGAGCTGTACCGCACCAGCAAGACCGCGCTCAACATGCTGGCGAAGGGTATTGCGGAGCAGGATGCAGAGCCGCGTAATATCGAAGTGCTCGCGCTGCATCCCGGCTGGGTCCAGACCGACATGGGCGGACCCAATGCGACGCTGACGATAGATGAAAGCGTCAGCGGCCTGGCCGATGTGATCGAGGGCGCGGGTAGCGGCGGTTTCCGCTACGTCGATTACAGCGGGAAAGAACTGGCGTTCTAGCCGAGGCACTCCGCCAGCGTCGCCAGCAGTGCGTCGTGGTCGGCTTGCGTATTGTAGAGATGCGGGGTCACCCGGAGCGATGCTCCGCGTAGCGACACATGCACGTTGTTCTCCGCCAACCGCTCGGTCAGGCCACCGGGTACGCCGTGCGGAAGTTCGAGCGAGAGGAAATGCGCTGCGCGGGTGCCGATAGTGGCAGAGGTGAGGCCGAGCTTCGCAGCGTCTTCAGCGATTGCGCTTGTTCGCTCCGCCAACGCCTCGGCGATGCGGTCGACGCCGGATTCCATAAGGAAATCGATCCCGGTGCGCGCACCGCGAAGCAGCGGTGGGTTGGATTTCTCGCCCATGTCGAAGCGCCGCGCGCCGGGCTGGAAATCGCACCGGTAATCGAGGAGCCGGGAGAAATCTTCCGACCCGCCGCGATTGATCCAGTTGTGCTCGATCGGCTGCCCGCCATGATACTTCGGAGCAACATACAGCATGCCGATCCCATAGGGCCCCATCAGCCATTTGTAGCAGGCGGCGACCGCGAAATCGGGTTGCACCTTGGCGAAATCTAGCGGCATCGCGCCCAGCGACTGGGTGAGATCGAGTACTAGCGCCGCGCCATGCTCGCGGCATTTCTCGCCGACCGCGACCAGGTCGACCACGCGCCCGTCGGCCCAGTGGCAGTTGGGCACGGTGACGATAGCTGTGTCCGGTCCGATTACATCCAGAACTGCATCGCTCCAGCAGGATTGCGATGCTCGCTGCACGGCGATGACCTCCGCGCCGGTCCTGCTGGCGAGGTCCTGCCATGCATAGACATTGGAGGGGAACTGATCGGCCAGAGTGACGATCTGCTGACCTTTTGCAATCGACAAATTTTTCGCGGCGACGGCCAGACCGTAGCTGACCGAAGGGACGATTGCGATACTATCTAGCGGCACGCCCGCCAGCCCGGCTGCTGCGGACCGAAAGTCCTCCGCCACGCTGAAGAAGTCCGCCGGGCGGAAATTCCACGGCTGCTCTTTCAGCCGCGCCGCTGCCACCATCGCTTCGCTCACTTCATGCGAGAGCGGCGCCATATAGGCGCAGTTGAGGTAATGAACCTCGTCGGGGATGCTGAAGCGATGGCGCTGCGAAGCGATCAACGGATCAGCCGACTACGCCCGCGCTCGCCAGCACGGCCAGCGTCAGCACGTCGGGCGCGATGGAGGTCATCGGCGCAATCTGGACCGGCTTCTCCATCCCGATCATCATCGGTCCGACCGTGGTCTCGCCCGCCAGCTCGCGCAGCAGCTTTGCCGAGAGATTGGCAGACTGCAGGCCGGGCATGATCAGCACGTTCGCGGGGCCGGACAGGCGGCTGAAGGGATAGAGCTTCATCACCGTCGGGTTGAGCGCGGCGTCGGGCGCCATCTCGCCCTCGTATTCGAAGCCCGGTTCTTCGGCGTCGAGGATCGCCACCGCATCGCGGATATTGTCGAGCCATTGGCCCGACGGGTTGCCGAAGGTCGAATAGGACAGGAAGGCAACGCGCGGCTCGTGCCCCATGCGCCGCGCCACCGCCGCGGTTTCCTTGGCGATATGCGCCAGCTGCTCCGACGTCGGGCGCTCGTTGATCGTCGTATCGGCGAGGAAGACGGTCGAGTTCTTGCCGATCATCATGTGGATGCCGAAGGGTACCGCGCCCGGCTTGGGGTCGAGCACGCGGCCGACCTCGCGCGCAGTCTGCGCGAAGGTGCGCGTGAGGCCGGAGATCATCGCATCGCCATGGCCGAGAGCCACCAGCAGCGCGGCGAAGACGTTACGCTCTTGGTTGACCATGCGGCCGACATCGCGCTCGGTATACCCGCGGCGCTGCAGGCGCTTGTAGAGGAAGTCGACCATCGCGGGCACCTTGTCCGACACGGCCGAGTTCTCGATGATCCAGTCGTCCGGATCGTCCACCGCCAGTTCGCGCAGCTTTTCGAGCACCTTCTCGGTCCGCCCGACGAGGATCGGTTCGCCATAGCCGAATTCGCGATACTGGATCGCCGCGCGCAGGGCGACGTCTTCCTCGGCTTCGGCAAACACCATGCGCTTCGGATTTGCCTTGGCCTGCGCGTAGATATTGGTGAGCGCGCCCGTCGTCGGATTGAGGCGCGCCTTCAACTGGTGCCGATAGGCCTCGAAATCCTCGATCGGCGCCTGCGCGACCCCGCTGTCCATCGCCGCCTTCGCGACCGCACTCGATACGACCTCCATCAGACGCGGATCGAAGGGCGCGGGGATGATGTAATCCTCGCCGAACTGATGCGTGACGCCATAAGCCGCCGCGACTTCCTCGGGCACGCGCTCGCGGGCGAGTTCGGCGATGGCGCGGGCGGCGGCAACTTTCATTTCTTCGTTGATGGCGGTCGCCTGCACGTCGAGCGCGCCGCGGAAGATGAAGGGGAAGCCGAGCACGTTATTGACCTGGTTCGGATAGTCGGACCGGCCCGTGGCAATGATCGCATCGGGGCGCACGGCCTTGGCGTCCTCCGGCATAATTTCGGGCACCGGATTGGCCATGGCGAAGATGATCGGGCGCTCGGCCATCTTCCCGACCCACTCGGGCTTGAGCGCACCGGCAGCCGACAGGCCGAGGAAAACATCCGCGCCCTCCAGCGCCTCTTCCAGGCTACGCGCCTCGGTCTCAGTCGCGTGGGCGCTCTTCCACTGGTCGACGCCCTCGCGGCCCGGATAGATCGGGCCCGACCGGTCGCAGACGATGACGTTCTCCGGCCGCACCCCGACCGACTTGATCAGCGCGGTGCAGGCGAGTGCCGAAGCGCCCGCGCCATTCACGACCATTTTCACATCCTCAAGCTTGCGCCCGGTGAGGTGGCAGGCATTGATCAGCCCGGCTGCGGAGATGATGGCGGTGCCGTGCTGGTCATCATGCATGACCGGAATATTCATCCGCTCGCGCAGCGCCTGCTCGATGATGAAGCATTCGGGCGCGGCGATGTCTTCCAGATTGATGCCGCCGAAGCTCGGCTCCATCAGCGCGACGGCTTCGATGAACTTTTCCGGATCCTCGGTATCGAGTTCGAGATCGATGGAGTCGACATCGGCGAAGCGCTTGAAGAGCACGGCCTTTCCTTCCATCACCGGCTTCGATGCCAGCGCACCGAGATTGCCGAGGCCGAGGATGGCGGTGCCGTTGGAAATGACCGCGACGAGGTTGGAGCGGGCGGTGTAGCGCGCGGCGTCCTTCGGATTTTCCGCGATCGCTTCCACCGGCGCGGCGACGCCCGGCGAATAGGCGAGGGAGAGGTCGCGCTGCGTCGCCATCGGCTTGCTGGCGATGATCTCGATCTTACCGGGGCGGATCGTCTCGTGGTAGAACAGCGCTTCGCGCCGCTTGAATGCGCTCGTATCGTCTTCGGACATGCAGACCTCGTTGCCAGTTGCCCCGCCCCTAACCTGCTTGTCCGCCCAGCGGTAGGGGAAACCTGCCGCTCCGCCGCTTCCCGAATCGGAAGCGCACAAGCTACGGCATGGGGCATGTCCGGCCAGCCGACCCCGATGATGCAGCAATATCTCGCGCTCAAGCGCGAGGCCGGCGATGCGCTGCTGTTCTATCGCATGGGCGATTTCTTCGAGCTATTCTTCGAGGATGCCAAGGTGGCTGCAGGCATCCTCGACATTGCGCTGACCAGCCGCGGCGAGCATGGCGGAGAACCGGTGCCGATGTGCGGCGTGCCGGTGCATTCGGCGGAAGGATACCTCGCGCGGCTGATCAAGGGCGGCTGCCGCGTCGCCATCGCCGAGCAGACGGAAACGCCCGACGAGGCCAAGGCCCGCGCCAAACGCGACGGCACGCCGACGTCCAAGGCGCTCGTTGCGCGCGACATCGTGCGCTTCGTGACGGCGGGTACGCTGACCGAGGAGGCACTGCTCGAACCGCGGCGCGCGAACCTGCTGGTCGCGGTCGCTCCGGTGCGCGACGGCGTCGGACTGGCGAGCTGCGACATCTCGACCGGACGCATGGAGCTGGAAGAGTGCGAGGCGAGCGCGCTCGATGCTGCCCTGGCGCGGCTGGGTGCGAGCGAAGTTGTGGCGCCGGAAGATTGGGAAGACGGCACCGAAGATGTGATCGCCCGCCCACGCGCCGACTTTCGCAGCGAGGATGGCGAAGCGCGGCTCAAGAGCATCCACGGCGTCGCGACGCTCGACGGGCTCGGAGACTTCACGCGTCCGATGCTGGCTGCCGCTGCGGGCCTCATCGCCTATCTCGACCATGCGGGTCGCGGCGAGCTACCCTTCCTACTTCCGCCCGTGGCGCGCGGATCGGGCGCGCATCTGGCGATGGATGCAGCAACCCGCGCGAGCCTCGAAATCCTCGAGGCTCAGGGTGGCGGGCGCGCCGGAAGCCTCGTCTCCTGCATCGACCGCTGCGTCACCGGCGCGGGGGCGCGGCAGCTGGCGGAGGATCTGGCTGCGCCGCTGGCGGATCGCGGACAGATCGAGGCGCGGCATGCCGCCATCCATCATTTTCATATCGACCCTCTGCTGCGAGCCGATCTGCGAGCGTTATTGAGGCAGGCTCCAGATATCGGTCGCGCTCTGGGGCGGCTGGTCGCAGGACGCGGCAGCCCGCGCGATCTCGGCCAAATCCGCGATGGCCTGTCCGAAGCGCGCCGCGTGCGGGGGGTGCTGGAAGCGAGCGCGGACCTGCCTGCCCTCCTCCGGGACGCGCTGACGGCCTTGGGCGGCCATTCGGCGCTCATCGACCATCTCGATCGCGCCCTCGTTCCCTCGCCACCGACGGAGCGCCAGCAGGGCGGCTACATCGCCAGCGGCTACGACCACGCGCTCGATGCGCTGCGCGAGACCAGCGGCAATGCGCGCAAGGCGATAGCCGCGCTGGAAGCCAGATATCGCGAGGAAACCGATACCGCCTCGCTCAAGATCAAGCACAACAAGGTGCTCGGCTATTTCATCGAAGTTCCTGCCAAGCACGGCGACAAGCTGATGGCGGCGGACAGCGGCTTCACGCACCGCCAGACCATGGCGGGCGCAGTGCGGTTCAACTCCATCGGCCTGCACGAGGAAGCGACCCGCATTGCCGAGGCTGGCGCGCATGCGCTGGCGGCGGAGGAAGCGCATTTCGAGGAACTGGTCGGTGAGGTTGTGACCGCGCGGCAAGCGATCGCCGCCACCGCCGCCGCGCTCGCCCGGATCGATGTGGCCGCAGGGCTGGCGGAACGCGCGGTCGAGGGCGACTGGGCGCGCCCCGAAATGCTCGACGCGCCATGTCTCGAAGTCGTCGGTGGACGTCACCCGGTGGTGGAGCAGGCACTGGCGAAATCGGGCGAGCGCTTCGTCGCCAACGATTGCTCGCTGGGTGAGGACGACCGGCTCTGGCTGATCGGCGGCCCGAACATGGGCGGCAAATCGACGTTCCTGCGCCAGAACGCGCTGATCCTGCTGCTGGCGCAGGCTGGCAGCTATGTGCCGGCGAGTAGCGCGCGCATTGGTTTGGCGGACCGGTTGTTCAGCCGCGTCGGTGCGAGCGACAACCTTGCGCGCGGGCGCTCCACCTTCATGGTGGAGATGGTCGAGACGGCTGCCATCCTTTCGCAGGCCACGGAGCGCAGTTTCGTCATTCTCGACGAAGTCGGGCGTGGCACGTCGACTTACGACGGCATGGCGCTGGCATGGGCGGTGGTCGAGGCAGTTCACGAGCAATTGCGCTGCCGCTGCCTCTTCGCGACGCATTACCACGAGCTCAGCCGCCTTGCCGACACCTGCGACGCGCTCAGCCTGCACCATGTGCGGGCGCGCGAGTGGAAAGGCGACCTGGTGCTGTTGCACGAACTTACCGGCGGCGCCGCCGATCGCAGCTACGGCCTCGATGTCGCACGTCTGGCGGGCGTACCCCAACCCGTGCTGAAGCGCGCCAAGGCGGTTCTTGCTAAGCTGGAAAAGGGCCGCGCGGAGACCGGCGGGCTCGCCGCAGGACTGGGGGAATTACCGCTGTTCGCAGCAAGCTTGCAGGCCGAAAACGAGCCGGACGATGCGCTGCGCGACGCGCTCGAAGTGCTCGATATCGACACGCTCAGTCCGCGCGAGGCCTTGGACAAGCTCTACGAACTCAAGGCGCTGGGAGGTTCAACCAAGCCTTAACTTCCGGCGCTGTAATATTGCGCACGATGGAAGACGGTCTACTCACGACGCACGGCAAGAAGTTGCTGATGATCGGCTTGTTCCTCTGGTTCGTCGCCGTAATGATCGGCGGGGAGGACGATCCGGGTCTGCTTGCTCAGCAGGTGGACGCTTCGGGGAATGGTCCTGCAAGTGCCGCCGCTTACGAACCTGCTCCGCAAGACGCCATGAAGGTAACGCAGGCCCCGTCTGCGGCACCCCGACCCAGCAGGCAAGACGATGCCGCGCTGGATGCATGGTATGCCGCGTCGGATGCGGGGAGCGACTGGGGTACCCCGCCCGAACCGCAAGCGCCGCAAGTTGTGGAGCCGCGCCCTGTCGATGAAAGCCATCTGATCGACGACACACAGCCTCTGGTCGTTACCGCTCCCGAAGTCCGCTAGCGGAACCTTGCTCGCCGTCCACCGCTTATACCGGCATGGCGCAGGACGACCCCCCGAAAAAATCCGACAAGAGCACCGAGTGGGCAGAGTTCCGCACGGACCTTGCCGAAGATCGCAACATCATGGCGATGGAGCGCACATTTGCCGGCTGGATGCGGACGGCGTTCGCCGCGATCGGCATCGGCCTCGGCTTCAGGGCGCTGTTCGGCGCATGGGACCCGTCATGGATGCCCAAGCTCATCGCGACGGTGTTCATTCTCGGTGGTGGGTGGCTTGCGGTAAAAGCAGAAAGGCGGGCATGCAAAACGCTGGCCCGCCTGGATACGCATAAATTCGAGGCCATCTCGACCATGAACTTCCGCGCGATGGCCTATGCTGTGGCAACTGGCTCGGTTGTCCTTAGCATCGGTCTCTGGGTGATGACCGACAACGGTTAGGTGCCGTCTCCCTGCAGGCCATCCGGCTTCTTGTCTTTGCCGTACTTATCGACATTGTCATCATGGTTCGGCTCACCCTTGTAGGCATCCATGTCGATCCGGCCCGAGCTTTCCATGTCGCGCATGTGATCGATCGTGTCCTGCGTCGAATCGCCCATCAGGCCTGACTTGTTGTCGCCCTTGACACTTTCGGTCGGCGAGGTGGTCTCGGTAGTGGTCGACTGCGCTTCCTCGGCGACTTCCTGCGCCTGGTTGCGGTGATCGTCCTGCTCGTCATTGTGCATCTCGGGCGCCAGATTAGCCATGCGCGCCTCCTTGCTTTCGCCGACGGGGGTGTTGGTCTTGGTGGTATCGCTCATCGCGGGTGATCTCCTTTGCAGGGTCAACGGCGTGGCGGGGGCGGGGGTTCCGCTTTTGTTGGGTGCGCCTTCGACATCCGTCTAAGGCTTGCGGCTCCAGCCCACTCCCCCACCCAGCCACCCACGGCACTATACTGATTGGGTGGCCGGGTGGGGGAGTGGGCTGGAGCCGCTGCAAGGTCGGGACGGATGTCCCGACCGCACGCAAACCAAAATCACCTCGTCGCGACAGGCTCGTCGCCCGAGTAGTCGTAAAACCCGCGCCCGGTCTTGCGGCCGAGCCAGCCGGCTTCGACGTATTTCACAAGCAGCGGCGCGGGGCGGTATTTAGCGTCGCGGGTGGTCTTGTAGAGCACCATGATGATGTCGAGGCAGGTGTCCAGCCCTACGAAATCGGCCAGTTGCAGCGGCCCCATCGGGTGGTTGAGGCCGAGCCGGCAGCCCTTGTCGATGTCTTCGATCCCCGCCGTCGACTGGCCGAGCACGAAAACCGCTTCATTGATCATCGGCAACAGGATGCGGTTGACTACGAAGCCGGGCTCGTCTTGGCTCAGCACCACCTGCTTGCCCAGCCCTTCGGCGAAGGCGGTGATACGGTCGGTGGTGGTCTGCGCAGTGGCGAGGCCGGGAATAACCTCGATCAGGCCCATCACCGGGACGGGATTGAAGAAGTGCAGGCCGATGAAGCGCGCCGGGTCGGGCGAATAATTCGCCATGCGCGTGATGGGGATGGAACTGGTGTTCGACGCCATGATCGCGTCCGGCGCCAGCACTTCGCCTGCCTTCTCGAAGATAGCCTGCTTGATTTCTTCCTTCTCGGTCGCCGCCTCGATGATGATGTCTGCATGGGACATCGGCGCGTAGTCGCCCACCGGAGTGATCCGCTTCAGCGTCGCTTCGGCATCGGCAATCTCGATCTTGCCCTTGCCGACCAGCTTGCCGAGTGCCTTGTCGATCCCGGCGTGTGCCTTCTCGGCGACTTCGAGGCCGACGTCAGCCAGCAGCACTTGCATGCCATGCGCGGCCACTGTCTGGGCGATCCCCGACCCCATCTGTCCGGCGCCGATAATGCCGATTGTCTTGCTCATCGAAAATTCCTTCGCACTTGCAGCAAAGCGCTTGCACTAGCGAAGGCGGCAGGGGCTGGCTAGCCGCGTTTCAGCGGTTCTGGCCTGGCACCCATTTGACGTCGTCCGTTCCGTCGCGATTGGCAACGCGGGCGAGCACGAAGAGATAGTCCGACAGGCGGTTGATATAGGCGAGCCCCTGGGGATTGGTGCGAACTTCGGCGGCCATGGCCGTCATCGCCCGTTCGGCGCGCCGAACGGCGGCTCGCGCGATATGCAGCCGCGCCGCGCCCTCGCTGCCGCCGGGAAGGACAAAGCTCGTCAGCGGTTCCAGCCGATCGTTGGCCCTATCGATCGCCTGCTCCAGCCAGGCAACCTGCTTGGCGACGATCCGCAGCACCATCTCGGATGGTGCGAAATCGTCGCCATCCGCGGCAGGCGTCGCCAGATCGGCCCCAAGGTCGAACAGGTCGTTCTGGATACGGAACAGATCGTCGGCATAGCCGCTCTGCGCCAGTGCTACGGCTGCATGGCCGAGTGCGCTGTTGGCTTCGTCCACCACACCGATCGCTTCCATGCGTGCATCGTGCTTGGGCAGGCGCGATCCGTCGACAAGGCCGGTCGTGCCGTCGTCGCCGGTGCGGGTGTAGATCTTGTTTAGCTTGACCATGTCGCGCGGGCCTGGCCGCACTCAGTTGGCGATAGCGAGGATGATTGCGACCACCGCGATAGCCAGCGCCTGGTATTTCACGCGGGCGAACATCGCGCGGTTCTGCGCCAGCTGCATCTCGGTCGCATCGACCTGCTCGCCGCTTTCGAGATCGACCTTCGTGCTTTTCAGGAACGCCACGATGCCGCGCACGAGGCTGACGACGACGAGGATCATGAGGACGACGAGGACGATGGCGAGGAATGTGTTCATGGTGCCCATGACTTAGGTGCTGGCGAGCGAAATACCAGCCGGAAAACGGTGCAAGCGCAGTTGCTCGGCAAGCAACAGTCCATCCTCGCCACTGTTTCTGCGTTCCGCCAGCGACGGCGAGCCACGGCGCTTGGCGAGCTTCTTGCCGCTCTCGTCCATCAGCAGCCCATGATGATGCCAGCTTGGTACGGGCAAGCCGAGCAATGCCTGGAGCAGACGATGGACGTGGGTCGCGGGAAACAGGTCCTGGCCGCGTGTGACCAGCGTCACGCCGTCCGCTGCATCGTCGAGCGTCGCGGCGAGGTGGTAGCTGGCCGGCGCATCCTTGCGAACGATCACCACATCACCGGCTTCGCGCGGGTCTGCTGTCATGCATACGGCAAGCTCGTCTTCCCACTCAAGATCGCCGGCGCGCGCCATCGCGCAATCGACATCGAGGCGCAAAGCCGCTGGTTTCGCGGGATCGAGCAGGCGGCCCTTGCAGGTGCCTGGATAGACCAACCCTTCCGGTCCCAGCCGTGGTTTCAAGGCTTCGATTTCCGCCCGTGTGCAGGTGCAGGGATAAAGCAGTCCTTTCTCCAGCAGCTCTCGCGCAGCCTCGTCATAGCTCTCCAGCCGGGATGATTGCGTTGGCACTTCGTCCCATTCGAGCCCGAGCCATTCGAGGTCGCGGCGGAATTCGTCGGCCAGTTCCGGCCGCGATCGCGCGCCGTCGATATCTTCTATCCTCAGCAGGAATTGCCCGCCCCGCTCCTTCGCCAGATCGTGCGCGACAATCGCCGAATAGGCATGGCCGAGATGCAGCGGACCGTTGGGACTGGGGGCGAAGCGGGTGACGGCCAAGCTGTCGATCCTCGGGACAAGTTTGTGGATAGCCTGTCTGTAACAGTCTTGACGCTTCCCGATGCAAGTGCATTTTCAGATCCATCGGGAGGAGCGTGTCGCATGTTCAGGGCCGAACTGCTGGAGAGGGCCGCAAGGTTTCGAAGTAGTGCCGAGGATCCGACGCGCAATCTGCAGTCGTGTCCGTCCCTCGTCTTGAATGCCGATTACACTCCCCTTTCCTACTACCCGCTCAGCCTGTGGCCCTGGCAAACCGCGATCAAGGCGATCTTCCTCGACCGCGTCGACGTGATCGCCAGCTACGAGCGCGAGGTCCATTCGCCCAATCTCGACATGAAGATCCCCAGCGTGATTGCGCTGAAGCAATATGTGAAGCCGAGCGAGTTTCCCGCCTTCACGCGCTTCAACTTGTTCCTGCGCGATCGCTTCAGCTGCCAGTTTTGTGGCGATATGGGCAATCTCACCTTCGACCACGTGATCCCCCGGCGTCTCGGCGGCAAGACTACGTGGGAAAACATCGCCACCGCCTGCGCGCCCTGCAACCTCAAGAAGGGCGGGCGCACACCGCAGCAAGCGAATATGCAACTCTACGCCAAACCGATCCGGCCGACGCACTGGCAACTGCAACAGCACGGCAAGCAATTCCCGCCGAACTACCTGCACGAAACCTGGCGTGACTGGCTCTATTGGGACATCGAACTGGAAGAGTGATCTTTTGGTCGCAGTTCAGTGGATTCGCGATCACGGTGCGATTCCGGCTTATCCGGCTCAAACAGCGATAGTATTTAACGGTCTGCACCAAATCCGGTGCCGGGAAACCAGTGTCTATGAATCGATTGCTTATGGCCGGTCTCGTACCGGCGATTGCGGCCTTGTGCGGCTGCGTGTCGATGGCAACCAATCAGGCAAGCAACAAGCTGGCCGATCTTTGTGAAGCGAAGGGCGTAGATGCGCGCATTGCTGCTCCCACTGCGGAAGTACAGGGCGGAATGTTCGGCAATGTCGTAGTCACAGGCGATTGCATTGGACCCGGCGAGGAGGGGTACGAGGATGCGATGACGATCGAGGAGTACCGGGCCAGCATCGGCAAGAAACCAAGCTGAACCGTCGCTTCGTCCTCCTTTCTCGAAAAGAAAGCGGCGCCGGTCCGAAGACTGGCGCCGCCTGAATTCCCGCTGGTAATATTCCAGCAGGCCAGCCGATTACATGCCGGTTTCGTCCATTGCGCCTTCGTCGACAGCGTCTTCCGCTGCGTCGCCGGCTTCACCCATGGCGTCGGCTTCGGCGTCGAGAGCTTCTTCAGCTGCTTCGTCGCCCTGTGCTTCGGCGAGGTCGGCCTGCTCTTCAAGCAGGTCTTCCTGCGATTCGGCCTGCTGTTCGACCAGATCTTCCTGAGCTTCCTGCTCGCTTTCGGCGCAGGCGCCGAGCGCTGCGAATGCGAAAGCCGAAGCGACGAGAGTTACGTGGTTGAATTTCATGAGGTATCCCCTTGATTCTGCCCAATGTGGCAGGTGGCGCAATTGTGGCGAAAATAAGGAGGTCGGTCAAATCCGAAATGTGCGATTGCGACGAAGCGAGCCTTGCAACTCAGGTGACAGCAGCCCGTTCGCGAAATTCCGCACGTTGCCATTCGCCGGTTTCGAGCACTTCCGCCAAATGGCGCACGGCTTCCGCCATGTCGGCAAAACGCAGATAGGCGGGCGCGAAGCCGAAGCGCAGGATGTCGGGATCGCGAAAATCGCCGATCACCCCCCGGGCGATCAGCGCCTGGCAGATCGCATAGGCTTCCGGATGGCGGAACGATAGCTGGCTGCCGCGCTTCGCAGGATCGCTCGGGCTAACGAGATCCATATCGAGGTCCGCTTCGGCGAGACACTGCCGGAAAAACTCGGACAAGGCCTGTGACTTCGCATGAAGCCGCTCGATGCCGATCTCGGCAATCAGGTCCACCCCGACCTCCAGCGCCGCAAGGCCGAGGATGCCGGGTGTGCCGCACAGCAGGCGATCAACCCCCGGTGCGGGCTCGTAATCGTCGCTGAAGGCAAACGGACGGGCATGGCCCATCCATCCGCTCAGCGGCTGGCGTACATCGCCGTGATGCCGCTCGGCGATAAAGGCGTAGGCCGGCGCGCCGGGGCCGCCATTGAAGTATTTGTAGCCGCAGCCGACTGCGAAATCCGCTCCGCAAGCGTTCAGATCGATCGGGAGCGCGCCGCCAGAATGCGACAGGTCCCACAGCACCAGCGCGCCCGCCTGGTGCGCGGCTTCGGTCAGCGCGGCCATGTCGAACAGTTCGCCGGTCTTGTAATGGGCATGGGTCAGCAGCAGCAGCGCGACGTCGTCGTTCAGCGCGTCGATCAGGTTCTCGCGCGATGCCAGCCCCCGCTCGGCAAGACCCTGCGCCTCAAGCCCTTCGATCATGTAGATGTCGGTCGGGAAATTGCCCGGCTCGCTTAGTACGACCTTGCGGCCGGGGCGCATCATCAGCGCCGCGCTGATCAGCTTGAACAGGTTCACCGAGACACTGTCGGCGACGATCACCTCATGCGGCTGCGCCCCGATCAGCGGGGCGATCTTCGCGCCGACGCGTTGCGGCAGGTCGATCCAGCCGGCGGCGTTCCAGCTGCGGATCAGCCCCTCGCCCCATTCGCCCTGCACTACTTCTACCAGCCGGTCGGGCGTTGCCTTCGGCAGGCAGCCGAGCGAATTGCCGTCGAGATAGATCACGCCTTCGGGCACGTGGAACCGATCGCGGTACTGTGCGAGCGGATCGCCCGCGTCGAGGATGCGCGCGCGCTCGATCATACGGCCAGCTCCCGCAGGATCGCACGGCACAGGCCCGCATCGCCGCCCGCCACTTTCAGTGGCAGCGCCACCAGCTCGTAGCGCCCCTCCGGCACTTCATCGAGCACCAGCCCTTCGAGGATGCGCATGTCGTGGTCCAGCACCGCCTTGTGCGCCGCCATCGTCTTGCTGTCCTGCGGATCGACGCTCGGCGCGTCGGTCCCGATCAGCTTGACGCCCTGCAGCGCAAGCCATTCGATCGTTTCGGCGGCTATCGCCGTGAAGCCGCTGTCCCACTCATCATGCGGGAAACGCGCGAAGGTGCGGAACAGTACGCGGTCAGCGCTTTCGATATGCGGCAGGTCGCCGACATTAACCTCGCCGCCGGTCACGCCGGTAGCGTCCACGACCAGGCACTCGCCGATATAGGGGTCGAGTTCCACGCTCGCGATATCCGGCGCATCGGCAGAGTAATGCAGCGGCGCATCGCCGTGGGTGCCCGAATGGGTGCTCATCGTCATCCGCCCGACATTGACCGGGGAGCCGTCCTCCATTTTCCAGGTCCGGTCGAAGGCGAAGTCGGTGTCACCCGGCCACACCGGCAAGCCGGGCCGCAGGGTTTGCGAGATGTCCCAGATCCGCCGCTTGCTGCGCCACGAGCTCATATCGCCGTCCTCACACTGAGCAGCTCCGGGAAGAAGGCGGCCTTCAGCACGCCTGCCAGATAAGGCACGCCGGGCGTCCCGCCGGTGCCCTTCTTGAAGCCGATAATGCGTTCGACCGTCTTCAGATGGCCGAAGCGCCAGCGCTGGAAGTGGTATTCGAGATCGACGAGCTTCTCGGCCAGTTCGTAGAGATCCCAGTGCTCCTGAGGATCGCGATAGATTTCCGCCCACGCGGCTTCGACCTCGCGAGAATGGTCCCAAGCCTCGTCGACCGGTCGGTCGAGCACGTCCTGCGGTATTTCGAAGCCTCGCCGCGCCAGCAGGGCTACCGCTTCGGCATAGATACTCTTGCGCGCCAGTTCCTCGCGCAGTTCCGCCGCGACCTTCGGCGTCGCCTCGTGCATAGTCACCATGTCGGGCTTCCGGCCGCCGAGCATGAATTCCATCATCCGGTACTGCGCGCTCTGGAAGCCGCTGGAGCTCCCAAGATGCGGGCGGATGGTCGAATAATCATGTGGGGTCATGGTGCTGAGCACCTCCCAACTCTGGATCAACTGCCCCTGCGCGCGCGCCACGCGGGCGAGCATCTTGAAAGCCGGGCGCAGCCGGTCTGCGATGATGCAGGCACGCGCTTCCTCCAGCTCGTGCAGGCAAAGTTTCAGCCATAATTCGCTGGCTTGATGGACGATGATGAACAGCATTTCGTCATGCGCATCGGAAGCGGGATGCTGCGCCGCCAGAATGCGGTCGAGATCGAGATAGCCGGAATAGGTAACGTCTTGCGCCATCCCTTCGCCCTAGCGCGCATTCGCGGCGTGCGAAACTGTGGGGGCGAAACTATGGCGGCGAAACTACCGGTCGATCACCATGGTGTGCGGATGGTGCTTGTCGAGATGCTTCTTCACGATTCGCAGGTTCCGTGTGTTCGACCGGAAGGCGAGGTCGAAGGCGTCGCCGACGAGGGGGACGGCACCCACCGCGCTGTCGAACGCGATATTGCCGGCCATGCGCCACAGCTTCCACTTCGGAATGCCGAGGTTGCGGGCTTCCCAGACGATGTACGCCCCCATGGCAGCCGTGACCACGTCGCCGATGACCGGGACAAGTCCGATGATGGAGTCCAGTCCGACGGGGTATTTCGTGCCCGGGATGGTAAAGCTGCGTTCGAGCAGGTGTTCCATCGCTTCAATCCGCTTGCGGATCGAGACGGGGTCGTTGCCCGTCGGCAGTTCGATGCCCATCGGGCGCAGGGGTTCAGGTCCATCGGCCATGCGTTCTAGATGGGAGCGCGCGTGAGCGGGAACAAGGGATGGACGTTCCAGCGGTTTTCTAGGAACCCGTCGACCTCACCGCGCACAAGGGACCACCGGATCGGCGCACCGAGCGGGATGTAGGTATTGGCCGCGAGCAATGCCGTCTCGGCTTCGGCGAGATAGGACTCTTCTTCGGCCAGATTGCGCGCATCGACCCCCAGCCCGACGAGATAATCGACATCTTCGAGGCATACCGCGGCGGAAACCCGGCAGTTGAACTGGTTGAGGAACCAGCGCGCTGCGCCGTAGCGAGCCACCCGGTCGCGCAGCGCAAGGTCCGCCTCGCGCCGATTCGCGCTGCGCGAACTGGCCACTCCGATCGTCGCAAAGTCCCGCGCCAGGGCTTCGAAGAGCAGGTCGGAGCCGGGGCCTTCTGGCAGCCAGATCGATACTGTCGGCACATCTGCTTCGCCAGCGCGCCATTGTTGGACGCGGGCGGACGCCGTTCCGCGACGCTCATCGATGGACTGCCCCTCCCAACGTTCCGGCACTGTCCCCGTATCGCCCGGCAGGTCCGGCGATACGATCCGCGTCGTCGGGATCCAGCCGCCGATATTGAAGGCGCTCATCAGGGTCGATCGGTCGATTGCCATGGCAAGCGCTTCGCGGTTTTCGGCCTCGGCAAGAAAGCCATTGCGACGCTGGACGTCGAGGCCGAAAAGGCCAAGTGCCGCGTCGAGCCGGATCGTGCCGCGGCTGAGCGGTCCGACATCCGCCAGCGGCAGCGAGGCCAGGTGCCCACCCAGAACCAGCTCGTAACGCCCCTCGGCGAAGCCCTGGGTCGCCGCGCGAGCATCGACGGCAGAAATCTTCACCGCCGCAAGCCCTTCGTCCCAATCCGGCTGGCTCGGCAGGCCGCGGCTTTCAGGCGGCATCGCCTCCAATAGCACGCCGCCATCCTCGCCACGCACCGTCATCGGCCCTGCCTGCGCCCCGTCGAGCACCAAGCCCAGTTCCGGCTGGGCCAGGAGCTGCAACAGGTCCGGCATCGAACCACGGAGGCGGATTTCGATGACCCGCCCCGTCATCGCCCGCACTTCGCGGATTTTTGCAAGGTCTAGCCCGAGCGAGGTGCCTTCGAGCCGGCTCAGAACCGCAACGAGATTGTCGCGCACCGCCTGAGCGGTCAGGCGGGTTCCGTCGGGCAGGTCGAATTCGCGAATGCGGAAAATATAGCTCGATCCGTCGTCGGTGACGATCCAGCGTTCGGCGATCGCCGGAACGACCGCTCCGTTGGCTGACAGGGCGACCAGGCCTTGTGATTGCGCAGCGCGAACATGTTGCGCGGCAGGTCCCAGACGCAGCCCGTCGGCGTCCAATTCCTCCTCGCTCGAAATGAATGCGACGTCGACGATACCGTCATCGATCCCGCTCGAACAAGCCGCGAGGAGAATCGTCGCAAGGAGAGCGAAAGCGGAGCGCATGGCTTTCGCCTAGCAGGGAGATATGATTGCGTCAGCCGCGAGTTTTGCGCGGCCCAATCGTAAGTAACGGACGCCCTCAGACGACCCGCAGCGGCCCATCGCCATGCCTAGGAGCGGCGGCAATCGATCGGGTAAACCGCGGACTGCTGGCTCCTTCGGTATTGCCGACAGGAGCACGGGCAACGCGGGGATCGATTTTGGTATCGAAAGAGATTCCGAAACGGTCTCCTTGCACCCAAGCGATGGTGCCCTTTACCGCCTCGAGATTGCGCAATCTGATAGTGAGCCGTTCGCCGCGAGCAGTCGAAATCGGGGCTTCTGCCATCATGCCACCGGCAGACAGATTACGCACTTTGACCCGGACCGGATCCGTCTGGCCTTCGAATTCCAGCTCTGCAAAGAGAAACAGGCTGTCGCGGCCGACATTTCTGGTTTCCACAGAATGCATTGCTGGTTTCGACTCCGTTTCTGCGCTTGATTGCCGACATCGGATGCCGGTCGATGGTGGATAGGCGCTAACGGTTAACAGTCGGCAAAGGATTGCCGTCGAAAAAAGTCAGTCGTCTCGAGAAACCTTCTCCCGTCGTTCATGCGCTTCCTGCGCTTCGACGGTCATGGTCGCCACGGGACGCGCAATCAGCCGTTTCAGTCCGATCGGATCGCCGGTTACCGCGCAATAGCCATATTCGCCTGCGTCGATGAGCCGGAGGGCGGAGTCAATCTTGGAGATCAGCTTGCGCTGGCGATCTCGAGTCCTGAGCTCGATGCCCCAGTCGGTTTCCGACGAGGCACGATCGTTGAGGTCGGGTTCGCGGATCGGACCATCCTGCAGCGACTGCAAGGTCTGGCCCGCAGCATCGTGGATCGATTTTTTCCAGTCGAGCAGCAGTACACGGAAATAATCGAGTTGGCGCTCGGACATGTATTCTTCGTCTTCGCTCGGCGTATAGTTTGCGCCGATCGCGGCCTTCGCTTCCGCAAGCCTTTTTTCCGTGTCGCTGTTAGCCAGTGAGGCCATTCGCTTTCTCACCCAAATACTGCACTCGGATCGCCGTCGTCCTGCAGGCCCGGATGTTTCCGGTGCCTCGCCGTCCCGATTGGCGCGGCCTATAGGCAAGCACCCCTATGCACACAAGCGGCAATCCCGACCTGTCCGCCGTTCACCTTCCGGACGGTGCAAAAGCGCACCCGACGGCTGGCTGCGCGCAATTATTCGCGGCTCCGTTAACCTTTTATTGACCATAATTCGCGAACCCATGGAGACCGGCAGGGGGCCGGACAGAAATTGGGGGAATGACGATGGCACTGATCGGAATCGAAGGTGGCGCTGGCAAGATCGAACAGGGCGCAGTGGCGACGAGCCTGATTGCCCGCTCGCTCGAGGCCTACAGCAACGGCAATATCGACGCGCTCTATGCGCTGGGGGTGGCCTTTTCGACCGGCAGCCACGGTTGCATCTGCGACATGATCGAGGCGCACAAATGGTTCAACATCGCCGCGTCGAAGGGTCATGAAGAGGCCGCCTGGTGCCGCGCCGATGTTTCGGACGAAATGACCGCACGCGAAATCGCCGAAGCGCAGCGCCGCGCTCGCGAGTGGCTCGCCGACGGCCAGCGCAAAGTCGCCTGACACTTAGCCTTTCTTGAAGGGCGTGCGGTTCTGGAGATAGTTGCGGTCCGCAGCGACGCCCGCCCGCTCCCGCTCGAGGAAATCGGCGACCGCCTCGCGAAATCCCCGATCGGCGATCCAGTGGGCGGAAATCGTCTCGACCGGTTCGTAACCGCGCGCCAGCTTGTGACCGCCCTGTGCACCGGCCTCCACTCGCGAGAGGCCCAGCTCGATCGCCGCGTCGATCGCCTGATAATAGCACAGCTCGAAATGCAGGAAGCGGATATCGCGCGAGCAGCCCCAGTAGCGACCGTAGAGCGCATTGCCCCCGATGAAATTCAGCGCACCGGCGACCGGCTGGCCCTCCTGCAGAGCCAGCACCAGCAGGAGACGGTCCCCCATTCGTTCGGAGAAAAGATCGAAGGCCGCGCGTGTCAGATAAGGCCGTCCCCATTTGCGCGCGCCGGTGTCTTGATAGAAATACCAGAAGGCGTCCCAATGCTCGGGAGCGATCTCCTCGCCGAGTAAGCGAACGATCTCCACCTCGTTTTGCGCCGCTGCGCGTTCCTTGCGCAGATCCTTGCGCTTGCGCGAGGCGAGGCTGGCGAGGAAGTCGTCGAAATCTGCGAAGCCGCGATTGTGCCAGTGGAACTGGATATCCGATCGCAGCATCCAGCCGGCATCCTTGAAGAAAGCATGCTGGTCCGGCTCGACGAAGGTCGCATGGGCGGAGGAAAAGCCGTTCTGAAGGCAGAGTTGCTCGGCGGCCGACAGTAGCGGCGCCGTAAGCGCGTCGTCCGCCAAGAGCAGACGGGGCCCAGTTGCGGGCGTGAATGGCGCGGCGATTTGGAGCTTGGGGTAATAGCTTCCGCCTGCCCGCTCGTAAGCATCGGCCCAGCTGTGGTCGAATACATACTCGCCCTGGCTGTGGCTCTTGAGATAGGCCGGCATCGCAGCCAGCAGCGGACCGCCTTCCGCCGAAACGACGATAGGCGCGCTCTGCCAGCCGGTGTTCGCACCGACGCTGCCCGAATCTTCCAGCGCGGTCAGGAATTCGTGACGGACGAAGGGATTGTCGCCGGCCAGCGCGTTCCATTCCGATTTGTCGAATGCCCCGACCGAGCCCGCAACGCGGGCGGCAAGCTCTGTATTTCCCTCGCTCACCCGATGCCCTCGCCTTCCGCGATCAGTAGATCGGCGTTGGCCTGCGCGCGCTCTGCCAGTGCCGGAGTGCTCACGGTCCATGTCGCTATCGGTAGGCCCGCTTGCCGCAAGGCCGACACCATCGGATTGGGGAGCGCCTCGACATGATAGGCGAGAAACTCGGGCCGCGCCGCCCATAGCGTCAAGCGCCGCTGCCAGGCTTTCTGCGTGTAGCCCTTGTCATCCTCGCGCATCACCAGCCCCTGCACTGTCTTCGGGCTGTTCTTGCGAAACCAGCGCGATACACGCGGGTCGAAGCTCATCACGGCATGCAGGCCGTCATAGTTCTCAAGGCATTCGGCGACCGCCTCGCAGCTCCGCTCGACATCGTAGCCGCGCTTCGACTTGATCTCGACAAGGATCGGGACGCTTCCGGCGACCAGTTCGAGCAGGTCGGCCAAAGCGATCGGCGGCTCCTCGCCCTCCAGATAGCTCAGCGTCTTCCACTCTGCGGCAGTCAGGCTGGCGGATTTTTCCGGCCGCCCGATCAGGCGCGTGAAATCCCAGTCATGGAACACCATGGCGACATCGTCGGCGCTGCGCTGGATGTCGCATTCGATGCCGAAGCCTGCTGCGATTGCGGCGCGGAAGGCGCTGGCGGAATTTTCGATGCGGCCCGCGCCATGCAACCCGCGATGGGCATAGGTCCATTCGGCCAGCCAGCCGACCCGTCCCGGATCGAGCTGCGGAACGAAGCGCTGATCAAGCCTTGAGAGCAATGATCGCATCGACCTCGACTGCGGCATCGAGCGGGAGAACCGGCACGCCGACGGCGGCGCGGGCATGGCGACCGCAATCGCCGAAGACTTCGTACATCAGGTCGCTGGCGCCGTTCACCACCTGCGGCTGCTGGGTGAAGTCGGGCGTGCTGGCGACAAACCCACCGAGCTTCACCACCCGCTCCACCTTCTCGAGCAAATCGGCTTCGTTCAATTGGGCGAGGATCATCAGCCCACAGGCGCGGGCCGCCTCGCGCCCCTTCTCAAGATCGACTTCCGCGCCCAGCTTGCCGGTTACGACCTCACCCGAAACGAAGGGCAGCTGGCCCGAGACGTATGCCACCCCGCCATGAACGACGAGCGGCTTGTAGCTGGCCACTGGAGCGGCAGCTTCCGGCAGTACGATCTTCAATTCTTCGAGACGTTCGGCAATGCTCATGCAGGCTCCTTTTCCAGTCGTTCCATCAGCCAGGGCAGCGCATGGTCCCACGTATCGATCCGCGCGTCGGCATGGCCCGACTTGTGCGCGCAGTCGATGTGCGGGGCGATCATCGGCTCGCCGCAGAGATGGAGGGTGGTGATATCATCCAGCGTCTCGCGCGCCGAGCGGTGATGCTGCGCCAGATCGTCGATGAAAATCGCCTTGCTCGGCCGGTATTCGTCCAAGATCGCCTGCAGCGCGGGCCCCTTCGGACCCTGGTTGGTGAACACCCGCGCTTCCAGACCGTGATCGGCGAGCTGCTCGCGGCGCATCTCCTGCCGCTTGTCGACCAGATTAGTGAGCACCACGACATCGGCGTGGTCGGCCAGTGCGTTGAGGCCCTCGATCGCGCCGGGGATGGCGGTCTGGCGGTGCATCTCGGTATCGAAGAACCCGCCCAGCTTGCGCCAGATTTCTTCTTGCGGGAGCACCTCGCCGCTGTCCTGCCAGCGTAGCGCGCTGCCGAAGTCGTTGCCCTCCATACGGAATTCGACGCCCTGCGTTTCGGCAAGCCAGTCGCGGAAGGGCGAGACCATGTAGAGCAGGACTTCGTCGCAGTCGGAGATGATCAGCGGGCGGCTCATGCGGACAGCTCCCTGTGTGCAGCGATGAGGGCTTCGGGGGTGGTCTGCAGATTGTCCGCCGCCAGCACGAGGTCGGGTTCGTGATTGGCGAGGAATTCCAGCACGGCGGCCTGCACGGCGCGGTCCTCGATCCCGTGGCGCAGATGCTCCGGCGTGAGACCCGTCAGCGACAGCAGTCTCTCCGCCCGTGCTTCGTCCGCCAGCGCCCAGCCGAGCGCCTCCAGCGCCAGCACTTCGGGGGCGCGGGTTTCGCCATGTCTGTTCGATGTCTCGCGAATGATTGTCACGTCCTGTCGTTTTCCATATGGCGCAGCCGCAAGGCAAGGAGGCATCGCCGCGTGGCTAAGAGAATTCTGGTTGTCGAGGACAACGATCTCAATCGCAAGTTGTTCTGCGATGTCCTCAAAGCCAACGGCTATGAAGTCGTTCCCGTCGCCGACGGCTCCAACGTGGTGGCGACGGCGAAGAAATTCACCCCCCACCTCGTCATCATGGACATCCAGCTGCCGAACATCAGCGGGGTCGACCTGATCGCCCAGCTGAAACGCGACGCCGCGATGGCGGAAGTCCCGGTGCTCGCCGTCACTGCCTATGCGGGCAAGGGCGACGAAGAGCGAATTCGCGAAGCGGGGGCGGCGGATTACCTGGCCAAACCGGTCTCGATCACGCCGTTCATGGCCAAGGTGCGCGGCCTGATTGCGGATTGATCCGCGTCTTCCGGCGCGCGCGAAACCTTGACAAAGACCCCCTTAGACCGCTTTGCCGCGCGTCTATCGTGCAGCATTGACGCTGCCCACCAACAGAATTGGACCACCTGCATGGACCGCGCCGAAGTCGACACCAAAATCCGCTCGCTGATCGAGCCGTTCAACAAGAAGGGCGTGACGATCAAGGACGAGACGACCTTCCAGAACGATCTCGAATTCGACAGCCTGACGGTGATGGATTTCGTGGCCGAGATCGAGGACGAGTTCGACATAATCATCTCGATGAATCAGCAGGCCGAGATCGAGAATTACGGTCAGCTGGTCGACGCCGTGACCAAGCTGCAGGCCGACTGATGAGCGAGGGTATCAGCCAGCCGGACCAGCCGCAGGCAATCGAGGGCGAAGGCAAGGACCTGCTCTCGAAGTTCGACGACGTAATCGCGCTGCGCGAAGGGCTTTTGTCCAGCGGGCAGGAAGACCCTTTCAACCTGGTCATGGAAAAGGTCCTGTCGCCCACCCGTGCGATCTGCAACGGGCGCGACACCATCCTGCTCGGCACTTACAATTACATGGGCATGACCTTCGACCCCGACGTGGTCGAGGCGGGTAAGCAGGCGCTGTCCGATTTCGGTACCGGCACCACCGGCAGCCGCGTGCTGAACGGAACCTATCAAGGTCACAAGGAAGTCGAGCAGGCGCTGATGGACTTCTACGAGATGGACCATGCGATGGTCTTCTCGACCGGCTACCAGGCCAATCTGGGCATCATCAGCACCATCGCCGGAAAGGGCGACTACATCGTCCTCGACATCGACAGCCATGCCAGCATCTGGGACGGCTGCGCGTTGGGCCAGGCCGAAGTCGTGCCGTTCAAGCACAATGATATCGAGGCGATGGAAAAGCGCCTCAAGCGCATTCCCGAAGGCGCGGGCAAGCTGGTGATCCTGGAGGGCGTCTACTCGATGCTCGGCGACGTCGCCCCGCTGAAGGAAATGGTCGCGGTCGCCAAGAAATACGGCGCGATGGTGCTGGTCGACGAAGCGCATTCGATGGGTTTCATAGGCGAAAACGGCCGCGGCGTGGTCGAGGATGCGGGTGTGATCGACGATGTCGATTTCATCATCGGCACCTTCTCCAAGAGCGTCGGCACGGTCGGCGGGTTCTGCGTTTCGAACCATCCCAAGTTCGAGATCATGCGCCTCGTCTGTCGCCCCTATGTCTTCACCGCCTCGCTGCCGCCCAGCGTAGTGGCGACTGCCTGCACCTCGATACGCAAGCTCATGCACGGATCGAACAAGCGCGCGCATCTGTGGGAGAATTCAAAGAACCTCCACAAGGGCCTCAAGGACCTCGGTTTCAATCTGGGAACCGATGAACCGCAAAGCGCCATCATCGCAGTGATCATGCCCGACCTTCAGCAGGGCGCGGCGATGTGGGAGGCACTGATCCAGGGTGGGCTCTACGTGAACCTCGCGAGGCCGCCGGCGACGCCTGCCAACATGACGCTGTTGCGCTGCTCGCTCTGCGCCGAACACAGCGAGGAGGAGGTCGGAGAGATCCTCTCGATCTTCGAGAAAGCAGGCAAGCAGGTCGGCATTATCTGAGCCGTTCGGCCCGCATGAACCGCGCCTGACCGCGGGTTCACAACGCGTTCAATGCCCGCCCCCTAGACCGTCTCCAACGAATTCAGGAGATTACGGGATGGGACTATCCAAACGAACAGCGCTGGCGGTGGCCGCCGGCACTACCTTGCTCGGTGCCTGCAGCGTCGGATCCTACGGCGGATTGTCGGTCGGTAGCGCCGGATATTACGGCAACGGCTATTACGACGATCGCTATTACACCGACGGCTATTACGGCTGGTACGACGACTTCTATTATCCGGGCACCGGCTATTACGTTTACGACCGCGACCGCCGCCGCCATCGCTGGAATGCGCGCCAGCAACGCTACTGGCTCGCCCGCCGCGCCGCGGTCCGCGACCAGCGTCGCCTGCGCAACAATTGGGACCGGTGGGAACGCCGCGCGGAACGTCGGGCGGAGCGTAGGCGCGATTACCGGCAGGAGCGCAGAGCCGAACGTCGCCGCGAAGTCCGCCGCGAACGCCGGCAGGAAGCGCGCCGCGATTATCGCCAGCAGCAACGCGCGGAACGCCGCCGCGAGGCACGCCAGGAAGCGCGGCAACGCGTCCGCCAGCAAGCAAGACAGCAGCAGCGTCAGCAAGCACGCCAACAAGCCCGCCAGCGCGCCCGTCAGGAAGCGCGGCGCGAGGCTCGGCAGGAACGCCGACAGGACGCGAGGCGCGAAGCCCGGCGCGATCGCCGACAGGAGGCACGCAGGGACCAGCGTCGCGAGAGGCGCGAGAGGCGCCGGGATCGCCGCCGCGACGACGATTGATTGAACAGTGAAAGAGGGCGGCCATCGCGGTCGCCCTTTTCTTTTGGATGGTCACTGTAACCCGGCGGCATGGCGCGGCAGACCATGATGCAAAGACATCAAGGAGAAGTCCCATGTTCGCCATTACCAACAGCAGCCCGTTCACGACCCTTGCCGGAACCTCCGGCACCTTCGCAGCCTTCGTTTCGCTCGCAATTTCCTTCGCGCCTGCGGTCATGCACATGATGTAGGAAGAGGCGGAACCCTCTCACCTGCCGCTCGCTAAGGGGGGCGAAAGGAGTTTCCCAATCATGACCATCACAAAACACGGCAGCGCCACTTACGAAGGCCTCGGCAAGGACGGCAAGGGCCACGTCTCGACCGGCTCCGGCGCGCTCGCCGCCCAGCCCTACGGATTCCAGACCCGCTTCGAGGACAAGGCCGGGACCAATCCGGAAGAGCTGATCGCAGCGGCCCATGCCAGCTGCTTCACCATGGCCCTCTCGTTCAAGCTGGCCGAAGCCGGCCATACCGACGGCAGCGTCACCACCAGCGCCGAAGTCAGCCTGGAGAAGGACGGCGACGGCTTCACGGTGACCAAATCGGCGCTGTCCACCAAGGGCAAGGTCCCCGGAATGGACCAGGCGAAGTTCGAGGAGCTGGCCGCCGATGCCAAGGCGAATTGCCCGATCTCGAAACTGCTGAATGCCGAGATCACGCTGGAGACCGAGTTCGAAGGCTGATTGCTGTGCAGCCCGGCCGGGCGCGATGTCCAGCCGGGCCGCTAGTCAGGCGGCCTCGGGTGCCGCCTCCTCTCCAACCGGTTCGCAGGTCTCGCCCTTGTTCTCCTGGAAGATCGGCCACAGCAACTGTTGGCCGAGCGTCGCCGGGGCGAGGTTTTCCACCCCGTAGCTCTGCGGATAGGTGCGCGTGATCTTCGCGGTGCCGAACAGCACGTCCCAGAAAAACAGCAAATTCCCGTAGTTCCCCTTGTACTGCACCGCCGGATCGTCCGCATGGCGACCGTGGTGGGCGTGGTGCGTGGCGGGGGTCGAGATCGTGCGCTCCACCACCCACATGACGGGGGAGAGCCAGCCGATCCGGTAGAGCGGCTTGTCCCAGGCGACATCCGAATGTGCGCCGGTGATCACCAGCAGCTTCACCACGATATAGCCCGCATAGACCCAGCCCAGCCCCAGCCAGATCAGCACCCCCGACATCCACAGGCTCGGCATCAGGGCATAATAGATCACGTTATTCCGGTACACCAAGCGCACGCTCATGTAGCGCGCGTTATGATGCGCGCGGTGCAGGTTGTAGAGCCAATGCGTCGAATGGCTCGCGCGGTGCCACCAGTATTGGAGCATGTCGTCCGCGACCAAAAACAGCGCGATCGCCGCAAACACGTTCAGCCCAGATAGCGCGCCCGCATAGCTCGGCGCGATCATGTCGGCGATGGCGCCGGCCAAGAACAATACTGCGGGCTGGGTGACCGCCAACAGCATGGTCATGCTGACCGCCTCGACGATCCCGTCATCGCGGGTCTGCTCCGCCTTGCCGAACAGGTCCGAGCGCCACAGTTCGAGCGCGGCATAGCCGAAATAGATCGCGACGATCGCCAGGGTTGAGGTGGGCATTGCGGGTCTCCGACAAAATTGCGTGTGCTTGTCGATTCCCGGGATAGCCTTTACCGAAGCGAAAGAATGTCGGGATTTTTACAATCTTCCGCGACTCGGCGGTCGCTGGCCGCGCCGATGCTGTTCGCCAGCCTCGATACAGGCCTGCAGGCGCATCTGAAGCGTGGGGCGCGGCTGCGGCAATTCGCCGACGGGCAGATCATCCAGCAGCGCGGGCAAGTGGCCGATGGCTTCTGGCTGATCGAGGATGGCGCGGTCATGGTCGGCCAGTTCGGGCGCGATGGCGACTTCCGCGCAGTCGCCCTGCTCGGCCCGGGCGATTCCTATGGCGAGCTGGCAGTCTTCGCGCAGCGGCCGCGGATCGTCGACGCCGTGTCGCGCGGGGAAAGTAGCTTGCGGCTGATCGGGGCGAAGGCCTTCCTCGATGCGCTGGGGAATTACCCCGCCTCGATGCGCGCGCTGCTCGGCGCGCTGTCGGAGCAGTTGCAGGACACGCTCGGCCAGCTGGCCGGTATGCGGCGCGGGACCAACCCGGCGCGCATGGCGGGGCTGCTCGCCAATATGGCCGGCCCGGGCGACGGGCCTGCGAGCGTCGCCATCACCCAGCAGGAACTCGCCGAGCTGCTCGGCATCACCCGCGCCACCGCCAATGCGGCGCTGGGCGAATTGCAGAAACGCAAGCTGGTGACGCGCGGCTACGGCAGCATCGCGATCCCGGACCGCGCTGCGCTAGGGCTGTTTGCGCTGGAGTGAGCGACAAGGGTCAGGCTGCTTTTGGGTGGGAAGCAGACATCCGGCGGGTTTCTTGCTAAGTTGCCTATTCGGCATTGTCCGGGGAGATGACGAATGGTGCGTTTGAGGCTATTTTTTGCACTGGTCGCTGCATTGAATTTGGCTTCGGTGTCCAATGCGCAAACGCCCGAATATGAAGGGCCTGTCATCGATATGCATATTCATGCCTATCCTGCTGATGGGAATGGCCCTCCCGGAACTCCACTTTGCCCGAACATAGCGGAATTTCGGTACGATGGCAGCGTACCTTGGGCGCAGCACCTTATGACCAACATACTCGGTCGCCCTTGTGATCAGGCTATCGAAGGCTCCCTTACCGATGAAGCGCTGCGGGACGAAACCATCGCAGAGATGCGAGCGCGTAACGTACGGGGATTGTTGGGAGGGCCAGCCGATCGAGTAGATGACTGGGTGGCAGCCGCACCCGACCTTTTCTGGCCGGCTCGCCATCTCAACCTCTCTCGTGACGAAGAAGTTTCGCCCGACAGTCTTGAAGCAGAGTTCGACGCTAAACAGATCGTCGCTATCTCTGAAATAACCAATCAGTATGCAGGGATCATGGCAGATGACCCGCGAATGGATGCGTTCTGGGCAATGGCTGAAAGAACCGGCATGCCGGTTGGCATCCATGTGGGTCTTGGCCCTCCTGGCACGGCCAAGCTCTATCCTGAATTTCGCGTACAGCACCCCTCTCATCTCGAAGAGGTTCTAAACGCTTATCCCGATCTCCGCTTGTTTGTGATGCATGCCGGTTACCCTTTCGTTGCCGAGATGAAGGCTCTGCTCTACGTCCACCCGCAGCTGATGGTCGAAACGGGTGTGCTCCAGTTCGCATTGCCAGAAGCGGAGTATTCCTCTTTTTTGAAAGAGTTGGTTCAAGCAGGTTTCGCTGATCGGATAATGTTCGGTTCTGACCAGATGAACTGGCCCGGCGCGATTGGGTTAGGGATCGATGCGATCAATCGCGCGCCCTACCTTTCCACTGAGCAGAAGCGGATGATACTGCACGACAATGCCGCTCGTTTTTTGCGATTGGGCGAAGCAGCTTCTGGACGGCAGGGCAAGCAACACTGAAACTGCGATTCTGGACAGTAAACGATTGACCGCAATCGGGTCGTTTAGCCGAAGGTCCGCTTCTAATTCACCGTTAACTCGGTGAAAGCGGCTTTAGATGGGTGGTTAGCTGCCGTACCATTTACATGATAATTAGTGCAAAGGTTGCACGAAGCACTGCATGTCTAGCTGTTGGAGATGCTTGAATGCCCATTCCAAAAACGCCTCTAGAGGCTTTGGAGATTTTCAGAAATCCCGACGCGGATGATTGGGAGCGCGACTATGCCGCTCTCTTGATCCATTCTCTCGACGTAGCTTTGCCCGAGCTTGCAAAGGTAGCGAGCGACCCGGGTGCCAGCGAAATGCTGCAGCAGCGAGCCGCGGAGGTTCTGGGAGGGGCTTGGAGAGATCGCGGCATCCTCATGACAGCCGACATTTCGGGGTTTACGCCTATTGCCCGACAAGAAATCCTATTTCACCGCGGTGAAGGGCTGCCGTACCCGGGCTAATGTTGGATGTCCGCAATTGAGGCGCTCGCTGACCGTCCAGTTCTTGGCCAGTAGGGCGGTTAGCGGTCGGTCCGGTTGTGGTGCGCGCCACACGCTCATCGAAAGTCCGGAAATGGGTGGTTACCTGTCGCTCATACTGGGCGGACGGAAGCATACCAATCGTCAAATCGAGCGGCTAACACCATGTAGCGTTTTATCGAGCTATCGGTTGTTACGATTTCGCACAAACCTGCGGTGGGGGCAAACAGCATGAATAGCTTACCAAAGTCGGCGGTCTTTTCATGTGCATCCGAAATGTGTTCATTCAATTGCGCTAGTAAATCGCCTTGCGACGACCATTTACTATAAACGTGATCGAAATTCATCCTCGTATCCAAGACCCATTCCATTGTGTCTTCCAGTATCTGGGTGAGTTCGAGGTGCGCGTCCATATTTCTCGTTAATCACACACGGGGTTTATTTCAATATTCGTGTAAGGCCCCTTTAAGTCGTTAGCGGACACTCCCCGCTCCGCCTTGCGCATCAAGCCTTCGGATTGACCTCGGTCGCATTCGCGCACGGCCCGCCGTCCTCGTCCTCGCTGCCGCCGAGCTGGGTCAGCACCAGGATGCCGCCGATGACCAGCAGGACGAACACCGTGGTCACCGTGCCGAGATACTTGTCGATCACCCGCTTGATCGGGGCGCCGAAGACGCGGAACAATATGCCCACGGTCATGAAGATCAGCGCGCGGGCGAACAGGCTGGAGAGCACGAAGGTCACGAGGTTCATGCCGACGAAGCCGGCGGTGATCGTCAGCAGCTTGAACGGCACCGGCGTCGCGCCGGCGATCAGGATCGCTTCGAAATCGTATTCGCGCAAATGGCAGGCGGCGACGGGGAAGGCCTCTGTCAGGCCGAGCGTGCCGATCAGCCAGACGCCGACCGTATCGTAGAGCCCCCAGCCGATCGCATAGCCGAGCAGCGCGCCCGCCACCGAGGACAGCGTGGCGATGATCGAAAAGCGGATCGCCTTGTTCGGCTCCGCCAGGCACATCAGGCCGAGCAGCGGGTGCGGCGGGATCGGGAAGAAGCTCGATTCGACGAAGCAGAAGAACGCCAGCCACCATTCCGCATGGGGGTGCGAGGCCTTTTCCATGGTCCATTCGTACAGACCGCGCAGCGGTTTCATGAGCATGATGTTGGCAGGACCCCAGGCGTTTCCGACACGCGCCGGACTAGGCGAGCGCGGCGCTGTTGGCAATGATCTCGGCACGAACCTATTTGGCACTTTATCATTGACATCGTAACGCTGTTTGGGTACATAACTGGAACATCGCGATAGTGTGATTCACCGGCCACCCGGCCGGAGCATGCGGCCCCCGACCCCATCGGTCGGCGGGCCGCTTTTGCGTCACGCCATCGATAATCGGCCATATTCCGGGAGGGACGGATGACAAACGAAAGTGCGGGCGAGCGCCCTTGGTGGGAGGATAGCTTCATCGAAGGGCTCAAGCAGTTCGGCAAGGTGACCGCCGCCGCCCAGGCCGCCGGCATCACCACCCGCGGGCCCTATACCCGCAAGAAGTCTTGCAGCAGCTTCAGCCGGGCCTGGGACGAGGCGCTGGAAATTTTCGCCCTCAGCGGGCGCAAGGCGAACACGCACAGCGCGGCCCGGCGCATGGCAGACCGGTGGAAGACCGTGTTTCTCGAAGAACTGGCGGCCACCTCCAATGTCTCCGCCTCTGCCACGGTGGCCGGGGTCAAGCCGGGTGAGGTCTATCGCACCCGCCGCGCGGATCGCGGTTTTGCCGCTGCGTGGCGCGAGGCCCTGTTCGAAGGCTATGCCAATCTGGAAATGGAAGTGCTGGGGTACCTGCGCAATCCGTCTCCCGAGCGGAAGATGGACGTCGCCGTGGCGCTGCGCCTGCTTGCCGCGCACAAGGAAACCATCGCGAAGGAGCGGGCCCAGCGCGCCAACGTCAGCGCCGCGCAGGTCCGCGAAACCATTGATCGCAAGGTCGAGGAATTGCGCAGGAAGGTGGCTGGCCGGGACATCGCACCGGCATGAGCGATATCGTTTCACGCCCGGGCATATGGGCGCGCCTCACCCCGGTGGAGCGCGAGGTTTTCATCCACGGCATGACCGAGGAAGAACGCAACGCCTTCCACGGCGACTTTCGCAATCATGCGCATGCAGGCCAGCTGCCGCGTGACGATCAATGGTTCGTCTGGCTGATCATGGCCGGGCGCGGGTTCGGCAAGACCCGCGCCGGGGCGGAGTGGGTCCGCTTCGTCGCGGAGAAAAACCCCGAAGCGCGCATCGCGCTGGTGGCCGCCAATCTGGGCGAAGGCCGGGCCGTCATGGTCGAAGGCGAAAGCGGACTGCTGGCCTGTTGCGCCGAAGCGGCGGGCGGCGCGCCGGTATTCGAACCCTCGCTAAGGCGACTGACCTGGCCGAACGGAGCGCAGGCCACGCTGTACACGGCAGCCGAGCCGGAGGGCCTGCGAGGCCCGCAGCACAGCCATGCCTGCAGGGCAAGCACAAAAAGAGCTGTTCGTGAACGAGAGCCTCGCGCTCATCGACATGCTGATGCACCCGGTGGTGACGGGTGCGGCGGCAACTCCGCCCAGCTCGCCTGCTGCAGGAGAGTGCTGGATCGTCGAGGCCGGGGCCGTCGATGCATGGGCCGGGCAGGACGACGCGATCGCCGGTTGGGACGGCGCGCAATGGACCTTCGCGAGCCCCGCGAACGGGCTTGCCGTCCATGATCTTTCGACCGGTGCGAAACGCCACTTTTCCGGAAGCTGGGCGAGCGCGCCGACGTTCGCTTCCCCCACCGGCGGATCGGTGATCGACAGCGAAGCCCGCGCCGCTATCGACTCATTGCTTACAGCCGTCCGGCAGGCCGGGTTAATCGTCTGAATTATGCCGGGAACCCGATGCGCTTTTCGGCGTTTCGGGGCGCATGGAGGGATCATCTTCTGTAAATTTGCATGGCGCAGTTCGTAAGAGCGGCATAAATGCAACAGTTTGCGGGCATTGCCCGCTTGCCACCTTTCGGGTGAAAAGTTAGAGATATTGCACTCGGTGGCTCTTATTCGCAAAAAGGGGAAACTATAATGCGGAAATTCGTCATAGGCATGGCGATGGCCTCTACGGCCCTTGCATCGCCTGCCCTCGCCAAGGACGACGCCTGGTACGTCGGCCTCGAAGGGGGCGCAATGATCGTCCAGGATATCGATTTCGATCGCGACGGCGCGGCAAACAGCGATGTCGTCACGCTCGATCACGACGCTGGTTACGACTTCGGCGGTTTCGTTGGCTACGATTTCGGTGCGTTCCGTGCCGAAGCCGAAGTCAGCTATCGCGAAGCCGATCTCGACACCATCACTGTCGGCGCACTCGGCGGACTGCTCAGCAACGGCTTCACTGTCCCGGCTGGCCAGTATGAAGCTCCTGGTTCGACCAGCATCCTTTCGTTCATGCTCAACGGCCTGATCGACTTCGGTCCCGACGACGGCCTTCAGGGCTATGTCGGTGGCGGTGCCGGTGTGGCTCGCACCAGCGTCGACGTCGGCGGCTCGGGCCTTACGGCTCTCGACGATTCGGACAGCGGCTTCGCCTGGCAGGCTCTGGCCGGTGTGCGCGCTCCGCTGAGCGACAATTGGGACGTTGGCCTGCGCTATCGTTACTTCAACGCGACGGGCGTCGACCTCGTCGACCTGGCTGGAAACAGCCTCGACGACAAGGTTAGCACTCACTCGCTCATGGGTACGCTGACCTACAACTTCGGCGTGGCACCGCCGCCTCCGCCGCCGCCGCCGCCGCCGCCCCCGCCGCCGCCTCCCCCGCCGCCGCCGCCGCCGCCGCCGGCTCCGGTTTGCGAGCAGGGTCCGTACATCGTCTTCTTCAACTGGGACGAATCGGACATCACTCCGGAAGCAGCGACGATCCTCGACAACGCAGTTTCGGCTTATGCCAACTGCGGTACGGCAGCAGTCATGCTGGCAGGTCACACCGATACTTCGGGTTCGACCGCCTACAACATGGGCCTCGCCGAACGTCGTAACTCGTCGGTTCGCGACTACCTGACCAGCCGCGGCGTACCGGGTGGCCGGATCACCAGCGAAGCCTTCGGCGAAAGCCAGCTCCGCGTTCCGACCGCCGACGGTGTCCGCGAACTGCAGAACCGCCGCGTGGAAATCACCTACGGTCCGGGTTCGGGCATGTAAGGTTCGCTTTCAAAGCGGAAATGAACGAGGGGCCGGAGCAATCCGGCCCCTTTTTCGTTGCGTCATCGAAGTCTTTATTTTTGGAGGACAGCAATGATCGCACGTAACACAGTGATTACCATCGGTACCGCCGCGCTCCTCGGCGCGTGCAGCACGGTCGATTCCATTCCCGACGAACGCGTGGGAACGGCGACCTTGCAGACCGCGCAGGGCGTCCCGGCAGGTACGGTGCAGTTGCTCAGGAACGGAAACACGGTCTCGGTCGCTATCGCCGCAGTCGGCTTGGCACCGGGCGAGCATGGCTTTCACCTGCACACCACAGGTAGCTGCACAGCTCCCGATTTTACCAGCGCAGGCGGCCACCTCAATCCGGGAAACAACACGCACGGTTCGCTATCCGACGGCGGCAAGCACCTCGGCGACCTTCCCAACCTTGTCGTGGGTGCCAATCGCACGGCCAGCGCCCAAATCGATCTGGAGGGCAACGCCACGCAGGTCCTTGCCGACATCTTCGACGCCGATGGGACAGCCGTAGTGATCCATGCCGGTCCCGACGATTACGTTACCGATCCGGCCGGCGATGCAGGATCGCGGGTCGCCTGCGGCGTGATCGAACAGGCCTGAGCCATTCTCTAAGCAGGCCGCTCTCGGCGCATCAGGACATCCTGGCAGTGCGAGCAGGCTCCGGCCTGCTCGCACAAAGGCGCCCCCCTAAGGTATTGGACCCTAAATCGGCTCGCCAGCCGCCCGTGCACGCTCGAGCACCGTTCGCTCTGCCGTCGGCACCGTCCGGTAGGCTATCGCAAGCAGGACAAGGCCGATGGGTAGCGCGACAAGCAGGCTGAGCCCACCGGTCGACAGGCTTCCCGTCATGCTGGACACCTGCCCGGCCATGTATGGGCCCAAAGCAAGCCCGACCAGGGTTGTGGCCAGGAAGAACGTCGCGGTCGCCGTTCCGCGCATGCGTGGCAGAACGAGATCCTGCGTCGTCGCCGCTGCGCCGCCCAAAGCCGAGCTGCCGAAAAGCGATTGCATGAATGCCGCGATGTAGAACAGCGTCGGGTTCTGGGTGGTGAACATCAGATAGAGGAAGGGCGAGGCTGCGGCGAGACCGAAGGCGACCACGATGAGCCTTCCGGCAGGCAGGCGCTCCCTCAGCCAATCCGCCAGCCGGCCACCGAGAATGACGCCCAAGAACCCTGCGACCGCGCCAGGGCCACCAATCCACCAACCGGCGGTCGAGGGCGCCTCGCCCAAGATCCGGATCGCGTAGGGTGCCGCCCAGAAACTCGCCGCATAGGACATGAAGGCGACCATGCCGTAACCGAGGATGGTCGTGAGGAACGCCGGGGTCCCCCAAATAAGCGAGAAGGTCGGCTCGTCCCGGCGCTTCAATGTCGATGCCCAGGAGAAGATCGCGTAATATCCGATCCCGACTGCGCCCCATTGCTGCGCATTGCCGGTGAAGTCCGCCATGGCGAAGGCGATGCCGCCGATGATTGCGGCACCAAGCAAATTGACTACTATGCCTTTGGTGCCGCCTTGTGCAGCGCCAATCAGCGTGAACGGCGGAATGACCGCGACGAGCTCTTTGAAGAAGCCACGAAAGGGATCTTTTGCTGGCGGGGTGACGATCCCTTCGCTCTGCCCGCGCACCGGCTCCCGCAACGTAAAGACGAGAAGGGCGAGCAACAGTCCGGGCAGGCCCACGATGATGAAGGCCGCTTGCCAACCGGCGAGCCCGAGCGGTGCATCGACCGGATACGCCTGGTTCCAGTTCTCGACGATCGCGCCGCCGATCAGCAGCGAGATACCACCGCCGATGTAAAGACCGGAGGAATAGATCGCGAGTGCGGTGGCGCGCATCTTCTTCGGAAACCAGTCCGAGATTAGCGAGTAGGCGCTCGGGCTGGCCGTCGCCTCCCCGACACCCACGCCGATCCGTGCGATGCTGAGCGTCGTGAAGTTTTTGGCGAACCCCGAAAGAGCGGTAAATGCGGACCAGATCGCGAGGCCGGCCGTCATGAGCCTTACGCGATGCCAGCTATCGGCCAGCTTGCCCAAGGGGATGCCGAAGAGCGCATAGAACACGCCGAACGCCGTGCCGTAGAGGAAGCCGATCTGGTCGTCCCGCAAACCAAGGTCGGCCTTGATGTCTTCTGCGAGGATCGAGATGATGTTCCGATCGACGAAATTCAGGACGTAGACGATCACCAATACGCCGAGCGCGTACCAGCTGTAGGCGGGGACCTTACCGGTCGCCTCGCTGACTGTCTGGGTCTGGTCTTCGGAAGCTGCGGTATTCTCGGTCAAATTCCTACTCCGTCACGCGAGGGGCATCCTCTGCGTAGACGGTGGTATCGACTAGCCCTGCTTCGGCAAAGCCCTTTCGGCGCAAACGGCACGAGTCGCATGCACCGCAGGCCTCGCCCGTCGGTGTCGGATCGTAGCAGGACCAGCTCCAGGCCGGGTCGAGGCCGAGCCTGTCGCACTCGCGCGCGATGTCTGCTTTCGACATATTCTGAAGCGGCGCATGGATGGTGAAGGGAGCGCCTCCGACCCCCTGCTTCGTGCCGAGCCGCGCCGTTTCGGCAAAGCTCGCGATGAATTCGGGGCGACAGTCGGGATAGCCCGAATAGTCCAGCGCATTCACGCCGATGAAAATGTCACGCGATGCCGATGTCTCCGCGAAGGCCGTCGTCAGTGCCAGAAAGACAAGATTGCGTGCGGGGACGTAGGTCACGGGAATGTCGTTCCCGACGCCCGATTTCGGGACTGCGATGTCGTCGGTCAGCGCAGAGCCGCCGAATTTGCGCAAATCCAGGGGCAGCTGGACATGGCGTGCCACGTCCAGCTTCTCGGCGATCGCCTTGGCCGACTGCAATTCGCGCACATGTCGCTGCCCGTAGTCGATCGTCAGCGCATGGACTTCATGCCCGCTTTCGGCGGCCAGTGCCGCAGTCACCATGGAGTCCAGCCCGCCCGAAAGCAGGACCACGGCGGGGCCCTTCCCGCGATCGCTTGCAAATGTCGTCATGCGCCAAGCCGCTAGGACGCTTCAGCGGTGGCGGCAACCGTCAGTTACAGGATCCCGTGCGGCGCGCCTCTGCCGAGAATTCGAAGGGCTTGCCATCGGCGATACCCTGGCTGTCGATCTGCACCAGGCTGCCGGTTTCCTTGCGGATGCTCGTCCGGCCATATCCGTTGCCGCGACAGGTATATTGGATCGTGACCTCGCGGGCGCCGTCCTCGACAACGAAGCGATTGCAGCCGGACCCCCGGTGACGCAGCTGAATGAATTCGCGGCCGCTGCGAAGGCAGACCTTCCGCGCCGTGCTGCCGTCGCGATAGCGCAATTCCCAGCCGCCCTTGTCGAGCGAATCCAGCATGGCGAGCGAAGCCTGTGCGAGCGCCGGTGCCGCGACGACCGCGAGCGATGCGCCCAGCGCCAGAACCAATGCATTCACCTTTGCCATGACATTCCTTTCGCGTGTCGGGAAACGAACACGCCTGTGATTCGCGCAATATACACCGAAACTGCGCTCAAGCGTTGTATAGTATCGACAAACGTCACGCCGCGATGGCGAACTGTTTCGAGCAAAAGGCGCAATCGACGAGGATCATGCCCTGATCGTCGCGCATGTCCGCCCGGTCTGCTTCCGGGAAACGCGCAATCACTTCCTTGTAATGCTCGATCGAGCAACGGCAGCCGCGCGCGATCTGCGCACCGCGCTGGATGCGCACTTCCTCTTCCTCGTGAAACAGGCGCCACACGATCGCTTCGAGCGAGAGCGCAGGGTCGAGGAGTTCATCGTGCCGGATCGAGCCAGCCATGACAGCGACGTGCTCCCACTCGGGGTGATCGAGACGCGCGTGCAACCGCTCGCGCCCCTCCTCGCCATCGGGCAAATGCTGGATGAGAAGTCCGGCTGCCGAGCAGGAGGCCCCATCGCCGCGTACAGCGCAGCGGATCATCGTCGGCACCTGTTCCGACTGTAAGAAGTAATTCTCGCAAGCCTGCGAGAGACTGTCGCCTTCGAGTGGTACGATCCCCTGATAGCGTCCGCGTCCGTCGGCCATGTCGAAAGTGATCGCGAGATAGCCCTTTCCGAAGAGCGCGAATAGCGACGGGTTCGCCCCGAGTTCGGCAAGCCGAGCCTCGTCGTAATCGACGTATCCCCGCAGGTTTCCGTCCTTGAAATCGCATACCAGGAGATTGACCGCGCCCGCCTCGGTCTGGGCCTGCATGGTCACCTGCGATCCATCGTCCTTCAGCAGGCCACCCATGAGGCTGGCGAGCACTAGTGCTTCCGCAAGAAGATGAGTGATCGGCGCAGGGTAGTCGTGCGCCGACAGGATCTCGTCGAGCACCGAGTCGAGGCGGACGACGCGTCCCCGCGCGTTGCGCGACGGGATCGTGAAGCCGAGCAGTTGCCCGGCGTAGGTTTCGTCGGAATGGGGGGTGGTCTGGTCCATCGCGCCCATATGGGTGGCGCGACAAGGATTAACAGAGGCGGGTCAAAGGCGTCCGAAACACCAAAGCAGAATGGATTTCTGCGCGTGGATGCGGTTTTCCGCCTCATCGAAGACCACGGACTGTTCGCCCTCGAACACCTCCTCGCTCACCTCGTCGCCGACATGGGCGGGCAGGCAGTGGAGGAAACGGGCGTCCGGCTTGGCATGCGCCATCAGGTCTGCATCGACCTGGAATGGCGCCATCGCAGCGAGCTTGTTGTGGACGTGCTCCTGACCCATCGAGACCCACGTATCGGTGACCACGATATCCGCACCGCTGGCCGCTTCGGCTGCATCCTGCGTCAACGTCACCTGCGACCCGGCAGCGCGCGCCATCTCGACGAATTCCATCTCGGGCTCGTAGCCCTGCGGCGTGCCGACGCGGACGTTGAACTTGAACAGCGCCGCTGCCTCCAGGATAGAATGGAGGACATTGTTGCCATCGCCGAGCCATGCAAGTTCAAGGCCGGGTAGCGCTTTGCCCTGCTCCACCATCGTCAGCAGATCGGCAACGATCTGGCAGGGGTGCGAGCGGTCGGTGAGGCCGTTGATCACTGGCACGCTGGCGTGGTGCGCGAGTTCTTCAGCTTTCGCATGATCGTCGGTCCGAATCATGATCGCATCGACCATACGGCTGAGCACCCGGGCTGTGTCGGCAATGCTTTCGCCGCGCCCAAGCTGGGTAGTGCCCGAGTCCAGTATCAGCGATGTGCCGCCGAGCTGGCGCATTCCAATATCGAAACTCACTCGCGTGCGCGTCGAATTCTTCTCGAAGATCATGCCAAGCACGTGCCCTGCGAGCGGCGCGTCCGCGTCGGCCCTGCCCTTGGGCCAATCGCGCCGGGCAGCCTTGCGGTCCTGGGCGTCGGCCAGCATCGCGGCGATCGCATCACCGCCTGCATCGGACAGGTCAAGAAAGTTGCGCGGGGCTGCAGTCGGCTCGGCCATCAGGCGGCCTCTGGCACCTGATAGCTCGCCGCACCGGCCGAGAGCTTGTCGAGGAATTCATCGAATTCCGCTTCGCCCGCCACCAGCGGCGGCAGCACGCGCAGGGTGTTGTCGCCCGCGGCCACCGTCAGCAGCTGGTGATGATCGCGCAGGTGGACGAAGAACGGCCGGCTCTCGACCTTCATCTTGATGCCAAGCATCAGGCCCTTGCCGCGCACCAGTTCGAACAGGTCGGGATAATTGCCGATGAACTGCTCGAGGCGCGCGCGCAGGCGCTCGCCCTTCTCGGTTACCTCGGCGAGAAATTCGTCGTTCGCGACGGCGTCCATCACCGCCGTGCCCGCCGCCATGGCGAGCGGATTGCCGCCATAGGTCGAACCGTGAGTGCCGAAGCCCATGCCGCGCGCGGCCTTCTCGGTCGCCAGACAGGCGCCGAGCGGGAAGCCGCCGCCGATGCCCTTGGCAGTCGCCATGATGTCGGGCTCGATGCCGTAATGCTCGTAGGCATAGAGCTTGCCGGTGCGCGCGACGCCGCACTGCACCTCGTCGAAGACCAGCATGAGATCGTGCTCGTCGCACAGGGCGCGCAGGCCGTTGATGAATTCCTGCGAGGCAGGACGGATGCCGCCCTCGCCCTGAATCGGTTCGACTAGGAAGCCGGCCGTCTTGTCGCTAACCAGCGCCTTCGCGCTCTCCAGATCGTCGAATTCCGCATATTGGAAACCGGCGAGGAGCGGCATGAAGCCTTTGTGCATCTTCGCCTGGTTGGAGGCGCTGATCGTTGCCATCGTGCGCCCATGGAAGGCGTTGGTGAAGGTAATCAGCTCGGTCCGGTTAGCATCGCCATCCTCGTGCTGGTGATAGGCACGCGCTGTCTTGATCGCGGCCTCGACAGCCTCGGCGCCCGAGTTGGTGAAGAACACCGTATCGGCGAAGGTCTTGTCGACGAGCCGCTGCGCCAGCGCTTCGCCTTGCGGGCTGCCGTAGAGGTTGGAGACGTGCATCAGCGTAGCTGCCTGCTGCTGGATCGCGCCGATCAGCCCTTCGTGGCTGTGGCCCAGCAAATTGACCGCAATCCCGCTCGCGAAGTCGAGATAGCGCGTGCCGTCCTCGTCGATCAAATGGCAATGCTCGCCGCGAACGGGGCGAACGCCGCAGCGGGGATAGACGGGCATCAGCGGGGTAATCGACATGGGGCCTCCAGCGGGCATGGCTAAAATCGAAAGACAAATGGCGGCCCTTGCGGAACCGCCATCTGCGTGTTTGCCAGCGATCTATTGCCTCGCGCGGTCCGGGTCAAACCGGATCGCGGCAAGCCTTCGCACTCCTGCCCTTACTCTTGGACGGGGACGAGATTGACCGCCGAATATTTGCCGCGTCGGTCGACTTCGAGGTCGAACTCGTAGCGCTCGCCCTCGTCGATACCCGACAGGCCCGAACGCTCGACAGCGCTGATATGCACGAAGGCATCCGGCTGGCCATCGTCGCGGGTCAGGAAGCCGAAGCCCTTCATCGAGTTGAAGAACTTGACCGTGCCCGTCGCCTTTTCGCCGGTCAGCTCGCGCCGCGGAGCAGCGCTCTTCTGCTCGACCGCGATCACATCGCCGACGACCTGGAGGTCTTGCGCCGAAACCTTGCCGCCGCGATCGACGAGGTTGAATTCCAGCTCCTGCCCCTCGGCAAGGCCTTCGAGGCCGGCACGTTCGACGGCGCTGATGTGGACGAAGACGTCTTCGCCGCCGGTTTCCTGCTGGATGAAGCCGAAGCCCTTCTGGCTGTTGAAGAACTTCACCGTGCCTTTGCCGGTGCCGACGACCTGGGCGGGCATGCGGTTGAAACCGCCGCCACCACCACCGCCGCCGCCACGGTTGCCGCCGCCGAAGCCGCCGCCACCGCCGCCGCGATTGCCGCCACCGAAGCGGTCACCGCCGCCTCCGCCGCCGCCGAAGCGATCGCCACCGCCGCGATTGTCGCGGAAAGAATCGTGTGGAGCAAAGTCCGCCGGCGGGCCGCCGAACGGATCGAAGCTATCCTCCCCAAAACCATCGCGCTTATCCCGTCCGCGACGGCGCCCTTTATCGTAACCCATAATCCGAACAGTACCTTCGTACAGCCAGTGTTCCTCAATCCCCGGCGCGTCGGCTGCCTTGCCACGCCGGACCGCGGAGGGTGCGCCCGCAGGGCAGCCCACCGCACATTTCGACACGCATAGCGCGAATCCGCGCGTGTTGCGAATGATTTAGCGTTCGGATGCCGTCTCGCGCAAAATTGTGACATTTTCGCATGAGGTTCCGCCACGTCGTTTCGCTTGCGCGTCCCCGGCCGGCTTGGCATTGCGACGCCATGGAAATCATGGCCCTCTTGTCCGACCCCGCAGCATGGCTCGCGCTCCTGACGCTGATTGCGCTGGAAGTCGTGCTGGGCATCGACAATCTCATTTTCATCGCGATCCTCTCGAACAAGCTGCCCGAGCACCAGCAGCAGAAGGCACGCCGCATCGGCCTCGCTCTCGCGCTGATCCTGCGGATCGGCATGCTGATGCTGATCGGTTGGCTGGTCACGCTGCAGACGCCTATCTTCGATCTCGGCATCGTCGGGCCGCCGGTCGAGGGCACGAACAAGGCCAGCTTCGAAACGGCGTTCTCCGGGCGCGATCTCATCCTCCTCGCAGGCGGCCTATTCCTCCTGTGGAAGGCGACCAAGGAAATCCATCATTCGATGGAGCCGGAGGACGACTCGGGCGATCTGCTGGACAAGACACCGGGGGTCGCGGCGGCCGCCACGGCGACTTTCGGCTCTGTGATCGTCCAAATCATCGCGATCGACATGGTCTTCTCGGTCGATTCGATCCTGACCGCGGTCGGCATGACCGACGACATTCCGATCATGGTCGCTGCCGTGGTCATCACGGTCGGTATCATGATGGTTGCCGCCGATCCGCTGGCGAAATTCATCGAGAGCAATCCGACGCTGGTCATGCTGGCCTTGGCCTTCCTCGTGATGATCGGCCTCGTCCTGATCGCCGACGGCTTCGGCTTCCATGTGCCCAAGGGCTATATCTACGCCGCCATGGGCTTCTCGGTCGGCGTCGAGATTCTCAATATCGTCCAGCGCCGCCGCCGTGCGGGGCAGCGTGCCGCAGCCAAGGGAGAAGCCGCATGACCGATTTCCGTAAGATCGACGATGGCTTCTTCGCCAGCCCGCAAATTTCCGTGGCCGATGTGTCGCAAGCGGCGGCCATGGGGATCGGCACGATCGTGAACAACCGTCCGGAAGGCGAGGCGGACGACCAGCCTGCAGGCAGCGACATCGAATCAGCCACGAAAGCAGCCGGCTTGAACTATGTCGCGATCCCGATCGGCCACTCGGGTTTCAGCATGCCGCAGGTCGACGCGATGTCGGAAGTTCTCGCCAAGGCCGACCGTCCCGTGCTCGGCTTCTGCCGCTCGGGCACGCGCTCGACTCTGCTCTGGTCGCTCGCCCAGGCAAAGCAAGGCCGAGATCCGGACGAGATCGCCGCAGCGGCGGAAGCCGGTGGCTATTCGATCGATCCCGTCCGCCCGACGGTCGACATGCTTGCGGGCAAATCCAGCGACTGATCAGCGACGATAATCGAGCGGCGGGTCGCGATCGCCCAGCAGCGACTGGTACTCATACCCTTCGCCCCGCTCCGCGATGAACTCCGCTTTCGCCTGCTCGCGCAGCTGCGGATTGGTGTAGAGCTCGACCGCCGCAAGGATCATGGCCTTGGCCGCCTGCTGCGTGCCTTTCGCACCGTAGCTATGCCCGCTGGCAGCAACCGCCTGCCAGCTATGCGCCGCCGTGCCAGGCACCCACGTGGCAGTGCGGACGCTGACCGTCGGCACGGCGCGCGACACGTCGCCGACGTCGGTGGAACCATAACCGGTCTTCACCTCGAATTCCTCCACCTCGCGCGCCTGCGACAGATCGGGGGCATCCTCGCCGAAGGATTCGCGGATTTCACGCGCCCAGGCGAGTTCCTCGGCGGTGTATTCGATCGGTTCGAGCTGGTTGAGCTTCTCGGTCATCATGCGCTGGAGAGACTCTAGTGGCAGGGTGGGATTGTTGCCGTGGATGATCTCCCAGTCGACATCCGTACCGGTGCCCATCGCCGCGCCCTTCGCCGCAGCCTCGAGCCGGGGCCACAGCGCGCGGACCTCGTCGGCGTCGGAGTGGCGCACGTAATAGAACACTTCGGCGAAATCGGGGACCACGTTCGGGGCCGCCCCGCCTTCGGTGATGACGTAATGGATGCGCGTATCCATGCTAGTGTGCTCACGCATCATGTTGACCATCATGTTCATCGCCTCGACACCGTCGAGCGCGCTGCGTCCGCGCTCCGGCGCTCCCGCCGCGTGGGCCGACACGCCGCGGAAACGGAACTTGCCCGAACGGTTGGCGAGGCTCATGCGCGAGGCGGCGGAATTGCGGTCCGCCGGGTGCCAGTCGATCACGAAATCGGCATCGTCGAACAGGCCGGCGCGGGTCATATAGACCTTGCCCGATCCGCCTTCTTCCGCCGGAGTACCGTAGAGCCTGACGCGGCCCGGCGTGCCGGTCGCCTCCAGCCAGTTCCTGATCGCAATCGCCGCGGTGAGCGAGCCTGCACCGAACAAATTATGCCCGCAGGCGTGACCCGCATGCTTGCCTTCGACCGGATCGCGATTGGGCGAGGTCGACTGGTTGATCCCCGGCAGCGCGTCGAATTCCGCCAGCAGTCCGATGACCGGACCGCCACTGCCCCATTCGGCCACGAAGGCCGTCGGAATACCGGCAACGCCCGGCTGGATGGAGAACCCTTCCCGTTGCAATTCGTCCACCAGCAATCCGCTCGATTGGGTTTCGAGGTAGCCGAGTTCCGCCAGTTCCCAGATTTCGCGCGCGACACGGCTGGTGCGTTCGCTCTCGGCCTCGACTGCGGCGATAGGATCGGCCTCTTGCGCGGCTGCGGGCAGCGCGAGCGTCATGGCAGTGGCGGCGAGTAGGACGGCGACTTTCATGCAGAATATCTCCCTGGTCGGCGCATGCTTGCCGCAAAATACGCGTCATGCCAAATCGGCATTTGCATGACCCTGCCACCTGCCCTCCTTCAGTTTCTCGGTTCGCTCGCCGCAATCCTCGTGTTGGCCGCGATTGCTTGGCGATTGAAGCTCGGCCCCGAGCCACGGCTGGACGATGAGAATGCCGCGCGTAGGGCTGCCGACGAAGCCGTCAGCGGCTTCGAACCCGTCGCAATCGGGCTGGACAGGGAGGGTCGCGGCGCCCTGTTGCGCGATAGCGGAGGTCGAGTCCTCCTGTTGCGACCACATGGCTCCCACTTCGCCGGTCGCCTGCTGAGCGATCGGGCAGATGCGCGGATCGAGGATGGCGAGCTTTTTGTCGAGACGGCGGAGAAGCGTTATGGCTCCGCCCGACTCGCGCTTGCCGACGCTTCAGCTTGGATGCAGGCGATCAAGGCGATAAAGAGCCGCTAATCATGCCCGATTTCTCGCCCACCGAACTCGCCGTGCCCGGCTTCGTCGCGCTGGTCCTGATCGAAATGATCTGGGCTTGGCGTAAGCGGCGCGAGGCCTATGAGCCGCGCGATACGTTGACCAGTTTGGCGTTCGGCCTCGGCAGCACGGTCAGCGGACTGATCTTCGGCGGGTTGTTCTTCGCGCTGTTCCTGTGGGTGTGGCAGTTCCGCCTGTTCGACATCGGCTGGAGCTGGTGGGCTTTCGCGCTCTGCTTCGTGCTCGACGATCTCAAATACTACTGGGTCCACCGCTTCGGCCACCGCGTGCGCTGGTTCTGGGCGAGCCATGTGAACCACCATTCCAGCCAGCATTACAATCTCAGCACCGCACTCCGCCAGACCTGGACCGGCTTCATGACGCTGGGCTTCGCCTTCGCCCTGCCGCTGGTGCTGCTCGGCTTCCATCCGGGCATGATCGCGCTCGCAGGCGGGTTCAACCTGATCTACCAGTTCTGGATCCACACCGAGGCGATCGACAAGATGCCGCGCTGGTTCGAGGCGGTTATGAACACGCCGAGCCACCACCGGGTGCATCATGCAACCAATCCGCGCTATCTCGACCGCAACTACGCGGGAGTCTTCATCGTCTGGGACAAGCTGTTCGGCACGTTCGAGCCCGAAGTGAAAGACGAGAAGATCCGCTACGGTATCGTCAAGCAGCTCGGCAGCTTCAATTTGCTATGGGCGGTGTTCCACGAATGGATCGGCATCGCGCAGGACATGTGGCGCGCGCCGCGGGGCAGCAAGCTCGGCTATCTTCTGCGCGAACCCGGCTGGACGCATGACGGCACCCGCGAGACCAGCGACCAGATCCGCGCTGCATGGCTGGCACGACAGGCGTCGGACCCTAAACCCGTTTCATCCGAAAACCCGATTGCGGGCGAGGCCGAGGCTGCCTAACCTCTCGAATCGAGAGGAGATATCATGGATGAATTCGACGTAGTCGTCGTCGGCGGCGGTAGCGGAGGCAGCGCGGTCGCGGGCCGGCTGGCAGAGGGCGGCAAGCGCGTGTGCCTGCTGGAGGCCGGGGGGCGTAACAACACCGCCCTGATCAAGACGCCGGGCTTCATGCCCTTTCTCAATGACAAGTCGAATTATCGCTACGAGACGGTGCCGCAGAAAGGGCTGAACGGGCGCACCGGTTACCAGCCACGCGGACGCGGGCTCGGCGGATCCTCGGCGATCAACGCCATGGTCTATATCCGCGGCAACAGCTGGGATTACGACAATTGGGAGGCGCTCGGCTGCTCCGGCTGGAGCCATGACGACGTGCTCCCCTATTTCAAACGCGCCGAACACAATGTGCGGGGCGAGGATGAATTTCACGGCGACGATGGCCCGCTGTGGGTCAGCGACCAGAAATGGCCCAACCCGGGCAGCCTCGCATTTGTCGAGGCCGCAGCGCAGCTGCAATTGCCGCGCAACAATGACTTCAACGGAGCCACCCAGGCAGGTTTCGGCCTCTACCAGGTAACGCAAAAGGATGGCGAACGCTGGTCCGCTGCGCGCGCCTATGTCGAGCCGAAGCGCAAATCGAAAAACCTCGACATCCGCATCGGCGTTACCGTCCAGCGGCTGGTGATCACAGACGGGCGCGTCACCGGCGTCACCTATTCGGTAGGCGGGAAGGAGCGCACCGTCTCGGCGCGCGGAGCCGTGGTGCTCTCGGCGGGAGCGTTCAACTCGCCGCAAATCCTGATGCTGTCCGGTATCGGCCCGGCGGCGCACCTGCGCGAGCACGGGATCGAGGTGAAGCTGGACAAGCCCGCCGTCGGATCGGACCTGCAGGACCACATCGACTACGTCTCCAGCTGGGAAACGCAGAGCAAGGACTTCATCGGCGACAGCCTGGCGGGCACCGTGCGCATGGCCAAGGCCATCGTCGAGCACCGGCGCAAGCGGACCGGCATCATGACCACGCCCTATGCCGAAGCCGGCGGGTTCTGGAAGGTCATGCCCGATGCACCTGCGCCCGATATCCAGTGGCACTTCGTACCCGCCATGCTGGAGGATCACGGGCGCGAGAAGGTCAAGGGCCACGGCTTCTCATTGCACGCCTGCGTCTTGCGGCCCGAGAGCCGGGGCACCGTGCGGCTCGACAGCCGCGAGGCGAGCCACGCTCCGCGCATCGATCCGAACTTCCTCGACGACGACCGCGACATCGCCACCTTGCGCGAAGGCGTGCGGCTGTCGCACCGGATCGCTTCCTCGCCGAGCCTCTCGCGCTACGAGCCGAAGGACCGCTACGCCATCGACCTGGACGACGATGCGCAGCTCGACGAGTTGATCAGAAGCCGCGCCGACACCGTCTACCACCCGGTCGGCACCTGCCGCATGGGCGCAGATGCGGATGCGGTAGTCGATCCGACGCTGAAAGCGCGCGGGGTCGATGGGCTGTACATCGCCGATGCCAGCATCATGCCGCGCCTCGTCAGCGGCAACACCAATGCGCCGAGCATCATGATCGGCGAACGCTGCGCCGACTTCGTGAAGGACGCGTTGGCTGCATAGCAAAGGACAAGGGGCGGGACCGAAGCCCGCCCCTTTCAAGTTTTCTCGCGCCCCTTAAAACGACTGACGCGCCGTTATTCCAAATGTCCGCGGCGTGCTCACCCGATAGCCGAGACGTGCCCGGCCGCCGCGCTCGCGGTCGAAGCTGAGCAGCGCATTTTCGTCGAGCAGGTTGTTCACATAAACAACCAGCGAGAAGCCGGAGTCGAAATCGACGCCTGCGTTGAGATTCACCAGATCATAGGAGGGCAGCAGCAGGTCGACCGTGGTCGACGCATCGGCCGGCGCCCCGCGGAACGGCAAGCCATGCACGAAGGTGCGCGGATTGTTCTCCTGGTCCGCCGGCTGCGTATAGCGATTGCCGACATGGCTGTACGACGCCGCCACATAGGCGTCCGCCGTGGCCGAAACCGGGAATTCGTAGCTGCCCGAGACCGAAAGCTGGAATTCCGGCACCGACGGCAGGCGATTGCCCTCCCGAATGCCGGTGGCGGTGGCCAGCGGCTCGGGCAGGGTCGAATCGAATTCCGCTTCGATCAGGCTGCCTGAGAAGACGAAGTCCAGCCCCGGAGTGGGCGAGAAGCCGACTTCCGCCTCCACACCCATCGAATGGGCGTCCGGCACGTTGAACACCACGCGCGACGAGCAGCTGCCCGCATCGAGCGTGACCTGGAGGTCGCTGATGTCGTTATAGAAGCCTGCGACATTGGCGTAGAAGCCGCGCCCCTGCGCCTTCGCACCTACTTCGTAGTTCCACAGGCTTTCGTCGTCATAGCTCTGGAAGGAGCCGAACAGCGCTTCGTCGTCCGGCGAGCAGAGCGTCACGTTGAGCGGATCGTTGACGCCGCCGAGGCGGAAGCCTTTCGATGCCTGTGCGTTCAATGTCAGCGTGTCGTTGACATCGTAGCTGAGCAGCACGCGCGGGCTGACGCCGTCGGACTTCGTGGTATCCGCCGCGTTGTCGCCATTGGCGAACAGGCCGCCCGAGACGAAGCGGCGGCTTTCCTCGAAATCGTAATACCGCGCACCGACCGTCGCATCGAAAGCATCGGTGATAGCGTAAGTTGCCTCGCCGAAAATGGCGATCTGCTCCAGCTCGTAGGGGATATCCGCATTGTAGGGCGAATCGAGGTTGGGAAAACCATTGGCGACCGCCGCGGAAGTTCCCGCGCCCAGCGTCGCATCGGTCGCCGCCGCGTAGCCCGGTGTCGGCAGGCGCTGGCGGTAGAAGCGATCGGTGCTCGAATAGAACCCGCCGACGACCCACTGTAACGGGCCGCTGCCATTGGACGACAGCCGTAATTCCTGCGTGATCGCGTTGACGTCGGTCGTATCGCGCAGGTTCGAAGGCAAATTGATTGCGGCGGTGGGATAGCCGAGATCGACCGAAACCGATCCGCTCAGCGCGCTGGCATCGCGACTCACCAAAATGTCGCGGTTGGTGTAGGAGCTGACCGAGGTCAGCGTGACTGCGCCGAGCTCAGCTTCGACCACGAGGTCGGCGATCAGTGTCTCGTCCTCGAACGCCTCGCGCAGTTTCAGATACTGCTCGCGCTCGTCGAAGACGGTCGGATCGGCCTGATCGGGATTGGCGTAGAGGTTCCAGATTTCCTGCCGGTTGAAGCCGTCGGCAGTGATCTTCTGATAGATGAAGCGCGGGGTGATGCTAAAGCCCTCGCCCGTGTCGATCGTCAGCGCGAGGCGGCCGCCATAGCGTTCGCCGCCATTGATGTCCTCGCCGCCGGCCGGGCCGATCGCATCGATGAAGCCGCCGTATTGCGTGTAATAACCGACAGCACGGATGGCAGCACGTTCACCGAGCGGCAGATTGACCATGCCCTTGGCGTGCCAGCCCAAATCGTCCCCGTCGACAAGGTTCACATTGCCCTCGACAAGGCCTTCGGTCACCCCGACCAGCGGCTGGTTGGTGATGTAGCGGATCGTGCCGCCGACGCTGCCCGAGCCAAACAGCGTGCCCTGCGGGCCGCGAAGGGTTTCGACACGATTGAGGTCGAACAAATCGAGATCCGGCGTGAACAGCGAAAGCGAGATCACGCTTTCGTCGAGATAGACGCCGACCTGCTCCTTCACGCCCGGCTGGTCGCGCACGACCTGGCCGGCGGAAACGCCGCGCACCGAAACCTGGCTCTGGCCCGGCCCGAGGTTCTGGACCGAAAGCCCGGCGACATTGCGCGACAGATCTTCCAGATTGCCCACGCCCGATTTCTGGATGTCTTCCTGCGTCTGCGCGTTGATCGAGAAGGGGACGTCCTGAATCGTTGAGTCGCGCTTCGTCGCGGTCACGATGATGACGTCTTCATCGCCCTCGACCTGTTCGGCGACCTGCGCCGCAACCGGGGTCGCGATCGCGACGAGGCCGCAGCCTGCGAGCAGCGACGCTGCGCGGCTTACCCTGTGCGTGAAGATAACTTGCATAATCCGTCTCCTCCTGCGTGCGGGCATTTTCGGCCCTGCAACAACAAGCGGGATGAATCCGGGATAGAGACTTATCAATAGTTATAATGTGCAAGCACCCATTTTACGGATATTGCGTAGCAATCGAGTCACATCGACACAGGACACAAAAAAGGGGCCGGAGAAAGATCCCCGGCCCTTGAAGGCTCATGTTCGCAGGAGGAACATCGTTTGGCGGGGCCACCTCCGAGAGGAGAGGAGAGAGAAGAGGCGGCCCCGCCTAACTTGGTGTCAATTATAAGCCCGCTCCCCGTGTTCGGAGATGTCGAGGCCGTCGACTTCGGCTTCCTCGGAGACCCTGAGGCCGAGCAGCATCTTGACGACCAGTCCGACGACCAGGGTGCCGATACCGGCCCAGGCAATCGTCACGAGTACGCTGTAGATCTGGACCCAGAGCTGGGCGCCGAGTGCGGTCGAGCCGTCGCCGGGACCGGCGAGGAACGGCTGGTAGACCACCGCCGTGCCGATCGCGCCGACGATGCCGCCGATACCGTGGATGCCGAAGGCGTCGAGGCTGTCGTCATAGCCGAGCTTGGCCTTGATCTTCGCTACGAAGACGTAGCAGACGGCCGAGCTGACGATACCGAGCAGGATCGCGCCGAAAGGACCGCTGTTACCCGCTGCAGGCGTCACGGCGACGAGGCCGGCGATGACGCCCGAGCAGAAGCCGAGAGCCGAACCCTTGTGCCCTGCCAGCTTCTCGATCACCATCCAGGTCAGCGCCCCTGCCGCCGTGGCGACGAAGGTGTTGATCATGGCGAGGCCGGCCGATGCATCCGCCTCGAGAGCGGAGCCGGCATTGAAGCCGAACCAGCCCACCCACAGGAGGCCAGTACCGACCATGGTGAGTGTCAGGCTGTGCGGCGGCATCGGCTCCGCCGGATAGCCGCGACGCTTGCCGAGAAGGTATGCGAGCACGAGACCCGAAACGCCGGCGTTGATGTGCACCACGGTGCCGCCCGCGAAGTCGAGCGCGCCGTCTTCGAACAGCAGCCCGCCACCGGCCCAGACCATGTGGGCGATGGGGAAATAGACGATCGTCAGCCACAGCGGCACGAACAGCATGACGGCGCTGAACTTCATCCGCTCTGCCGTCGCGCCCAGGATAAGCGCCGCAGTAATGGCCGCGAAGGTCATCTGGAAGCTTATGAACACGAACTCGCTGATCACCTCATCGGTGAAGGTCGCGGCCGTGCTCGACGCATCGGTCTGCGCCAGGAAGAGATTGCCCCAGCTGAAGAAGGCATTGCCTTCGGGACCAAAGGCCGTGGAATAGCCCCACATGACCCAGACGAGCATCGCCAGCGAGGCGGTCGCGCCGATCTGGGTCATGGTGGAGAGCATGTTTTTGGAGCGGGTGAGGCCGCCGTAGAACAGCGCGAGGCCTGGCAGGATCATCAGCATGACCAAGACGGTCGCGGTCATCATCCAGGCATTGTTGCCGGGATTGGGCACGGCTGCTGCCGCTTCCGCGACTGCGACGGGCGCCTGGAGCCCCGGATCTTGCGCAAATGCCGTAACCGGCGCGAGAAGCGCGAGGCCGACGGCGCTCACGCGGGAAAGAGTGCGAAGCATGGTTGGTTCCTTCATCGTCACAGCGCGGTGTCGCCGGTTTCGCCGGTGCGGATGCGGGTGGCGCTGGCGAGGTCGAAGACGAAGATCTTCCCGTCGCCGATCGCCTCGCTGCTGGCGGTTTGCTGGATGGTTTCGACCACTTGCGGGGCAAGGTCATCGCTGGTCGCGATCTCCAGCTTCACCTTGGGCAGCATGTTGGTCGAATATTCGGCGCCGCGATAAATCTCGGTTTGCCCCTTCTGGCGCCCGAAGCCCTTGACTTCGGACACGGTCATTCCGGCCACACCCACTGCGCCGAGCGCTTCGCGCACTTCGTCGAGCTTGTATGGCTTGATGACGGCGATGATGAATTTCACGCGTTCACCCCCTGCTGGCTATCCGCCGGCCCCGATGCCGGCTCTCGCAGGTGCAGCATGAAGCGTGCCAAATTGAATTGCGAAGGCCACGGGCCCCAGGTGCGAGGCCCAAAAACAGTTGGCCTGCCTAAATTATAATCGGCTGATCATTTTGTGTGCAGCTTCAGCCGCGCGACGATCGGGAGGTGATCCGATGCGATTGCGGCGAGGGGTGTGTGGTGGACGTTCGTGTCGACACATTCCCAGTGGCGCGTGGCGGCGATCCGGTCGAGCGTCGCGATCGGCTGGCGGCTAGGATAGCTGCGGCCCGGCGTAACGAGCTGCCATTCCTTGCCGAATTCCCGCATGGCCCCTGTATGTCGGCCCCACTGGTTGAAATCGCCGAGGATGACCGAGGGCAAATCGCGTTTGCAGGTATCGACATAGGTCAGGAGCGAGCGGATCTGGTCGCGGCGGCGCAGGCCGGAAAGGTCGAGATGCGTGCCGATTACGCGCAACAACCTGCCGTCCACCGCAATTTCGCCGCACGCTGCACCGCGGGGCTCGAGTGTCGGAATATCGAGCGCGTGACTCGCGACGATCTCCACATCTCTCCTCACCAGCAGCGCATTGCCATGCCAGCCGATGCTGCGCGGCCGCCGTGCGACCTCGACCACGCGCCATCTGGTATCGTCGAGCGCCGCGCGCGGCAGCACCGTCGCCCGGTCGCCGATCCGCCGGTCCGCTTCCTGGAGCGCGATGATATCGGCATCTATCTCGTGCAGTACCGACAGGATGCGCTCGGGATCGCGCCTGCGATCGAGGCCGACAGCCTTATGGATGTTGTAGCTGGCGAAAGTGAGTTGCACGCCTGCTCAGTCGCCCGCGATATAGCGTTCGGTGGGGCGCGTCGGGAGGCCGTCGATGCTCTGCGTCCGCGATTGCGCCTTTGCCACCCAAGCGTCGGGGTCCATCTTCCGGTGCGCTTTCTTCAGCGTCTCACGCTCGTCGTGGTAGTCCATGAACGGCACCCCCCAGCCGCAGCTGGTCTGCACGCTTTCCACTGCAATGTCGAAGATCTGCCGCGTGCCGGGAAGCATGTCGAAATAGCCGGACAATTCGCTCCAGCCGGCATCTTGCGGCAGCACGGCGCGGCCGGTCCCGTAGATGCGCAGGATCAGAGCAGGCCGGCCGAAGTTGCAGAACATCAGCGTGATGCGACCATCCGCGGCGAGATGCGCGTGAGTCTCGTTGCCCGAACCAGCGAGGTCGAGATAGGCGACGCGATCCGGCGCGATCACGCGAAAGGCATCGTAGCCCTTGGGGCTGAGGTTAATGCGGGCATCTTCGGCGGCCGTCGCGACGAAAAAGACAGGCTGCTGGCCGATCATGGCGATGTGCTTGTCGTCGAGACGGTCGAAGAAGTCTGCCATTACAGAAAGTCCCTCAAGGTTTTCATGAACCGGTCGAACTGGTCGTGGTGGAGCCAGTGTCCGGCATTTGCGAACTCGATCACATCGGCATTGGCGAAATGGTCGAGCCGCCCATCGCCTTCTGGATTGGAGGCCCAGCTGTCGGCGCCGTAGAGCAGTAGCGTGGGCGCCGTGATCGCGGCCCAGGTCTGGTGGAGAAACTCGTCGGCAATGTCCTCGACCGGCCAGACATTGAGGTGCGGATCGAACTTCCAGCTATAGGTGCCGTCCTCGTTGCGATTGACGCCATGGATGGTGAGGTGCCGGGCCTGTTCCTCGGTGAGGTAACTGTTCTCCTCGATCATCCGTGCGAAAGCAGCTTCTATACTTTCATACTTGCGTGGGGATCGACCGGAGGCGGCGCGCTTCTTGCCGATCCATTCGTTTAGCCGCTCGGGATAGGGCTTGGCGCGTAGCTCTTCCTGCCGCTTGGGGCTGGGGCCGAGGCCTTCGATGGCGACGATCTTGGCGACCATGTCGGGAAAAGTCCCCGCATAGCGCAGCGATACATTGCCTCCCATCGAATGGCTGACGATCGTCACCGGTCCGACGCCGAGCTGGTGGACCAGCTGCGCAAGGTCGTACACCATGTCGCTGGCCGAATAATTGCCGTCCGAAACCCAGTCGGAATCGCCATGGCCGCGGTGATCCATCGCGACCACGTGCCAGTCCTGGCAAAGCTCTTCCGCCACCCAGTCCCAGCTGCGCGCATGGTCACGCCCGCCGTGGACCAGCACTAGCGGCGGCTTCCCCCGATTGCCCCAGTCGAGATAGTTGAGGCGCAGGCGCTGCGAAATGAAGGTCTGGGAGGTCGGGCCGGGAATGGTCATGTGCGGGGTTTGCGACAAGCCCAGCGCAGTTTCAACCTCAACGCTCCTTCGTGGCGGAGAAGGTCAGGTCCGGGTTCTTCTCTTCCTGATAATTCACATCCCACGGGCTCTTGGCCATGAACACCAGATCGCCATCGCGGTCGCGCGCGAGATTGGCGCGGTTGAATTTCTCGAATTCGTCCAGCGCCTTGTCGTCGCCCTTGAGCCAGCGTGCGGTGGCGAAGGGCGACGGCTCGAGATTGGCCTTCACCTTGTATTCCGCCTCCATGCGAGAGATCAGCACCTCCAGCTGCAGTTGGCCGACCACGCCGACGATATGCTGCGCCCCGAGCTCGGGGTAGAAGACCTGGATCACACCTTCTTCGCTGAGATCGTCGAGCGCTTTCCTGAGCTGCTTGGTCTTGGTCGGATCGGCCAGCACGACACGGCGCAGGATCTCCGGCGCAAAATTCGGCAGGCCGGTGAAGCGCACATCGTTTTTCTCGGACAGCGTATCGCCGACGCGCAGCGTGCCGTGGTTCGGAATGCCGATGATGTCGCCCGCGAAGGCCGTGTCCGCGATCTCGCGATCCTGCGCGAAGAACAGGATCGGCGAGTGGACCGCAATGGGCTTGCCGAGTCCGCTCGGCGTCAGTTTCATGCCGCGTTTGAAAGTGCCCGAAACCTGCCGCATGAAAGCGATCCGGTCGCGGTGGTTGGGGTCCATGTTGGCCTGTACTTTGAAGATGAAGCCGGTAACCTCGTCGCGCTCCGGGCTGATCTGCTCCTCACCAGCCGGCTGCGGGCGCGGCGGCGGGGCCCATTTGGCGATCGCCTCGATCAGCTCCTCGACCCCGAAATTCTTGAGCGCCGACCCGAAGAACACCGGTGTCAGATCGCCATTGCGATAGGCTTCGAGGTCGAATTCGGGATAGCCGATCTTCGTCAGCTCGATTTCTTCTTCGAGGTCCTCCGGCAGATCGCCCAGCGGCTCGCGCTTGCCGAGGAACTCCTTGCTGCCGCCTTCGGGCCGCGTGACCGTGTCGCTGGCGAAATCAAGTACGCCGGTGAACAGCCCACCCATGCCGAGCGGCGCGTTCTGCGGGCTGACATCGAGCGCCAGCGCATCGGCCACCTCGTCGAGAATCTCGAACAACGGGCGACCTTCCCGGTCGACCTTGTTGACGAAGGTGATGATCGGCACGTTGCGCAGGCGGCAGACTTCGAACAGCTTGCGCGTCTGGCTCTCGATCCCCTTGGCGACGTCGATCACCATGATGGCGGAATCGACCGCGGTCAGCGTACGGTAGGTGTCTTCGGAGAAATCCTCGTGCCCCGGCGTGTCGAGCAGGTTGAAGGTGATGACTTCGCCGTCGATCTCCTTCTCGAAGGTCATCACGCTGGAAGTGACCGAGATGCCGCGCTGCTGCTCGATCTTCATCCAGTCCGACCGCGCCCGCCGCGCCGCGCCGCGCGCCTTGACTTCGCCAGCAAGGTGGATCGCCCCGCCCTGCAGCAGCAGCTTTTCGGTAAGCGTCGTCTTGCCCGCGTCGGGGTGCGAAATGATCGCGAAAGTACGGCGATTGGAAGTCATGTAATACTCAGTCGCGGGCAACGCGGAAGCCGGCGAAATCCTGGCTCACCGGCATCAGTTCGATACGGTTGATATTGAGGTGCGAGGGCAACTCCGCGACCCATAGGATGGTGTTCGCGATGTCCTCTCCAGTCATCGGGTCGGAGCCGCGATAGAGATCGTCGCTGGCCTGCTGGCTGCCGGTGCGAACGAGCGTGAACTCGGTCTCGACCATGCCCGGCTCGATGCTCGTCACGCGCACGCCGGTGCCATGGAGGTCGGCGCGCAGGGCCAGCGTGAAATGGTTCGCGAAGGCCTTGGACCCGGCATAGACATTGCCGCCCGGATAGACATAGCTCCCCGCGACCGAGCCGATTGCGATGATCGCGCCCTTGCGCTCGATCAGCACGGGCAGCAACTTGCGCGTCAGCTTTACCATGGCCGTCACATTGGTGTCGATCATGGTCTGCCAGTCGTCGAGGTCCGCCTCCTGCGCGGGCGAGAGGCCCTGCGCGAGACCGGCGTTGTTCACCAGCAGGTCGATGCCGGCGAAGTCCTCGGGCAGGCCAGCAATGGCGGCATCCATCGCCGCCTCCTCGCGCACATCGAAAACGCAGGGATGGATGTTGTCCGCCCCCAGCTCCGCGACCAGCGCATCGAGCCGTTCCTTGCGGCGTCCCGTCGCAACGCAGCGCCAGCCCTTGGCGACCAGCGCACGGACAGTCGCCTCGCCAATTCCCGCGGTGGCCCCGGTTACGAAAGCAGTCCTGGTCATCCGCGCAACTCCGCGCCTTGCTTGCCGGCGGCGGCGACGACCTTGTCCGAGATCGCTTTAATCTCCTCGTCGGTGAAACTCTTTTCGTCTGGCTGGAGCACGGTCTCGACTGCGACCGACTTCTTGCCTTCGGGCACACCCTGCCCGGCGAAGACGTCGAACACGCGCGCGGAGACGATCGCCTGCTTGTCCGCACCCTTCACCGCCCGCACGAGGTCGGCGGCGGCGAGATCGGCGGGGACGAGGAAGGCGAAGTCGCGCGTAATCGCCTGCAATGCGGGCGGCGTGTAGCTTGGGCGTGCGAAAGTCCCCTCACCCTTCTTCGCCGGGATGGCATCGAGGAAAATCTCAACCGCGACGACCGGGCCCTCGACGTCGAAGGCCTTGAGCGTCTTCGGATGCAGCGCGCCGAAGCGCGCCAGCGCGTTCTTGGGTCCGAGCCGCAGCGTCGCGGACTGGCCGGGGTGGAACTGGTCGCCCGCTTCACCCATGACCATAAGATTCTCGACCGGCGCACCAACGGCTTCGAGCAGCGCGAGCGCTTCGGCCTTGGCGTCATAGGCGTCGAACTGGCTAGCCTTGCCCTGCGCCCATCCCCGCGGTGCCTTTTCGCCCGCGAGCACGACACCAAGCGTCGGCTTCTCGTCGCTCGCGCCGTCCTTGCCCCGGAAATAGCGCCGTCCAATTTCGAATAAGCGCGTACCCGGCGCGCCGCGATCCGCATTGCGCTTGGCCGCAGCGAGCAAGCCGGGGATGAGCGAGGGGCGCATCGCCTTCATGTCCTCGCTGATCGGATTGTCGAGCACCCACAACTGTGCGCCGTCCGCGAAATGCTCGGCGTCACCGGTGGGAAGGAAGGACCAGGTCACCGCCTCGTTCAGCCCACGAGCGGCCGCCGCGCGGCGCAGTTTGCGCTCGAGCTTCTGCTGCGGCGAAGCGGTCGGTTGCGCGACACCGTCGGCGCGCGGCAGGGCGACGCTTGCGACATTCTCAAGGCCGTAAATGCGAACCACTTCCTCGACCAGATCGGCCGGGCCTTCGATGTCATGGCGACGCGGCGGGCAGGTGACCTGCCAGTCGGGGCCTACCTTGAAGTCGAGTTCGGTCAGGATGCGACGCTGCTCGTCCTCGGCCACGTCGACGCCGCCCAAGCGGCTCGTCAGTGCGGGATCGAACGGCACCACCATCGACTCGACCGGCGGCTTTCCGGCGCGCGTCGCCTCGGTCGGCGTGCCGCCGCAGGTTTGCGCGATCAGGTCTGTCAGCAGCGCAAGGCCATCGTCGAGAAACGCGGGATCGACGCCGCGCTCGAACCGCGTACGCGCGTCGGACGCGAGGCCCAGCTTGCGACCCGTCACACCGATGCGCTCGGGATCGAAATAGGCGATCTCGAGCAATACGTCGGTCGTGCCCTCGGTCGCGCCCGAATGCTCGCCGCCCATGATCCCGCCGATGTCGTGCACGCCGGCATCGTCGGCGATAACCGTCATCGTGTCATCGAGCGTGTAGGTCTTCTCGTTCAGCGCCTCGATCGTCTCGCCATCCTGCGCGCGGCGCGCGACGACGGGACCGGACAGCCTGGCGACATCGTAGACATGCGCCGGACGGCCGCAGGCGAGCATGAGATAATTCGTGCAGTCCACCAGAGCGCTGATCGGGCGCTGACCCGCTGCCTTTAGGCGGCGCTGCATCCACCCAGGCGAGGGTCTGGTGTTGTCGACGCCGCGGATGACGCGGCCATAGAACGCCGGGCAGCCCTCCGGATCGTCGGTGCGGATTTCGACCGGGCACTCACCCTCGCCGTCGATACTCGGGACCTCGATCGGCTTAAACGTACCGAGCCCCGCTGCCGCGAGATCGCGCGCGATGCCCATCACGCCCATGCAATCGGGGCGGTTGGGAGTGATTGCCACGTCGAACACCGGAGAGGCGTCGCTGTAATCTGCGAAGCTCGTACCGACCGGCGCATCCTCTGGCAGTTCGATGATGCCGTCATGCTCGTCGCCGAGCTCGAGTTCGCGCACCGAGCACATCATGCCGTTGCTTTCGACGCCGCGGATCGCGCTCTTGCGCAATTCCATACCGTTCGCGGGGACGACCGCTCCGGGCAGGCCGAGCACGCCCTTCATGCCGCTGCGTGCATTGGGCGCGCCGCAGACGACCTGTAGCGGCTGGCCATCACCGGTATCGACGCTGAGGACCTGCAGCTTGTCGGCATCGGGATGCTTTTCTGCCGTCAGCACCTTCGCGACGCGGAAACCGGCGAGCTTGTCCGCCGGGTCCTCGATCCCTTCGACCTCATGGCCGATCCGGTTCAGCGCAGCCGCGATCTCCGCCACCGAGGCATCGGTGTCGAGGAAGTGCTTCAGCCATTCGAGCGAGAACTTCATGCGCGCGCTCCTACGCCGGCAGACAGGGTGGGCTGATCGAAGGGCGAGAAGCCGTAATGCTCCGCCCAGCGATAATCGCCGTCGAAGAAGGCGCGCAGGTCGTCCATGCCGTATTTGAGCATCGCGAGGCGATCGACGCCGAGGCCCCAGGCGAAGCCCGAATAGACGTCCGGATCGACGCCCGCGAATTCCAGCACGCGGCGGTTGACCATGCCGCTGCCGAGCAGCTCCATCCAGCCGTGGCCCGGTGCATCGCCGTCTCCGCCCAGAACGCGGCGACCATTCACATCCTGCCAGCCGACATCGACTTCGACCGACGGTTCGGTGAAGGGGAAGTAGCTCGGGCGCAGCCGCAGCACGATATCGTCGCGCTCGAAGAAGGCCTTGAGGAAAGTCTCCAGCGTCCACTTCAAGTGGCCCAGGTGGATGCCTTTGTCGATCACGAGACCTTCGACCTGGTGGAACATCGGTGTGTGCGTTGCGTCGCTGTCGCTGCGATAGACACGGCCCGGTGCGATTATGCGGATCGGCGCACCCTGCTCGGCCATGGAGCGGATCTGGACCGGGCTCGTGTGAGTCCGGAGCAGCATACGGCGACCCTCGCTGTCCAAATCCGGGAAATAGAACGTGTCGTGCATCGCGCGCGCGGGATGCGTTTCCGCCATGTTGAGCGCAGTGAAATTGTGCCAGTCGTCCTCGATCTCCGGCCCGGTGGCGACGGTAAAGCCGAGGTCCGCAAAAATCTCCGCCAGCTCGTCCATCACCTGACTGACCGGGTGGACCGAACCCTTCGGCGTTGCGGGTGCAGGCAGCGTCAGGTCGAGCACCTCGTTCGCCAGCCGCGCTTCGAGCTCGGCCTCGTCGAGCTGCTCTTTCTTGGCAGCGATCGCATCGGCCACGTCGCCGCGCAGGCCCTGGATCTTGGGCGCTTCGGTCTGGCGCTCTTCGGGCGTCATCTTGCCGAGCGTCTTCATGAGGCCCGAAATCGAGCCCTGCTTGCCGAGGAATTCGACCCGCAAAGCCTCCAGCGCAGCGGCATTCTGGGCGTCCGCAATCCTGCCGAGCGCTTCGGTTTTGAGAGTTTCGAGATCGGTCATGGGTAGTGCGAAATGGCCCCGGCAATAAAGATGAACGCGCCCTCTAGCGCCTTCGGGCACCGTTCCCAAGCCCCGATTGCCGCACTACCCTAGCCGGTGCGAGGGGTGTGGAGCGCCTGCATCGCAACCCCCGCAGCCTTGCTCGTCACCCGCACCGCGGCCGACACGACCGGATGAGGACGTTTGGCGTATTGTCCCGGGGTCATGCCCATGATGTTGCGGAAGTCGCGAATGAAATGCGCCTGATCGGTATAGTGGCTGTCGAGGCTTTCGATCCAGCGCATAGATGGATCCATCATATAGCGACCCAGGCTGCGCAAAAAACGTTGGCGCCGCCGGAGCACCCCCGGCGGGAAGCCGAAATGGCGTTTGCAGAACCGTTCGATCGCCCGCACGTTCATCCCCGCCATGCTGGCCAGCTGTTCGGTCGGAATCGGTCTTCCGGAAGCTATCGCGAGGTGGATTGCGTGGATCGTGCCCTCGCCGTCAATCCTGTCACCCAGAAGCGCGCGAAACGTCGTGTCGAACAAGGTGATCACGCCGCTATCGTCCAGCGTCCCGGACAGGACTGTCTGGAACACGGCATGCAATGCGTCCAGGTGAGGGTAGCAGCCAAGATCGTCGAAGCGATTGGCAAAATCGCTGGCCGGCATGCCGATGAAGCGGGCCCACCCTGCAGGCGTGAGGCCGACCCCCCAATATTCTCCCGACGACACCTGGACATAAGTGCCGCGGTCGGTCGAGCCGCTCAGGATGATCGGAGGGACCGGTTGGGGCTCGCCCGGTCCGATAACGGCGCAATAGTGATCGGCAACGCCGGTGCGCAGGTTCGCCTCCTCCGGCGGCATCCATTCTTCCAGGATGCCGCCGGCCTCGATGCGCGTGCAGTAATAGCCCGAAAGGAATGGCGCCAGGTCAGGTGGAGGTCCGGCAACGAGCATCGCGACCTGATCGGTTGCTGTCTCGACAATTCTCGTGGGACGGTCATGCATGGGCGCCTCGAAGGCCGGCTGCCTGCCAAATATTTTCAAGCTTTGCAAGGACTTGTTGGCGGTGGCTGCTTTGCGCCGGGCGGGTCAACCTTCCGGCGGTTTGTGCAGCACTTGCATCGCTTCCCCCGCGATCGCCTTGCGGGCATGCGCGGCGGCTCCGAGTACGGGGTGAGGCTGTTTGGCATAGGCGCTCGGGCTCATGCCCATGAAACGCTTGAAGTCCCGCACGAAATGCGCCTGATCGTGATAGTGACTGTCGAGCGTTTCGATCCATTTGAGCGAAGGGTCGAGCATGAATTGCGCGAGGCTGCGCAGAAATCGCTGACGCCGCAATAGCAGCTGCGGAGTGAAACCGAATACGGATTTGGACAGTCGTTCGAGCGTCCGAAGGCTCATGCCGGTATGTGCTGCAAGATGCGAAACCGTATGCACGCTTTTGTCCACCAAGGCACGTTCCAACCCGACGATGTCCGTGTCGCGGGACTGTGGGGAGAGCAACAGCGCGCGGATCGCGTCGGCAAGACAATCCTTGAATGTCTGCGGATCAGCCGGTTCGATCGCGAGACACGCGGTAATCGGAGCCAGCCGTGCGAGTGCGCGCTCCTGCGAGAGGTCGGCGAAAAGATCGGCATACTCGTCTGCCGGCTGGTCGAGGATCCGCGCCCAACCGAGCGGCAAGAGTCCGATGCCCCAGCTCTGTGCCGCTTCAGCGCGGAAGCGGGTTGCGCGGCTGGTCGGTCCGACCAGGATCGCTCGCGGCACGCGCTCCAGCCGCGCGTCACCGACCGAGGCTTCGATGTCGCCTTGCGTAATCAAGCGGATATTGGCCCACTCGGGATGCAGGGCATCCTCGATCGGTCCGGCCGGATCCGGGCTCACATCCAGCCGATAGATGGTAGTTACGAAAGGGCGCAGGTCTTCGGGCGGCAGGTAAAAGCGCACTTTGACCGCGCTGCCCAACGCAGAGCCGCTCATGCGCGGGGCCCGCCCATGCGCAGGATCGATGGCGTTCGGAACAACATCGGTACGGGCAATAGCAAAATGCAACCGCTTTGCGAGAAACTATCGCTGCCTGTCTAAGGACTGGACGGGCGATCCCCAGACCCTGCGTCGTTCGGCAGCGAAGGCACCGAGCACGGGATGCGGCATCGCCACATACTCGCTCGGGCTCATACCTATGAAGAATTTGAATTCGTGAACGAAATGCGCCTGATCGTGATAGTGCCGATCGATCACCGAGGTCCAGCTTCCGGGTTCCGTCAGAAAGGCGCCCAATGTGCGTACCAAACGCTGCCGCCGGAGCAGCACGCGCGGACTAAAGCCGCAATGGCGTTTACACAGTCGCTCCAGCGTTCGTTTCGACAGGTTCAGCCTGTCGGCGAAATCCTCGACATGGGTAAGGTAGGGATCGGCCATCGCCTCCTGTACGGCGATAATCCTGTCGGCGTCTTTCGGCATGGGCGCCGCCGTTCGCAATTGTTCGCACACTGACTCGAATTGCCGATCGAGGTCTCGCTCGGCGCAGCATAGCGTTTCGCAAAGCGTGCTGAGCTTGGCGAACGCCTCTTCGGCCTCTCCGTCGAAAACCAGGTTCACAAAATCGGCCGCCTCCGCGCCCACATAGCGCGCCCAGCCCAGCGGACTGAGGCCCATGCCCCACACTCGGCTCCGCCCGATCTCGAAGCGCGTCGGCTGTGCGCTCGGCCCGGTTGCCTGGAAGCGTTGCGCCCCGGCGGACCGCAGCGCAGCCGAGTCCGGTCCCGCGACCGTATCGCTGTAAAAGCGCATGTTCGCCCACTCGGGCAGCAACATGTCGACCACTCGCTCGCCGGGCGGAAGATCGACAGTCATGAGATAGATAGTGGTAAAGCAGGGAGCGATATCCGCCGGTGCGGCAAAGAATTGCACGTCGATCTGGCAATCGCTGGCCACTCGACACCTCCCTCACTGTATCATTGTAGCGCCGCGGAAGCATTCGACAAGTTGGAACGAAAAAGGGCGCCCGACCGGACGCCCTTTTTCATATAGACAATCGCTGGAAGCGAAGTTTACGCCGGCAGCGCTTTTTTGGCCTGTTCGATGATCGCCTTGAAGGCCGCGCCTTCGTTCATGGCGAGATCGGCCATGACCTTGCGGTCGAGCTCGATGCCGGCCAGCTTGGTGCCGTGCATGAACTGCGAATAGGTCAGGCCTTCGGCGCGGACCGCGGCGTTGATACGCTGGATCCACAGGGCGCGGAAGTTGCGCTTCTTAACCTTGCGGTCGCGATAGGCATACTGGCCGGCCTTTTCGACGGCCTGGCGCGCGACGCGAATGGTGTTCTTGCGGCGACCGCGATAGCCCTTGGCCTGGTCCAGAAGCCGCTTGTGCTTGGTGCGGGTGGTAACCCCGCGCTTGATACGTGGCATGCTGTTGTACTCCTAAAAAACGCAGACGGGCTTTAGTCGAGGCCGTAGGGGGCCCACTTCTTCACCGCTTTCCAGTCGTTTTCGGACAGGACGGTGGTGCCGCGGTTCTGGCGGATGTACTTGGCATTGTGGCTCATCAGGCGGTGACGCTTGCCGGCCACGCCGTGCTTTACCTTGCCGGTTGCGGTGATCTTGAAGCGCTTCTTCACACCGCTCTTGGTCTTCAGCTTGGGCATTTTCATCTCCTTTGCAGAGACACGTCCGACCAGCCCTGGCAGCCCTTTCGGCCAGACCGGCGGTGATTCACGTGTCGGTGAAGGGCGCGCAGATAGCGATTCTGGGCGGAAATGCAAGCGCAGTCAGAAGTGCGTGACGTAGCCGCCGTCGACGATCAGCGTGTGACCGGTGACGTAGGATCCGTCCTCCGAAACCAGGAATGCCACCGCACCGGCAATCTCTTCCGGCTTGGCCCAACGGGCGAGCGAAGTGCGGCGCGCGAGATGGTCGGCGATCTCGCTCGATTCCTCGAACCACTCCGCATTCGCCTCGGTCAGCACGAAGCCCGGGGCGACCGCGTTGACCGTGATGCCGTCCGGCCCGAGCTCCGCCGCGAGCGAACGGGTCACGCCGTCGAGCCCCGCCTTGCTCGCCGTGTAGGACGCATCGCCGCGCGCTATCTCGCTGGCGATGGAAGTGACATTGACGATCCGCCCATATCCGCGTGCGCGCATCAGCGGCACTACGCGCCGCGCAAGATCGAAGGGCGCGACGAGATTTGTGCGCAGCAGCCGCTCCATGTCGGCGCGTTCGATTTCGGCGAAACCGCGCCGGTCGCGTGCTCCGGCATTGTTGACGAGGATGTCGAGCCCGGTGGCTTTCTCGATTTCGCCAAGAGCTGCGATGCAGGCGGCTTCGTCGTCGACATCGAAGGTGAGCACTCGCGCATCACCCTTAATTGTGCCGGTCGCTTCTTCGAGCGCCGTCCGATCCCGACCGCCCAGCCAGACGATCGCACCCTCGGCCGCCAGCCGCCGCGCGATCTCCAGCCCCATGCCGCGTGCTGCGCCGGTTACCAGCGCGACCCTGCCGCGAAGTCTGCCCCCCAGATCCATGTCAGTCTTCGTAGATCATCTTGCGTGTCATGCCACCATCGACATTGATGTGCTGGCCGGTGACGAAGCCCGCGCCATGAAGGTATTCGATTGCCTCGGCGATGTCCTGCGGCGTGCCGACACGTCCGGCGGGATGCTGGTCGCAGTCCTTTTCGCGGTGGTTAGCTTCGCGTCGTTCGCCGGTCTTCTGCCATGGTCCCGTCTCAATCCAGCCGGGCCGGATGGCGTTGACGCGAACTTCGGGGCCGAGCGAGACTGCCATCGCATGGGTCAGCGCATCCAGCCCGCCCTTGGCCGAGGCGTAGGCGAAACATTCCGGCTCGCTCATCACCGCGCGCGTGCTGGAGATATTGACGATGCTCGCCCCGGTCTCGGCGCAGCGGAGCAGCGGCACAGCGGCCCGGCTGCACAGGAAGGCGGCAGTCAGGCTCGCATCGATCCACGCCTGCCAGTCGGACAACGCAAGGTCCTCCAGCGGCCCGCAATAGGGATCGGCGACGCCGGCATTGTTGACGAGGCAATCGAGCGCTGCGCCATCGAGCCAATCCTCGATCCGCGCGAAACTGCGCGTCACATCACCTTCCTTGCCGACATCGCACGTCAGCAGCAGCGCAGTATCGCGCGGCAGGGCTGACCGCAGTTCGGCCAGAGCTTCGGCATCCTTGTCGAGGCCGACCACCCGCCAGCCAGCCCCGTGAAAATGCATCAGGGTCGCCCGGCCGATGCCCGCGCCCGCTCCGGTTACGCAAATCGTTTTCATTGTGGCGGAACGTGCCGCGCCTCGCTCAGTGCCCGTCGTGATTATGGCTGTCGCTGCCAATACCGCCCATCGCTTCGAGCACATCCTCCAGGCGGGCGGGTTCGCCCAGCGCCAGCACACGGCCATCGCTGTTCGCGTCGAGCGGATTTCCCTGCCAGTCGCTCATCGTCCCGCCGGCGCCTTCGACCACCGGCACCAGCGCGGCAAAATCGTGCAGCTTGAGGCCGCTTTCGATGACGATGTCGAGATGGCCCGCTGCAAGCAGGCCGTAATTGTAGCAGTCCCCGCCATATACCGGCCACGGGCGCTGCGGATAGGCTTTGGCCACCACCCGCAAATAAGCGTCGACGTCGTCCTCGGCAAAAGCATGCGGGCTGGTCGTAGCGATCGACGCGCCTTCCAGCGCGCGGCACCGACGCGTCGTGACCGCCTTGCCGTTGAGCGTTGTCGGCTGTCCGATAGCGCCCACCCAGCGCTCGCCGAGGATCGGCTGGTCGATGATCCCTAGCACCGGCCAACCGTCCTGAAGCAGGGCGATCAATGTCCCGAAGATCGGTCGGCCGGCAACGAAGCTCTGCGTCCCGTCGATCGGGTCGAGCACCCATTGGCGCGCCGCGCCTTCGCGCACGCTGCCGTATTCCTCGCCGATAATGCCGTCATCCGCGCGTTCGGCTTCCAGCAGGGAACGCATGGCGGCCTCGGCAGCGCGGTCCGCTTCGGTGACGGCGGAGTGATCTTCCTTCTGATCCGCCTGCCAGTCCCCGCGGAACAGTGGCCGGATCGCGTCCCCGGCAGCGTCAGCCAGGCGATTGGCGAGCGCGATATCGTCTTGCATGTCCATACGGCGCCTTTGCAATGCCCGCCGCAGCGGTCAAGCAGCGCGTTCGGCGTCAGTCGAACAGCGAGCTGACCGAGCTTTCGTCGGCGATGCGGCGCACCGCCTCGCCGATCAGCGGCGCGATGGTGAGGATGCGGATGCGGCTGGAATCCTGCGCCGCATCGGTCGCCCGGATCGTGTCGGTGATGACCAGTTCCTTCAGCGCCGAGCCGTCGACCCGCGCCACCGCTCCGCCCGAGAGGACGCCGTGCGTGATATAGGCCGCGACCGAGCTGGCCCCCTGGTCGAGCAGGGCCTGTGCGGCGTTGCAGAGTGTGCCGCCCGAGTCGATGATGTCGTCGATCAGGATGCAGTGGTTGCCCTTCACATCGCCGATGATGTTCATCACCTCGCTCTCGCCGGGGCGGTCGCGGCGCTTGTCGACGATGGCGAGCGGCGCATTATCGAGCCGCTTGGCGAGCGCCCGGGCGCGCACCACGCCGCCAACGTCGGGAGAGACCACCATCAGCGCCTGGTCGCCGTAACGCGCTTGAATATCGGCAGCCATGACGGGCGCGGCGTAGAGGTTATCGGTCGGAATATCGAAGAAACCCTGGATCTGACCCGCATGCAGATCGACCGAAAGGACGCGGTCGGCCCCGGCCTCGGTAATCAAATTCGCCACTAACTTGGCCGAAATCGGTGTGCGCGGGCCGGGCTTCCGGTCCTGCCGCGCATAGCCGAAATAGGGCACCACCGCCGTGATCCGCCGCGCCGAGGCGCGCTTCAGCGCGTCGATGCAGATCAGCAGTTCCATGAGATTGTCGTTCGCCGGATAGCTGGTCGACTGGACGACGAAGACATCCTCGCCGCGCACGTTCTCGTGGATTTCGACGAAGATTTCCTCGTCCGCAAAACGGCGCACTTGCGCATCGACGAGCGGCATCTCGAGGTAGGCTGCGATCGCGCGGGCGAGCGGCAGGTTCGAGTTGGCGGCCATGATCTTCATTGCTGGCGAATCCCCGTCGGCTGGCAGTGCCACTCGCCTAGCGACACGTCATGGGATTGCAACATGGGATAGAGGGTTTTGAAGAGGAGCGGGTTGGCTGTGTGGGGGATTTTTGTTGCGTGCGGAAAGCGCGGATGCGCTTTCCGCACGCAGCCAACTACCCTACCTTGTGCTCGCCCTTGATCCAGCGAACTGTGCCGCTGCTGGCGCGCATCACCACGCTTTCGGTCGTCATCGTGCCGCCCCGGCGGTACTTCACCCCTTCGAGCAGGCTGCCGCTGGTCACGCCGGTCGCGGCGAAGATGCAGTCACCCTTCACCAGATCGTCGCGCGTGTAGATGCGGTCGAAATCCTCGATGCCCCATTTGCGGGCGCGAGCCTTCTCGTCCTCGTTGCGGAAGACGAGGCGACCGTTGAACTGCCCGCCGACGCAGCGCAGCGCGGCCGCTGCCAGCACGCCCTCGGGCGCGCCGCCTTGTCCCATGTACATGTCTATCGTGGTGTCCTCGTCGGTCACGGCGATCACGCCCGCCACGTCGCCGTCGCCTATCAGAACGACACCGCAGCCGATCCCGCGCAGTTCCGCGATCAGGTCCGCATGACGCGGCCGGTCGAGCACACAGACGATGATGTCGGCAGGCTTCACGCCCTTGGCGTCGGCCACCGCCGTGACGTTCTCGGTCGGGGTCTTGGCGAGGTCGATAATGCCGTCGGGATAGCCCGGCCCGACCGCGATCTTGTCCATGTATACATCGGGCGCGTTGAGCAGGCAGCCCTCGGCGCTGGCGGCCAGAACGGCCAGCGAATTCGGGCCGGCCTTGGCGGTGATCGTGGTGCCTTCGAGCGGATCGAGCGCGATGTCGATTTTCGGGCCCTTGCCCGGCGCGCCGCCGACCTTTTCACCGATATACAGCATCGGCGCTTCGTCGCGTTCGCCCTCGCCGATCACGACGGTGCCGTCCATATAGAGCGTGTCGAACGCCTTGCGCATCGCCTCGACGGCGGCGGCGTCGGCGGCCTTCTCGTCGCCGCGACCGATCAGCTTGGAAGCCGCGACCGCAGCCGCTTCGGTGACGCGGACCATTTCAAGCACGAGGATGCGGTCGAGCGGGTTGTCGGCAGGCGAATTCATAAGCGGTTCAGTCCCTGATAGGTGTATCGGACCCGGAAGTCGGGTGGAGCTTCGATCATGCAATCGTATGCGCGAGCGCCCGATAGACAGGGAGCCATGCATTGTCGAGACGACTGGTCGTGCTGACCCCGGTCCTGGTCGCATTCGCTCCCGGACCCGCCCTTGCGCAGGGCACGCAATCGGAAAGCCTCTCGGCAGACGAACGCGACTGCCAACGCAAACAGGAAGCGGCGCTTATCTCCGGCGAAATCGTGGTCTGCGGCGACCGGTCGGAGAATGACCGATATCGGCTCAGCCCGCCGGGCGAGGCGCGCAAACGCTATGCAGAAGAGACCATGGATCGCGGCCTCGGCTTGGCCCCCGATTTCAAACCACCTCCCTGCCGACCGAGCCTCTTGACGTTGTGCCCCGAGTTGGGAACCGCGGGAGACCGCCCGGTCCTCGTCGATTTCGACTCCCTGCCCGAAGCACCGGAAGGATCGGACGCGGACCGGATCGCAAAAGGAGAGTTGCGGCAATGAGGGGCATGTGCATCGCCTCCACCTTGGCTTTCCTCATGGCCACACCGCTCGTGGCGCAAGACAGTGAAGAGGCGCTGCCACCGCAGCAAGGCTCGCCTCCCGAACGGATCGATTTGCTTGCCGCAGCGCGCGAGGCGGACGAGCCGCTCGAGAACTGTAGCGAGGAGCAGGAAGCTGCGCTTCTGTCCGGCGAGATCATCGTCTGCCGCCGTCGCAGCGACCTCGATGAGTATGGCTACGACAAGGAGCGGGCCGAACGTCGCTACGCCCGTGAGACGATGAACAAGGGCAACCCAAGCGCGCCCGATGTCTTCGGCATACCCGATCACGGCGTGGTCGCAGCCCGGGGCTGCTTCATTCCGCCATGCCCGCCCTCGCCGGCCTACATCATCGACTTCGAGAGCCTGCCGGACGCGCCGCCAGGATCTGACGCCGATCGTATTGCGCGGGGGTTGCCGCCGCTGGGGCGCGACGTTGCGACGCCTGAAGCCGCAGCGAGAGCTCGCGCCGAGCAACTCGGCCTGCCGCAGCCGGACACCGACGAGGTCAGTTCCCCAGAATCGGCATCACCAGAGGATCCGCCGCAAGACTAGGCGATCCTTCGAGCAATTCGAGCGCGGCGGTCACGCAGCGTTCCGGCCCCTCATGCGTCACCATTGCGACCTGCACCTCGCCGCCGTCGCGATCGCGACCGCGCTGGATGAGGCTTTCGATCGAGACCCCCGCATCCCGCATCGCGGCCGTGATTTCCGCAAGCACGCCCGGCCGGTCGGCCACAGTAAAGCGGATATAGTCGCGCCCCATGCGCTCGCCGGGATCGCCCTGCTCTGCTGTAGCGAGCTGGTTCACCGGCACCGAGAAAGGAGCTCCGGCCTGCCCGCGCGCGATGTCGATCAGGTCGGCGACGACGGCGCTGGCCGTCGGCTTGTCGCCCGCGCCCGCGCCCTGAAACAGCAGGCGCCCGGAGAAATCGCCCTCTGCCACGACGGCATTGGTCGGTCCGGTCACTGCGGCAAGCGGGTGGCGGAAGGGGACGAGGCACGGGCGCACGCGCTGCAGCAACCGTCCGGTCGCCTCGTCGCCGTTCTCCATACTGGCGATCCCAACGAGCCGCACGACATAACCGAGCGCATCGGCCTGCGCGATATCGGTAGCGCTGACTTGGGTGATGCCACTGCACCGCACCGCTTCGAAATCGATGCGCGTGCCGAAGCCGATTGCGGCGAGGATCGCCAGCTTGTGGGCGGCGTCCACGCCCTCGATGTCGAAGGTCGGATCGGCCTCGGCATAGCCCTTTTCCTGTGCCGCACTCAGCATCTCGCCGAAATCGGCACCGGTCCGCTCCATCTCCGACAGGATGTAATTGCAGGTGCCATTGAGGATGCCGTAGATGCGAGTGAGCGCATTGGCGGCCGTTCCTTCGCGCAGGCCCTTCACCACCGGAATGCCACCGGCGACCGCCGCCTCGAAAGCGAAGGGCGCGGATTTGATCGCGGCCAGTTCGGCCAGCTCCATCCCGTGATGCGCCACCATCGCCTTGTTCGCGGTGACGAAGCCCTTGCCCGCATCGAGTGCGGAGCGGGCGAGCGTCAGCGCCGGTCCGTCCGATCCGCCGACCAGCTCGACCACGACATCGACATCCGCGCGGGTCGCCATGGCCTGCATGTCGTCGACCCAGGCGAAGCGGGAAAGGTCGACGCCGCGATCCTTGCCCCGTTCGCGCGCATTGACTGCGACTACTTCGATCGCGCGGCCCGCACGGCGCTCCACGACCTCGCGATTGGCTTCGAGCAGGCGAATGACGCCGGTGCCGACCGTACCGAGACCGGCGATCGCAAGGCGCAGCGGCTCAGCCATGGCTCGAGTGAGTCACAGTCAGGAGGGGGATATATGAGTAGAAGATCATGCGCTGCCGACTAGCGCAGCGCCGGGGTGCTTTGGAACCAGTTTGTCTTGCCCCGCGCCAAGGCGAAGCTTTCGGCCCTCAACTTGGTGAGCGGGTGCGCGGGCAGGCGCCCAATTGCTCGATAACCAGCGCGTAGTCCTGTTCGGCCAACTCACGGGCACGCGGATCGCGCGAGATATTGGCCTCTCCCGGCAACTCCGACGGCAGGAAGCAGGCGAGGCGATACCATTCGAGCGTGTCCCGGCGCGGCGGACGGGCGGCCTGGTCGACGATTTCGGTCCATGAAACACCCCAGCGCGGTGCCTGGTTCGGCCGCCGCACGACGGTCACGGAAACCGGCCCGTCGTTCTCGGTATCGAGGAACAGCTGGGTTTCGGATTCGCCGACCAGCGTCCCTTCGACTGCGAGCGCATCACGCACGCCGGTAACGCGTGGCGGGGCGTTTGGCGCAAGCAACGAAGCCAGAACCGACCGCAGGCTGTCGGCAAACGCGTCACTATAGGGGAACTGAGCATCGGCCTCGACCAGCTGGATTTCGGCTGGTCGGCCGGGCACGGTGTGCGCGAACAGGACGACGTCCTGCTTCTTCAGTTTCGGGGCCTTGCCTTTCTCGTCCAGCGGAAGATCGACGAGGTAGCGCAGCGATTCGCCAACCGGAACATTCCCGGCGATCAGGGCTGTAGTCTCCGCTTCGATGTAAAGCCGGACATGGCCCGGGGCGAGGCCCGGCGAGCGCTCCGGCTCGACCGTCGCCTGATCGCGGATTTTGGCACGAAGGACCAAGGGCGACTTGTCCGCCAGATCCACAATGTCAGCGTAGGTCAGCTGCGTTTGCGGCGCAGGTTCCTGCGCAGCAAGCGGGGTTACTGCCAAAGCGGCAGCGAGCGCTATCGGGGTAAATAAGGTAGATCGGATCATGATGTTTCCAGCTGGGGGAATGCCAATTGTTCGGGCGGGCGATTCGGTCAATGGCAGGCGAGGGCCCGAGGTTCCCTGACAGGTTCGGGGTAACGCACTGAATCGGTCCTTAACCGACAAAGCGTTTGCGGTGCGCGGGCATCGTGGGTAAGGGGTTGGCGGGCCCAAGCGATGATACATTGTTGCTTGGGGGAGAGGTCTTGGGGTTCTTTGAGGAACTTCGGGTCTTCTGCATCGCTATGGACCTCAGGGTCCATTAGATGTTCTGAATGAAAAACGAGGCAGCGGGTCGCATGCATGTTGCACCCCCGCATTAAGCCTCTCAATCCCGGCCTCGCACCGGGATGACCGATGGAGTGAAGCGACCGAATGGCATATGCTGACCAGGAGATGAGCGGCAATCGCATTGTCGCGATTATCATCGTTGCTCTCATCCATATCGCTCTCGGTTACGCTCTCATCACCGGCCTCGCATACAATGCGGTGCAGCAGGTGGTGGAGCGCGTGACCACGATCGATATCGAGGAGCCGCCGCCGCCCGAGCCGGAGGATGAGCCTCCGCCGCCACCTGAGCCCGATACGGCACCGCCGCCGCCGGTGGCGCCCCCGCCGCCGATCAGTATCGCGCCGGCACCGCCGCCGATCCGTACGCAGCAGACGATCCCGCCGCCGGCCCCGCCTGCGCTGCGCATCCCGCCGCCTGCGCCGCCGGCTCCGCCGCCGCCGCCGCCGGCTCCGCCTCCTCCGTCCAAGGCCCAGGGCGCTACGCCCCGTGGTCAGGCCGGCTGGGCGCGCCGCATCCAGTCGAACTATCCGCGCCGTGCGGAACGCGAAGGCACCGAGGGCAATGTCGGCGTTTCGGTGACGGTCGGAACCGATGGCCGCGTAGCCAGCTGTTCCGTCACCAGTTCGAGCGGATCGAGCGATCTCGATTCGGCCGCCTGCGACGGTATGACCCGCTATGCGCGGTTCAACCCGGCACTCGACCGGGCGGGCAACCCGATCACGGATACCTATCGGACGACGATCGTCTACCAGCTCAACTAGGCTTTCCCGTCGTCCGCGGCGGAACCCAATTACTCAAGAGGACTACTCGCTATGACCTTTCAATTCCTTGCTGCCGCCGGCGAAGCGGCCCCGCAGAACTCCTTCGGCTTTCTCGAGGCAATGGAACAGGGCGGCTTCGTCGCCTGGTTCATCCTCGGCGTCATGGTCATCATGTCGGTCGGCTCGTTCTACATTCTGTTCACCAAGCTGTTCGAACAGCGCAAGGTGATGAACCAGTACGGTGCCGTGCGTAACCAGTTCTGGAAGCAGAACAGCCTCAAGGAAGGCGCGGCCAAGCTGGAAAAGAACAGCGCCTGGCGCCAGCTGGTCGACGATGCCCTGATGGCTGAAGACCAGCACTCGAAGATGACCGACAAGCTCGAAGCGCACGACTGGATGCACGGCTCGCTCGCACGTTCGGAAGACGCGATCAACGCGAAGCTCGCCAGCGGCCTGCCGTTCCTCGCCACCGTCGGCGCGACTGCACCGTTCGTCGGCTTGCTCGGCACCGTGATCGGGATCTACCGCGCGCTGATCAACATCGGCATCGCCGGGTCGGCCTCGATCGACAAGGTTGCCGGCCCCGTCGGCGAGGCGCTGATCATGACCGCCATCGGCCTGCTGGTCGCGGTTCCCGCCGTGTTCGCCTATAACTGGCTGCAGAGCCGCAACCGCCGGATCGCCGAGATGCTCAACGGCTTCTCGACCGACCTGCTGGCGAACATCAACTCGAACGGTACCGTCAAGCCGGTGACCACGACTGCTGCGGCTCGCCCTTCAACCGCCAAGGCTGCGTCGGCAACCAAGACGACCACGACCGCTGGTGCGAAGCCTGCCACGACCAACCCAGGCACCACCGGCGCGATCAAGAAGTAATTCGGCATCGGGCGGGGCGCGAGGCGACCCCGCCCATCCGTCGAGTGAACCCAAGCTAGAACGATAGGATTTAAACCATGGCGATTTCGACAGGAGGGGGCGCTAATACGCCGATGTCGGACATCAACACCACGCCGCTCGTGGACGTGATGCTGGTGCTTCTCATCATCTTCCTCATCGCGGTCCCGGTCGCGATCCAGACGATCGAAAAGCTCGAGATCCCGGTTTTCGAATCGGTGGAATCGAAAGACAAGGTCGAGAATCTGCTTCTGACCGTCAGCACCACCGATAGTTCAGGCCGCAGCGCGGGCGAACCCGGTTTCGAAGGTGCCTCGCGGAACGGCGAATGCCGCGTGTATTTCAACAATATCTCGCCGGTGACCTCGGAAGAACTGTACGACCAGGCATTCGAACGTCTCGATGCAATCGTGCAGCGCGCAGGTGGCCCGGAAGCGATCATGGACGATCCGGATGCCATCCCGCAGGTGCATATCCGCGGCGATGTGAACGCGCCGTGGTCCTGCGTGGCCGGCGCCATTTATAATGTACAGGCGGCCGGTTATCCGACCGTCGGCTTCATCTCGAACCCGGTCGACCCGAACGCGTAATCGCGGGTCCGGCAGAGAAGAATTAGGAGTAACCCACTATGGCAATGTCAGGCGGCAAGGATGATGGCGCCCCGATGATGGAAATGAACATGACGCCGTTGATCGACGTCCTGCTCGTGCTCCTCATCATGTTCATCATCACGATCCCGGTTGCGACCCACGCGGTCAATATCGACCTCCCGGCGCCGAGCCCGACCCCGCCCGACGTGATCGTCGAGCCGGAGAAGAACAAGCTCGTCCTCACCGCGACCGACGAGATCCTGTGGAACGGCAATACGATCAACGACGGCCAGTTGCGCACGCTCCTCGCCCAGTCGACGCAGATGGCCGTCGAGCCCGAACTGCAGTTCGAGCCTGAAGCGCTCGCCAGTTACGATCTGGCAGCGCGCGTGCTGCAGATCATCAAGGCCAGCGGCGTGACCAAGTTCGGCTTCGTCGGCAACGAGCGGTACCGGACCTTCGGCTCCGCCGGTTGATCCGGACCAAATGCATGAGACCACAAGAGGGGCGGAGCGATCCGCCCCTTTTTTTGGCCTGACGTTCTCGTCAGCTGCGCCGGATGGACTTAGTAGGGTCAGGGCGACACCTGCCCTCTGACGAACGAACTAGTCCGGCCGACCTATCGCGCGCACCGTCTAATCCTTCCACCATCTTTCGGCGCTAAAGTTGGCGCAGACAGCAGGAAGGATGACCCAATGCAGACTCTCGAACTCCAGGAAATCGAAATCGTCGGTGGCGGCGACTACGCCCGAGAAGCGGCGATAGCAGCTGGCGCAGCATTCGGCGGAACCTATGGTGGTGCTGTGGGCGGTGCGATCGGCGGCTTTGCCGGCGGTCTCTGGTACGACTGGGCCGAATCTGTCGGCGGTAGCAACGTGGCTTCGGTGAGCGATCGCTACGACCGCTACCAACAGTAATGAGCGATGCTCAAGGGGGTGTGGGAGAAGGTGCCCACATCCCCCGCCCTCTGCCATTTGTGCGTATCACTGCCTCATTCTGCACAGCGAGAACCGCTTTATCGCTGAGTTGCGTTATGCTATAACATTAATTCTGGGGTCGAACGGAACAGGAGCGCTCTATGTCCTATCGCAGCCGATCGTCTACACCACCGATGCAACCAATGTCCGAGATGAACATCACGCCGTTGATCGATGTTATGCTCGTCCTGTTGATCATGTTCATCATCGTGATCCCAATCGCAACGCATGCGCTCGCCATCCCCCTGCCCAATGGCAAAGGCATCTTCAGGACCGAAGCCATCAATACGGTCCATATCGATGCGCGCGACCGTCTCTACTGGAACGGGCAGTCGCTCGATCGCCAGCAGCTCCTAAACCAGCTTGCCGGAGCCGCAGCCCTCACCGATCAACCGCAGATCCGCTTCGATCCCGATCCCCGCGCCAGCTACGATCGCAGCTCGCGCACGATCGCGCTCATCAAGGACTCGGGCATCGAAAAATTCGCCTTCGTCGGCAATGAACGGTATCGCGCTCTCGGTGCCGACTGATCGGTGCAGGCGGCCACGCCGCCGCTACTGCCACGGCGAGCCGATCGGCAGGCCCGACAGCCTGCCGATCCTGCTTTTCGTCTTTGCGCTCATCGCGGCCCTGCTCGCAATGTCGCCGCGCGCCACGCACTTCCTGAAGGTGGACCTGCCGGCTCCGTATCCACCCGGCTATTTAGAAGTCCTGACACCGAGCTATGACCGGATCGTGATCGCCGCCAACGGGAATGCCCGATGGAATTCGGTTCCGGTGAACGATGCGCAGCTTCGTTTCATTCTCGATCAGTCCGCCATGCGTCCGCTGCAGCATAGCCTCCTTCTGACGCCCGACGCGCAAACTCCCTATCCGCGCGTCCTCGAAATACTCCGCCTTGTCGCCGCCGCAGGGCTGAACGACCGATGCTTTCGTTTCTCCGGAAATGCCCGCTTTGCGCGCTACGACAGGCCCGAAACCTTCGACAACCTCGTCTCTCCCGAAACGGTCGAATGCCTCCCCTATGGCTGAGGCAACTCGTCCACCCGCATCGCCGCACCGGCAAGGCTCTCTGCCTCTAACAAAAGTTCATCGTCCACCGCCCCCTGCGGTGTCGCCTCGCGCCCGATCATCACCATCACCGGTACCGCCAGCGGGCTAACCCGGTCGAGCTCGACATGGACCAGTTGCTCGGCCGAACGGTCGAGCAAATCGCCCAACCGCCCGACATCGGTCATCCTCGTGCGCGCGTCGGCCCAAGCGGCCTCCAGCAGCACGTGGTCGGGCTCGTATTTTCGCAGCACGTCGTATATCAGGTCGGTCGAAAAGGTGACCTGCTTGCCGGTCTTGCGCTTGCCCGGATGCTGCCGTTCGACCAAACCGCCGATCACCGCCACCTCGCGGAAAGCACGGCGCAACAGGTGCGAGTTCTGCACCCAATCGATGAATTCGTCCTGCAGGATATCCGGCGACAGCAGCGGCGCCGGGTCGGTTACCGGTTTCAAACCCCACACCGCCAGCGAGTAATCGTTCGCCACGAAGCCGCCCGGTAGCAGCCCCATGTCTTCCATGCGCCGGGTTATCAGCATGCCGAGGCTCTGGTTCGCGTTCCACCCCTCGAACGTATAATAGACGCTGTAGTGGCGCTTGGCGTGCGGGAAGCTTTCGACCAGCAGTTGGCCCGGCCCCGGCATCCGGCTGCGCCAGTCCTGCACCTCCAGCCATTCGCGCACATCGTCCGGGAAACGCGCCCAGCCAGCGCGATCGACCAGCATTTCGCGCACCCGCTCGGCAAGGTGCGTTGTCAACGGCATGCGCTGGCCGCCATAGCTCGGGATCATCGCATTGGACGTCGCGGCCTTCACCAGCACTTCCATGTCCTGCAGCTTGACGACCTCCAGGCTCATCCCGGCAAAGGCGAAGGTGTCGCCGGGTGACAGCGAGGCGGCGAACCGCTCTTCGATCTTGCCGAGACTGCGCCCGCCGCGCCCGCGCCCCGAGTTGATCCGCACCTCCAGCATCTCGCTGTCGATGATGATCCCGGCGTTCATCCGGTGCCGCTGCGCCTGTTCGGGATGGGTGAGCCGCCAGACGCCCTGCTTGTCGCGCAAGATGCGCTTGAACTTGTCGTAGGCCTTGAGCGAATAGCCGCCGGTTTCGACGAAGGAGAGCACCCGCTGCCATGCCTCTTCGTCGACCCAGGCATAGGCAAGGCTGGAGCGTATTTCAGCGAGCAATTCGTCTTCATGGAACGGCGCCGCGCAGGCGCACGCCATCACATGCTGGGCAAGCACGTCCAGCCCGCCGGGGCGAAAATCCTCGCCGTCCCGCTGCCCCTCGTCCACCGCCTCGCGCGCTGCCGTCGCCTCTAGAAATTCGAAGCGATTGCCCGGCACCAGCAGCGCGCGGCTCGGTTGGTCCAGCCGGTGATTCGCGCGGCCGATACGCTGGAGCAGGCGGCTCGAGCCCTTCGGCGCGCCCATCTGCACGACGAGGTCGATATCGCCCCAGTCGACCCCGAGGTCGAGGCTGGCCGTCGCCACCAGCGCGCGCAATTCGCCGCGCGCCATCGCGCCCTCCACCTTGCGCCGCGCCTCTTTCGAGAGGGAGCCGTGATGGACGCCGATGGGGAGGTTGTCCTCGTTCACGTCCCATAGGTGCTGGAAGATATATTCCGCAAGGAAGCGGGTGTTGGTGAAGATCAGCGAGGTACGGTTGGTCTTGATCTGCTCGTAGAGCTGCGGGATCGCCCAGGTCGCGGCGTGCCCGCCCCATGGCACGCGCTCTTCGTCGGGCAGCAGGATCTCGACCTCCGCCGGCGCGCCGGCCTCGCCCTCGACCAGTTCGACCGTGTCGATATCGCCCCAAGGCGCAAGCCATTCGCGAAATTTCTCCGGTTCGGCGACGGTGGCCGATAGCGCGGCGCGCTGGAGGTCCGGCGCAATCCCCTGCAAGCGCGACAGGGCCAGCGCCAGAAGATCGCCGCGCTTGCCGGTGGCGAAAGCATGCACCTCGTCGATTACGATGCGTTTGAGACCGGCGAACAGCTCGAAACTATCGGGATAGCTGAGCAGCAGCGACAGGCTTTCCGGCGTGGTCAGGAGCACATGCGGCGGCTTCGTCCGCTGGCGTTTCTTGCGACCCGACGGTGTATCGCCGCTGCGGGTTTCGACGCGGATCGGCAGGCCGATCTCCTCGATCGGCGTCAGCAGGTTGCGCTGAACGTCATGCGCCAGCGCCTTGAGAGGCGAGACATAGAGCGTGTGGAGACCATCAGGTGGCGCGGCGCCATCAAGCCGCGAAGACGCGAAGTCGGCAAGAGTCGGCAGGAAGCCCGCCAGCGTCTTGCCCGCCCCCGTATCGGCCACCAGCAGCGCATGCCGCCCCGCATCGCTGGCGCCGAGCATCTCCGCCTGATGTCGCCGAACGCGCCAGTCACGCGCCGCAAACCATTCGGCGATTTCGGGAGGCACGGCACCGGGCTTCATCAGAATAGAGCGCTGGCGCAAGGCGAGCGTTCCCGTCAGATGGCGCGGAGCAAAGCAGTCGGCGCTTCCTCCGGATCGGCCAGCGCCGCTTCGACGACTGCGATGCGCGCGTCGCAGGCGGCAGGATGGGTTTCGTCGCCGAGGGCCCGAGCGATTTCGGTGACGCTCAGGCCTGTCTCGGCAGTGGCGGCAGCCGCAATGTCTTCCGGTATGGTGTAGCCTTCCTCCTCCTGAAGCTGCGGCCGCAGCCAGCCTCGATCGAGCAAGTCTCGCGCCACCTGCCGCTCGCGCACGGCCGACTCGCCCGACAGCTGCGGTATGCCTTCGAAAAAGCTGCGACTGAGCACCTCGCGGCAGTTGCCATTGCCTGAGTCCCGCGCTGCGCGAAGCCAGTCGAGATAGAGCCTGTCGATGGCGATCAGTGTTTCCCGATCGGCAATGTCGCGCGCCGATAGGATCCCGACCCTCAGATCTTCGCGCAGCCTGAAATGGGGGTCGTTGCCGCGCATGATATTACCGAGCACTCCGGCAACCAGACGTGGCTCTCGCTCGCCGACATAGGCCACGGTCGCATCCGCCCCGAGAGCCTCGGCCAGCAGCCGGTCCGCCTCGGCTAGATCCTCCGACGACGCGCGGTCCTGCAAATCCTGGACGACGCGTTCCGAAGGATCGGATCGATCCGCAGCGTATTCGGCGAACTCGGTGAACGCGAAGACCGCCACAAGAAGGAGGACGAGCACTACGCAACCGGATGATGTCCGCTCCTTCGACGGAGCCCCGCTCGACTGCGCCACATCCTTCGGCCTCCCGACGACGAGCCGACCGGCCTGTTCGAAAGAGGGATCGACATACTCGGCCACTGGCAGTCGGGGGATACGCCCCGAACCTGTTTCGGGAGCGCGAGCGGGTGACTCTGTTTCCAGCGCCGTCGCGTCAACCGGAGCGGGCCTGAAATCCTCCGCATCGAGTTCCTCGGCTTCGGGCAGAGCGATCTCGGGCGGAACTGGGGGCGGTGCGAGATCCGCGATCGGCGGCGGCGCCACAACGCTCGGTCGCCCTGCCGGGCCACAATCCCCGCGCTCTGCCGCGCGGAGCATCTCGGAAGCCAGAAACAGGGCCTTCTCGCGCGCCTCGGTCAGGCGCGCGAAGGCCGAGATCTGCATCGCTTTGTTGAGCTCGGCCTTTTGCGCCGCATAGGCTGTGCGGATTGCCTCCTTGTCGGAAGTTTCTCCGATACCAAGTGCGGACCAGGGCCACTCAGCCACAGCTTGTCAAAACCACCAGTGCTACCCGGACACCGTACCCCTACAGTTCTTCCAGTTCGCCGTCGGCTTCATCCATCGGTTTGGGTGGCTTGACCACGTCTTCCAATGTCGCTGCATCAACTCCCAGCAATCCGGCCATCCTCGCTCGCTCTGCGTCGGTAAGATCGGCATAGCTGCGTTCTGCCGGCAATGTCGCCATCGCCTCCGTCATTGCGGTCTCCATGTCCCCAAAACTGCCCATCATCGCGGGCAATGCCTGCATGCTCGATTGCATGACCTGTGGATCGGCGAACAGCGCCATCTGCTCGCGCGCATAGATCTCCCCCGTCGGCGTCGCGAAGAAAGTGGCAATGTCAGCCAATTGGTCCTCGTCGAACCGCACCGCATAGGCCTTCGACAAGCCTTCCCGCATCGGCTTTTCCATGACGGAGAAGGCGCCGCCCATCTTGTCGGTCATCACGGTGATGATCGCATCGGCGCGTTCGGCATAACCGGGATCGAGCAGGCCGGCGAGCTCGGCACGCTGGCCATCGTCAAGCGCCTCAATCCGCTCTTCGTCGATCTCCAGCCGGCCCGCGAGGACGAATTTCGGTTGAGTGAACATCGACATCATCGGACGCAACATCTTGTCCATCATGTCGCTCATCATGGTGCCATAGAACCCTTCCGGCATCATGGTGCCAACCAGTGCCTCGGCCTGCGGCAGCCGCGCCGCCTGCTCGGCAGTCAGTGGCTCGGTCTGGAAAATACCTCCCATCATCTTTGCGAACTCGGCCATGCCATCGCCGGCCGGAACCTCGCTCGTAACCTCGACTTGGTCCTGAGCCAAAGCCGGTGTCGTCATGGCAAGAGTCAGGCTGAAGGTTGCCGTTTTCAGAACATTGCGCATCGTCGATCCCCCTAGTTGACTATCAGTGCCCCACGCTTTCGCCGCGCTCCAGCCCGCTCAGCGCCAGTTGCTCGTCGATTTGGGCCATCAAGCGGGTCAGCCCCGCCTGCGTTTCGCTTTCAGCGCGGGCGACAAGCACGTCCTGCGTGTTCGAAGCGCGTAGCAGCCACCAGCCATCGTCATTGGTCACACGCACACCATCGGTGCCGTCGACCTCGTCCGGGCTGTCCTTCAGACGCTCCTTGACCTCCTCGATCGCGGCGAATTTACGGCTCTCATCGACCTGGAAGCGCATTTCGGGCGTGTTGATCATATCCGGCATCGCGCTGCGCAGATCGGTGACCGACTTGCCGAGCCGCGCCGACGCCGCGAGCAACCGCACCCCGGCATAGAGCGCATCGTCGAAACCATAATATTCGTCGGCAAAGAACACGTGGCCGCTCATTTCGCCCGCCAGCGGCGATCCCGTTTCCTTCATCTTGGACTTGATTAGCGAGTGGCCGGTCTTCCACATCAGCGGCTTGCCACCGCAGGCGGCGACGTGGTCGTAAAGCGCACGGCTGGCCTTCACATCGGCGATGATCACGGGCGAATCACCGCGGCGCGCCAGCAGGTCCTCGGCATAGATCATCAGCAGCTGGTCACCCCAGATGACCCGGCCCTGCCCGTCGATCGCCCCGATCCTGTCCCCGTCCCCGTCGAAAGCGATACCGAAATCGAGCGATTTCTCCGCGACAAGCGTGCGCAGGTCTTCGAGATTGGCCTCCACCGTCGGATCGGGATGATGATTGGGGAAATTGCCATCGACTTCGGTAAACAGCAGGTGATGCTCGCCCGGCAGCCGCTCGACGAGTTGCTCCAGCGCCGGACCGGCCGCGCCGTTGCCCGCGTCCCAGCCGACGCGCAGCTTTGCGAGCGCCGTCCCGTCGATATCGACCAGCGCATCGACCATCTTGGCGATATAGGCGTCCATCACATCTCGGGTTTCGACCTCGCCCCTCCCGTCGGCCCATTCGCCGGCGGCAGACCGGCGACCCAATTCTTGAATGTCCGCGCCGAAAAACGGACGCCCCTGGAATACCATCTTGAAGCCATTGTAATTGGCGGGATTATGGCTACCGGTAATCTGGATGCCGCCGTCGATCTTATCGTCTGATGCCTCGGCATAATATAGCATAGGGGTCGGCCCCATGCCGACGCGGACCGCGTCGCAGCCCGCCGCCGTCAGCCCTTCGACGAGAGCATGTTCGAGGATCGGCGAGGACACGCGCCCGTCGTAGCCGACTGCCACGCGCGAGCCGCCCGCTTCGCGCAGCATCGACCCGAAGGTCCGCCCGATGGCGCGCGCATCATCCGGGCTAAGGGTTTCGCCGATAATTCCGCGAATGTCGTATTCGCGCAGCACGGTGGGATCGAAGTCGTGGCTCATTCGGGTCGCTCCGGTGGTTCGTGGGGCAGGTCGCCCAGAAGCAGGTCGCGCGCGGCGTTGAGGTCCTGCATTGCGGCATTCGTTCCGCCGCGATCCGGATGGATCATGGCAGTCATTCGGCGGTGGGCGTCACGGATGTCGCGCGCCTTTGCCCCCTTGCGCACGCCCAGCAATTTGCGTGCCCTGAACAACGCCTGCGAGCGGGTGTCCCGTGCCCGCAGATATTCCCAAGGCCAGCGCCCGAATATCCACCGACAGGCGACCGACAGGAGCACGGCCAGGGCGATGAGGCGAAGCATCAGGCGGCGCTTTCGGCAGGTTGGGCACCGGACGCGCCCGGTAAGCGGAGATGCGCGATCAGCGTGCGCAATTCCTGTCGCGCGACGAGGTGACTGGTGCCGAGATCGCCGAGGTGCCCTTTGTCGAGCAAGGTCAGACCCGAGGGGAACAGCTCGCGATAAATCACGCGCTCGGACAATCCTTTCGCGACACGGAAGCCCACACGTTTCGACATCTCGGTCAGCGCCTGTTCGATGCGCGCCATGTTGCGCGCCTCGGTATAGCCCGTCCGGTTGCGCACGACGACCCAGTCCATCTCGCGCCGGTTCTGCTCGAGGCCTGCGCGGCTGCGCTTGATCCGCGCCTCCCAGATCAACTCGGCATAGAAGGACAGTTTCTTGACCTTGAAGCTTTCGCCCTCGACCTGGCCGATGAGGTCGAAATCGACGAAGCTGTCGTTCATCGGGGTTACGAGCGTGTCGGCCGTAGTGGCGGCATGGCGCGCTAGCGGATCGTCGCGCCCCGGCGTGTCGATGACGACGATGTCGGCGCCGTCGGAATGCTCGCCGACGAAAGCCTCGAACTGACTCTCGTCCATTCCGTCCACCACATGGCACTCGGCGGTAGGCAACTCGATGCCCCGCCGGGCCATCGTGTCGGCACGGTTCTCGAAATAGCGGCACATGGTGCGCTGGCGATGGTCGAGATCGAAAGCGACTACGCGGGCCCCGCGAAACGCCAGTGCGACAGCCACATGGACGGCGGTCGTCGACTTACCCGTACCGCCCTTTTCATTGGCGAAAACAATACGGTGGGGGACGGACGTCATCGAGCGAGAATACCTGTAAAACGAGTTATCGCCCTTTCCCCTATCCAACCCGCCGCCGGGCCGCAACGCACCGAAGCTGGCCGACCGAGGAATAATCGGGATTTGGCGTTGCTATACAAGCCTTCTGCATAAGTCTGGCGTATCTCGAGCATCAGGGGCGCAATGGATCGGTGGTCGCGGCAAGAGCCGGCTGCCGTAAAGTTGGAATGGGGGATACCTTACAATGAACAAGTTCGCAGTGGCGGCGCTGGCCGTGGTCGCGTCCTTCAGCATGGCAGCCGAGCCGGTCAATGCGCAGGGCCGCTCGTCCGGCCGCAAGGCGCAGGATCGCGCCACGATGGAAATTCCGCGTTGCACGCGCAACCTGGGCACTGTCGCAATCGTCGAGCCCGACAATCAATGGTGGCGCGAGTTCAATCTCGGCAGCCCCGAAGCGATCATCCGCGTATTCGTGCAGCGATCTGGCTGCTTCACGCTCGTCAATCGCGGTCGGTCCATGCAGAGCCGCGCGATGGAGCGAGCGCTGGCCGACCAGGGCGAGTTGCAGGAAGGCTCGAACCTCGGTCGCGGCCAGGTGAAGGCAGCCGATTACTTCCTCCAGCCCGACATCGTCTCGGCCAATTCGAACTCCGGCGGTGGCGGCGGCGTGCTTGGCGGCGTCGTTGGCGGCCTATTCGGCCGCACCGCAGGCGCGCTGGCCGGTGGGATCCGAGTCAAGAAGGGCGAGGCCAATGTTACGCTCTCGATCGTCAACGCGCGCACCACAGTGGAGGAAGCGCTGGTCGAAGGCTATTTCCGTAAGAAGGACCTCGGCTGGGCAGCCGGCGGCGGCCTGTTTGGTGGCGGCGGCGGGGCTGCGGGAGGCTTCGGCAGCTATGAGAACACGGCGATCGGACAGATCATCGTGCTCGCCTATCTCAACGCCTATAGCGACCTCGTCTACCAGTTGGGCGGCTTGCCGGAAGATGCGGCCGCAGCGGCGCCGGAAGCCCGCTAGTCCGATAGCCCAACACGCGATAGAGGGGCGGTGCGGCTACGGTCGCGCCGCCCTTTCTTTATCCGCTGCCTATCCGCCGGAGAAATTGCCTTGGATACCATCACGACGCTCGCCGAGCTACGCCCCGCGACCGATACACTGCGAAGCGAGGGCACGCTGGCGCTGGTGCCTACGATGGGCGCGCTCCACGAAGGCCACCTCACTCTGGTGCGCGCGGCGAAAGCGGCAGCCGACCATGTGGCGGTATCGATCTTCGTCAATCCGCGGCAGTTCGGCGAAGGCGAGGATCTGGACGCCTATCCGCGCCAGCTCGCCCGGGATTCCGAACTGCTCGAACACGAGGGCGTGGCGCTGCTGTGGGCGCCGCCTCCCAGTGAAGTCTATCCGCCGGGCTATGCGACCAATATCTCGGTGGCGGGCGTCAGCGAAGGGCTGTGCGGTGGCAGCCGCCCGGGCCATTTCGACGGTGTGGCGACCGTGGTCTGCAAGCTGTTCAACCAAGTCCGGCCCGACATGGCGTTCTTCGGCGAAAAAGATTGGCAGCAACTGGCCGTGATCCGGCGAATGGCGCGCGACCTCGACCTCGTCCGCCCGCATGTCGATGCGATTCATGGCGTTGCCATCGTACGCGAGAGCGACGGGCTCGCGATGAGCAGCCGCAATGCCTATCTTTCGGCGGAACAGCGGGCGGCCGCTGCGGCCCTGCCCAGAGCGATGCGAGATGCGATTGCCGTCTTGGCGGAGGGTGGGGATCCCGAAAGACCGCTCGGCAATCTGCGCGAAGTGCTGAACGTATCCGGCTTCGATTCGGTGGACTATGCCGAGCTACGCGATGCGGAGAGCCTGGGCCCGCTGGACAGCGACAATGGCAATGCCCGGCTGTTCGTCGCGGCCCGTATCGGCGGCACGCGACTGATCGACAATATGGCGGTGGAATGAGGAGAACTTGGAGCGGGTAAGGGGAATCGAACCCCTCTAGCCAGCTTGGAAGGCTGGAGCATTACCACTATGCTATACCCGCCCGACCTCGGTGCGCATGACCTGTGCGACAACAGCGCCCTTGCCACTGCTTCGGGCCTTTCGTCAACAAGGCTTCTTCGTCGGACTGCTATTGTGGAGAGTTGTCCGCCTCGGCGGTCTCGGCTTCCAGTTCACCGGCCAGCGATTCCGCAATAGTCGGCTCTTCCGGTGCGGCAGACGTTTCCTGGCCATCGGGCGCGGCGACGTAAATTTCGACGCGCCGGTTTCGGCGACGCCCCTCTTCGTTGGGAGTTCCATCCGGCAGCGCGTTCGGAGCTACGGGATTCTGCTCGCCGAACGCGATAATCTCGATCCGGTCTTCAGCCACACCGCCATCGATCAGGAACGCCGCAATCGCTTCGGCTCGCTCCTGCGAAGCAGTCATGTTCGCCTCGTCGCTGCCACCTGCGTCCGAATGCCCGCGCAGGACGATTTCCCCGCCTTGCGCGATCTGGGGCGAGCGAAGGATGGTGGCGAGTTCGGCCCGGGCCGCTTCGGTCAGCTCGGCTCCGTCCGGGAAGGCGATCGTCGTCTCGAGCGGGGCGATGAGCGGCGCTGACTCGGCACCCTCGCCGGTTTCGCCATCGGTAAAGATGGAGCGCGGTTCGTCGCTCGGTTGCGGCGGCGGGGGCGGTTCGCTTTCACGGTCGCCGCACGCGACAAGCAGAGCCGAGCCGGCGGCCAGCGAAAACATTGCTTTAAGAGTAATGATTGGCCTCACGCCGGTGCCTCCTTGCCACCTTCACGCGGCTTCTTCTTGCTTGCACGTTTCGCCGCGACGCCCTCCGGGCTGCGCTCCTGCGGCGGGGAGAAACTGATGATAGTATCGCCGGCGCGCGGTTCGGGGCGCGCGGCATGGGTGAAGAAACGGATCGTCCCGTTCTCCCGCATCAACAGCAGCATATTGGCCGCTTCGGGCAACCGCTCTTGAGCTGCCTCGAAATCGAATTCGTCGGACAACTTGGTCTTGCGGAAGACCCAGCCCTGCGCCTGCCGTTCGTTTACGTCCTCGACGCCGAAACCGGATTCGAACAGCGCGCGCCCGCGCAGACCGATCGGGAGCGCGTGCTTGTCGTCCTCGTCGGCGGATTCGCCGAGCTGGAAGACCTTGTCGCGCCCGATTTCATGCGCGAATTCGTTGCAAACGAGCGTGTTGTACGCCTCGTTCTCGGTGGCCGCGACGAGGTTCTGGTAAGGTGCCAGCTCGAGATTGTGCTCGGTCGCCTCGTTCAGGATTTCACCGTGATAGAACGGCAGGCCTTTCTGGCGGGCGAGGCCCAGCCGCTGCCAGCTGGCGTCGACCACCAGCACCGGCGCCTTCAGATCGCGGATCTGTTCGGCCAGCGCGATCGTCCATGGCGTGCTGCCGACGAACAGGATGCCGGGGCGGCTTGCTCCCTTCACGTTGAGCCATCGCGCAACGATGTCGACGGTGAAGCCATGCGCCACGATTGTTACCACGACGACGGCGAAACTCAGCCCGATTAGCAAATTCCCGTCGCTGAAGCCCAGTTCAGAAAGGCGCAGCGCGAACAGGCCGGAGATGGCGACCAGCACGATCCCGCGCGGTGCGATCCAGGCGAGGAAGAGGCGCTCGTTCCAGGGGATCGAGCTGCCGAGCAGGCTCAGAATGATCGTCGCCGGGCGCACGACGAAGAGCAGCGCCAGCAGGAACAGACCGATCGACCAGTTGAAATAGCGGACATCGGCCGGCTCCAGCGAGGCCGAGAGCAGGATGAATATGCCCGACACCAGCAGGACCGCGACATTTTCCTTGAAGGGATGAATGCTGCGTAGGCTGGAGACGTTCATATTTGCCAGGGCAACGCCCATGACAGTAACGGCGACGAGGCCGGCCTCATGCTCGATCAGGTTCGAGATCACGAAGACGCAAATTACCGTGGTCAGAAGCACGGGCACCTTGAGATATTCCGGAACTGCCCCGCGCGGGAAGGCCCAGGCGATGGCTACGGCCGCAACATAGCCGATGAGCCCTGCGATGATGGCTGCGATGATGAGCGGCGGCACGACTTCGAAAAGGCTGGCGCCCGGCGACTCGGCGACCTTGCGGAAGTATTCGTAAGCGATCACGGCACAGAGCGCGCCGGTGGGATCGTTGACGATCGCCTCCCATTTGAGGATCGATGCGGGGCGCGACTTAATCGAACTTTGCCGGAGTAGCGGAATGACCACTGTCGGGCCGGTAACCACCAGGATACCGCCGAACAGGATTGCGACTTCGGGAGCGAGTCCGGCGATATAAATGCCGGCCAATGCGCCGAAGAGCCAGCCGAGAATGACGCCGATTGTCGCAAGCCGGATAACGGCGCTGCCAGTATGGCGGAGCTCTCGGAAATCGAGGCTCAGCCCGCCTTCGAACAGGATGAGGGCGACACCGATAGCGACCATCGGTTCAAGCAGGCTGCCAAAAGCATGTTCTGGATCGAATACCCCCAAAACCGGCCCGGCAAGAAAACCTGCGGCGAGCATGAGGACGATGGCCGGCCAGCCGGTCCGCCAGGCAAGCCATTGGGCGCCAATGCCCAGTATGCCGACCATCGCAATGACTAGTGTCTGTTCCATGCCCCTCGCATTTATGGCTGAGCCTGCGACAGGACTTCGCAGGTGTGTTCCTACGTCAATGCCCTAAGCCGAGGATATTTCCAAATTTCCAGCGAGGATTAGTCGCCTTCGAAATCCATGAGGGCGCGGACGGCCACGTTCTCTGCCAGCAGTCTGCTGCTGCCGCCCAAATCGGGCAGATCGATCACGAATGCCGCGGTGGTCACCGTAGCCCCCGCCTCGCGCAAAAGCTTCGTCGCGGCCCGGGCAGTCCCGCCGGTCGCCAAGAGGTCATCGACAATCGCAACGGATGGCCCGTCGCTCACAGATTGGGGATCGAGTTCGAGCCGATCCATTCCGTATTCGAGCTCGTAATCGACACCGATAACCTCGCAAGGAAGTTTCCCGGGCTTGCGGATCGGCAGGAAGGGCAGGCCGAGGCGCGCTGCCACTGCCGCGCCAAAAATAAAACCTCGCGCCTCCATGCCCGCGACCGCCTCGCTGCCCTCCACCTGTTCGGCCAGCCAGTCTACCGACGCGGAAAAACCCGGCCCGTGGCCGATGAGGGTCGTTATGTCGCGGAACTGGATGCCCTGCTTGGGAAAATCCGGAATGGTGCGCACCAGTGCTTTCAACTCTGTCGGAGTCATCTGCTCTCTCCCAAAACCGAAAGCGCCCCTCGCATCCGGTGGATGGAGGGGCGCCCGTTGTTGCGATATTCGCGATGATTTGTCGGCCTACTTCTTCTTCGGCTTCACCGCGGCCCAGATCTGGTTCTTCGACAGATAAGCCAGCACAGTGGCGAACAGAAGGAAGATCAGCACCGGCCAGCCGGTCTGCTTGCGCTGCACCAGCGTAGGCTCAGCCGTCCACGTCAGGAAGGCCGCGACGTCCTTCGACATCTGCTCGATGGTCGCTTCGGTGCCGTCGTCATAGGTCACCTGCCCGTCCATCGATAGCGGCGGCGCCATGGCTAGATTGAGATTCGGGAAATACGGGTTGTGGTAAAGGCCCGGGCCGGGTGCGGCCTCTGGATGCTCGGCAAGGAGCTCTGCGCTCGGCTCCTGATAGCCCGAAAGCAGCGATGCGACGTAATTGGTGCCATCTCCACGCGCCTTGGTGATCAGCGAGAGATCGGGCGGAATAGCGTTGTTATTCGCCGCTGCAGCGGCAACCGCATTGGGATAGGGCGACGGGAAATAGTCGGTCGGCAAGCCCGGACGCGTCGTGGCCTCACCAGTCACAGGATCGATTCCCGGGACCTGCTTGGCGGCGGCATAAGCTTTCACCTGGCCTTCATCGTAACCAATCTGCGAAAGGTTGCGGAACGCGACAAATTTGAGGCTATGGCAGGCCGAACAGACCTCGTCATAGACCTTCAGGCCGCGTTGCAGCTGCTGCACGTCCCACTTGCCGGCAGGACCGTCGAAGGAAAAGGCGAAGTCGCGCGGTTCCTCGTAGGGAAGGTGCGGGGCCGTCTCTTCGGTCAGGAAGGCGAAAGCGCCAACGACGAAAGAATAGAGCGCGACAAGGGCGAAGCCGAGCCCCGCGAGAATGGCAACGAGGCGGATGCTGAGAAGCTTGGTCATGTCTTTTCTCGTTACTCGCTTAGACGGCCGGCGAAGCGTTTTCGCCGAGCACTGCCTTCTTGTCCGATCCCAGCACGGCTTCGGTGATGGAATAGGGCAGCGGTTCGGGCTTCTCGATCTGGCCGACGATCGGCAGGATCACGAGGAAGTGAAGGAAATAATACGCCGTCGCCAGCTGGCTGAGCATGACATAGGGCTCTTCCGCCGGCGCACCGCCGCAGATGAACAGGACGATCATCGCCGGGATCAGGCCGAACCAGAAGAACTTGCGGAACAGCGGGCGATAGTGGCCGCTGCGCACCGGCGACCGGTCGAGCCACGGCAGGATGAACCACAGCAGGATCGAGCCGAACATCGCGATCACGCCAAGCAGCTTCGCCGGAATGAACAGGAAGTCGACCGTGAAGGCGCGCAGGATCGCGTAGAACGGCCAGAAGTACCATTCCGGGACGATATGCGCCGGGGTCGAGAGCGGGTTTGCTTCGATGTAATTGTCCGGGTGACCGAGCGCGTTCGGGAGGAAGAAGACCATGGTCATGAACAGGATCAGGGCGACACCGAGGCCGAAGCCGTCCTTCACCGTATAATACGGGTGGAAGGGTAGCGTGTCGCTCTCGCTCTTGATTTCGACGCCGGTCGGGTTCGAGGACCCCGGAATGTGCAGCGCCCAGATGTGCAGGATGACACAGCCTGCAATCACGAAGGGCAGCAGGAAGTGCAGGCTGAAGAAGCGATTGAGCGCGGCATTGTCGGGCGCGTAACCGCCGAGCAGCCAGATCTGGATCGGCTCGCCCACCAGCGGGATAGCTCCGAACAGGCCGGTGATGACCTTTGCCCCCCAGAAGCTCATCTGGCCCCAGGGCAGGACGTAGCCCATGAATGCGGTCGCCATCATCAGCAGGAAGATCGTGACGCCGAGCAGCCAGATCATTTCGCGGGGGGCTTTGTACGAACTGTAGTAGAAGCCGCGGAAGATGTGCAGGTAGACGACGATGAAGAAGAAGCTCGCCCCGTTGGCATGGGCATAGCGCATTAGCCAGCCCCAGTTGACGTTGCGCATGATGTGCTCGGTCGTCGCGAAGGCGACCTGAGCGTTCGCGGCATAATGCATCGCCAGGATGATGCCGGTGACGATCTGCAGCACGAGGAAAAAGCCGGCGAGCACGCCGAAATTCCAGAAATAGCTGAGATTGCGCGGCACCGGATAGCCCGCACCCACGGCGTTGTAGACAAGGCGCGGCAGCGGCAGCTTCTCGTCGAGGAACTTGGTGAAGCCGTTGGCCGGCGTATATTCCTTGGCCCAGGGAAAGCTCATGATCGTATCTCTCGTCTCTTGGCTCAGCCGACCTGGATGGTGGTGTCGGAGGTGAAGGTGTATTCCGGCACTTCGAGATTGGTCGGAGCCGGCCCCTTACGAATGCGTCCGGCAGTGTCGTAGTGCGATCCGTGGCAGGGGCAGAAGTATCCGCCGAACTCGCCCTTGACCTCGCCTTCGGCGGCACCCAGCGGAACGCAGCCGAGGTGGGTGCACACACCCATGGTCACGAGCATGTCCTCGTGCCCTTCCTCCGTACGCTCGGCGAGCGTCTGCGGATCGCGCAGCGCGCCCACGGGCGTGGCGTTCGCTGCCTGGACTTCGGCGGGCGTCAGGCGGCGCACGAATAGCGGCTGTTTGCGGAACACGGCCTTGATCGCCTGCCCCGGCTGGATCGCCGAGACGTCGACCTCGGTCGTGCTCGCGGCGAGCACGTCTTTCGACGGCGCCATCTGGCTGATCAGCGGATAAAGCACCGCCAGACCGCCGACGCCGGCGGCGCTCACAGCAGCGATGTCGATGAAATCGCGGCGGCGGATGCCGTCGCCGGGTTCGCCTGCGGTTTCGGGTGTTGCGGTTGCAGCCGTGTCTGCCATCAGCGCTATGCCTTGCCTGCCTTGTCGAAGCACCGGCGGGTGGCCCGCACAGTGCGTTTGCGATTGCTTCCGACCCTGCGAAGGGGCGCTATTGGCACGTCTGCGAGAAACCTGCGCGAAAGCCCCCGGCAAGCCGGTTTGGAGGGGCCTCTAGCGGGTCAACGCCCCCTTGCCAACCGCGATTTTGGCAAGCTTTGTGGCATGGGGTGCAATCAGTGTGGCAGGCCGATGACGCTGAGCTGCCGACCTGTCGTATTTTCGCCGCGATGGCTGGCACGCCGGAACGAGTGGAAACGGTCCGGTTGGGAGTAGGTGTCCTCTCGCAGGTCATCAACTTGTGTGACACCTGCCCGAACCAGCCGGTTGGCGGCAAATGCGGGTAGATCGAATTGCCAATGGCCCTCGCGCCCCTGCTCGAAGAATTGATCGTCCGCGTCGGAAAAGTTCGCCCTGAAGGCCTCGTCCACTTCGTAGCTTGGCTGCGCGATCGTCGGCCCGATCGCAGCGCGGATATCGGCCGGATCGCTTCCCGATCGCGCCATCGCCGCTACCGTATTCTCGAGTACGCCGGATACCGCACCGCGCCAGCCCGCATGAGCAGCCCCGACGACGCCCGCCTGTTCGTCCACCAGCAAGACCGGCGCGCAATCGGCGGTGACGATGCCGAGCAGCAAGCCCGGCCGGTCGGTGACCAATGCATCGGCCTCGAGCGGTGAGGCCATGGCCTCCGTTGCGAAAACCACTTCCGGCGAATGGACTTGCTCCACACGGACGAGCACGCCGTCCGGCAGGATCTCCTCGAGATCGAGCGGCGCGCATGTCGAAAAGGCGTGCGGTATCCCTTTCAGCAGGTTCGATTGTAGTGCCTCAGCCAAGTGAGCGGCTCACCTGCTCATAGGTATCCCGCGACAGCTTGGGCGAGGCCGCGATCCGCTCGAGCTGCTTGCGCATCAGCGCAGCGCGTCCGGGCTCGATCCGCCGCCAACGGCCAAGCGGCGGCACGAAGCGCGCCGCCGTCTGCGGATTGATCGGATCGAGCGCGAGGATGAGGTCGGCGATCATGCGATAGCCTTCGCCGTCTTCGGCATGGAAGGCGTGCGGATTGGCCGCGAACGCCATGTAGAGCGATCGGACGCGATTGGGATTCTTCAGCGTGAAATCCGGATGCTCGGCCAGCGCCCTCACGTGCTCGATCGCATTCGGATGGAGCGACGAGGCCTGCAGCGCGAACCACTTGTCGATCACCAGCGCATTGCCCTGGAAGCGGTTGTAGAAATCGAGCAGCCGCGCAGTCCGCTCGGCACTGTCGGTCCCGGCCAGCACCATCAGCGCGCCCTGCCGGTCAGTCATGTTGTCGGCGCGATCGTATTGATGCGCTGCGAGTTCGACCGCCTTCGCCGGATCGCTTGCGGCGGCATAGGTCAGCACTTGGGTCTTGACCTTGCGCGCGCCACGGGCGGCCAGATCGAGCGAATACGGTAGTTGCTCCGCCCGCTCGTACAGACGGTGCATTTCGCTTTGCAGTCGCTTGCCCAACTCGCGCTTGAGTTGTTCGCGCTCGCTATGGATGCGGGCCGGATCGGCAACGAGCATCTGCTCGGCGAGATAGGTCTGGCTCGGGAGCAGCATCAGCTCGCCCCGCATCAGGTCGTCGAGCCTTTCGTCCACCAGCACAGCACGCATCGCTTCGGCGATATCGCCGACCGCTTCTTCGCGTTCCTGCTCCTCCAGTCCGCCGCCCGCTGCCGCGGCTAGATGGCCGGTCATCAACTCCTGCATCGCCTCGTAGCGAGCGAAGGGATCATCGTCATGAGCAGCGAGAAACACCAGATCCTCGCGCGGGATGTCGCGCTCGATCGTGACTGGCGCAGAGAAAGTCCGGTTGATTGAAAGCACAGGCTTGCGCTCGAAACCTTCGAACTCGTACTCCGCCTTCGCCGAATCGAGCACGACCAGCTCCTCGCCCGAATGCGTGCCCGCCTCGCGGTCGAACAGCGCGATCTTGAGGGGGATCGGCATGGGCTGCTTGTCGGGCTGGCCAGGCGTCGGCGGCACATCCTGCGAGAGCGTCAGCCTGGCGGTCTGCCCCTCATGATGCAACTCAGCCGTGACCTTGGGGGTGCCGGCTTGCGAATACCACAGACGGAATTGCTTTAGATCGAGACCGGCCCCTTCCTCGATCGAGCTCACGAAATCCTCGCAGGTCGCCGCCTCGCCGTCGTGGCGCTCGAAATAGAGGTCGGTGCCCTGCCGGAAACGCTCTTCGCCGGCCATCGTCCGCATCATGCGGATGACCTCGGCACCCTTGTTGTAGACGGTCGAGGTGTAGAAGTTGTTGATCTCGCGATAGGAATCGGGCCGGATCGGGTGCGCCAGCGGACCGGAATCCTCGGGGAATTGCACGCTACGCAGGATGCGCACATCCTCGATCCGCTTGACCGGCGCGCTGCCCATGTCGGCGCTGAACAGCTGGTCGCGCAGGACGGTGAAGCCTTCCTTCAGGCTCAGCTGGAACCAGTCGCGGCAGGTGATGCGATTGCCCGACCAATTGTGAAAATACTCGTGGCCGATGACGCCCTCGATGCCATCGAAGTCGCCGTCGGTCGCGGTTTCCAGGTCGGCGAGGACGTATTTCGTGTTGAAGACGTTGAGGCCCTTGTTCTCCATCGCACCCATGTTGAAATCGCTCACCGCGACGATGTTGAACAGGTCGAGGTCGTATTCGCGCCCGAACACCTCCTCGTCCCATTTCATCGAGCGCTTGAGGCTCTCCATGGCGTGCGCGGTGCGTTCGAGATCGCCGTCGCGGACATAGACGTTCAGTTCGACCTCGCGCCCGCCCATGGTGGTGAAGCTGTCGGTCCGCGCCACCAGATCGCCGGCGACCAGCGCGAAGAGGTAGGAGGGCTTGGGCCAGGGATCGTGCCATTCGGCCCAATGCTGCTCCCCATCTTCGCCGGTCTCGACGCGGTTGCCGTTGCACAGAAGCACCGGGAACTGCGCCTTCGGGCCGCGCATGCGAACGGTATAAGTGCTGAGCACGTCGGGGCGGTCGGGGAAGAAGGTGATGCGGCGGAAGCCCTCGGCCTCGCACTGCGTGCAGAGCATGCCGTTCGAGGCGTAGAGGCCCATCAGCTGCGAATTGGCCGAAGGATCGATCTCGGTGACGATCTCGATCGTGTGACTGTAGCCCTCGAGCGTTACGACCAGATCGTCGCCATCCATCGTGTGGCCGGCGCATTCGGCTCCGTCGCAGGACAGCGAAAACAGCTCCAGCCCATCGCCGTTCAGGCGTATCGTGGGAGAGGCTTCGGCATCGGGATTGCGCTCTACCGAGAGGGTCGCGGTGACCCGGGTCCGCTCCAGCCCGAGCTCGAAATCGAGCCGCGTTTCGGTCACCAGCCAGGGGAACGGGGTGTAGTCCTCGCGCCGGATGGTCGCGGGCTCATGCGGCTCGGGAGCTGCATCGGCCATCGCGACATTGCCTTCGGGCGTGGCGGGGGTGCGGGCGATATCCATGGAAATCCTGTGCTTTTGCGTGTCTTCGGGTAATACGCCCCGATGCCACAAATGTTCATCTTCGGCCTCGGCTACACGGCCAAGCGGATCGCGCAAGCGCTGAGCAACGCCGGCTGGTCAGTCGAGGCTACCGGAAGCGACGGGACGATCGCCTTCGATGACGAGCCTGCCGTGCTTTCCGCGCTGGCCGCATCGAGCCATGTTGTGAGTTCCGTCCCGCCCTCCGATGGCAGCGATCCGGTGCTGGACCGCTATGGCGCGGCGCTCGGCGACAAATGGCTGGGCTACCTTTCCTCGACCGGCGTTTACGGCGACTGGCAAGGCGCGTGGGTGGACGAGGCAACCCCGACCGGCGGCGGGCGGCGAACCGCGCGCAGCGACTGCGATGCGCGCTGGCTGGAAATGGGCGCGCGGGTCTTCCGTCTACCGGGTATCTACGGGCCGGGACGCAGTGCCTTCGAGCGGATACGCGAGGGCAAGGCCCACCGGATCGATCTGCCGGGGCAGGTCTTCAGCCGCGTACACGTCGACGATATCGTGAGCGGCGTGGTCGCTGCCGTCGAGACCCATGCACCGCCCGGCGCCTACAATCTCGCCGACGACCTGCCGACCGGCCAGAATGCGGTGATCGAAGAAGCGTGCCGCCTGCTCGGGGTCGAGCCCCCGCCGCTTCAGACGATGGACGAAGCCGACCTGTCGCCCATGGCGCGCGGTTTCTATGCCGAAAACCGCCGGGTGGCGAACGCCAAGGCGAAACGGGTGCTGGGTTGGCAGCCGGAATATCCGACTTTCCAGAAAGGTCTCGTTGCGATCAAGGCTCGGGAGTAGCGCGTCTCGGTGGCGGGGCCGCTCGGCCGCGCATGGCCACGATCATCCCGGTCAGCGTGATCGCCGCACCTGTTGCGGGCAGTGGCCCCCACACGAAGCCCTCGAACAGGGTGGACAGGATCATGGCCACGACCGGCACGATGACCGAGCTGTAGGCTGCCTTGCCAGCGCCGACCTTGCGGACGAGGCCGTAGTAGAGCGGGAAGGTCACCACCGATCCGGCAAGCCCGAGATAGAGGATGCCGAGCGTATAAGCCGGTCGCTGGTCGAACACCGGCGGTCCCGAGACGACCAGCGCGAAGACAGCATTGATCGCGACACCGACCAGCATTGCCCAAGCGAGCAGCGTGAGCAGCGGCTGGCGTTTCGCCCCCTCCATCGCCTGCACGATATTGGCAGCGCTGGCGGCGAGAATTCCGCCGACAGTCAACGCCGCGCCGGTCAACACTTCGCCGAGCGTGGCCGGAGAGGCGCGATACTCCTGTGCGAACAACATCGCTACGCCGACCGCGGCAATCGACGAACCAAGCACGAATTCGCGGCTGATCGGCTGGCCGAGAAACATGCGCCCCAGCATCGCGTTCGGCACCACAAGCAGCGCGAACATCACCGCCACCAGCCCCGAGGTAATGAACCGCTCCGCATTGTAGACAAAGCCGAAATTGAGCGAGAACTGGAACAGCGCCAGAGCGACAACCCAGCGCCATCCGCCAGCTGCGACACGAAGGCTCTCGCCGCGCAACTTGGCCAGCGCGAACATGCCGAGCGCGGCGACGATGAAACGATAGGTGATGGACCAGGCAGGCGGGACGCTCGAGATCTGGTCGCGGATGACCAGCCAGGTCCCGCCCCAAATGACGCTGACGAGCAGGAAGGCCCCGAAGTTGCGCGGGGTGAACAGGCTCTCGCTTGGCGTCATAGGTCGGCGATAGCCTTCGACAGTGCCCGCGCATCCTCTTCGCGCGTGTTCCAGGCGGTCACGAAGCGGGCGGCATCCGCGCCCCAGTCGTAGAAGCCGAAGCCCTGTTCGCGCAGCGTCTCGCGTTCGGCGGCGGTGCAGCGCACGAACAGTTCGTTCGCCTCGACCGGGTGCATCAGGCGCTCGCCGCACGCACCGGCGATCTCCGCCGCCGCCGCATTGGCGGAGCGCGCATTGGCAAGCCACAGATCGTCTTTCAGCATCGCATGGACCTGCGCGGCGAGAAAACGGCCCTTGGACTGCAGATGGCCTGCCCGCTTGCGGCGATAGCGCGCAATATCGGCGGCCTGCGGGTCGAAGAACACGATCGCCTCCGCGCTCATCGCGCCGTTCTTCACGAAGCCGAAGCTGAGCGCATCGACCGGGCCAGCGGCATCCGCGGCGCTGCAATCGAGGAAAGCCGCGGCATTGCCGAAGCGCGCGCCGTCCATATGCAGGCCGAGCCCGCGTTCCTTCGCCAGCGCGGCAATCGCGGCGACTTCGTCCGCGCGATAGCTGCCGCCGTATTCGCTGGCTTGGGTGATCGAGATTGCATGTGGCTGGACCTGGTGCACATCGTCGCGAATCGGGTCGATCACCGCGCGAATGCTTTCGGGAGTCAGCTTCGCGCCCTCGCCCTCGGCCAGCAGCAGCTTCGCACCGTGGAGGTAGAAACCGGGTGCGCCGCCTTCGTCCATCTCGATATGCGCCTCGCGGTGGCAGACCACCCCGCCATGGGGCTGCACCATGGTGGCGAGCGCGATGCAGTTGGCCGCCGTGCCGGTTGCGACCCAAAGTCCCGCGCATTCGCGGCCGAACAGCGCCGAGAGTTTCTCGTCGAGCGCGCCGCTCAGCGCGTCGCCGTCATAGGGGCTGTCCGGCTCGTCGGCAGCGCGCATCGCCTCCCACACGGCAGGGTGAACGCTGGCGGCATTGTCGGACAGGAACTGCATGGGAACGCGCATAACGAGGCAGGCATTGGTTGCACAGAAAGGAATTCATGCATGAGCGAGAGCAGCGAAATCACTGTCGAGAAAAAGGGCGACGAGAGCCGGGGCGCCTATACGGTCGACCTAAAGGGCGTCGAGCGGCAGGCGGAACTCACTTGGGTGACGCAGAACGGCGTGCGCCATGCCAATCACACCTTCGTGCCGCCCGAGATGCGCGGCAAGGGAATCGCTGGTAAGCTGGTCGATGCGCTAATCGCCGATGCGCGCAATCAAGGCTTCAAGATCGCGCCCGACTGCTCCTATGTCGAGGCAGCCTTCCGCCGCAATCCCGAATGGTCGGACTTACGCGCCTGAGGGTTCGCGCTCAAGCATCTGCGAGAAATCGGTGGTGGCAATGCTGTCGAGGATCGCGCTGCGCCAGCGCCGCGCCTGATCGACCGGCATCGCTTCGACTTCGAAGGTGCCGCCCGCAAGGCCGAGCTTCAGGACGGCATAACCACGTAGTTTCGCGAGCGGGCCCTGTTTTATCTCGACCGACTGCAGACGAACTCTCGAGCCGATGGTGGTTTTCGGGGCCAGCCAGCCGTGGCGGGAATAGATAAAGCGGTCGCCGAGAGAATGACGGTCGAAGCGGTAGAGGTAATACTCACGCACCGCGCCCAACACGCCGATGCCGAGCGGCAGGAGAGCGCTCCACCACAGCGGCGAGAACAGCCACACGGGAACGGCGATCGCGCCCATGATGGCGAGATCGATCAGCGCGCCATCGACGCTCGCCTTGGCGCTGCGCCTGCTCCAGTACAAATCCTTGCTCGGTAGGGCGAAGCCGGTGGTCGCGGCAATCGGCTCGATCTCCCGCATCTTTGCGAAAGGCGCGGCTTCGTGATTGGCCGACGCGCTGTCGCTGGCGAGGCTGACCACGCCGAGCCCGTACCAACCGAAGAAGCGCCGCACGAGGCCCGTTTTCAGCCGCAAGGCCTGCACGCGGTGGATCGGCATGACGACATCGGTCCGCGTGACGAGGCCGCGCCGTCGCCGCAACCCGGTCTCGGTGCGCTCCAACAGGAAATCCCATTCGCGAAGGGCCGTGCGCACGACCCCCGTCGCGACTCCGACCGCGAGGAGCGCCGCGACCCCTGCCGCGATGCCCACGAACTGGGCGAGAGGGCCGAGCCCGGCCAGATACTGTCCCGGCCCGGCCAGCCGCTGCTGCCATTCGTCGATATCCCACAGGTCGAAATCGATCAGGAAATCGAACTGCTGGACCGCGCCGAAAACCACGGCGACGACTGCCAGCGAAAACTCGAACAGGCCGAAGGTCAGCACGCGGCGGGGCGGCATGGCAAAGAGCACGTCGGCTTCGGCGCGCTCGACCTCGACTGCTGCTTCCGGGACCTCGCGCCCCTCGCGTCGCGCCTTGACGGTATCGCGGAGGCGATCACCCTCGGCTTCGGTCAGGTAGGCGAGCTTGAGATCGTCGCCCCCACCCGCGCCGGTTTCGAACTTCACCTCGACCAGGCCGAACAGCCGTGGGATGAGCTTCTGCTCGACGCTGACGTCCTGAATGCGCTCGTAGGGGACGGAGCGCGCAGCGCGCGACAGCAAGCCGCTTTCGACCCGGATGTCGCTTTCGCGCACCTCGTAGGTGAGCCGGGTCCACTGGAAATAGGCAAGCACGAAGTTCAGGCCGATCACGACCACGATCAGCGGCAGGAAATAGGTCAGCAGATCCGCCAGATCGCCATCGTCGAGAATCGTGTAGCCGCCCACCACGATCGGCACGACCAGCTGCGTGAGCATCGTCGCCGCCTTGACCGCGAAGGTCTTCGGATGGGTGCGCTGCGGCTTGCCGGCCGCTTCGGGGCTCATTGCGTGTCGCGCCGGATGGCAGCGCGGATTTCCTCGCGCATCGCAGCCGCGTCCTCCTGCGCAAGGCCGGGCAGCGACACCGAGGCGTTATGCGATCCGGCGGTATGCACGGTGAGCGTGGCGAGGTGGAACAAGCGCTCCAGCGGACCCTGGTTCACATCTATGTGCTGCACCCGCCCGAACGGCACGACCGTGTCCGAGCGGAACAATATCCCGCGCACCACGCGCAGCCGCTCTTCGGCCAGCGAGTATCCGCGCGCGGCATAGCGGCGCATCGGCATGCGGATCAGCAGCCAGAGCGAAATGACGATGACCGGGATCCAGACCGCTCCGGTATAGCCCGGTATCGCGATTTCCGCCGCCGTCGCTCCGGCGAGCAGCACCAGCGCGAAAATCGCGAATTGCAGGCGGAGCATGGAGGCATAGGCCGGGTCGAGCGGCGTGAGCGGTTGGTCTTCCATACCGTCATAGCTACGCAATACAGCGCGCGCTTTCAATTGTTTCCGCCGCCCGTTTCGTTAGGCTCCGACAGCGAAGGAGAGAGTTATGGAAATCGACAGACTGATGTTCCGCGACGGGCTGATGGAGGGGGAGCGCATTCTGGTAACCGGCGGCGGGACGGGCCTCGGCAAGGTAATGACCGAGGCTTTCCTCAAGCTGGGCGCAGAGGTTCATATTTGCGGACGGCGGCAGGGCAAGCTGGACGAAACCGCGCAACAGCTGATGGATGCGCACGGCGGCACGGTAATCGGCCATGCCTGCGACATCCGCGATGCCGACGCGATCAAGGCGATGGTCGATGCCATCTGGGAGCGCGGGCCGCTGACCGGCGTGGTCAACAATGCGGCGGGCAATTTTGTCAGCCGGACGGAGGATCTGTCGGTGAACGGCTTCAACGCCATCAGCGATATCGTGTTTCGGGGCACGTTTTACGTCACGCTGGAAGTGGGCAAGCGACTGATCGCAGAAAAGCGCAAGGCAAGCTTCCTCTCGATCCTCACGACATGGGTGTGGAACGGCAGCGCTTTCGTGGTCCCGAGTGCGATGAGCAAGGCGGGCATCAACGCGATGACGCAGAGCCTCGCCGTCGAATGGGGCCGCTACGGCCTGCGTTTCAACGCGATCGCCCCCGGCCTCTTCCCGACCAAGGGTATGAGCGCGCGGCTCTCACCCGGCGGGCGCGGCGGCAATTCGAACGACGAAATGAACCCGATGGGCCGCCACGGCGAGATGCACGAACTCGCCAACCTCGCGACCTTCCTGATGGGGCCGGGCGCGGAATGGGTGAACGGCCAGACCATCGCCATCGACGGAGCAGGCTACCAGGCGACCGGCGGCACCTTCTGGGGCACGCTGCACGGCCTCGGCGACGAGGAATGGAGCGCCATGCGCGACATGATCAAGGGGACGAATGCGCAGGATAAGGCGGAGCGGAGTATTTAGGTTTCGCTGCGCTTTCTGATTTTTGTTTTTCGCACCGACATCCGTCGGTGCGTCCTCGGCGCTGATCTTCCCTCGCTTCGCTCGGACAGGCACCTGCGGGCGGGCGGTCGCCCTTGCCGGGCCTCCGCCGGCCCGGATTTTGCGCGAGCCCTCCTCTCCCAGAGCACCGAGCGCAGCGAGGCAAGGCCGACCGGCCGCCCGCAGCGACGCGACCGCAGGTCGCATGAGCGAGGATAGCCTGAGGCTAAATCAACCCGGTATCACCGCGACCGCGGTTGCGCCGTCGCCTTCGGGTGCCGCGATGATGTCGCGGGTGACCGAACCCTTGGCCACCGTCGCAGTGCCGGGATCGCCCACGCTCGAGCGGATGCCGGGCGCTGCTGCACCGGCGCGGTCGAGGACGCTGGTTTCCACGCTGGAGCGCGGGGCCGGACCGCCGAACAGGGCGTCGAGCGCCTGTTCCGCCGTGGTGCCTTCGGCCGGACGCGGGGCGCCGGGGGCGGGCGGTTCGAGGTTGAAATCGGGCGGGACCACCAGCGGCGCCTGGCGCTGCACGGCGAATTCGTCGGGCCGGTCGCGATTGAGCAGGCCGCCGCTGCCGCAGGCTGCGGTCATGGCGCCGAGCCCGGCGATGAGGGCGATACGGGCGAATTTGGTCATCACTTGCTCTCCGCGGCATCGGCCGCCTTGGTGTTCATGAGGTCGTCGACCTCCTTATCGTCATTGTCGCGCATGAAGAAGGCGCGCGCAAGGACGATGACGACGCCGATGGTAATGGCGGCATCGGCGACATTGAAGATCAGGAAGGGGCGGAAATCCCCGAAATGCAGATCGGCGAAATCGACCACATAGCCGAGTTCGTAGCGATCCTTGATATTGCCCAGCGCCCCGCCGAGGATGAAGGACAGCGCGATGATGTCGCCGAGCAGCTTCTCGCGCAGCATCCACACCGTCACGACCAGCGCGATCAGGCCCGTCACCAGCACCAGGCCCCAGCGCATCTCCGGGCTGGTCGCCTCGAACATGCCGAGCGAGACGCCGAAATTGCGGGTGAAGCGCAGGTCGAAGATCGGCAGCAGCTCCATCGATTTGCCGATCTCGTTTATACCGAGAGTCTTGGTGACGTAGTTCTTCGACCACTGGTCGAGTGCGAACAGCACCAGCGCGACGATGCAGCCGATCAGGCGGTTCTTCATGACCGGGTTCATGCGGCTGCGTCCTGCCGGGCGACGACGTCCTCGCAGCGGTCGCACAGTGCGCCGTCCTCGGCCACGCTCGGCAGCAGGCGCCAGCAGCGCCCGCATTTGTTTTCGTCTGTCCGGCTCACGGTCACCGCGTCGCCCTGCCCCCGCGTGACTGACGCGGTGATGAACAATTCGGCGAGATCCTCGTCAGTGAAACCTTCGGGCACCGCATCGGCGGGCACGGTCACATCGGCTTCGAGGCCGGAGCGGATCACCTTCTCGCGGCGCAGCGGTTCGATCGCTTCCATCACGTCTTCGCGCAGGTCGCGCAGCTTGGCCCATTTCGCGCCGTCGGCAGTCACACCCGGGACTTGCGGCCACTCGAGCAGGTGAACACTTCCGCCATCGGGGTAGCGTGTGCTCCAAACCTCTTCCGCCGTGAAGACCAGCACCGGCGCCGCATAGCGGACCAGCGCGTGGAACAGCAGGTCGAGCACGGTGCGATAGGCATTGCGCTTCGTGCTGTCCGGCCCGTCGCAATAGAGCACGTCCTTGCGGATATCGAAGAAGAAGGCCGACAGGTCCTCGTTGCAGAAATCGACCAGCAGGCGCGTATAGGCATTGAAGTCGTACTCATCGACCGCCTTGCGCAGCTTGCCGTCCAGATCAGCCAGCAGGGCGAGCACATAGAGTTCCAGCTCCGGCACTTCGCCCGCATCGCCCATGTCGCCGACGAAGCCGTCGAGCGCGCCCAGCAAATAGCGGAAGGTGTTGCGCAGCTTGCGATACTGGTCGGCGACGCCCTTCAGGATCTCGTCGCCGATGCGGTGATCCTCGGTATAGTCGACGGAGAGCGCCCACAGGCGGATGATGTCCGCGCCGTATTGCTCCATGACCTTCAGCGGATCGATGGTGTTGCCGAGGCTCTTTGACATCTTCTTGCCCTTGGCATCCATGGTGAAGCCGTGGGTCAGGATCTGGTTATAGGGCGCGCGGCCGCGGGTGGCGCAGCTTTCCAGCAGGGAAGACTGGAACCAGCCGCGATGCTGGTCGCTGCCTTCGAGATAGAGGTCCGCCGGCCACTGCATTTCCGGCCAGCGCCCGCTTTCGAGCACGAAAGCATGGGTGCATCCCGAATCGAACCAGACGTCGAGAATGTCGGTGACCATCTCGTAATCGTCGGGATTGTGGTCGGCCCCGAGGAATTCGGCCTTGCGGCTTTCGTCCCAGGCATCGACACCCTGCTCGCGCACCGCCTCGACGACGCGCGCGTTGACGGCGGGGTCCTGCAGATACTCGCCGGTGCCGGTCTTCACGAACAGCGTAATCGGCACGCCCCAGGCGCGCTGGCGGGAGAGCACCCAGTCCGGGCGGCCTTCGACCATACTGCCGATGCGGTTGCGGCCCTTCTCCGGCACGAAGCGCGTGTCGGCGATGGCCTGTGTCGCGCGCTCGCGCAGCGTGCCGCCGCCGCTCAGCTCCTTGTCCATCGGCACGAACCACTGCGGCGTGCAGCGGTAGATGACCTTGGCCTTGGAGCGCCAGCTGTGCGGGTAGGAGTGTTCGTAGTCGTCGCTTGCCGAAAGCAGTGCGCCCGCTTCGCGCAGGTCGGAGCAGATCGGGCCGTCGGGCGAGTTGAACGTCTTGTTGATCACCGCGCGGCGGCGATCGTCGTCCCCGCCCAGCCACGGCCAGTCGTCGCGATAGCGCCCGTCGGCCATGACCGCGAATTGCGGCTCCAGCCCGTATTCGCGGCACAGCAGGAAGTCGTCCTCGCCATGGTCGGGCGACATATGGACGAGGCCCGTGCCGCTATCGGTAGTGACGAAATCGCCCGGCAGGAAAGGGCGGGGCTTGGCGTAGAACCCGCCGAGTTTGTGCATTGGGTGGCGCGCGACGGTTCCGGCGAGGTCGGAGCCTTTATAAGTTGTGTAGTCGATCCCAGTATCCTCGCCAGAGCGAACCTCCTTCACGTTTGGCCATAGGCCTGAGCGCGCAAGAAATTCGGGAAGCAAGGTTATTGCGACCAAGTAATGTTTAGCGTCTGCGCCCATAAAATGAGCGTATTCGATCGCCTCGCCATACGCCAAAGCCTGGTTCACCGGAATCGTCCACGGCGTCGTCGTCCAGATCACCGCATGCGCGCCGACCAGCTCCGGAATCGGGCTCTCCGTGATCTCGAACGCCACGTCGATCTGGGTCGAGACGATGTCCTCGTACTCCACCTCCGCCTCGGCCAGCGCGGTTTCCTCGACCGGGCTCCACATCACCGGCTTCGAGCCGCGATAGAGATTGCCCGCTTCGGCGAACTTCATCAGCTCGGCCACGATGGTCGCCTCGCTGTCGAACTGCATGGTGAGATAGGGATTGTCCCAGTCCGCCATCACGCCGAGGCGCTTCAATTGCTCGCGCTGCACATCGACCCAGTGCTGCGCATAGGCGCGGCATTCGGCGCGGAATTCCGCCGGAGGAACGGCCTTCTTGTCGAGCTTCTTCTTGCGATACTGCTCCTCGACCTTCCATTCGATCGGCAGGCCGTGGCAATCCCAGCCGGGCACATAGGGCGCATCCTTGCCGAGCAGGTTCTGCGTGCGGCAGACCATGTCCTTCAGCACATGGTTCAGCGCATGGCCGATATGCATGTCGCCATTGGCGTAGGGCGGGCCGTCGTGGAAGATGAACTTTTCGCGGCCGATGCGGGCCTCGCGCAGCTGGGTGTAGAGCTGCTTGTCCTCCCAGCGCGACTGGATACCCGGCTCCTTCTGCGGCAGGCCGGCCTTCATGGGAAAATCGGTCTTGGGCAGGAAGACCGTGTCTCTATAATCGCGCTGTTCGGACATACAGGCGAGCCGTTAGGGGATTTGGCCCCCGGGGTGAAGCGTCAATCGCCCCGCCGCGCCCGCCTGCGCTCCAGCCCGGCCTGCAAGCGCTCGAATTCCTCTGGCGTGCGGTCGTCGAAGCGCTGGATCAGGGCGGGGATCACCGCGAGGCTGTCGTCGCCCATGATATAGCCGTTGAAGCTGGCCGGGATTTCGCCGAGCTGTTCGGGCAGGTCGAGCCCGCGCGGGCGACCTTCGCCCTGCGGTCCGAGCACCACGATGTGCGCGCCGACCGATTCCATGCGTGCGATCATGCGGTTGGGCCAGCCCCAGAACGCCCATTGGTAGTCCAGCGGTACGAAGGCGGTGCCGTTGCGGCAGCTGTCGGGTACATAGCCGCTCCAGCCGAGCAGAAGGTAATCGCGCGAGCATTGCTCGCCCTCCTCCAGCGAGAAGGCCCAGGCATCGGGGAAATGCGTGCGGATGCGGTCCACCGGCGCTTGCGCACCGTAAAACGCGTCGCCGCGCGGGCCGGTGTCGCGATCGGCCGTTTTCATCTTCGCCGCCAGCAGGTCGGCCTCCGCTGGGTTCTTGCTCTTGAAATTGTAGAGCAACTGCGCCCGGCCAGATGCCTGCATCGCTTCCTCGAGCGAGGGAATCGCGCCCACGCCCTGCCCACGGAACGGGAAAGTCTCGCCGCCGTCGGCAGTGTAGCCATAGCCCGCGTCGAGCGCTTTCAGCTCTGCCAGCGTAAAGTCCCGCGTGTCGCCGCTCGCCTCTGTCCGGCAATCGACGGTCCAGTCGTGGAACACCACCATTTCGCCATCGCTGGTCGGCGCGATATCGACCTCTACCAGAGTGGCACCCAGCTTCGCCGTGCGGGCAATCGAGCGGGTGGTGTTCTCCAAGTAATCGTGGACCGGTTGCTCGATCCGCGTGGCCGTGCAATCGTCGCGGCCCAGCCCGGTCTTGTCGTATTGCTGGTAGATTCCGCGATGGGCGATGATCTTGGCCGCGCCCTTGGGTTCGGGCGCAAGCCAGCTGGCATTGACTACGGTCAGGACGAGGAACAGCACCGCGCCCGCCAGGCCGAGAATCTTGAGCCAGCGCTTCACGCGAGCAGTTCTCTCGCCCGGTCGCAGTCACGCTCCATCTGCTCGATCAGCGCATCGAGACTGTCGAACTTCGCCTCGCCGCGCAGGAAGTGGTGGAAGGCCACCTCGATCTCCTGCCCGTAGAGATCGCCGGAAAAGTCGAAGAAATAGGGCTCGAGCAATTCCTTGGGCGGATCGAATTGCGGGCGCACGCCGATATTCGCCGCGCCCTTCAAATCCTGCCCGGTCGAGAGGATGCGCCCGGTGACGGCGTAGATACCGTATTTCGGGCGCAGGTAGTGTTCGATCGGGAGGTTCGCGGTGGGATAGCCGATCTCGCGCCCGCGCTTGTCGCCATGCTGCACGATGCCGCGAATCGCGAAGGGGCGCGTGAGGAGCCGCGCGGCCTCCTGCGGGTCACCTTCGCGCAAGGCATCGCGCACGCGGCTGGAGGAGACGGGCTTGCCATGATCCATCACCGGCGTGGCAGCGCGCGCTTTGATGCCGACCTCGTTGCCGAGACTCACCAGTTTGTCGAAATTGCCTCCGCGCGCCTTGCCGAAAGTGAAGTCCTCGCCCGTGACCACTCCTGCCACACCGAGATGCTCGCCGAGCAGCTTGCGGACGAAATCCTCCGCCGTCGTACCCGCCAGTTCGGCGTCGAAATGGAACACCAGCATCGCGGTGGCCCCGGCGGCAAGGTAGAGTTCCTGCCGCTGTTCCAGCGTCGTCAGGCGGAACGGCGGCGCGTCAGGCTGGAAATGGCGCACGGGATGCGGATCGAAGGTCGCGATGATGCTGGGCCGGCCCTCGGCCCGCGCCCAGTCGATCGCCTGCTGTGCGACCGCCTGGTGGCCGAGATGGAAGCCGTCGAAATTGCCCAGCGCGATCACTGCGCCGCGCAGGCTCTCGGGCAGTTCGTCGCGGTGATCGAGGAACCTCATACCGCGCTTTCGCCGACGCGTTCGTAGGTGAGGAAGGAATAGGCCGGCACGTCGCCCTCGGCTTCGAAATCCTGCCGTCCGGCGATTTCCCATTCGGGGCCGAGCGGCTGCATGAAGACGTCGCCGTCGAATTCCTGGTGGATCTGCGTCAGCTCGACCCGCTCCGCCTGCGGCAGGAAGACATCGAAAATTGCCGCGCCGCCGATGACCGCGATGTCGGTCTCGCCTGCGACGGCAAGCGCTTCCTCGACCGAGCGGACGACTTCCGCGCCGGTCGAATCCCACCGCTCGCGCCGGGTCAGCACGATATGGCGACGGCCGGGAAGCAGGCCGGGCAGGCTCTCGAAGGTCTTGCGGCCCATGATCATCGGCAGGCCCTGCTTGTCCGGCCCCATCGTCAGCGCCTTGAAGCGCTTGAGGTCGGCAGGCAGGTGCCATGGCAGGCGGCCGTCCTTGCCGATCGCGCCATTGGCGGCGCGGGCGTAGATGCAGAACAGGCTCATGCGCGCGTCAGACGTGTCAGATGGCCCATCTTGCGCCCTTCGCGCACCTCGCGCTTGCCGTAATCGTGCAGATGGCTGTCGGCATCGGCGAGGAAGGCGTGCGCACCCTCGATCTCGCCGCCGAGGATATTGCGCATCTCCACGCCCGCCGCGGTGGTGGCGGTATCGCCGAGCGGCAGGCCTGCGACGGCGCGGATGTGATTCTCAAATTGGCTGGTGGCCGCGCCCTCGATCGTCCAGTGGCCCGAATTGTGCACTCGGGGGGCCATCTCGTTGAAGATCGGCCCTTCATGCGTGGCGAAGAATTCGCAGGTCAGCACGCCGACATATTTCAGCGCATCGGCGACTTCGCCCGCCAGCCGCCGGGCTTCGACGACCTGCGCATCGACCAGCTCGCCCGCCGGCCAGAGCGAGGCCGACAATATACCGTCCTCATGCACGTTGCGCGTGCTGTCCCAGAAGCGGATTTCGCCATCTTGCCCGCGGACGAGGATAACGGAGAACTCCGCCCCGAATTCGACGAAGCCTTCGTAGATCAGCGGAGCGTCGGGCAGGCGCAGCGCGTCCGCATCGCGGCTCGATCCGATGCGCCACTGGCCCTTGCCGTCGTATCCGTCGCGCCGGGTCTTGAGGATGCCGGGCGCACCGAGGCGATCAACCGCCGCCATCAGTTCGCCGGGCGAATCGACGCGGGCGTAGGCTGCGGGCTTCCCGCCGAGACCCTCGACGAAGCGCTTCTCGTTCAGCCGGTCCTGCGCCGTTTCCAGCGCGCGCGGATGCGGGAAGATGCGGCCCCCCGGCATCGCCACGGCGGTGGCGATAGGGACATTCTCGAACTCCCACGTCACGACATCGCATTTGGCGGCGAAGGCGGCGAGCGCGGCGGTATCGTCCCAGCGATTGGTGAACACATCGTCGCAGACGTCCGCCGCCACGGTGTCGCCGTCGGGTGCGTAAGCAATGCAGCGATAGCCGAGCTGGACGGCGCTCATCGCCATCATCCGGCCGAGCTGGCCGCCGCCGAGAATACCGATCGTGCCCCCGCGCTTCAGCATCAGTCGACCGGCCGCTCGGTCACGGCTGCGCTGCGCGCTGCGCGCCAATCCTGCAAGCGCTGGGAGAGGGCGGCGTCGTGGTTTGCGAGGATCGCGGCTGCGAGCAGGCCCGCATTGGTCGCGCCCGCCTGTCCGATAGCGAGCGTGCCCACCGGAACCCCGGCAGGCATCTGCACGATGGAGAGTAGGCTGTCCTGCCCCGACAGTGCTTTCGATTGCACCGGCACGCCCAGCACCGGCACATGCGTCAGCGCCGCGATCATGCCCGGCAGATGCGCCGCGCCGCCTGCACCGGCGATGATGACCTCGAACCCGGCCTCGGCCGCGCCCTTGGCGAAATCATACATGCGGTCGGGCGTCCGGTGCGCCGAGACGATCCGCACATCGCTCTCGACCTTGAGCTCTTCGAGCACATCGGCAGCGCAGCGCATGGTGTCCCAGTCGGACTGGCTACCCATGACTATCGCGACTTTCGGCGAACTTGGGGCAGCCATCTTAGCCATCCTTCAGATAGTAGCGCTCGCCCGCGACCTGCGTGCCGTCAAATTCGTAGACGATCGGCTGACCGGTCGGGATTTCGAGGCCGGTGATCTCTTCGTCCGAAATGTCGGAGAGGTGTTTCACCAGCGCGCGCAGGCTGTTGCCATGGGCCGAAATGATGACCGTCTCGCCCTCGCCCAGCTTGGGCAGGATCGCGCTTTGCCAATAGGGCAGCACGCGCTCGATGGTCAGCTTCAGGCTTTCGGTGCGCGGCACCTCGATCTCGGCATAGCGCGGATCGTCTGCCATTTCGAATTCGCTGCCCTGTTCCATTTCGGGCGGCGGCACATCGAAGCTGCGGCGCCAGATATGCACCTGCTCGTCGCCATGCCGGTCGCGGGTTTCCTGCTTGTTGAGGCCGGTCAGCCCGCCGTAATGCCGCTCGTTCAGATGCCAGTCACGGGTGACGGGGATCCATAGCCGATCGCAGGCCTCCAGCGCGATGTTGAGCGTCTTGATCGCGCGCTTCTGCACGCTTGTGAAGGCGGTGGTCGGCAGCACGCCCTTCACCTTCATCAGCTCGCCCGCCTCGCGCGCTTCCTCTTCGCCCTTTTCGGTCAGGTCGACGTCCCACCAACCGGTGAAGCGGTTGGCAAGGTTCCACTCGCTCTGGCCATGGCGGACTAGGATCAGTTTGGACATCGATGCTCCCCGGCTTGCGTGGCCTCGCGCGTTAGCGGGCCCGCCCATCCTTGGAAAGCCCGTCCTCGCCCGAGTCGCGCAATTCGCGCCCTTGTGCCTTGCGGCGGCGGAGGTTCTCGCGAAGTTTCGCGGCGAGGCGCTCTTCGCGGGTCGATTTGTCGGTGTCGGCGCTCATCGCGCAACCTTTTGCCAATTTCGCTGCGCGGCTCAAGCGAAGGTTGACTTTGCTGCCCGCTCTGCCATTAGCGCGCGCCTCCACCCCGCGAGGCTTCTCGCAGGGCCATGTGCTGCTGTAGCTCAGTGGTAGAGCGCACCCTTGGTAAGGGTGAGGCCGGGAGTTCAATCCTCCCCAGCAGCACCATTTTTCGAAGAAAGATGGTTTTCTTGTTTTTCGCATCGACATCCGTCGATGCGTCCTCGCTATGCGTGCAGCAAGCTGCACCCGCTGCGGGCGCGTGGTCACGCTGGCCGGGCCTCCGCCGGCCCGGAACCAGTTCACCTATCTAAACCTAGGCTTCTTCCGCGTTTTCGCTCGCGTCGGACACCAGCAGCTTGTCGATCCGGCGGCCGTCCATGTCGACGACTTCGAATCGCCAGCCCTGATCGGTGAAATACTCGCCCTCCGAGGGGAGCTTCTTGAGGACGTGCAACGCGTAGCCTGCCGCCGTGCCGAACTCGCGGTCTTCGCCATATTCGAGGTCGAGGCGGTCGGCGAGAGCATCGGCGGAGAGTGAGCCGGAGACCAGCAGCGAACCGTCCTCCCGCTCGACCACGCCGGGAGTGTCGCCGGGATCCTGGTCGCTGGCGAAATCGCCGACCAGCGCGGTCAGCAGGTCGACCGGGCTGACGATCCCGTCAAGATGGCCGTATTCGTCATGCACCATCGCCAACGGCACTTCGGCCTGCTGCAGCACGCGCAGTGCATCAACCGCGTCGAGCTGGTCGGGCACGACCTCGGCTTTCTTGAGCAGCGCGACGAGATCGATCGGATCGCCCGCCACCATGCGCGTCATGATATCGCGCACCTTGACCACGCCGATGACCTTGTCGGGCGAGCCTTCGGCCACCGGCATCAACGAGTGGGGGGAGGTTTCGATCGCAGCACGGATCGCGTCCTCGTCCGCTGCGACGTCGAGCCAGTCGATTTCAGGACGCGGGGTCATCACCTCGCGCACCGGGCGCTGGGCGAGACGGACCACGCCCTGGAGCATCTGGTGCTGCTCGTGCTCGATCACCCCGCTCTGCGTGGCTTCGGCGAACAGCATGTGCAGCTCCTCGGCCGTCACTGCCGCCTGCCCGCTCTTTCGCACGCCGAGCAGCTTGATGAGCAGGCCGGACGACGTATCGAGCAACCATACAATGGGCGCGGCCACCTTCGCGAGCAGCGCCATGGGACGCGCCATGACCAGCGAAATCGGCATGGCCGCCCGCAAGGCTATCTGTTTCGGAACGAGCTCGCCCACGACCAGCGTCGCATAGGTGGTCAGCGCGATGACCAGCGCGAAGCCGACCTCCTGCGCATATTCGGCAGGCACGCCCAGCATCGCCAGGCGCTCGCCAACCGGACCGCCGAGACTTGCGCCCGAATAGGCCCCTGAGACGATGCCCACCAGCGTGATGCCGATCTGCACGGTGGAGAGGAACTTGCCCGGATCGGCCGCCAGATCGAGCGCCGTCTGCGCCGCACCACTACCCTTGTTCGCAGCCTGCTGCAGGCGCGAGGTCTTGGCGGAAACGATCGCGAGCTCGCTCATGGCGAAAACGCCGTTGAGCACGATGAGGCCCGCGATGATGAACAGGTCGGTCCAGGGAAAGGGTGTCACGCCGCTGGCGCTAGCACAATTGCACGGCTCTGCCAGCGCCTGCGCGCACTTTCTGTGAAAGCGCCGCGATACTCTCGCTTGGAACGAGGACGGGCAACGACGGTTGATGGGGCACGACGCGGGATGGGCGCGTCCCAAACCGCGTGCGGAATTCCCGGAGGATACCGGGCCGCCTTGAAGGAGGAATGACAATGAAAAAGTCGCGTGTTCTTACAGCCAGCCTCGCAGCCGTTTCGCTGATGACGGTATCGGCCTGCGTTACCGATCCCAACACCGGCGAGCGAAAGGTTTCGCGCACCGTGCTCGGCGGGGCCGGCGGTGCCGTCGTCGGCGGCCTGCTGGGCGGCGTTATCGGCGGCAAGACCGGACGCATCATCGGTGCCGTCGGCGGCGCCGCAGCGGGTGGCTATGTCGGCTATCGCATGGACCAGCAGATCAAGGAACTCGAAGAGCAGACCGCCGGCTCGGGCGTCGATGTCAGCTCGGTCGATGGCGGTGACGCGATTCTCGTCAACCTGCCCGACGGTGTGACGTTCGCCACCGGCAGCTACACCATCACGCCGGGCTTCCGCGACCTGCTCGACCGCGTGGCGGACAGCCTGCGCCAGTATCCGAACAGCCTCGTCGACGTGTACGGCCATACCGACACGACCGGCCCGTCCGATGCCAACCAGCGCCTATCCGAACAGCGCGCCCAGGCGGTCGCCAACTACCTGATCTCACAGGGCGTCGCCTCGTCGCGCATCCGCTGGATGGGCTTCGGCGAAACGCGCCTCGCGGTGCAGACCGCCGACGGCGTGAACGAGCCGCTCAACCGCCGCGTCGAAATCAAGATCATCCCGTTCGACCAAGAAGATGTCGAGGCTGCCCAGCAGTCGCAAGGCTACTGATAGCAGCTGAACAGCAGGGGAAGGGCCGGTCTTCGGATCGGCCCTTTTCTTTGCAGAACCTATTTCTGCCCGATCTGTGCCGCGCGTCCGGCCAACCGCTTGACGGCGGCTCCGTGGATATTGGGCGAGCAAGCCAGCACGCCGAAAGCGCGCGGATCGCGCTTGTTGTAATCGAGCTTCTTGCCGAAGGCATCGGTGACAGCCGCGCCCGCCTCGCGGGCAATCAGCCCCGCTGCGGCGATATCCCATTCGAAGCCCCAGCGCAGCGTCGCGACGAGATCGGCCTCGTCGGCGGCGACCATTGCGATTCGCAGGGCGATGGAATTGGGCTGGTCGACGCAGACGAGGTCGCGGTCGGTCTTAGGTAGCGAGGCCGCAGGCACGCGCGAACCGTCGAACCGATCGCGCATCGATGCCGTCAGGGCCGCGCCATTGCGCTCCGCACCGCGCCCGGCGACCGCGCTCCACATCTCTCCACGCGCCGGGGCGGACAGCATGGCGATCAGGGGTCGCCCCGCGCTGATGAGCGCTACCGACACTGCCCAGCCGCTGCGGCCCCGGATGAAATCGCGCGTGCCGTCCACCGGATCGACCAGCCAGATCAGATCGCATCCCAGCCGCGCCGGATCGTCCGCCGTCTCTTCCGACAACCACCCCGCCGCAGGCAGCAGCGCGCCCAGCTCGCGCTTCAGGAAAGCGTCCACCGCCAGATCGGCTTCGCAAACCGGGCTGTTGGGCTCCTTCTCCCAGCTATGCACGGAATTGCCCGCCCCCGGCCAAAGGTCGTAGGCGATCCGTCCCGCTTCGGAGACGATCGATTCGAGGCGTTGGCTGTCGATCATGAGAGCGGTGTGGCAGTTGCACCCGAACGCGGCACTTTTCAAGCAGGCCTACGTATGCTTATGCGCCCACAAAACTTTCCACCCCCAGCCGCGCATCCGCGCGAAGGACAAACGCTCCCATGAACATTCACGAATATCAGGCCAAGGAACTGCTCGCGAAATACGGCATCGCCGTGCCCACCGGCTATGCCGCGATGACTGTCGAAGAAGCGGTCGAGGGCGCGAAGAAGCTTCCCGGGCCGCTCTATGTCGTGAAGGCGCAGATCCACGCCGGCGGCCGCGGTAAGGGCAAATTCAAAGAGCTTGGTCCCGATGCCAAGGGCGGCGTGCGCCTCTCGAAGAGCGTCGAGGAAGTCGAAGCGAATGCCAAGGAAATGCTCGGCAACACGCTGGTGACGATCCAGACCGGCGACGAGGGCAAGCAGGTCAATCGCCTCTACGTTACCGACGGCGTCGATATCGAGAAGGAATACTACCTTTCGATGCTCGTAGACCGTGCCAGCGGACAGGTCGCCATGATCGCCTCGACCGAAGGCGGCATGGACATCGAGGACGTCGCGCATGAGACGCCCGAGAAGATCACCACCATCACCATCGACCCGGCGCAAGGCTTCATGCCGCACCATGGCCGCGCCGTTGCCTTCGCTCTCAAGCTGACGGGCGATACCAACAAGCAGTGCCAGAAGCTTGCCAAGCAACTCTACACCGCCTTCATGGACCTCGACATGGAAATGCTCGAGATCAACCCGCTGGTGGAAGACAAGGACGGCAACCTCCTCGTCCTCGACACAAAGATGAGCTTCGACGGCAACGCGCTCTATCGCCATAAGGACGTGGAGGAGATGCGCGACGAGACCGAGGAAGACCCGGCCGAAGTCGAGGCCTCCGAATACGACCTCGCCTACATCAAGCTCGACGGCAACATCGGCTGCATGGTGAACGGCGCAGGCCTTGCCATGGCGACCATGGACATCATCAAGCTGAACGGCGCCTTCCCGGCGAACTTCCTCGACGTGGGCGGCGGCGCGACGACCGAGAAGGTCACCGCGGCGTTCAAGATCATCCTCAAGGACCCGGCGGTCGAGGGCATCCTCGTCAACATCTTCGGCGGCATCATGAAATGCGACGTGATCGCCAACGGCATCGTCCAGGCGGCGAAGGACGTGAACCTCTCAGTCCCGCTGGTCGTGCGCCTCGAAGGCACGAATGTGGAAGCGGGCAAGGAAATCCTCGAGAACTCCGGCCTGCCGATCGTCAGCGCCGACGATCTGGGCGACGCCGCCCGCAAGATCGTGGCCGAGGTGAAGAAGGCAGCCTGAACCGGTTCTCTTTTTTCGTACGGCATATCGAAGGGGCGGGCACGCGGCAGCGGGTCCGCCCTTTTCGTTTGCCGCACGGGAACGCCCAGCTTTCCGCGGCTTTCTGAAAGTAAGCATCGCCGACGGCCCACTTGACGTTTACGTAAACGCAAGGTAGGTGGGCCGCGAATTCATTCGAGAGGAAGGAACGCCATGAAAATCCTCGTCCCCGTCAAGCGGGTGATCGATTACAACGTCAAGCCGCGGGTCAAGGCCGACGGCTCCGGCGTCGATCTTGCCAACGTCAAGATGAGCATGAACCCGTTCGACGAAATCGCCGTCGAGGAAGCCATCCGCATTAAGGAAGCGGGCAACGCCGAGGAAATCGTCGCCGTTTCAATCGGCCCGGCGAAGGCGCAGGAAACGCTGCGCACGGCGCTGGCGATGGGCGCCGACCGCGCGATCCTGGTCGAGACGGACGACGAAGTCGAACCGCTGGCGGTCGCCAAAATCCTCAAGGCCATCGCCGAAGAAGAGCAGCCCGGCCTGATCATGCTCGGCAAGCAGGCGATCGACGACGATTCGAACCAGACCGGCCAGATGCTCGCCGCGCTGATGGAGCGTCCGCAGGGCACTTTCGCCAATACGGTCGAAGTCGATGGCGACAGCATCACCGTCAAACGCGAAGTCGACGGCGGCCTCCAGACCGTCAAGCTGACCATGCCGGCCATCGTCACCACCGATTTGCGCCTCAACGAGCCGCGCTATGCTTCGCTGCCTAACATCATGAAGGCGAAGAAGAAGCCGCTCGATACCAAGAGCCCGTCCGATTACGGCGTCGATACCGCGCCGCGCCTCAAGACCACCAATGTCTCCGAACCGCCGGTTCGCCAGGCAGGCGAGAAGGTCGAGGATGTCGATGCGCTGGTCGCCAAGCTGAAGGCGATGGGCGTCGCCTGATCCACTCCAACGAGAAGGAATACGAATATGAAAACCCTCGTTTGGGTCGAACACGACAATTCCACCATGGCCGACGCCACGCTGGCTGCGGTCACCGCCGCATCAAAGCTGGGTGAAGTCCACCTGCTGGTCGCCGGTTCGGGCTGCCGCGCCGTGGCCGATGCCGCCGCCAAGATCGCCGGAGTAGGCAAGGTCCACCTTGCCGACGATCCGGCTTACGAACATGCGCTGCCCGAGAATGTCGCGCCGCTGATCGCCGACCAGATGGGTCATCACGACGCTTTCGTCGCGCCGGCCACCACGACGGGCAAGAACGTCGCCCCGCGCGTCGCAGCGCTGCTCGACGTAATGCAGATTTCGGACATTCTCTCGGTCGAAGGCGATAAGACCTTCACCCGCCCGATCTACGCCGGCAACGCCATCGCGACAGTCGAAAGCACCGAAGACAAGCTGGTCCTGACCGTACGCGGCACCGCTTTCGACAAGGCGGAACCAGAAGGCGGCTCGGGCACGGTCGAGGAAATCTCCGGTCCCACCGATGCGGGTATCTCCAGCTTCGTGAGCGAGGAAATCGCCGAGAGCGATCGCCCCGAGCTGACCAGCGCAAAGATCATCGTATCCGGGGGCCGCGCGCTCAAGGATTCCGAGACCTTCGACGAGATCATCACCCCGCTTGCCGACAAGCTTGGTGCGGGCATCGGCGCCAGCCGTGCGGCCGTCGATGCGGGCTACGTCCCCAACGACTACCAGGTCGGCCAGACGGGCAAGATCGTCGCGCCGGAAGTCTACATCGCCATCGGTATCTCGGGCGCGATCCAGCACCTTGCCGGCATGAAGGATTCCAAGACCATCATTGCCATCAACAAGGACGAAGATGCCCCGATCTTCCAGGTCGCGGACATCGGTCTCGTCGCCGATCTCTACAAGGCGGTGCCGGAGCTGACCGAAAAGCTTTGATCGCCAAGCGATTTTGAATACAGATCCCTCCGAAGCATTGTGTTTCGGAGGGATTTTTAATGGGTCGCCGTTTTTCCTTTTCAGTCGCTCTGGCGGCTCTGTCTTTTACTTGTCTTGCAACAACTGCCGGTGCGCAGGATGCGCCGACAGCATTGCCGCCGTCCAGCAACTGGCACCTCGACATGGCAGAGAACAAATGCCGCCTGCTCCGCACCTTCGGTCCGGAAGACAGCCGGACGATTTTCTTCCTTGAGCAATGGGATCCGTCCATGTCGGCGATCTGGGGGCTTGCAGGCCCGGCGGTCGACGACTTGAGAGTGTCGCGGGACGCTCGCTTCGCCTTCGGACCCGGCGGGGATACGGGCGAATTCCCGGTCGCCGATATGGACCTTGGCGAGCAGAAGCTCGTGAGCGCGACCACTTCGATCGCATTCCACCCCGGCAAGAATGCCGACGGCGAATGGACCGAAGAAGATCGCGATTGGACCAGCGATCCCCGCGGGCTGGCCCATCTCGACGAAGCCAACGCAGCCGGTATTTCGACCTTTACCCTGTCCCAAAGGGGGCGGGACGATATCGTTCTCGACCTCGGTCCGATGGACAAACCGCTGGCGGCGATGAACGTGTGCATGGAGGATCTCGTCACTCACTGGGGATTCGACCCCGAACAGCAACGCACGGTCGTCTCGCCGCCCGAGATCGTGAACATGAAGCGGGTCGTGCGCACGATCCAGTCGGAATATCCTGCGGAGGCTCTGCGCAAGGGGGCGCAAGCCTATTTCGCGCTGCGGCTGACCGTCGACGAGAGCGGAAGAGTAGAAGCCTGCGAAATGCTCAACCAGACCGTGGCCGAGGATTTCGACATGCGGAAGCATCCCTGCTCCGTCATGCAGCGGACTGCGCAGATCGAACCGGCGCGCGATGCGGCCGGCCAGCCGGTGCGGAGCTATCTGGCCCACCGGATATTCTACCGTATCCGATGAGCTGGCGGGCGGGATCCTAGCCGAGAGTTTCGCTGAGGAAATGGATCGTCAGGCCCACCAGCCCGCCGACCATCGTCCCGTTGATGCGGATGAATTGCAGGTCGCGGCCGACGGCGCTTTCGACCCGGTCGGTGATGGTATGCGCATCCCAGCGGCGCACGGTTTCGGAGACTAGCCGCACGATCTGGTCGCCATAGCGTGTGGCGATCCCGACCGCCGTGCGGCGGGCGAATCGGTTTATCTGGCGTTGCAGGCGCAAATCGTCGCGTAGCGCCCCGCCAAGCTCGGCCAGCGTCTCGCTGACATAGCCCGAGCCGAGCCCGCCCGATTCGCGGATCGAAACGATCAGATTGGCGCGGATGCGCTCCCACGTGCCCTGCCACCATTCGGCGATGGCCGGATTGCCGAGCATCTCCCGCTTCATCCGCTCGATACGGGCCTGCAATTCGGGATCCTCGCGCAGGCCGGTCGCGAATTCGGCAAGGCCTTCCTCGATCTTGTCGCGCAAGGGGTGGTTCGGATCGACCAGCACTTCGGCGAGCAGCTTGTACAAGCCGTCGATCACCGAATTTGCGAGCCGCTCGTCAAGTCCGGTGAAGCGGAGGATGCCGTTGGCCCGGCGATGGACCATTTCGCGTACCAGCTGCTCATTGTCTTCGAGCACCAGCCCCGCCCAGCGGATGATCTTGTCGATCAGCGGCTTGTGCTTGCCGTCCGCCATCATGGCCGTGAGCATCCCGCCGATCAGCGGCGCGATTTCCAGCTTGTCGAGCTGCGACTTGATGCCGCTGCGCACCTGCGTGCCCAGCCTTTCTGGGTCGAGCGACTCCAGCACCTCGACGGCCAATTCCCCTGCGCCCAGCCGGATACGCGAATCGCGCGTCGCCTTGGGATCGGCAAGATAGCTGCCGATCGCTTTCGCCAGATTCATCGACCCCATCCGACGCCCGACGACGGCGGGGGTTAGGAAGTTTTCGCGCAGGAAGCCCGCCATCGTGTCGGCGATGCGATCCTTGTTCTCCGGAATGATCGCCGTGTGCGGGATGGGTAGGCCGAGCGGGCGGCGGAACAGCGCGGTCACCGCGAACCAGTCGGCCAGCCCGCCGACCATCGCGGCCTCCGCAAAGGCGTGGAGATAGCCCCACGCCGGATGCAGCTCGAGATAGCGGCCCGACAGCAGGAACAGGCCCGCCATCAGGACGATCAGGCCGGTGGCGGTACGCCGCATGATCCGTGCGCGATCCGGCGGCAGCGCTGGAGGCGCGGAGACTGGGCCGGCGTGGCGGGGATCGTTCACTCGGCGGGCTCTGCCCCCGGTTCGGCGGTTCCTGTGCCTGCCAGTCCGCGCTTGTCGTCACCCGGGCGATAGGTGAGCATGCGCTGGCGCAGCCACGGACCCGCGCGTTTCTCGAAGCCATCGGCGAGGCTGAATCCGGCCGGTACGATCAGCAGCGTGAGCAAGGTCGACAGGATCAGGCCCCCGATCACCACGGTACCCATCGGCGCGCGCCAGGCCCCGTCGCCCGAGCCGAGCACGCCGGAAAGCGCAATCGGCACCATGCCGGCAGTCATCGCGACGGTGGTCATAACGATCGGCTGCGCACGCTTGTGGCCCGCATCGACGATGGCCTCCAGCTTGCGCGTGCCCTTGTCCATTTCCTCGATCGCGAAGTCGATCAGCAGAATCGAGTTCTTCGAGACAATGCCCAGCAGCAGCAAGATGCCGATATAGACCGGCATCGATTGCGGCTGGCCGAACAGCCACACCAGCAGGATGCCCCCGAGCGGTGCGAGCGCGAGGCTGGCCATGTTCACCAACGGGCTCATGAGACGTTTGTACAGCAGCACGAGCACGGCAAACACCAGCAGCACGCCCGACGCGATAGCGATCGTCAGGCTGGTCATCAGCTCGGCCTGCCATTCTTCTTCGCCGACCACATCGCGGATAACGCCCTGGGGCAGGTCCTGGAGGATGGGCAACTGGTCGATTTCGGCCTGAGCCTCGCCCTTGACGACACCTTGCGCGAGGTCGGCTCCGACCAGCACGCGGCGGTTCTGGTTGTAGCGCTGGATGGTCGTCGGGCCGGAGCCGAAGCTGATCTCGGCCACTCGCGACAAGGGCACCGACCCACCGCTTGCCGTTTGCACCGGCAGATTGCGGATCGTGTCCAGGTTCTCGCGCGATTGCTCGGGTAGCTTGACCCGGATCGGGATCTGGCGGTCCGAGAGCGAGAATTTCGCCGCGTTCTGCTCGATCTCGCCCATGGTCGCGATGCGGATCGTCTGGCTGAGCGCGATGGTCGATACGCCGAGTTCCGCCGCGAGATCCTCGCGCGGAGAGATAATCAGCTCCGGCCGGTTGATGTCGGCGCTCACCCGCGGGGCGACGAGCGAGTCGATGGTCTTCATCTGCTCAACCAGCTGGGCAGCCGTATCGTTGAGCAGCTCGGGATCCGAACCGGCCAGCATTACCGTCATGTCGCGGCCCGAGCCGAAACCGCCCGATTGCGACGCGAAGCGAACCCGCGCATCGGCGATCTGCGAGAGCTCCGGCGCGAGACTGCGCTCGAATTCGATCGAGGTCCGCTCGCGGTCGGGGCGCAGCGTGATGTAGATCGTCGCCTGGCCTTCGCGGACGCGCTCCAGTGCCAGTTCCACCTCCTGCTGCTCGTAGAGGAGGTCGGCGACCTGATCGACGACCCGTTCGGTGGTCTCGAGCGTCGTGCCCGGCACCATCTCGATCTCGATGCGGCTGTTCTCGTCGTCGATCACCGGCTGGAACTGGGTGGGCACGATGCCGAACAGCAGCACGGTCAGCAGGAGGGAGAAATAGCCGACGCCGAGCATCCATACCCGGTGGTCGAGGAAGCGCGCGTAGAGATACTGCCAGGCCTGCTTCATGTGGCTGCCGAACAGCCCGGTAGTCAGGCCGAGGACCTTGAAGAACACAAGCGTCAGCAGGAAGCCTGCCAGCAGTGCGATGGCCAGCTGGATGATGCCGACGATTTTCACGATCGTTTCGGGCAGGAAGCCGGGATCGGGATCGCCCCCGGTGATCATCGCGGGAATGCCGAGGCCTTGCAGCAGGCCGGACACGGTGAACGTACCGAATGCCGAAACGGCGAGCGCTCCGATGACCGTGAATAGCAGCGCCAGCACATAGAGCCAGCGATGGCGCGGGCCCTCCAGCCCCTTGCGCAGCCGGTGCATCTTGCCCCGGTCGAGCGACCAGCGCAAGACGCCCATGTAGCGATCCATCATCGGGCCCTCGCCATGCGCGGCTTGCCCGTGGGACTTGAGGAAATAGGCCGCCAGCATCGGCGTGATCATGCGGGCGACAGCGAGCGACATCAGGACGGCGACCACCACGGTGAAGCCGAAGTTCTTGAAGAACTGCCCCGATATGCCGGGCATGGCGCCGACCGGGAAGAACACCGCGACGATACAGAAGCTGGTCGCGACGACCGGCAGGCCGATCTCGTCCGCCGCATCGATCGATGCCTGATAGGCGCTCTTGCCCATACGCATGTGGCGCACGATGTTCTCGATCTCCACGATCGCATCGTCGACCAGCACCCCCGCCACCAGCGCCAGCGCCAGCAGCGATAACTGGTTCAGGTTGAAGCCGAGCAGGTCCATGAACCAGAAGGTCGGAATGGCCGAAAGCGGGATCGCCACGGCGGAAATCGCCGTCGCGCGCCAGTCGCGCAGGAAGAAGAACACAACGACCACGGCGAGGATCGCACCCTCGATCATCGCGGCCATGGCGCTTTCGTACTGGTCCTTCGTGTATTTGACCGTGTTGAAAAGCGGGATGAACTTTACGCCCGGATTGCTGGCCTCGATCTCTTCGATCTTTTCGAGCGCGTTTTCGTAAACCGTCACATCCGAGGCGCCCTTGGCGCGGCTCATGGCGAAGTTCACGACTTCCTTGTCGCCTACCTTGCTGATCGAGGTCCGCTCGGAATAGCCGTCGCGCACGGTGGCCACGTCGGACAGCTTGACCGTCCGCCCGCCGCCGAGCTGGATGCGGCGTTCGCCCAGCTCGTAAGCGGAGTCGTTGTTGCCGAGTACGCGCACCGACTGGCGGGTGCCGCCGACTTCGGCCATGCCGCCGGCCGCATCGATATTGTTCTGGCGCAGCACGCCGTTGATCTGGCTGGCAGTAACGCCGAGCGCCTGCATGCGCGGCAGATCGAGAATAACTTCGATCTCGCGGTCGACCCCGCCGAAGCGATTGACCTCGGCCATGCCCTCGATCGACAACAATTGCTTGGCAATCGTGTCGTCGATGAACCAGCTCAGCCCCTCGATGGTCATGTCGTCGGCTTCGACAGCATAGATCGCCAGGAAGCCGCCGGAGATTTCCTGCTTGCTCACGCGCGGTTCGAGGATACCGTCGGGCAGCGAGCCGCGGATCGTGTCGATCGCGTTCTTCACTTCCGCCGTGGCATCGTTGGGGTCGACGCCGATCTCGAATTCGATGAAGGTATTCGAATTGCCTTCGCTGGCAGTCGAATTGATCGAGTTCACGCCGTTGATCGAGCGCACGGCGGCCTCGACCCGCTGGGTGATCTGGTTCTCGATCTCGGTCGGCGCGGCGCCTGGCTGCGAGATATTCACGCTGACTGCCGGGAATTCGATGTCGGGATTGTTCACGACATCCATTCGCATGAAGCTGATCAAACCGGCCAGCAGCAGCGCCGTGAACGCGACCAGGGGAATCACCGGGTTGCGGATCGACCAGGCGGAGATGTTACGGAAATTCATATGCCAGTCCCACTCACGCGCCGTCGGCGATGGGGCGGACCGTCTCGCCCGGATTGAGGAAACCGGCGGCCCGCAGCACCACCCGTTCATTCCCTGCGAGCCCGCCTGCAATGACGATGCCTTCGGAGGTCACCTGGCCGAGCTCGATATCGCGCCGCTGCACCGTGTTTTCGGCATCCACGATGAAGACATAGCTGCCCTCGTCGTCAGACTGGATCGCGCTCTCGGGGAGGATCGGCGCGCTGACCGTGCCGCTCTTGATCACGACCGTCGCGAAGCCGCCGGGGCGCAAGCCCTCGGCATAGGGCAGCGCGATCCGCGCCGTGCCCTGGCGATCCTGCGAGCTGATCAGCGGTGCGACCTGCCAGACGCTCCCGGTATAGCTATTGTCGGACCCCACCGGCGTAACGGTGGCTGTGGTGCCCACGTTGATTTGCGCGAGATCGGTTTCGCTGAGGCGTGCGAGCACTTCCATCTCGCCACCACGGGCGATGCGGAACAGCGGCGGGGAGCCTGCGCTGACCGTCTGGCCGATTTCCACATTGCGTTCGAGCACGAGGCCCGAGGCCGGCGCGACGACGTTGAGACGGGCGTTGCGCGCCTGCAATTCACGGACCTGCGCCTGCGCCACGCGCACTCGCGCGACGGCCGCATCCCGCGTTGCCGTGAGGCGATCGACATCCGCTTCGGAAACGAAGCCGCGCTCAACGAGCTGGAGCGAGCGGTCGAGATTGGCCTGGGCGATATTGGCGTCCGATTGCGCGACCTGAACCTGTGCGGCGGCGCTCTGCACCTGCTGCGACTGGACCGAGCGATCGATCGAGACAAGCACCTGGCCCTGGCGCACCCAGTCGCCCGCATCGACGCTGATTGCCGTCACGCGGCCGCCTTCACCGACGACGCCCACCGGCAGATCACGCCGCGCGGCAAGTGTGCCGGTCGCGGAAATCTCGCCATCGACGGTGCTCTGGCCCGGCGCGATCACGGTGACGCTCGGCAATTGGGCCTTACCACCGGTGTTTTCTTCCGCACCCGCCCCGGAGACGACGAAATAGGCCCCGATCGCAAGCAGCAATGCAAGGACCGCAGCACCAATGTACCAGCGGCGACGACGCGTCGCCTCGGCCGCCTCGTCGGATTCGAGCGACGCGCTGCCAGTCATCGGCTCTACCCGCTCCGCCTCGAAACCAGATTCGTAATTCATGGCCATATCGCCCCGGTATGCGTCTTTTCGGATCGCAGTGTATTATCCTGCTAGGTCACTTAGTGCAAGATACTAGCTCGATAGCCGCTAGACCACGCGCTCGGCGCAGGCAAAGAACTATCGACCGGTGTGGACCATGAGCGGACGAAGGGCAATGAAAACGGGTGCCTCGACGGCGAAAGCCGGAGATCTTTCGATCCCCGGCTTTCGGATTGTTCTGATATAATCCCGTTCGGCTTAGCGAACGCGTCCACGCTGGACGAGGTTCGCAATTCCGAGCAGTACGATCGCGCCGATGATGGCGATGATGAAGCCTGTCAGGTTGAAGGTCTGGATAGTGCCTTCGATGCCGAAAACGGCGCCTGCAAGGAAATTGCCGATCAGCGCACCGATGATGCCGACCACGATATTCCAGAAAATGCCCATGGAGGCATCGCGGTTCATGACAAGGCTAGCCAGCCAGCCCGCTACACCGCCGACGATAATTGCAATAATCCAACCCATTGTATTCCTCCTGTTTTATCCTGCCCGCCCGATATTCACTTTCGGGCTTCGACAGGAAAACGGTTTCCTGCATCATGCAGGACTACCCAGAGGAGCGGATGGTGGTGGGTTTTGTTCCCGAGACCCCGTCTCGGACCGAACCGCTCAGTATTTGAGCTGGCGTTCGTAAAGATCGCGATAGTGCTGGATGCGCGTGACGCGCAGGCCCTGCATGCCGGAACGATCGACGGCGCGCTGCCAGGAGGCGAACTCCTCGAGGCTCAAGCTATAGCGCTCCAGAACCTCGTCGATGCTTAACAACCCACCATTGACGGCAGCCACGACCTCGGCCTTGCGGCGCACGACCCAACGCTTGGTCTGGGGCGACGGCAGATCGTCGAGCGTCAGCGGCTCTCCGAGAGGGCCGATGACCTGCGCCGGCCGGATATCCTGGTTTTCAATCATTCCGTCTCTCTGTCGCCGTGGGTTTCATCACCTGCGGTGTCGCCAAGGCCTAGCGGGTCTGGTTTGCCATCCGTTGAAATATCGTGGTTAACAGCGCCTTCATTCTTTTCGCTGCCTTCGCGGCGGACGTCCGCGAAGGCCCCGAAGCCCCCTTCGACCTGCGCGATCTCCTCACGGATCTCGCGAGTCGCCGCCAAGCGCGCGACCAGATCGGTCCAGCGAAACCGGCGGAGATCCGCGGCTTCGCGCTTGTCGGCCAGATCGGCTCTTTGAAATTGCCCCTCGATCATTTGTACGGGGATAACGGCACATGGTGAACGAACCGTAAAGCGTCGCATGCGCGCTTGCGCGCTGCCCTCTGGTGGCAAGCCCCCCAGCCGTGTATGGGGCGCGCCATGCCCGAAAACATTGCTCTTTCCCCGGTTCAGGCAGCCGGTCTTTTCGACTTGCCGCGTGCCGCATCCGATTGCCGCATCGTCGTCGCCATGTCGGGCGGGGTCGACAGCTCGGTGGTGGCCGCCTTGGCTGCACGCAGTGGTGCGGAGGTGATCGGCGTTACGCTGCAGCTCTACGATTACGGCGCGGCGACGGGGCGCAAGGGCGCGTGCTGTGCGGGCGACGACATTGCCGACGCACGCGCCGTGGCTGACCGGCTCGGTATCGCTCACTACGTGCATGACCACGAAAGCGCGTTTCGCGAAGACGTGGTCGAGGGCTTTGCCGATTCCTATCTCGCCGGGCAGACGCCGGTGCCTTGCATTCGCTGCAACATGGGGCCCAAGTTCACCGACCTGTTCGCCATGGCGCGCGAATTGGGCGCCGATTGCCTTGCCACCGGCCATTATGTGCGCCGCGTGATGGGCCCGGCCGGACCGGAACTGCACCGGGCCCACGATCCTGCACGCGACCAGTCGTACTTCCTTTATGCGACGACGGAAGACCAGCTCGCCTACCTCCGGTTCCCCCTCGGCGGCCTGCCCAAAGCCGAAGTCCGGCAGCTGGCCGAGGAAGCCGGTCTGCGCAACGCCGCCAAGCCCGACAGCCAGGACATCTGCTTCGTGCCCGACGGCGATTACGCGAAGATCGTCAAGACAATGCGCCCGGAAGGCGTTCGACCGGGCAAGATCGTCCACGCTACCACCGGCGAGGAGTTGGGCGAGCATCGTGGCGTTATCCATTACACGGTCGGCCAGCGCCGCGGCCTAGAGATCGGTGGCCAGCCCGAACCGCTCTATGTGATCAAGATCGATGCCGAGAGCGCCGAAGTCCGCGTCGGCCCCAAGCGGTTGCTGGCAGTGACTGAGGCCCGCATCGGCGAAACAAACCGTATCGGCCCTCTGCCCGACAAGCCGCTGACCGCCAAGGTGCGCAGCCTCGCCAAGCCGGTCCCGGTCGTGCTCGACGGGCCCCTCGGTGAGGGTCGCAGTGCAAATCTGCGGTTCGCGCAGCCCGAATACGGCGTCGCGCCAGGGCAAGCTGCGGTCATTTACGCCGATGACCGGGTGGTCGGCGGTGGCTGGATCGAGGCGACGGTGCCGGTCGAGGCGTAACAATTCATCGTTGTGGGGCGGTTTCAGCCTTCCCACTCGTCCAGCACGCAAGCGTAGCCTTCGTGCCAGGTGGCGGTCTCCGAAGCGATCAAGGGGATCGAGGCGGTCACGCTTTTCGCCTGCGGATCCTCGCTCAGGCTGACCAGTTCCATCCCGGCCAGTTTGTCTTTAGCGCAATCGTCCAAGCTGCGTCCCGCCACGAAGCGGCAGGAACAGGCGACATGCGCGGCATAGGCCGTGCCGGTCGCGCCGGTCCGGCGCAGGCCGTCGCCCCAGACCGCCCACGCGATCGCGCCCAAGCCGGCGATGATGACCGTTAGCCACAACCACAGGCGCAGTTTTCCAGAGCGGTTTTTGGCCGTTGCCAAGTCGGATTCCTTCGTGCGAGTGACGCGTCATGCCCCTGCGGACCACCCCCCTTATCGCGCTTGCCCTCGCCGCCACAAGCCTTGCCGCGTGCGGCGGGTCCGGTCCTGCCGAAGAGCCGCCGCTGAGCGAGGAAGCGCTGGCGGCGGTGAAGGACGATCCGGGTGCGCCGACCAAGGCGCTGGCCCGCGAATCGGACCAGCTGTTCACGCTCGACGGCCTGGGCGACACGCGGGCACTGGTCGTCCTGCACGGCGGCGAGATCGCCGTCGAGCGCTATGGCGAAGGCTACGGCCCGCAGACGCGCTTCATCAGCTGGTCGATGGCCAAGACGGTGACTGCGGTGATGATCGGCATGCTGGTGGCGGACGGGCAGCTGCGGCTCGATGCCCCTGCCCCCGTGCCGCGCTGGCAACGCACCGGCGATCCACGCGCCGAGATCACCTTGCGCCAATTGCTCCAGATGCGCTCCGGCCTGGAGCACACCGAGGCCGGCGATCCGCCTTACGAGAGCAGCGAGGTGCGGATGCTGTTCCTCGACGGGCGCGACGACATGGCCGATTACGCCACCGCCCAGCCGCTCGAAGCGGAGCCGGGTTCGCGCTTCGAATATTCCTCGAACACCACGGTGATCCTGGCCGATATCGCCGCCCGTGCGCTGACCGAGAGCACCAATCCCGACGCGCGCCGCAAGGCGGTGGCCGACTATCTGCAAGCCCGCCTGTTCGGGCCACTGGGCATGACCAGCGCCGTGCCGGAATTCGATCGCGCGGGCACGCTGATCGGCGGCAGCCTGATCCACGCCAACGCCCGCGACTGGGCGAAGTTCGGCGAGATGCTGCGCAACAAGGGATCAGTGAAGGGCGAGCAGCTGGTGCCGCGCCAGTGGGTCGAAGAAATGCTCGAACCCAGCCCCGCCAGCCCGCATTACGGCCTGCAAACCTGGCTCAATCGCCCGCTACCCGATGGCGAGGAGCATCCATTGTTCCCCGACCGCGCGCCGCACAGCGCCTTTTCCGCGATCGGCCATATGGGGCAGTATATCTTCGTCTCGCCAAGCCAGAAGCTGACCGTGGTGCGCCTCGGCCATTCGGACGCGCCGGAGCGCAAGGCCATGCTCCAGCAGCTCGCGGACATCATCGAGCTTTACCCGGCAGGTTAGGGCAGCAGGAAACGCCCTTCTACTACTGTGACGCAGGGGCCGGAAAGGATGGCCCGGTCGGCTTCGCGGCGGCAGGTCAGATACCCGCCACGGCGGCTGGCCTGGTGCGCGGTGAAACTGTCGCGGCCAAGACGGTCAGTCCAGAACGGCGTGAGCGTCGCGTGGGCTGCCCCCGTCACCGGGTCCTCGTCGACCCCGCCGCCTGGCACGAAAACACGGCTGATGACGTCAGTCTCATCCCCAGGCGCAGTGCAGACGAACAAATTGTTGCCGAGCTTCGCCAGCCCGCGCAGGTCCGGGTCCAGCGAGCGGATCGCGGCAGCGTCCGGATAGAGGAACAGGTCGTAACCCAGCTCATTGCGCCACACTTCGTTCGGCGACCCGCCGAGCAGCGTGGCTGCCTCGTCCCACTCGCCCTGCTCGGTCAGAATGCAGGGCAGCGCCAGCCCATACCCCTCGCCGCTACGGCTCACTTCGAGCACGCCCGATTTGCGCGTGCGGAAGGTCACGCGCTCGCCCCCGTCGCGGCTCAGCAGCACATGGCCGCTGGCCAACGTCGCGTGCCCGCATAGCCGCACTTCCTCGGTCGGGGTGAACCAGCGCAATTCGTAGTCGGCCTCGCCACTGGCATCGGGCACCACGAAAGCGGTCTCGGCGAAATTATTCTCTTCGGCGATGGCCTGGAGCATGTCGTCGTCGAGCCACGCATCGAGTGGCATCACCGCGGCCTGGTTGCCGGCGAAGGGGCGGTCTGCGAAGGCATCGACATGCCAATAAGGCAGTGCGGTGGTCATGCATCTTTCTCCAACTTGGCGAATTCATTGTCCTCGACCAGGGGATTGTCCGGCTCGTCGACATGACCCTCGGGGTCGATATGGATCAGCAATTCGAGCCCGGGAAAGCGCTGGCACAAATCGGCTTCCACCCGCTCGATGATGTCATGCGCTTCTTCAACCGTCATGATCGGCGGCAGATCGACATGGAACTGCGCGAAATCGCGATGGCCGCTGGTTCGTGTGCGCAAATCGTGCAGGTTGGTGAGCTCGGGGTGCCGGGCCGCCGCTTCGACGAAGGCAAGCCGCTTGTCCTCGGGCCATTCGCGATCCATTAGGTCGTCCACCGCATCGCTCGCCCCGCGCCATGCGCCCCATGCGAGCCACGCGGCGATGGCGAGGCCGAACAGCGGATCGGCAATGCCGAGCCCGGCAAACTGGTCCAGCACGAGCGCGGCGATGACTGCGAGATTGAGCAGGAGATCGGACTTGTAGTGCAAGTGATCGGTCTGGATCGCCAGACTGCGTGTCCGGTTCATCACATAGCGCTGCCACGCCAGCAGCGCGAAAGTCAGTACGATGGCGATCAGCGAGACGGCGATGCCCTCTTCTGCTGCCGCGGTTTCCACCTGACCGGACAATTGCATGATTGCCCGCGTCGCGATCCCGAAGGCCGACAGCGCGATCAGCATAACCTGAAAAATCGCCGCCAGGGCTTCCGCCTTGCCGTGGCCGAACCGGTGATCCTCGTCCGCCGGCATGGAGGCGATCCACACGCCGGTCAGCGTGGCGAAACTCGCGATCAGATCGAGCGCGGAATCGGCAAGGCTGCCGAGCATGGCAGTCGATCCGGTCCGCCAGCTCGCCCAGCTTTTCAGCGCAACCAGGATCACTGCCACCGTGATAGAGGCGAATGCTGCGCTGCGCGCGAGTCGGGTGCGGTCGTCGGTCATCGATATTGCTTTATGGATAGAGCAGCGTGTCGTCCCACGCTTCCGTCGCGCTGCTCCGCGTGAACAGCCGCCGGTCATGCAAACGATATTCGCGGTCTTGCCAGAATTCGATCCGGCGCGGGCTCAGCCGGAAGCCGGTCCAATGTGGCGGGCGCGGGATGTCGCCCTCGGGATAGCGCTCCTCCAGCGCGGCCACCCGGTCGAGATAGACTTGGCGGTCCGGCAGGGGGCGCGACTGGTCGCTGGCGGCCGAGCCGATCTGCGAGGCGCGCGGGCGGGAGTGAAAATAGTCGTCGGCTTGCGCGGGATCGACTTCCTCCAGCGGGCCTTCGATGCGGATCTGGCGGCGCAGGCTCTTCCAGTGAAACAGAAGCGCAGCGCGCATGTTGGCGCGGATCTGCTCGCCCTTGCGGCTTTCGGCATTGGTGTAGAAGACGAACCCCCCGCCCTCGCCCTGGTCGACGCCGCGCGCTTTCAGCAGCACCATCCGGACCGACGGCATCCCGTCGGCGGTGGCCGTCGCCAGCGCCATGGCGTTGGGATCGTTCGGCTCGCTCGCCTTGGCCTCGCCGAACCACACCTCGAACAGCGAAAAAGGGTCCGCCTTGGGAATTGCGCTTTCGTCGGTCTGCATCGGGCGGGTCCTAGGCAATGTGAGTCGGTTCAGGAGCAAAACGCAGGCGCGCCCGTTTGGGGCAAAACAGGCTCGCATTATGGAGGCAATCGCTGCGCATCGGCCACCCCCTAACCGCATCCGTCCGCGTGGGAAACCACTCGCGCTTGCACGGCAGCGCTGTTGCACCTAGCTAACACGCCTGATGGCTACCAATTCCCGCGATCCCTATTCCACTCTCGGCGTCGCCCGCGGCGCGTCGGAGAAGGACATCAAGAGCGCCTATCGCAAGCTGGCGAAGGAGTTCCACCCCGACCGCAACAAGGACAATCCGCAGGCTTCTGAGCGGTTCAGCCAGGTCACGCAGGCTTACGATCTGTTGTCCGACAAGGACAAGCGCGCCCAGTTCGACCGCGGCGAGATCGATGCCGATGGCAACCCGGCCAATCCCTTCGCCGGTATGGGCGGGGGCGGCGGCTTCGGCGGCGGTGGCGGGCAGCGTGGCTATCGCGCCGAGGATTTCCAGGGATTCGGACAGGAAGCCGATCTCGGCGATATATTTGAAGGCCTGTTCGGCGGCGGCAGGGCGCGATCGTCCGGCATGGGCGGCGGCCCGTTCGGCGGCGGTCGCCGTGCCCCGCCTCCCAAAGGATCGGACATCGGCTATCGCCTGCGCGTCCCCTTCGTCGAAGCGGCAACGCTGAAGGACCAGCGCATTACGCTGGCCGACGGCAAGACGATCGATCTCAAGCTGCCCAAGGGAGTCGAAAACGGCACCCAGATGCGGCTCAAGGGCAAGGGCGAGCAGGGGCCGGGCGGTGCGGGTGACGGACTCGTCACGATCGAGATCGACCGGCATAAGCTCTACAAGCGCGATGGCGACGATGTGCGTTTCGACTTGCCGATCACGCTCGACGAGGCAGTGAATGGCGGCAAGGTGCGCGTGCCCACGGTCGATGGCCCCGTGATGATGACGATCAAGGCCGGCACGGACGGCGGTACGGTGCTGCGCTTGAAGGGCAAGGGCTTCACCAAGAAGAACGGCACCCGCGGCGATCAGCTCGTCACGCTGGAAATCCAGCTGCCCGGCGATCTCGCGGAGCTTGCCAAGCGGCTCGAAGGCTGGAAGGACGATAGCGACCCACGCAGCAAGCTCGGGGTGTAGCCGTTTGAGTGCAAACGATCTTCCAAGCGAGGAAGAGCGCGAAGTCCAGTCGCTGTCCCCCGAGGCACGCCGCCAGCATGCGGCCACCTTGCGCGGTCGCGTGGTCGAGCGAGTTGGGCCCGGGACGCGGGCCTGGGAAGTCGCCAAGCGCACCGCTGTGGGCACGTTTAACGACGGTTTCATCCATGCGGGCAACCTCGCCTACTTGGCGATGTTCTCGATCTTTCCGTTCTTCATCCTTGGTGCAGCGCTGTTCTCGTTGATCGGCGAGGAAAGCGACCGCGCCGCATCGATCAACGCCATCCTCGTGACCCTGCCGCCCAGTGTCGGCAACGTCATCGAGCCGGTCGCGCGCGACGTCATCAATTCGCGCAGCGGCTGGCTGCTGTGGGCCGGTGCCGCCGTAGCGCTCTGGACGGTGGGCAGCCTGATCGAGACGATTCGCGACATCCTGCGCCGCGCCTACGGCACCAAGCTGACCCATGCTTTCTGGAAATACCGGCTGTTCTCGTCGGGCGTAATTCTGGGCGCGGTGCTGCTGCTGATGCTTTCCCTTATCGCGCAGATTGCGATCGGGGCGGCGCAGCAAGTGATCGAGGCCTATTTCCCCGACCTCGTCGACCGGGTCAGCGACCTGCGCCTTTCGCGCATCATTCCGGCGCTGGGCCTGTTCGGTTCGCTCTATCTCATCTTCTACACGCTGACCCCGTCGCGTTATCGCGCGCGACGTTATCCGAAATGGCCCGGCGTGCTGTTCACGACCGTCTGGTGGATTCTAGTAACGACGCTGCTGCCCTTGGTGCTGCGCAGTTTCTTCACTTACAATCTCACCTACGGCAGCCTGGCCGGGATCATGATCGCGCTGTTCTTTTTCTGGCTTGTCGGCCTCGGCGTGGTTATCGGCGCGGAACTGAACGCGGCGCTCGCGGAGACGCCGGAAGAGGAAATGAACACCATCGGCCAGGCGGACGACCGGAAACGGGCTGAGCTGGCGAAGGAAGCGGAAGAAGAGGGCACGGCATGAACGGATTGATGCAGGGCAAGCGCGGGCTGATCATGGGCCTCGCCAACGACAAGTCGCTGGCCTGGGGCATCGCCAAAAAGCTCGCCGAGCACGGCGCGGAACTTGCGTTTTCCTATCAGGGCGAAGCGCTGAAAAAGCGCGTCGGCCCGCTTGCCGAGCAGCTCGGCAGCGACTTCGTATTCGAATGCGACGTATCCGACATGGAAGCGCTCGACCGGGCGTTCGACACACTGAAATCGCGCTGGGACAAGATCGATTTCGTCGTCCACGCCATCGGCTTTTCCGACAAGAGCGAGCTGCGCGGCAAATACGTTGACACCAGCCTCGACAACTTCCTGATGACGATGAATATTTCCGCCTATTCCCTGGTGGCGGTGACCAAGCGGGCCGCGGAGATGATGCCGGACGGTGGCTCGATTGTCACGCTGACCTATTACGGCGCGGAAAAGGTCATTCCGCATTACAATGTGATGGGCGTGGCCAAGGCGGCGCTCGAGACCAGCGTGCAATATCTTGCCAACGACCTCGGGCCGCAGAACATTCGCGTGAACGCCATTAGCGCAGGGCCGGTGAAGACGCTGGCGGCGAGCGGGATCGGCGATTTCCGTTATATCCTGAAGTGGAACGAGCTGAACTCGCCGCTCCGTCGCAATATCACGATCGAGGATGTCGGCGGGTCTGGCCTCTATTTCCTGTCCGACCTGTCATCGGGCGTGACCGGCGAAACGCACCATGTCGATGCCGGCTATCATGTCGTGGGCATGAAGCAGGAAGACGCGCCGGATATCGCGCTCGACAAGGGCTGAGCCCCAAAAATGCGCGCTCAGCCTTCGGGCGGGCGCGCCAGGTCTTCGACTTCGCGGTCGCCGTCCGTATCGATCACGGGGTCGGGCGCTTCGGTAGCCTCGCCTGGTGCGGCACCGGCGCGTTCACGTTCGAGCCTTTCCATGTATTCGCGCTCGATCATCTCGACCCGCTCCTGCTCGGCAGCGGCTTCGGCATCGATGCCCTCGAGTCGCTCGGCCCGCGCTTCGGCAACCAGTTGGCCGAAGCGGACCTCGGAGGAATTTTCCCGATCCGCATAAGCCTCGCGGATCAGCTCCTGCGTGCAACCGGTGAAGCCGCCCGCGCCGGTCGGCGAGCAGGACATGATGCCCGATGCGCCGACATATTCGAGCTGTTCGACCCGCTCGGCCCATGCCTGGTTGGCCGGATCATCCGAGAAACGGAGACGCTCAGGAATCCGATAACGCTCGTTTTCGTCCTTGCGGGCACACACGACGATGACATCGCCTGTGCTTTCCGGGCATTGGTCGTCGCCATAGACGATGACCATGTTGTAGCTGTCGTCGCCGGTCTCGACCGGGGTCTGCGCCGCGACGGGCGCGGCCACGATGGCAGCGGCAAGCGCGGCTGCGGAAGCGAGCGGGGTAAGCAGTCTGGTCATCATGGCCTCTCGAAACATGTGTCGCGCGTATAAGGCGCGCCCGGCGGTGAACTGTCTATGAAGCGCGCGAAACGCCTGCGATGTTCCCTCAGATGCGCTGCGAAATGCCGATCGCGGCGCGGCAGCCCGCGCGGATAACCGCAGAGAGCACCGGATAGGCCGGCGCGCGTTCGGCCCCTGCGGCCAGCGCGGCGTCGCGGTGCTCGCGTTCGTCTTCGCGGAATTCTTCGATCATGGCGGCGAGCTCCGGATCCTCGCCGGTTTCCATCAGGCGATCGAGCTGCCGGGAATAATGATCGTCGATCTCGGTCTCGACCGCGGCGGTGCAGGCCATAGCGGCTTCGGGCCCGATCAGAGCGGTCACGGCGCCCAGCGCGAAACCGGCGCGATCCCAGAACGGCTGCAGCATGGTGGGCCGCACGCCGCGCCGCGCCATCAGCGCATCGAATTTTTCGCAGTGACCGGCTTCCTGCTCGGCCATGCCGGCTATCTCGGCGGAGTCCGGCCCGCGGTCGCCCATCACGGCGAGCTGGCCGGCGTAGATACGCGTCGCGCCGAATTCTCCGGCCTGATCGACACGGATCATGCGGGCGATGTGGTCGGGCACCTTTTTCGAGGCTGGAGTCATACGCGGCGATCCTTTCCCAGCAGGGCGAGAATGGCGATGCCTGCTGCAGTGGAGATGAGGAAATTGTAACCCGCCAAGCTGATGCCGAACAGCGTCCAGGCCGGTTCGTCGCAGCGGGTCAGCGGAGCGTTCATAATATTGTCGAGCGCGCTTCCGCCCCCGCTCGTGACCGTGGCCGCGCAAGAGGTGATCCCCTCCCACCAACCGTATTCGACCCCGGCATGGAATAGCCCGATCCCGCCCGAGACGAGGATGGCGATCGCCGCGAGGCCGGTCCAGAACCGCTGCGGCGGAGCGATGAACGCCAGCAGGGCGAGCCCGACCGCAGCGAAATGCGGCCAGCGCTGCCACCAGCACATTTCGCACGGGTACAGGCCAAAGCCGTATTGGGAAACGTAGGCCCCGCCCAGCAGGAGCGCCGGGACCGCAATGGCCAGCACGCGGGCCAGCCGCGATGAGGGAGACAGGCTCATGCCCAGTCGTTTAGCCTAGTTGGCGCGGCGGGCAACCGTGTTCGGCGAGGTGCGGCGCAGCGTCTCCAGCGCGTAGTGCAGCTGGAAATCCTCGATGCCCTGCTCTTCGAGCTCTTCGGCGGTCAGCTGGAACCTCGGATCGTCGCGCTGGTCGCGCTCCATCGCCTCGTCGGCAAGGCCCGCTTCGTTGACCAGATGGCCGCGCAGATCCGATTCGCGCACGGTGAAGCGCGATTTCTTCGCGAGGTCGGGGTCCGACAACTGCGGCACAGCGATGTCCGGCTTGATCCCGCCTTCCTGCACGGAGTGACCCGAGGGCGTGTAGTAGCGCGCCGTCGTCAATTTGAGCGCGGCATCGCGGCCGAGCGGCAGCAGCGATTGCACACTGCCCTTGCCGAAGCTGCGCTGGCCCATGACGATCGCGCGGCGATGGTCCTTGAGCGCGCCGGCGACGATCTCCGATGCCGAAGCCGAGCCTTCGTCGATCAGCACGATGATCGGTACATCCTGCGCGATATCGCCGCGGAACACGGTTTCTGCGTCGTAATAGATATTCTCGCCTCGCGCGCGGCCGCGCTGAGACACGATGCGCCCTTCGGTAAGGAAGAGATCAGACAGCGCCACCGCCTCGTCGAGGCTGCCGCCCGGGTTGGAGCGCAGATCGAGGACCAGCCCGTTGAGGCGTCCCGAGGCCTTACTCTGCAAATCTTCCCACGCCGCGAAGACATCGCTGCCGACATCGCGCGAAAACTCGTTGATCATGATGTGACCGATATTGCCGCTTTCGAGCTCCCAAGTGACCGGTTCGAGTTCGATCACGCCGCGCGTTACGGAAACATCGAACGGCTCGTCACGGCCGGGGCGGAAGACGGTCAGGCCGATCGATGTACCTTCCGGCCCGCGCATCTGCGCTACCGCTTCGTCGAGGCTGCCGCCGACGATCAGCTTGCCATCGAGATGCGTGATGAAATCGCCTGCCTTCAGCCCGGCCTTGTCGGCAGGGCTGCCGCGGAAGGGCGAGATGATCTTGACCGCGCCATCTTCCATCACGACCGACAGGCCGAGACCGGAATAATTGCCGTCGATCATGGTCTCGAGTCGCTGGAGATCGCTGCCGTCCAGATAGCCCGAATGCGGATCGAGCGAGGTCAGCATCCCGTCGATCATGCCGCGCATCAGCTTGTCGTCGTCGACCTGGTCGACGTAGCTCGCCTTGATGCGCTGGTAGACCGCCATCACCTTGGCGAACTCCGGACCCGCCCGGCCTTCGACCTGCGCCATGCTCGCCGTGGTCGCGGGGATCAACGCGACGGCGGTCACGAGGGCGGCAGAACGTAGCAGGGCGGCGATTGTCATCGGCGGAGTTTCTCCAATATTCAGCGGCGGCTTATGGCAGGCCCGCTTAATACCACATGAGCGGGCGATTGCAGAATTGTGAAGCCGAAATCGACGGAAGCCTATTGCAGATAGTCGAGCGGGTTCACCGGTTCGCCGTCGCGGCGCAGCTCCAGCGAAACGCCCTGCGACCCAGATGCGGCGAGGCCGAGCGCCGTCCCCGCCGTCACATCCTGACCGACATCCACGTCCAGAGATCCCAGTCCGGTCACCAGGCTGGTCCAGTTATTGGCATGCTCGACGATCGCGATCCGCCCGTACCCGCGATAGGGACCGGCGAATACGACCCGGCCTGCCCCGGGAGCTACGACTTGTGCCTTTGGCCGAGTTACGAGAACGATGCCTGATTCGCGCGGACCACCCTCGCCGCTTTCTCCGAACCCGCGTGCAACACGCCCGGCGACGGGCAGTATATAACGTGCGGGCGGCGCGGTGGCGCTTGCTCTCGGTGAAGGTGTTGCGGACAAGCTGGCCTGCGAAGGATTCGCGGGACGGATGATCGGACCGGGCAAGGCCGCCAGTTCGCTGCGCAGCGATCCGGCTTCTTCGAGCTGTCCGACGAGAGTATCCAAATCGCGGGCCTGTTCGGCGAGGACCAGAGCGCGCTGAGCCTCCCGATCGGCGCCACCGGACGCCTGTTGTGCTACCAGACGCTCACGCTGGGCGGCCGCGACCAGTTCGGTGCGGCGCGCGGCAAGTTCCGCCTCGCTTTCCCGCCGGTCGACCAGCGCCGCACGCGCTTCGGCTTCGAGTGCGCGGGCGCGCTCCAATTCCGAGCGCAGCGCTGCAGTCCTTTTGCGCACTTGCGGGATCGTACTGTCCAACACTGCGCGAGTATGTACCAAGTCACGCAGCGAACCCGGTTGAAGCGCCGAAAGGGTGAGCGGTCTGCGCGACATGCTCTGCAATGCGCCCGTGAGCCGGATCAGCGGCTCGCGGCGCTGCGCCAAGCGGGAGTCTAGCGCGCGTCGCTGCCGGGTGGCGATGGCGTGGCGAGCTTCTGCTGCGGTGATCGCAGCCTCGGCCTGCTGAACGCGTGCCGCCAATGCGGCGGCCTCGGCAGCTTTCTTTTCCGCCGCCTCGTTCGACCGGGCCGCCTGCTGTTCCAGCCGTTCTCCGCGCGCGCGGGCATTGCGCTGCTGCTGGCGTGCGGCATCGAGCGCGTCGCGCGCCTCGCCCGCGGTGCGGAACTCGGTCGTCGATTGCGCGCCGAGCGGCTCCAGCGAGAATACGGCTGCACCGAGCGCCAGAACTGCGATCAGGGTGAGGGCCGGACGGATCATGGCGTCAGTCCTGCACCATCAGCCGCTGCGATGATAGGGGTGGCCGGCAAGGATGGTGGTCGCGCGGTAAAGCTGCTCGGCCAACATGGCGCGCGCGAGAAGGTGCGGCCAGGTCGCGCTCCCGAAGGCGAGTAGCAAATCGGCCTCCCGCCGCTCCTCCTCCGAGTGTCCGTCCGCTGCACCGAGGACAAAGCGACATTCGCGCATGCCGTCGTCGCGCCAGCGCCCGAGAATTGCGGCGAAGTCCTCGGAAGACAGGTCCTTGCCGCGTTCGTCGAGCAGCACGGTCTTGAACGGCGCTTGCGGCTCGGGAATGCGCCCGCCGGTCTCGGGCAGTTCGGTGAGCTTGAGCGGCCAGGTAAGTCGCTTCTCATACCGCGCCACCAGCTCCGCCTCGGGCGACCGAGCGATTTTCCCACGCGCGATTATGTGTAGGAGAATGACGGCCCCCTTTCAGCATGGTCGATCCGGCCCGGTGGAGGGTCGGCAAGGGCGACTGCACGCCCGCAGGCGCCCGCAGCGTAGCGAAGGAACAGCGCCGAGGACGCTCGCGCGGATGCGCGAGTGGAAGACGGTTACGCCGTACCGGCCACCGGCGGTGCGTCTCCGAAGGCCCACATCCGCTCCAGATTGTAGAAGCTGCGGACTTCCGGACGGAACAGGTGAACCACGACGTCACCGGCATCCAGCAGGACCCAGTCGGCAGCGGGCAAGCCTTCGAGTTTCACGGGGCCGAAACCGGCCTGCTTGATCTTCTCGGCCAGTTTCTGCGCGATCGAGGCGACCTGCCGGGTCGAGCGGCCCGACGCGATAATCATGTGATCGGCGATCGAGCTCTTGCCTTCGAGAGGAATTGAAACGACGTCCTGCGCCTGGTCGGCGTCGAGCTGCGCGAGCACGAGATCGAGCAGCGGATCGGTGTCAGCCTTGGTCATCGGGATCACCTTGGCCTGCCCGGTCTGCGCCGGGTCGGTGTGCGCCTGAGTCATAGGCGGATGCAGTACTCCTGGATCGAGGGGCGTAGAAGGACATGAGAGAAACAACGCGCATCATGGCGCAGGGGTTTCCTCCCGAGCCGATATGATCCGGTGTGTCAGCTGGTCTCGCACGGGTGGCCCGGTGAAGCGAGCGGCCCAATCGGGATCGCCGCGGCGGATGGCCGTGGCCGATCTGGGATCGGGATCGAAACGCAAAGTCACCAGTGCCGGTGCACTCCAAGCGCCCCCATTGGTGAGACTGGACAGCGGCACGCGGAAGCGCCTCAGCCAGGCCATCGCGGGGCTTGCGACGACGGCATCTGTATAGCCGGGACGCGCGATGACTGCAATCGGCATAGTGCGCGCTATCCTGCGCCAGTCGCGCCAGCGGTGGAACTGGGCGAGATTGTCGGAGCCCATGAGCCAGACGAATTGCTTCTTCGGGTAGCGGCGAGTGAGCGCTGCCAGCGTATCGACGGTATAGCGGGTGCCAAGCTGCCGCTCGATCGCGGTCACCCGGATCGGCGCGCGGCGTGCCTGGGCGATGGCGGAGCCAACCCGTGCCGGAAGGGGTGCCATACCCTTGCGCGGTTTGAGCGGATTTCCGGGCGAAACCAGCCACCAGACCTCGTCGAGCTTCAGCGCGTCGCGGGCGAACAGCGAAATCCTACGATGGCCGCCGTGCGCCGGATTGAAGCTACCACCGAGCAGTCCGATTCGCCGATTCCCACCCAAAGAAAAGCTCCCGCAATAATTGTCGTTTCTATACAAAGCTTTGCACAAAGCCGGGCCGGTGCGTTGCAAGCCACTGGTAAACAAGGACTTAAACTTTCATTCCCGGATCGCGCAGCAAAATTCCGCGGCGACGAAACGACTCATCGCACCAAGGCTTCGACTCGTAGATTAATCGGGAACTCGATTAGATTTGGTTGGGAACCGCTGGTAACGATCTGACCCAGGGACGTAAGACCATAAGGGACGGGTCGTTTTGAACAACACTAAAGCCTCCACCGGCTGGGGGAGCCGCTTGCGTAGCTGGTTCCCGGATCGCGAATTTTTCATGCGATCGGAAGGCCAGGTTCGCTTCATCACCATTTCATCGCGGGTGCAGATGACCGCTGCGGCCATTGCCGTCGCGGTCCTCACGATCTGGGCCGTGTCGATGGCGATCGCCGGATGGACTCAATATCGCGCGACCGCCGACCGCCTCTCACTGCTCGACCGCGAAGCCAAGGTCGCCACGGCGACCGAACGCGTCAACGCCTATCGCGGCAATCTCGAGGCGGTCACCAGCGATCTCGTCAAGCGGCAGGAATTCATCGAGGACATGGTCGCCTCGCTGCCCGAAGACGTAAAGTCTGTCGAAAACGTGTCCGATTCCACGACCGAAGCGGCAGCCACAGTCGAAAAGGTCAGCGCATCGATCCCCGAAGCCGCCGAACTCGCTCGCATCGAAGCCCGCCAGCTTGCCTTCGTCGAAGGCCTTACTCGCTACGCCGACTGGCGCGCGAAGAAGGCTGCATCCGCCCTCAAGCAGCTCGGCCTCAATCCCGACAGCATGATCCGCAGCGCCGATCGCAGCGCGATGGGTGGTCCGCTGGAGAAGCTCGCCACTTCCGCCGACGGCACGATCGACCCGCGCTTCGAGCGCCTTGGCCTCTCGATCGCCCGCATGTCGGCGCTCGAGAACGGCCTCGCCGGCGTCCCCCAAGTCGCTCCGGCCTCGGTCGATATGGTCACCTCGAGCTATGGCTATCGCCGCGACCCGTTCACCGGTGCCGCCGCCATGCACAGCGGCCTCGATTTCCGCGGCCCCCGCGGCGAGCCGATCTATGCCGCCGCCGCCGGTCGCGTGAGCTACGTTGGCTGGAAGTCTGGTTACGGCAAGACCGTGGAGATTACCCACGGCAACGGCCTGATGACCCGCTACGCCCACATGTCCGCCTTCCGTGCGAAGGTCGGCGAGCGGGTGGAGCCCGGCCAGACCATTGGCGCCATCGGCAGCACCGGTCGCTCGACCGGTCCGCACCTCCATTTCGAGGTCCGCATCAACAATCGCGCGGTGAACCCGCGCACCTTCCTGGAGACCGCCCCCCATGTTCTCGAAGAAATCCGACGAGCTCCCCAGCTCGCCCGCGCCGACTAGCGGGGGACGCAGCATGGCCAGCAAGAACAACTCGACCTTCTCGGTTCTCGGATCGGACCTGTCGATCAAGGGGGACATCAAGGCCTCGGCCGACCTGCACATCGACGGCTCGGTCGAAGGCGACATCGCCTGCGACAGCCTCGTCCAGGGCGAAACCAGCAAGGTCACCGGCGCGATCACGGCGGAAACCGCCCGACTCGCCGGCACGGTGACCGGATCGATCACGGCGCGCGAACTGGTGATCCTCAAGACCGCCAAGATCGACGGCGACGTGTTTTACGACGCGCTGACGATCGAGCAGGGCGCGCAGGTCGAAGGCCGCTTCGCCCATCGCGACGCGCAGAAAGCTGCGCAGCCCGCCGCCACGCCGCAGGGCAGCAAGCCGGAGCTTTCGGTCGCTAACTGATTTTCCCGTTTGGAGGGGATGAGGGCCGCCCGCGCAACGACGCCGGCGGCCTTCTTGTTGCACGGGCTCAGCCGAAGATTTCGGCGCAGCTTCTTATTGCCACTTCAGCCGAAGACTTCGGCGCGCAGGGCCTTGCGGTCGAGCTTGCCGATCATCGTTTTGGGCAATTCCTCACGCACAACCACGCTTTCGACGCGTTCGTGCTTGCCGACACGAGCATTCATCCATTCCGCCAGCTGGTCGCCACTCGCGTCCGCATCTGCGTTCAACGTCACATAGGCGCGTGGGCGTTCGCCGAGATAATCGTCGGGCACACCGATCACGAGCGCTTCCTTCACGGCGTCGTTTTCTAGTAGTACATCCTCGACCTGGCTGGGGAAGACCTTGAAGCCGCCCACCGAGATCATGTCCTTGATCCGGTCGACGATCTCGAGGAAGCCGTCGCTGTCCAGCGTCGCAACGTCGCCAGTGCGCAGCCACTGCTTGCCGTGATGTTCGACGAAGACATCCTTCGCAGCCTCGAGCCGTTTCCAGTAGCCCTGCATGATCTGTGGGCCAAAGAGCGCCAGTTCGCCCGGTTCGCCCTCCGGTGCCAGCACCGTGGGATCCTCCTTGTCGAGCAGCAGTACCTCGGTGCCCATGACAACCTGGCCGATCGTACCGAGCTTGCGCTGGCCTTCGTAGGGGTTGGCCGACACCACGCCCGAACTTTCGGTGAGGCCATAACCCTCGACCAGCCGGACGCCCGTCGCAGCCTCGAATTTCTCGCGAAGCGGTCCGGGAAGCGGCGCACCGCCGGAGATGCAGACCTTGAGCGTGGAGAGATCGGTTTTCGCTAGATCCCGATGATCGAGCAGCGCCTGGAACATCGTCGGCACGCCGGGGAAGCCGGTCGCGCCGTAGCGCTCGATCGTCTGCAGCACTTGCTTGGTCTCGAAGCGCGGCACCATGGCGATGGCTGCGCCGGTGAATACGGCATGGTTCAGCAGCGCGGTGTTGGCGAAAACATGGAAGAACGGCAGCGCGCCCATGAACACCTCGCCTTCGGGATCGCCGAACGGGTTGAGGCCGGCCGTCTGCTGGGCATTCACGCTGAGATTGGCGTGCGAGAGCATCGCGCCCTTGGGGACGCCAGTTGTACCGCCCGTATATTGCAGAAGCGCGATCGACTGCGGTTCCACATGGGGCAAGTCCGCTTGCTGCGGCGCGCCGTCGATCAGCGTCGTCCAGTCGAGGACGTCTTCGCCGAACGTAACCGAAGCAATCTTGCCGCGGCCGAAAATTCGCAGCGCAATGCCCTTGAGCTTCGGCAGCATCGCCGAAAGCTTGCTCACGACCAGCGTTTCGAGCGCCGAGCCACGCAGCACTTTCTCGGCTGTCGCATAGAGTTCGGGGACATCGACCGTCACGAGCAGCCGTGTGCCCGAATCCGCCACCTGCTGCGCCAGTTCGTCGACCGAATAGAGCGGCGAGAAATTCACCACTACTGCCCCGGCCATCATCGCGCCATAGTAAGCGGAAACGTAGCTCGGCACATTGGGCAGGAAGAGGCCGACGCGGTCGCCGGGCGCGATACCGCGGGCCTGCAGAGCGCGGGCGAACGCATGCGCCTCGATGAAAAGCTCGTTGTAGCTATAGCTGCGGCCTAGGAAATGCAGCAGCGGCGCATCGCCGCGTCGCTCGACCGTGCGCGCGAACATGTCGGGAAGAGCCATGGGCTCGAATTCGGTATCCCAAGGTAAGGGATGGAAATTCGGGAGCTTGCTTACATCCATGTCAGTTACATGCGGCATCCCGCCCTAAAGGCAAGTAAAAAGGGCAGAAGAAGCGGTCTGCCTCTCCTGCCCCCGATCTAGGTTTGGCGCTACCCGCGCTATTGTCAGGCGTCTTCGCCGGGTGCGGCAGGTGCTTCTCCGGCCTCTTCCGCAGCGCGCTTGGCCCGCAGCCATTCTTCGGCTTCGGCTTCCTGCGCGGCTTCGGCCGCGGCCTTTTCATTCGCGTCGCGTTCGGCGCGCAGTTCCTCGATCAGGCGCTCGCGATCGCTGGTGCCGCTGACGGGTGCTTCGACCGTCGCTTCCTCGCCTTCTTCCTTGGCGACCTTCTTGGCGGCCTTGGCGACGACGGCGTCTAATTCGCGCTGCGAGCACAGGCCCAGCGTCACCGGATCCTTGGGCTGGATGTTCTGGATGTTCCAATGGCTGCGATCGCGGATCGCGCCGATGGTGTTGCGCGTCGTGCCGATCAGCTTGCCGATCTGCGCGTCGGAGATTTCCGGGTGGTTGCGCAGGATCCAGGCGATACCGTCGGGTTTGTCTTGGCGCTTCGAAACAGGCGTGTAACGCGGCCCCTTGGTGCGGCTGACCGCGACCGGCGCGCGCTGCATGACGAGCGAATATTCGCTGTCCTTCTCGCCCTTGGCGATCTCGTCCTGCGTCAGTTCGCCGGCATGGACCGGATCGCGGCCGGTATATTTGCTGCCCGCCAGATCGTCCGCCATGGCCTGCACTTCGAGAATATGGAGGCCGCAGAATTCGGCGATCTGTTCGAAGGACAAGCCGGTGTTGTCGACCAGCCAGGTGGCAGTCGCATGCGGCATCAGCGGTTTGGGTTGGTCGGCCATATCTATGCCCTTTTCGCGGGGTCTGAAAATAGAGAGGCCGCCCCTTGCGGGACGGCCGGTATGCTTTCGATGTAGGCGAGCGGACCGGATTCGGCAAGCGAATCCCTAGGCTGAGGGCAGCGCGCCTTCCGCAACAGGCGCAAGGCCGGAGAGAAACTGCGCCGTCGCTGCCTCCCAGCTGAAGGTCGCACCATAGGCGGCACAAGCCTTGCGGTCGCAAAATAGTGCTGCGGCGATTGCCCGGTCCAGCTCGTCAGACAGCGCGCCCACATCGTCGGTCACGATGTCGCGCGGCCCGGCCACGGGATAGGCTGCGACCGGCGTCCCGCAAGCCAGCGCCTCGATCATGACGAGGCCGAAGGTGTCGGTGCGGCTCGGGAAAACGAAAACGTCCGCTCCGGCGTAGCATCCGGCAAGCTCTCGACCTGATTTGCGGCCCAAGAACACAGCATCGGGGAACTTCGCGCGGAGCTCGTCGATTTGCGGCCCGTCGCCGACCACAACTTTGCTTCCGGGATACTGGCCCGACAGGAACGCCTCGATATTCTTCTCAACCGCGACGCGCCCCACGTAAAGCTGGATCGGTCTCGGCATGTCGGCGAATTCGGGCGGCGGCGGCGCGTCCGCGGTGAAACAGCCGAGATCCACACCGCGGCTCCAATGATGCAACTGTCCCAATTCGTGCTCGCGCAACTCGCCGCGAATACTCTCGGTAGCGACAAAGACCCGGCTCGCCGGACGGTGGAACCAGGTGATGTAGCGCCAGAACCATTCGGCAGGCAGGTGCGTGCGCCGCGCAATGTAATCCGGAAACTGCGTGTGATAGGCGGTGGTGAACTCGACTCCGGCGCGGGCGCAATAGCGCCGTGCCGTCATGCCGAGCGGGCCTTCGGTGGCGATGTGGATCGCTTCCGCCGAAAACTCTTGCAGCAAACTCGCGACCTTCCCCGGTGGAGCGAGGGCCAGGCGGATCTCCGGATAGGTGGGGCAGGGGAGGCTCGCGAACAGGTCGGGCGAGATCACCAGCACCGCGTGACCCTGCTCGCGCAGAAGGTCGCAGGTCGTAGTCAAGGTGCGGACCACGCCGTTCATCTGCGGCAGCCAGGCATCGGTGACGATGGCGATCCGGCGTGGCAAGCCGGGCGCAGGCGCTAATGTCGCCCTCCCGCCGAGCGCCTCGAGCGGCAATGCCGTCACGCCGCCTCCGGCTCGGGATGCGCCTCGGCAGCGCGTTCGGCAATGTCGCGCCGCGCGACTTCTTCGGCCCAGTCGAGAATTTCCATGCGCCCGTTGTGATATTCGACCAGCGCATTGCAACCTTCGACCCAGTCGCCGTCGTTCCAGTACTCGACAGGACTGCCGTCGTGCATGAAAACGCGCGATTCTGCGGTGTGGATATGACCGCAAACCACGCCGTCTACACCCCGCTCCCCGGCAGCACGAGCCACGACTTCCTCGTACTTGCCGATGAACTCGACCGCATTCTTGACCTTGTGCTTGGCCGCCTTGGAAATCGACCAGTAGGGCAGGCCGAGCCGCTTGCGGACATTCGCCACCCAGCCGTTCAGCTTCATCATCACGTGATAGGCCGCGTCCCCGACGAAGGCGAGCCAGCGGTGGGCCAGCATGACCGCGTCGAACTCGTCGCCATGCAGCACCATCAGGCGCCGACCGTCGGCAGTATCGTGGAAGGCTGCGCGGCGTATCTCGACCCCGCCGAAATTCATGCCGCAGAAGGGGCGCACCATCTCGTCGTGATTGCCCGGAATGTAGACGATCCGCGTGCCGCGCTTCGCCCGCTTCAGAATGCGCCAGACGATGTCGTTGTGCTCGGCCGGCCAGTAAAGCTTCTTTTTCAGCCGCCAGCCGTCGATGATGTCGCCGACGAGATACATGGTGTCGCTGTCGGTATGGTCGAGGAAGTCGATCAGCAGCTCGTGATTGCAACCCTTGGTGCCAAGGTGGACATCGCTGATCCAGATGGTGCGGAAGCGCCGCCGCTCGCCCTTGGTGACTTCCGGCACGGCCGGCTTGATCGAGGGAAAGTTCGCGACGTTGTGGAAGGCTTCGAACCCGCTCGGCAGATCGGTCATGATCGGACTCCCCGCTGCATGATGGGGAAAGACCTGCCGCAGGAATGTTACGCGCGTCGCACAGCGCGGTTACCGATTCGAGACTTTGCGACGGTTCGGAGTCAGTCCCCTCCGACCGCGAGGACGATCTTGCCGATGTGGTCGCCGCCCTCCATCCGCGCATGCGCTGCGCCCGCTTCGGCGTGCGGGAAGGTCTGGTCCATGACCGGTCGGATCGTGCCGTCTTCGAACAGCGGCCAGGCGTGGTTGTAGATTTCGTCCGCGAGCAGCGCCTTGAACTCGTCCGAGCGGGGCCGCAGCGTGGAGCCGGTCAGCACCAGCCGCTTGCGCATGACGGTGGCCATGTTGATCTCGGCCTTGAGCCCACCGAGCACGGCGATCGTCACGTGCCGGCCATCCTCGGCGAGGCATTCGATATTGCGCGCGACATAGTCGCCCGACACCATGTCGAGCACCACGTCGACGCCCTTGCCATCGGTGAACGCCTTCGCCTTCTCGACGAAATCTTCGTCCTTGTAGTTGATCGCCAGATCCGCGCCGAGGTCGCGTGCCGCCTGGCATTTTTCCTCGCTGCCCGCCGTGGTGATGACCGTCATCTCGAACGCCTTGGCGAGCATGATCGCCATGGTGCCGATGCCCGACGTGCCGCCGTGTACCAGCAAGGTTTCGCCGTCGCGCGCGAACCCGCGCTCGAACACATTGTGCCAGACGGTGAACAGCGTTTCGGGGATCGCCGCCGCGACGTCCATTCCCATGCCGTCCGGCACGGCGAGGCAATGCGCGGAATGGGCAAGGCAGTATTCGGCATAGCCCCCGCCGGAGACCAGCGCGCAAACCTTGCGGTCGAGCATTTCGGGCGGCGCGCCGTCACCGAGGGCGACGACCGTGCCCGACACCTCCAGCCCCGGGATCGGCGAAGCGCCTGGCGGCGGCGGATAGAAGCCCTGCCGCTGGATGACATCGGGCCGGTTGACGCCTGCATGGCTCACTCTGATCAGGACCTGGTTCTCGCCCGGTTGCGGCACCGGCAGTGTCTCGGGCCGCAGGACGTCGGGGCCGCCCGGATCGTCGAAGCCCATCGCAGTCATCGTCTCGGGTAGATCGTCAGTCACGCAATTCCCCTGTGTGCCCGCCCCTGGTCCGGTCGCGATGCGGCGCTGCAACGCCTCATCGCATTTGAGGGGGCATTACCCAAGCGCCCCGTTGACAGCAACCGGAGAGAGGGGAACACTGGCAGGCAATGGAAGACGAGGATCGTCCCCGCCCTAAAGGCGACGCCGCGAGCAAGCTCGCCGCGGAAGACCTCGGCCCCTATTCGCAGGACGAACTCGCCGAGCGGATTGCCATGCTCCAGGCCGAGATTGCCCGGGTGGAAAGTCACCGATCAAAAGCTGCCGCGCACCGCGATGCTGCCGAAGCCCTGTTCGGGCGGAAGGAATAGCACGATGGTCGGGTCGGGGCAGCAGGGGCTGAAAAATCCGGACCTCGTTCCCATATCTGCGGCAAATACAGCTTTGGGCAAGTTTCCCGGCCTAGGCTGCTTCCCTCTCGCCCCTTGCGAGTCCCACGAAAGAGACATCTGAATGCCAAGCTTTGCAGCAAACCTCGAGAAAACCCTCCACGCAGCGCTCAGCGACGCGGGCGAGCGGCGGCACGAATACGCCACGCTCGAACACTTGCTGCTTGCCCTGATCGAAGATGACGATGCGGCGCAGGTCATGAACGCCTGCGGCGTCGACCTCGGCGAACTCGGCTCGGTGGTGAAGCAATATCTCGAGCAGGAATATCAGGCGCTGCAATCGGACGAGAGCGCCGATCCGCAGCCGACCGCCGGATTCCAGCGGGTGATCCAGCGCGCGATCCTGCACGTTCAGTCTTCCGGTAAGGACACGGTGACCGGCGCGAACGTGCTGGTCGCGCTGTTCTCCGAACGCGATAGTTATGCCGTCTACTTTCTCCAGCAGCAGGACATGAGCCGCCTCGATGCGGTCAGCTTCATCAGCCACGGCATCGGTAAGGGCGGCAAGCAGATCGAGAGCCGTCCTGCCGAAGGTGCCGCGGAAGGCGAAGCGCAGTCGGACGAAAAGGCTGAAGGCAAGGGCAAGAAGGAAACCGCGCTCGACCAGTTCACGGTCGATCTCAACAAGAAGGCCGAGGACGGGCGGATCGACCCGCTGATCGGTCGCGGGCCGGAAGTCGACCGCACGGTCCAGATCCTCTGCCGCAGGAGCAAGAACAATCCGCTCTATGTCGGCGATCCGGGCGTCGGGAAGACGGCGATTGCCGAAGGCCTGGCGCGAAAGATCGTCGAGGGCGACGTGCCCGAAGTGCTGCAGGACGCGGTGATCTATTCGCTCGACATGGGCGCGCTGCTGGCCGGCACCCGCTATCGCGGCGACTTCGAGGAGCGCCTGAAGCAGGTGGTCAACGAACTCGAAGGCATGCCCGAGGCGATCCTGTTCATCGACGAGATCCACACGGTGATCGGTGCGGGCGCAACCAGCGGCGGCGCGATGGATGCGTCCAACCTGCTGAAGCCCGCCCTTTCCAGCGGCGCGATCCGCTGCATCGGTTCGACCACCTACAAGGAATTTCGCAACCACTTCGAAAAGGATCGCGCTCTGCTGCGCCGGTTCCAGAAGATCGATGTCAACGAGCCGACGATCGAGGACACGATCAAGATCCTCAAGGGCCTCAAGAGCGCATTCCAGGATCATCACAAGGTGACCTACACGCAGGATGCGCTGAAAACCGCGGTCGAACTATCGGCGCGCTACATCAACGACCGCAAGCTGCCCGACAAGGCGATCGACGTGATCGACGAAGTCGGCGCGATGCAGATGCTGGTGCCGCCGAGCCGTCGCAAGAAGAAGATCACTGCGCGCGAGATCGAGGCGGTCATCGCAACGATGGCGCGCATCCCGCCCAAATCGGTCAGCAAGGACGACAAGAAGGCGCTCGAGAATCTCGAACGCGATCTCAAGCATGTCGTCTTCGGTCAGGACTCGGCTGTTAATCGCCTGTCGACTGCGATGAAGCTCAGCCGCGCGGGCCTGCGCGATCCGGACAAGCCGATCGGCTCGTTCCTGTTCAGCGGTCCAACCGGCGTCGGCAAGACCGAAGTCGCGCGCCAGCTCGCCAGCATCATGGGTATCGAGCTCAAGCGCTTCGACATGTCCGAATATATGGAACGGCACAGCGTCAGCCGGCTGATCGGCGCGCCTCCGGGCTATGTCGGTTACGATCAGGGCGGTCTGCTGACCGATGCGATCGACCAGAACCCGCACTGCGTGCTATTGCTCGACGAGATCGAAAAGGCGCATCCGGACCTGTTCAATATCCTGTTGCAGGTAATGGATAATGGCCGCCTGACCGACCACCACGGCAAGACGGTCGATTTCCGCAATGTCGTGCTGATTATGACTACCAATGCCGGGGCTGCCGACATGGCGCGCCAGGGCATCGGGTTCGGCGATGTGTCGAAGGAAGATGCCAGCGAAGAAGCGGTGAAGCGTATGTTCACGCCGGAATTCCGCAATCGTCTCGATGCGATCGTGCCGTTCGGCTATCTCGGCAAGGGCACGGTCGCCCGTGTGGTCGACAAGTTTATCCTCCAGCTCGAACTCCAACTGGCCGAGCAGAACGTCGATATCCAGTTCGACAAGGAAGCCCGCGCGTGGCTGGCCGACAAGGGTTACGACCGCCTCTATGGCGCGCGCCCGATGGGCCGCCTGATCCAGGAAAAGATCAAGCAGCCGCTGGCCGAGGAATTGCTGTTCGGCAAGCTCGCCGATGGCGGCGAGGTGTCGGTGACGATGAAGGATGGCAAGCCGTCCTTCGAGCTCACTCCCGCCCCGCCCAAGGCGAAGGCCAAGCCGAAGAAGAAGGCGGCGGCGAAGAAAAAGCCTGCGGACAAGAAACCCGAAGCGGGCACGAGCGAGAGCACCGACGAGAGCAAGTAAGGCCTCGCGCTTGACGAACCATCGAGGGGTCGGCGTTTGTCGGCCCCTTTTTGCCGTCTGCCCGATAAATGCTTGAGGCTTTGGCATCGCTCCCATACCGCTCAAAAGCGATATAGGGGGATTGCATAGTGTCGGTTCTAAGGGTCGAGAACCTTACCAAGCGCTTCGGCGATGTTTTGGCGGTGGACGATCTGTCCTTCGCCGTGCAGCCGGGCGAAATCTTCGGATTTCTCGGCGGGAACGGAGCGGGCAAGACGACCACGCTGCGCATGGTGCTCGACATCATCCGGCCGACCGCGGGCCGGATCGAGGTGCTCGGCGCAGCGCCGGACAAGCGCAAGTCCGATGCGATCGGCTTCCTGCCCGAGGAACGCGGGCTCTACTCCCACATGAAGGCGATCGAGACGATCGTCTATTTCGGTCGGCTCAAGCACATGGATCCGGCAGACGCCCATGCGCACGGGATGGAATTGCTCGAACGTTTCGATCTTGCCGACCGTGCGAAGAGCCAGATCGGCGACATGTCGAAGGGCATGGCGCAAAAGGTGCAGCTCGCCTGTTCGCTGGTCAACCGCCCCGAACTGCTGATGCTGGACGAGCCGTTCTCGGGCCTCGACCCGGTCAACCAGGGCTTGCTCGAAGACGAAATCCTGCGCGCATCGCAGCGCGGCGCCGCGGTTATTTTCTCCACCCACGTGATGCAGCATGCCGAGCGATTGTGCGACCGGCTGTTGCTCCTGAAAAAGGGCGCCAAGCGGTTCGAAGGCACGCTGGAGGAAGCGCGAGATACGCTGCCGGCGCGAATCACCGCCGTGGCGCATCCCGCAATTGCTTCTGTAAACGGAGTCGCCAGCGCGGAGCCTGTCGAGGATGTCGGAGACGGCTTCCATCGCTACGATGTGCGGCTTACCCCCGGCACGAGCTCCGAAGCCGTACTGGAAGCCTGCACGGCCAAGGGCATCGCGCTCCGCCGGTTCGAGGAGCAGCGCGCGTCGCTGCACGAGGTATTCGTGAGCATGGTCGGCGAAGGGGAGGTCCAGCGATGAACCGCAATGTTCTACTCGTGGCGGCACGCGAGTTCCGCCAGATCGCCGCCATGAAAAGCTTCTGGCTGACGCTTCTGCTCGTGCCGGTCGCGCTGGCTATCGGTCCGCTTTTGGGAAGTTCGCTGGACGAGGAGGAGGCGACGCGCGTCGTCGTGCTCGACCGCGCGGGAGGATCGGCCGCGACCGCGCTCGAACAGCGCTTCGGGTTCGAGGAAGACCGCTCCGTCCTGCGCTCGCTCTCGCGCTATGTGCGGCGTCACGGCCTCGAAAATGCCGATCCCGATGCCCCCTGGGCCCAGCACGACCGCTGGTACACCGATGCGGATGTGCTGGCCTTTCGCCAGTCCGGCGGCGTAGATGGAGCGGTGGCGCAGATCGACGAAGCGCGGCCAGAGGGCGCGCCCGAATTCGATATCCCCGAACCCGAATACAGCTTTGCGCCTGCCCCTGCCGCACTGGCGTCGGCCCAAGGCGACGAGTTGCAGAGCCGGGTCGATGCGCTGCTGGATGGCGGAGAGGATGCGCCCGACGGCGAAGCGGCCGATTACGTCCTGCTGGTCGGCGAAGGCTATCCGGCCGATCCCACCATTCGCCTATGGTCCAAGGACCAGCCACGCTCGAGCTTCGTGTCTCAGGTGCAGGAAGTGCTGACGGCGGATTTGCGGCAACGCCTGCTGGCCGACCAGGGCATTCCCGCATCGCAAGCCGCCGCCATCCAGGGCGCAGCGCCCGCCATTGCGGTCACGACGCCGCCACCCGGAGGCGGGGCGCGCGAGGCGCTGCTGATCCGCTCGATCGTGCCCCTCGCGCTGTCCTATATCCTGATGCTCAGCCTGATGCTGTCGGGTAGCTGGATGTTGCAGGGCTCGGTCGAGGAGCGCTCGAACAAACTACTCGAATCGCTGCTCGCCTGCATCCGGCCCGAGGAACTGATGCAGGGCAAACTTCTCGGAGCGCTCGCGGTCGGCTTCTCGATGATCGGCGTTTGGTTTGGCTGCGCAATCGTCGTCGCCTTCTTCACGCAGGGCGAGATCGCCGACATGATCCGCCCCGCGCTGGAGCCGGTGTCCTCGCCCACAGCCATCATCGCGATGATCTATTTCTTCGTCATGGGCTATATCGCGGTGTCGATCATCTTCGTGGCAATCGGCGCGATGGCCGATTCGATGAGCGAGGCGCAGGGGTATCTGATGCCGGTGCTGCTCGGCATCCTGCTGCCGATCACCTTCCTGCTGTCCTCGCTCGTGGCGGGCAAGGACGGTCTGCTCGTGCAAATCCTCACCTGGGTGCCGCTATGGACGCCCTTCGCTGTGCTTGCGCGCCTCGGCATGGGCATCGAATGGTGGGAGATGATCGGATCGGGCATCCTGCTGGCAGGCTTCGTGGCGCTGGAAGTGGTTTTCCTCGGCCGCCTGTTCCGCGCCAGCCTGCTCGCGACCGGTCAGAAGCCGGGTTTCAAGCAGCTGATGGAGCGCTTCAAGGCGCCTGCGTAACGCTGCGGCGGGAACGGTTGGCGCGCTGCCCGCTTGAGTCGGGGTGAGCGCGCCCTTCTCCTGGATCAAGCCGGAACCGCACGGCATCTATGTCCCGCCAGCCGATTGCTGGGTCGATCCGTCCAGGGCCGTGGGCAAGGCGCTGGTCACGCATGGCCATGCCGACCATGCGCGCGGCGGGCATGGCGAGACTGTTGCCACGCCCGAAACGCTCGCGATCATGGAGCTGCGCTATCGCACCGGGGCCGAGGACGATGCAGGCGAAATCCCGCACAAGGCCGTGCCGGTCGAATATGGCGAGACGATCCGGCTGAAGGGCGGTGTCGACGCGACCTATATCCCCGCAGGCCATGTACTCGGCAGCGCGCAGATCCTGCTCGAGCATGCGGGCGAGCGCGTGATCGTGACAGGTGACTACAAACGGCGCGAGGACCCCACCTGCCCACCGTTCGAAGTCACGCCCTGCGATATCTTCATCACCGAGGCGACCTTCGGCCTGCCGCTCTTCACTCACCCGCCGATCGAAGACGAGATGGCCAAACTGCTCGACCGCCTCGCCGCGCATCCCGAACGCTGCGTGCTCGTGGGCGCATATGCATTGGGCAAGGCACAGCGTGTTATCGCCGAGCTGCGCCGCGCGGGTCACCGCGAGCCGATTTACCTCCACGGCGCGATGGAGAAGATGTGTCGCCTGTACGAGGATCATGGCGTCGACTTGGGAGAACTGCGGCTAGTCTCGGACTATACGAAAGATGACATGCGCGGCGCGATCGTTGTCTGCCCGCCCTCCGCGCTAAACGACCGCTGGAGCCGCCGCCTGCCCGATCCGATCACCGCCATGGCCAGCGGCTGGATGCGCGTGCGCCAGCGCGCCCGCCAGCGCAATGTCGAACTACCGCTGGTCATTTCCGACCATGCCGACTGGGGCGAACTGACGCGCACGATCAAGGAGGTCGACGCGCAGGAGAACTGGATTACCCACGGGCGTGAGGACGCGCTGCTGCGCTGGTGCCAGCTTCACCAGCGCCGCGCCCGCGCGCTAGCGCTGGTCGGCTATGACGACGAGGACGATTGAGAGGTGGAGGAGTTTGCCGCCCTCATCGACGCGCTGGTCTACACGCGCAGCCGCAACGAGAAGCTGCGCCTGATCGCCGAATATCTGCGTGCGACGCCCGATCCCGACCGCGGCTGGGCGCTGGCCGCATTGTCTGACGGTCTCGATTTTCCGGCGGTGAAAAGCTCGACCATCCGCAATTTGATGAAGGACCGCATCGATCCGGTGCTTTGGTCGCTCAGCCGCGATTTCGTCGGCGATACGGCAGAAACGGCCAGCCTGCTCTGGCCCGCGCCCGATCAGCCGCCCTCGCCGCCATCGGTCAGCGAAACGGTCGAGCTGCTCGAAGCGATGAATCGCAAGAGCGTGGTCACCGAATTGCCGAAACTGCTCGACCGGCTCGATCCCTCGGGCCGCTACGCGCTGCTGAAGCTCGCCACCGGGGGCATGCGAATCGGTGTGTCGAGCCGCCTTGCGAAGACGGCCTTCGCGCAGGCGTTCGACGTGTCGGTCGACGAGGTCGAGGAGTATTGGCACGGCCTAGCCCCGCCCTATCCCGAGCTGTTCGCCTGGGCGGCCCTTGGCGAGGACCCGCCGGATATCGACAATTTGCCGACCTTCCGCCCCTTCATGCTCGCCCACCCGCTGGAAGAGACGGTGGTCGATCTCGGCGATTACGCGGCCGAGTGGAAATGGGACGGCATCCGCGTGCAGCTGGTGCGTGCGGGAGATGAGACGCGCATCTATTCGCGATCCGGCGACGATATTTCGGCGACGTTCCCCGAGCTGCTCGACATGCTGCCTTTTCCCGCCGTGCTCGACGGCGAGCTGTTGGTGCGCGGTACGGTTCAAGGCGGCGAAGAGGGCGGCGCAGCAAGCTTCAACGCCTTGCAGCAGCGGCTCGGGCGCAAGACCGTCAGCAAGAAGATGCTGAAGGAAGCTCCGGCTTTCGTTCGGCTGTACGATGCGCTGCTGGTCGAAGGGGAAGACCTGCGCCCCTCACCCTGGACGCAGCGCCGCGCCCGGCTCGAAGCGCTGATGGAGCGCCTGCCCGACAGCCATTTCGACATCAGTCGCATCGTTGAGGCGAAGGACTTCGAGCACCTTGCCGCCATCCGCGAGGGCAGCCGCGACGATGCCATCGAAGGGCTGATGCTGAAGCGCAAGGACAGCCCCTATATCGCCGGGCGGCGCGTCGGATACTGGTACAAATGGAAGCGCGACCCGCTGCTGGTCGATTGCGTGCTGATGTATGCCCAGCGCGGCAGCGGCAAACGCTCGAGCTTCTATTCGGACTACACCTTCGGCTGTTGGGACGGCGACCCCGATGCGGGGGCGGACCTGCTCCCGGTGGGCAAGGCCTATTCGGGCTTCACCGACGAGGAACTGAAAAAGCTCGACCGCCATGTCCGCCGCAACACAGTCAACCGCTTCGGCCCGGTGCGCGAGACCGACAAGAGCCTAGTGTTCGAAGTCGCCTTCGACAGCGTGCACGAGAGCAAGCGGCACAAGTCCGGCCTCGCCATGCGCTTCCCCCGCATTCATCGCATCCGCTGGGACAAGCCGCCGCACGAGGCGGATCGGGTGGAGGCGTTGAGAGCATTGGTACGGGACTAGGTTTGGTTCTTTGGGGTGCGCCTTCGACATCCGTCGAAGGCTTGCTGTTCCGTGCCGCTCCCCCTCCCGACCATCCAATCAGTATAATGCCATGGGTGGTCGGGAGGGGGAGCGGGACGGAACAGCCAAGGAAAGCGCGGATGCGCTTTCCGCACGCAGACCAGAAAGTCGCGCCGCGCAACTTACGTCAGGTCGGCTTCCCTGATGGCCTTGCCATGCGCCTTGGCGTTCTCCGCATAATGCGCCACGCCCATGCGCATCCCGGCGATGGCGGCATCGTCGAGGTCGCGCATCTTGCGCGCAGGACGGCCACCCCAGAGTTCGCGCGCGCCCATCACCTTGCCCTCGGTGAGCATGGCGCCGGCCGCGAGCATTGCGTCGCTACCTATGACCGCCTTGTTCATCGCAATCGCGCCGAGGCCGACGAAGCCGCGGTCCTCTATGATGCAGCCGTGAACCATTGCCATGTGCCCGACCAGCACGTCGTCGCCGATGATCAGCGGCGAACCGTCGGGGTCGCCGGGGCGTTCGGGATCGCAGTGACAGACGCTGCCGTCCTGAATATTCGAGCGCTCGCCGATTACGATCCGGCTGACATCGGCACGCAGCACGCAATTGTACCAGACGGAGCTGTCGGCCCCGATCTCGACATTGCCGACGATCGTGCAGCCGGGCGCGATGAAAGCGCTGTCGTGGATTTTCGGCGTGTGGCCGTGGATCGGGATGATGGTCACTCCGGGGCGATGGATACTCAAGCCGCGCTCTCCCATTGGTCTGCGGTCAGCGAATACTGGATCAGCGGGCCATGATCGGCTTCGAAGTCCAGGTCGTCACGCCGCACCATGCCGAGTTTTGCCATCAGCTTCCAGCTTGCCATATTGTCCGGAGCGGTGATGGCGACGACATGCGGTGCTTGGACGCGTGTGAAGGCCCAGTCGATCACCGCGTGCATGGCCTCGCTCGCGTAGCCCCTGCCCCAGCGGTCCTCGCGGATTTTCCAGCCGATCTCGTGGTCGCCTTTATTGGGAGCTGCGGGGTCGTCGACGCGCTTGATTCCGCAATAGCCGACCATCTCGCCGCTCGCCTTCTCGATCACGAACAGGAAACTGAAACCCTCGCGCGCATACATCGCCATGGCTTTGGCGTGCCGCTGCTCGATCTCGGCGGGCTCCATCGGTCCGCCGATGAATTTCATGATCGTCGGGGAGTTGAGCAGGCGGGCGTGTTCGGCTTCGTCACCGTCCTCCACGGTGCGCAGGATCAGGCGCTCGGTTTCGGCGATTATATCAGCCATTGCGCGCCAGCCAGGCGTCACGGTCGATGGAATACACGATGGTCGGATTTAGCTCGCGGCCCCAACGTGGATCGGTGAAATCCAGATCTTTCCGCCGCGTCATGCCGAGGCGCAGCATCAGGCCCCAGCTTGCCGCATTGCCGGCTACGGTCAGCGCGACGATCTCTTCCCCTTCGAAACGTCCGAAGCCGAGATCGAGCGAGGCGATGGCAGCCTCCTTGGCGTAGCCGTGGCCCCAGGCGTCCTCACGCAAGCGCCAGCCGACCTCCATCATGCCGAAAACGGGCTCGTTCTCGACGTTGGAGCGCTTCAATCCGCAAAAACCGAGCATCTCGCCGGACAGGTGGCCGCCATCGGCCTGGCGTTCGCAGACCCAGAAGGTGTGGCCATGGTCGCGGCGATAGCCCTCGAGCCGCTCCTGCGCTCCGGCCTGCGTGGCCTCATCCGCCACACCGCCCAGCCAGCGCATCACCGTTGGTGTGTTGCAAAGCTCCCAGAACCGTGGCCAGTCCTCCTCGCGCCAGTCGCGCAGGATCAGCCGCTCGGTTTTGTGCCGAAAGACGTCAGCCATTGAGGATACGCGCGGCGAACGGCGCGTGATAGGTCAGCACGCCCGAGCAGCCGGCGCGCTTGAAGGCGAGCAGCTTCTCCATCAGCAGCGCCTCGCGATCCGCCACGCCGGCAGCCGCCCCCGCCTCGATCAGCGCATATTCGCCGCTCACCTGATAGGCGAAGACCGGCACGTGGAACTGCTCCTTCGCGCGCCAGATCACATCGAGATAGGATAGGCCCGGCTTCACCATCACGCTGTCCGCACCCTCGGCGATGTCCATGGCAATCTCGCGCATCGCCTCGTCGCCGTTTGCGGGATCCATCTGGTAGCTTTTCTTATCGCCTTTCAGCAGTCCGCCAGACCCCACGGCGTCACGGAACGGGCCGTAGAAGGCCGATGCATATTTGGCCGCATAGGCCATGATCTGGATATTGTGGTGCCCGCCCATCTCCAGCGCCATGCGGATCGCCCGCACGCGGCCGTCCATCATGTCCGACGGGGCGATAATGTCCGCGCCCGCCTCCGCCTGGTTGACGGCCTGATCGACCAGCACGGCCACCGTATCGTCGTTCACGACATAGCCACTCTCGTCGAGCAACCCGTCCTGCCCGTGGCTGGTATAGGGGTCGAGCGCGACGTCGGTGAGGATGCCGATGTCGCTACCGCAGGCATCGCGCACTGCCTTGATCGCGCGGCACATCAGATTGTCGGGATTATAGGCCTCGGCCCCGTCGTCGCTGCGCTTGTCGGGCTGCGTATTCGGGAACAGCGCGATACACGGAATGCCCAGCTCGACCGCTTCCTTCGCACGCTGTGCAATCCCGTCCACCGACCAGCGTGACACGCCGGGCAAGCTCGCGACCGGCTCCTCGACTCCGGAGCCATCGGTGACGAATAGCGGCCAGATGAGGTCCGCCGAAGTCATCACCGTCTCGCGGTGCATCCGCCGGCTCCACGCGTGGGCGCGCGTGCGGCGCAGGCGGGTGTTGGGAAATGTAGCGTTGGTCATGGAGTGCAGATGCCGCAAGCCACGGCGCGGTGCAATCGTGAGCCGGTCAGCGCAGCGTTTCTTTACGCTCGACCTTGTCGATCTCGCGCTGCGGGGTTTCCGCCGCCGTTTCGCTCGCAGTCGGTGCGAGTTCGGCCAGCGCGGCACCGGCTTCGACCTGGCGGAGCTTCTCCAGCGCACCTTTGAAGCGAGCCAGTTCCGCACCGCTCAGCTGGGCGCGCGTGACATATTTGACCGAAGCCGGGTCGATAGAGCGCCCGCCGCGATACATCTCGTAATGTAAGTGAGGTCCGGTCGAGAGACCGGTGGAACCGACATAGCCGATCACCTGGCCGCGCCGCACGCGCTGGCCGCGGTCAACCGCCATTCGGCTCATGTGACAATAGCGTGTGTCGATCCCGCCATCGTGGCGCAGCTTGACCGCGTTGCCGCAGCCGCCCGCGCGACCGGCCGACAAAACACGGCCGTCGGTAACCGCGACGATCGGCGTGCCGTGGCGCGCCTTGTAGTCCAGACCGGCGTGCATCCGCCTGTAGCCGAGGATCGGGTGACGGCGCATGCCGTAGCGCGAACTCATCCGGCCCGGCACGGGGGCCATCAGCCCGCCGCGCTGTTCGCCGACGCCCGACGCTTCGTAAAACTCGCCATCCGTGCCCCAGCGCATCAGCTGGACGCGCGGTTTGTCGCCGCGCTCGACACCGGCGTAAAGCAACTGTCCGGCCTGTCGCTCCCCAGTGGCCGCACGGCGATGGGCGATGATGAAGTCGAACGTGTCGGTGGAGCGGATTTCGCGGTCGAGATTCACATGCTGGCCAAGGGTTTTTAGATAGGCCTGCACGGCGCTGGCCGGCGCTCCGGCAGCGCGGGCGGAGCGATAGAGACTGTCGCCGACGACGCCACGAATGCGTAGCGGCGTGTCGTCGACGCGGATTGGCTTGCGAACGAGCGTCAGCGGACCGCCCTCGTCCAGCCGCCCGACGGACAACTCCAGATCGAAGCGGGCGCGGAAGGCGAGTTCTTCCAGCGGGCGCGGTTCGCCGGTGCCGTTCCTGCGGCCAAGCACGATGTCGATCCGCGTGCCGGGCTCGATCTCGCCCAACGGCATGGCCCTGCCGACCATGTCGGTGACCAGCTGCGTATCCTCGCGACCGAGGCCGGCGCGGCGCAACATGCGCTCGAAATCGTCGCCGCGCGAGAGTGTCGCGACCAGTTCGATCCGCGGTCGCTCGGGCGCTTGCGCCAGCGGTTCGACCAGCGAGGTCGCGCCCATCCGGCGGCCGCTGTCGGCCCCCAACGCCAGCGGCAATATCATCTGGCTGCGGTATTCGGAGCGCACGGCATCATCGACGTGAGCGGGCGGCGCAGCCTCCAGCGGCGCGAAGCTCGGCCAGAAAGCCAGGGCAGCGGCGGACAGGCCTACGAACGTACCGAGCCCGCGGAACCAGCGACGGCTGCCGATCTCGCTGCCGAGGTCCGGGGCGAAATCCACCGAAGCGATGCGCGCCGAGAGCTGATCGCGCAGCGTGGCGAGAGAAAAGCCAGTATCCCGCTTGTCAGACAATATCTGATCGTGTGCGAACACAGCTGCACCGGCACCGGCGCTCGCCGATGCGGTGTGCAGATCGCTTTGCTCGCTGTCCCGGTGGGACCTATACACGCGTGACCCTCCGTCCATGGTCGATCCGTGCGTGAGCGATCGACCCGACCCTTGCGGGACCTTTGCCCGCTTTCCCTGCCAAAACAAAGTAAACGCACACTTAAACTGCGCCGATCCGAGTCCGGTATGCGACGAGTCGACAGTCTCCATCGCCCGACGGTTGCGAGCACGGCGCGAGCCTGCCACTGAAGACCGCGTGCAGGATAGCGCGATCAAGGCGGTCCTCGGGCCCACCAATACCGGCAAAACGCACCTCGCCATCGAGCGTATGTGTGGCCATTCCAGCGGATGCATGGGCTTCCCGCTGCGGCTGCTGGCGCGCGAGGTTTATGACCGGGTGCGGGCAATCAAGGGCGATGCGAATGTCGCGCTGATCACCGGCGAGGAACGCATCGAACCGCCGAATGCGCGATACATGTGCTGCACGGTCGAGGCGATGCCGCGCGATGGGGCAGGCGCGGCCTTCGTCGGGCTGGACGAGGTGCAGCTCGCCGCCGATCGCGAGCGCGGGCATATCTTCACCGACCGCCTGCTCAACACACGCGGTCGCGAAGAAACGATGCTGCTGGGCAGCGCTACTGTAGAGCCGCTGGTACGAGAGCTGGTGCCCAAGGCGGAGATTTCGGACCGGCCGCGCTTTTCCACGCTGACCCACATCGGCCCACGGAAGCTCTCCCGCCTGCCGCCGCGCAGCGCCATCGTCGCCTTCAGTGCGGAGCAGGTCTACACCGTCGCCGAGATGCTGCGGCGCTTTCGCGGCGGGGCCGCCGTCGTCATGGGTGCGCTCAGCCCGGATACGCGCAACAAGCAGGTCGAGCTGTTCCAGAACGGCGAGGTCGATTACATCGTCGCCACCGATGCCATCGGCATGGGGCTCAACCTCGATGTGACGCACGTCGCCTTCGCGGGCCTCTCCAAGTTCGACGGGCAGCGAATGCGGCGGCTCCTCCCGGCCGAGATGGCCCAGATTGCAGGGCGCGCAGGACGCCACCAGCGCGACGGGACTTTCGGCACGCTGGGCGGGCAGAACCGTGGCAGCGCGACCCCCGAATTCACCGAGGAAGAAGTCTATGCGATCGAGGAGCATCGCTTCGCCCCGCTGACGCACCTGTTCTGGCGCGAGCCGGAGCCGCGTTTCGATTCGCTTGGAACGCTGATCGCGGATCTCGAAGCCTCGCCCAATGATCCCGTCCTGCGCCTGGCGCCGGAAGCGATCGACCTCGCGACTCTCAAACGCCTGGCTGAAGAGCCGCTCGGCCAGACCATTCGCGGGCCGGGAAACGTCCGCCGCTTCTGGGAGGCCTGTTCGCTGCCCGACTTCCGCCAGCGGGGGCCGGACGTCCACGCCCGCTTCGTCGCGCGGCTGTGGCAGGATTTGCGCGGTGGTTATCTCGGGGCTGACTATGTCGCCGCGCGGATCAGCGAACTCGACAATATGTCCGGCGACATCGATACGCTGCAGGGGCGCATCGCCGCGATTCGCAGCTGGGCCTATATCTGCCAGCGGCCCGATTGGGTGCTAGCGCGTGACGAAATGGCGTCGCGTGCGCGGGCAGTCGAGGCCAAGCTGTCGGACGCATTGCACGCGCGGCTTACGGAAAGATTCGTCAATCGGAGGACGGCAATACTCATGAAATCGCTGGGCGAGAATCCCGACCTGTTACCGATCGAACTGGCCGAAGACGGCGCGGTGAGCGTGGAAGGCGAGCCGATGGGCACTATCGAAGGTCTGCGCTTCACGGTCGATCCTTCGGCGCGGCACGAAGACCGCCGAATGCTGCTCGCGGCGGCCGAGAAGGCGCTCCCCCGCCTGCTGGGCGAGAAGGCAGAGGCTCTGGCGGCGTCGGGCCTGGAGGATCTCGAAATCGCGCGCGGCGAATTGCGCTGGAACGGCCAGCAGCTGGCGAAGCTCGAACAACGCGACGGCACCGTGACGCCGTTGCTGCAACCCGCGCCCGAGGTGAAAGCGCTGCCGGAAGGGCCGCGCACCAAACTGCTCGCAGCGCTCGAGGCATGGCTGGCCGCGAAGCTGGAGCCCCTCGCCCCGCTCGAAAAGATGCACCACGCTTCCGCCAATCCGGAGGCGGGATCGCAAGCGCGCGCCCTGCTCCTCAATCTCATCGCGGGGCATGGCTACATCAGCCGCGAGAAGGGGGGTATCGAACATTTGCCGAAAGAAATGCGGCCCTTCCTGCGCAAGATCGGGGTGACCTTCGGCGCGCTCGACATCTTCTCGCCGCTGTTGGTCAAGCCTGCCCCCCGTCAGCTGTTGCATGCGCTGGGTGTGGATCGTCGTCCGCTGCAGGAGGCGATGTTGCCGGTCATCCCGGGCGGCAAGAAGCTGCCGTCCGGCTATCGCCCTGCCGGCGACCAGGCGATCCGCATCGATCTGGCGGAGAAGATCCTGCGCGCGGCGCACGAGACCCGCGCCAAGGCACAAGCCAAGGATCGCAGGCGCAAGTTCGTCCTCGACCTGGCGCTGCCGGTCTCGATCGGACTGGAAGAGAACAACGCCATTCGCTTGTTAGGTGTCGCAGGCTTCCGGGTTCAACGCGCCAAACCGCTCGCCGAAGGGCAGTTCGGCCCTCCGCGCCCCGACCGCTGGGAGTGGCGCCCATCGCGCCGCAAGCAGCAGCGCGCCGCCCCTGCCAGACCGCGCGAGGGCAGTGCTTTCGCCGGCCTCGCCGACCTCCTCAGCTGACATGACGGCATGAGCGCCGAATGAGGATAGACCGGCTGCTCTGCACCCTGCGCTTCGCCCGCACGCGCAGCGCGGCACAGAAGCTGGTCGACCAGGGCTATATCCGCCGTAATGGCGAGCGAGTGCTGCGCGGCTCGCTCGATGTGCGGGTCGGCGATGTCCTGACGATCCCGCTCGGCAACCAGGTGCGGCTCGTCGAGGTACTGGAGCTCCCCGAGCGCCGCGGCCCGCCGCGCGAAGCGCAAGCCTGCTATCGGGAGCTTGACCCGAACGGATGATCGGCCCTAGCAGCAGCGAAACAGGTAAACACTGCGAAGGATCACCGACCCAATGACCTATGTCGTCACCGACGCCTGCATCAAATGCAAATATACCGACTGCGTCGAAGTGTGCCCGGTCGACTGTTTCTACGAGGGCGAGAACATGCTCGTCATCAATCCCAGCGAATGCATCGACTGCGGCGTGTGCGAGCCGGAATGCCCGGCCGAGGCGATCCTGCCCGATACCGAGGACAATCTCGAAAAGTGGCTCGAGCTCAACACGAAGTTCTCTGCCGAATGGCCGAACATCACGCAGAGCAAGGAGCCGCCGGCCGACGCCGACGAGCATAAGGACGAGGAAGACAAGTACGAAAAGTACTTCTCCGCCGAGCCCGGCGAGGGCGATTGATCCAATCCATTGCTTGACCGTTTGAAATCAGCCTGGGCTGCGGGGAGCGAGAACAATATCTCGCTTGTCGCAGCCGGGATCGCGCATTACGCGCTCTTGGCGCTCGTGCCGGCGCTGGGCGCGGTCGTGCTGGGGTACGGGCTATTCGCCGACCCGGCGACGGTGTCGCAGCACATCACGACACTGGCCGACGTGCTGCCGCCGAGCGCCGCGACCCTGATCGGCGACCAGCTGGAGCAGATTTCCGAAGGATCCGGCGGCGCGAAGGGTTTCGGCTTGCTCATCGCTCTCGCGCTGGCCCTCATCGGAGCACGCGGCGCCGCCAACGCACTCCTGACCGGGCTCAATATCGCTTTCGAAGTGAGCGAACCGCGCAGCTTCCTGCGAAGCAATCTGGTCGCGCTGGCGATCACTCTGGCTGGCGTCGCCGGTATCGTCGCCCTGGCCGCCCTGATTGCTGCGAGCGCCGCCCTTTCCGGGCCGTTGGCCTCGATCATCGGGCTGGTCTTGCTGGCAATATCTGCCGTGGCCGGAGCGATGCTGCTCTACCACTATGCACCGGCCGGACCGCGAGCGGACTGGTCGGCCGCGCTGCGCGGAGCCGTGATCTTCGCCATACTCTGGATCGTAGCGACCGGGGCATTCGCGTTCTACGCCTCGAACTTCGCCGATTACAATGCGACCTACGGCTCGCTCGGTGCGGTCGTGGCGCTGATCACTTGGTTCTGGGTCAGCGGCTTCGCGCTGCTTTTCGGTGCTGAAATCGTCGCTGTCACAACCAAGGCCGACGCCGGCGGATAGGCGCTTCGTTACAACGACTCGCAATATCCGCGCTTTCATGCTATATAATGCAACAACTGCACCGGTTTGCTCCCGGTCAGCTGTGAAAGAAGAAAGGGCAGGCCACCCGCAACGCGACACTCGGTACCGCCCCGCGCCCCTCACAGGGTCGCGGCAAAGGCATTGTCGACGTTGTCCCCCACCCCGGCTGCGCCCCACGAAAGGATGGATTGCATGGCAAGCAAGGCTGATGCCTTCGACGTTGGCGATTACGTTGTCTACCCCAAGCACGGTGTCGGCCGTGTGATCGAACTGCAGAGCGAGGAAATCGCTGGCATGCAGCTCGATCTGTATGTGCTTCGCTTCGAGAAAGAACGCATGACGCTGCGTGTTCCGGTGAACAAGGTCGAATCGATCGGCATGCGCAAGCTGTCGAGCGACAAGACGCTCAAGGAAGCGATGGAAACCCTCAAGGGCAAGCCCAAGGTGAAGCGCACCATGTGGTCCCGCCGCGCCCAGGAATACGAAGCCAAGATCAATTCGGGCGAAATCGTCCTGATTGCCGAGGTCACCCGCGACCTCTTCCGCCCGGACGACCAGCCGGAGCAGAGCTATTCGGAGCGCCAGATCTTCGAAGCTGCGTCCAGCCGCCTCGCGCGCGAACTCGCCGCGATGGAAAAGACCGACGAGCCCACCGCTCTCGAAAAGATTCTCGACGTCCTGCGTGAACACGCGCCGCAATATTACGAGAATACCGAAGACGCCTGATCGACAGGCATTCTTCGTGGCTCGATCAAGGGGTCGCTCCGCAAGGGGCGGCCCCTTTTCTTCGGGTTGAAGAAAACGCTACGCTGTATTATATCGGCAATACGGACTGCCCGGGGGTTAGCAGGAGGAATTGCTCGATGACGGTACAGACTTTTTTCAAACGGCTCGCACCGGTGGCGGCGCTGGCAGGCGCGGCCCTGGTGGCCGGGTGCGACGGGATGAACATCCAGTTCGGCGATACCGAGGGCGTGCCGCTGGCGGAACTCGACATAAGCGGCGCGGCCCCGACGGAGCTGGTGCTCGCCGGCTCGGACGAGGTCATCGTGACCCGCGGCGACAGTTTCGACATCGACGTGTCGGGCGATGACGCTGCCGTCGAAGCCTTGAGGTTCGCGCTCAGCGACGACTCACTTGCCGTGCACCGCGAGAAGGATAGCTGGAGCGACAAGGGCAAGGCCACGGTTCGCGTCACCCTGCCCGGATTGACGTCTTTGGTTCTGGCCGGATCCGGCGATATTCGTGCCGACCGTATGGACGGGCGTGCAGACGTTACGGTTGCGGGGTCGGGCAGTGTTGCCATCGATGAGGTGGATGCGGAGCGCTTCGAAGTGACGATCGCCGGATCGGGCGACCTCGAGGCAAGCGGCAGGGCGGAACGGCTCGAATTGACCATCGCCGGCTCGGGCGATGCGCGCCTGGGCGGCCTGCAGGTCGATCGGGCGGATGTATCGGTCGTCGGCTCCGGCGATGCGGAAATCAGCTCGGACGGCAAGGTCGACGCGTCGATTGCGGGATCGGGCGATATCACGGTGAACGGCAGCGCCGATTGCGAGGTCAGTTCGATGGGCTCCGGCTCGCTGAACTGCCGCAATGCAGCGCCGCGCAGCGAACGCTCGCCGCGTGAGACGCCCGAAGCAGGTGCGGCTCCGCTCCCGCCCGAGGCCCCCGAAGGCCCCGAGGCTCCCGACGCGCCGGAAGCTCCCGACGCCTGAGTTCATCGACGGTTACGGCAAAACCCGCTAGGCGGCACAGCGAAAGGAATTTTTCCATGCGCCGCCTGGCCCTAATTGCCCTCCTGCCTGCCTGCGTGCTGGTACAAGGCTGCCTCGCCAAGACCGCTTACGATGTCGTGACGGCCCCGGTGAAGGTCGTCAGCAAAGGTGTCGATCTCGCCACGACCAGCCAGTCCGAAGCCGACGAGAACCGCGGGCGAGAAATCCGCAAGCGCGAAGAACGGCTCGCGCAGCTAGAGCGCAAGTACAACCGCCAGATGGACGATTGCACCGACGGAATCCGCCGCGCCTGCAGCGAGGCCCGTGACACCTATGCAGAGATGCAACAGATCATCCCGACGATCCCGGTCGAACCGGAGAATTAGTCGGGCGGCGTCGCCGCGCGGCGGAGCCGGTCGTTGATCGCGATGCCTATGCTCTCGTTCGGGACGGGCGCAACTGCGATGCGAGGTTTCTCCGAACGCGCACCCTCGTGTAGGCAGGCATAGAGGCGCGCGGCAGCCTCCGTGAGACTACCGCTAGCAGAAAGCGTGCAGTCGCCGGTTATCGCTCCGAAACCGATCATAAAGTCGTCTGGCGCAACTTCCGTCGCGTTGAGGCGCACGGGCTTGCCGGGCGCGTAGTGGCTGGCCAACTGGCCTGGAGCTTCGATATTCCCGTCGCGGGATAAAGCCCCAATCTCGATCGGACCGGGCCGTAGCACGTCGAGCCGGCCATCATCACGCACAGCGACAATCGTCGATTCCACACCTGCTTCGCATGGCCCGCCGTCGAGGACCGCGTCGATCCTCCCGTCCAACGATGCGAGAACATGCGCGGTTGTTGTCGGGCTGATGAACCCGCTTCGATTGGCCGACGGCGCAGCGAGCGGAAAGTCGCCCTGTGCAAGCACTGCTCGCATAACTGGATGCGCCGGACACCGCAGGGCCACGGTCGCCAATCCCGCCAACACGGCACCGCTGAGCGCCGCCTTGCCCCGACGGGGAAGGACTAAGGTGAGCGGGCCGGGCCAGTGCTCCGCGGCTAGCTGGCTGGCTTCTTCGCCGAATTCTGCCAGTTCCCGCGCCTGCTCCACATCCCGCACATGCACGATCAGCGGGTTGAAACTCGGGCGTCCTTTCGCCTCGTAGATACGCGCCACCGCTTCGTCGCTATCGGCGCGCGCCGCGAGGCCGTAGACCGTCTCGGTCGGCACGGCGACAAGGCCGCCATCGCGCAGGATCTGTGCCGCGCGCGCGATTCCTGCCGCATCTGCCAGTATCGTTTCCGTAACGTATTTGCCGACCATGCCCGCGCGCTATATCTGGGCGTAAGGAAAGCCAAGAGGGAAGCCAATTGACCTATACCGCCGCCACCCAGGACCAGCTGCTCGCCATCCGCGTAAATGCCGGGATCGAAGAGCTCGCGCAGAGCGAGAAATTCGCCGCGGCCGAGCCCGACATGGTCGAGGCCATCGTCGAAGGCATCGGCCAGTTCGCGGCCGGCGAATGGGCGCCGCTCAACCGCGTCGGCGATCTCGAAGGCGCGAAGCTTGAGAACGGCGTGGTCCGCCTCCCCGACGGGTTCGCCGAAGCCTACGAAGCCTATGTCGAGCAGGGCTGGAATGCTATCGCCGGTCCGGTCGACTTCGGCGGCCAGGGCCTGCCCTTCACCCTGTCTTGCAACGTGCTCGAGAACCTCGGCACGGCGAATATGGCCTTCAACCTGCTCCCCATGCTGAGCGTCGGCGCGATCGAGGCGCTGGAGCATCACGGCTCGCGCGAAATGCAGGAGAAGTACCTGCCCAAGCTGGTCAGCGGCGAATGGTCGGGGACGATGAATCTCACCGAGCCGCAGGCCGGGTCCGACGTGGGTGCGCTGCGCACAACGGCAACGCCGATCCAGGACGGCGAGCATGCCGGAAAATACCTCATCAAGGGCCAGAAGATCTACATCACCTGGGGTGAGCATGATCTGTCGATGAATATCATTCACCTCGTCCTTGCCCGCTTGCCCGACGCGCCGGAGGGCAGCCGCGGCATATCGCTCTTCATCGTGCCCAAGTATCATGTGAAACCGGATGGCGCGCCGGGCGCCCGCAACGATGTCCGCTGCGTCAGCATCGAGCACAAGCTCGGCATCAATGCCTCCCCGACCTGCGTGATGAGCTATGGCGACAATGGAGAGTGCATCGGCGAGCTGGTCGGTGCGGAAAACCGTGGCCTCGCGGCCATGTTCACGATGATGAACAATGCTCGCATCAATGTCGGCAACCAGGGCGTGCAGATCGGCGAGCGCGCGACGCAGCAGGCGCTGGATTACGCCAAAGAGCGCATCCAGTCCGCCCGCGCCGGATCGCCCGATCGCGCGCCTGTCGCAATTGTCGAGCACCCGGACGTGCGCCGCATGCTCCTGCGGATGAAGTCACTGACCGAGGGCGCACGCGCCCTGCTCTACTACACTGCCGGGCAAGTCGATCGCGGCGTTCTGGGGAACGAGGCCGCCAGGATGCGCGGCGAAGTCCTCACCCCGCTGATCAAGGCCTGGGGCACCGATATCGGGATCGAAATCGCGAGCCTCGGCGTGCAGGTCCATGGCGGCATGGGCTTCGTCGAGGAAACCGGCGCGGCGCAGCACTGGCGCGATTCGCGTATCGCCCCGATCTACGAAGGCACGAACGGCATCCAGGCAGCCGACCTCGTTACGCGGAAGCTTGGCATGGACGACGGGCAGGCAGTTATCGGACTGACCGAGGAGATCGCGCGCGATTGCGCCGACGAGCCCGCGCTGTTCGGCCTTGCCGGAGATTGCGCCGCAGTTGCGCGCTGGATGCGGGAAGAGGCTAGCCTCGATGATCGGCTGTCGGGTTCCGTGCCCTTCTGCACGATGCTCTCAGTAGCCGTCGCCGGCTGGCAGTTGTTGCGCCAGTCGCGCGCCGTCGAAGCGGGTGCGTCGCCCGCGCTAGCAGCCACGAAGAAATCGACCGTTCGGTTTTTCCTCGATCGTATCGTCCCGGAAGCCACGGGCCTGAAAGCTGCAGCGACCGCCGGGTCGATCGGCCTCTACGAATTGGAAACCGCCCAACTCCTCGGCTGAGAAGTCGCGCCGCGCGACTTACTCGGCGGTCACGCTCCGGGCGTAGTCGTCTTCGCCGAAGGTCGCTTCCTGCCCGCGCAAATTCCGCTGCGGCGGTAGGCGATTGCCCGTGACCTGCTCGATCGCGCCCTGCCGGGTACCTCCGGGAGCGATTACGCGCCAGATGATGCCAGCGGTATCGTCGCTGACCAACAGCGCACCATCGCCGGCCCATTCGACCCAGGTCGGGCGTCCGCGTGTCGTGCCATCGTCCTGGAGAAAGCCGGTCAGCACCGGGATCGGCTTACCGGTCGGGTTACCGCGCCCATCGAATGCCACATAGACCACATCGTAACCGGAGGGCGGCTTGCGATTCCACGATCCATGGCGGGCGATGAATGCGCCGCTTGAAAAGTCCTCGCCCATTTGTGCGCCTTCCGCGCTGAACACGAGCCCCAGTGCCGCGACATGCGGGCCGAGCGCATATTCGGGCGTGCGTACATAGTTGATGTAGGCGGGAATCGGATAGTCGACGCGCCGGTCGAAATTGTCGCCCCAATAGACCCATGGCCAGCCATATTGCGCGCCGACGGGGACATTGGTGAGATAGTCCGGCACCAAGTCGGAGCCGAGCATGTCGCGCTCGTTGACCGTGGTCCAGAGCTCGCCCGACCAAGGGTTGAAGTCGAGGCCGTTGGCATTACGCAGACCGCCTCCGAAAATACGACGCCGCCCGCTTTCGAGATCGACCTCCCAGATGAGGGCGCGCCCTTCTTCTGCCTCCATGCCTTTGTCGGCGATGTTGGTATCGGACCCGACCGCGACATAGAGCTTCGTGCCGTCCTCATTGATTGCGAGGTTGCGCATCCAGTGCCCGCCGGCGGCGGCCAGGTCGGTGATTTTGCGGGGTTCGCCCGACACCGTGGCGGCGCCCAGTTCGTAGGGGTAGGCAAGCACCTCGTCGTGATTGGCGACATAGAGCGTGCCGTCATGCCATGCGAGGCCGGAGGGCGAGTCCAGACCGTCGAGCAGCACTTGGCGCACTTCGGCACGGCCGTCGCCATCGGCATCGCGAAGCAAGACGACCTGATTGGGCGACTCGCCCCCTGCGCCTGCGCGATCCATCAACAGGCCTGCAATCCAGGCCGTTATCCCGCCATCGTCCTCCTTGGCCGGCGCGCGCGTGAGTGAAACGAGGATATCGCCATTCGGCAGCGCCTGTAGGGTGCGCGGGTGCTCGAGTCCGTCGGCAAAGCGCATGACGGCGAGGCCTTCGGCAGCGACCGGTACTTCGTCGGCAGCCCAGCCGACCGGTTCGGCAATGGCGACTGTGGGAATTCCCTCGGCATTCGGCTCTTCCAGCGTGGGATCGGTGCCGACCACATCTTCCCATGGGACACTCGCGGTGTCGCCGCGGGTCAAAAACCAGAATGCGGCAGCCAGGACGATGAGGATGACGAGGAGGGCGATGCCCAGTTTCTTGGCGAGGCTCATGGCCATAGCGAATAGGCGAGGCTTGCGGGCGCGGCAATGGGCTTGCCCTTCGCTTGGCGCGCATTAGATCACGCCCATGTTCGATTTCCGCCCCGCCCCCGATTGTCCGAAACCCGAAGCCTATCGCCAGCTACGCGAGGCAGCCGACGCTTTGACTGCAGGCGAGCCCGATGGCGTGGCGAATATGGCGAACGTCGCAGCGCTGCTGTGGGACTTCCTGCCGGACCTCAACTGGGCCGGGTTCTACCGCATGATCGACGGCGAACTCGTGCTCGGCCCGTTCACGGGGCGCCCGGCCTGTATCCGCATCCCGCTCGGCACGGGGGTGTGCGGGGTGGCAGCCGCCGAGGCTGTGACGCAGCTGGTTGAAGACGTTCACACCTTCCCCGGCCACATCGCCTGCGATTCGGACACGAATTCGGAGCTTGTGGTTCCGGTCGTGCGCGATGGGGCGGTGATCGCCGTGATCGATCTCGACAGCCCACAGAGGGCGCGCTTCGATGACGAGGATCTGCGCGGGATCGAAGAGTTGGCCAAAGTTATAGCCGAGCGGATTTAGTCAGGATCGGCCCACGACGGCACAAGTTCAGGAGCGCTGTGGCATCGGGTGGAGCAAGAGCTATTCTTTCTGCATTTCCATCGAGCGGAGGCACCGATCAGGGAGCTGGACCATGACAATGCGCAACATCATCGCACTGACGAGCGGGATCGCAATGCTTCCTGGGGCGGCATTCGCCCAGGCCGCGCTGGAATATGAAATCGGCGGATATGAATATGCGGAGCCATTGCCGGAGGAAGTTGCTGAGGAAGAGGTCAAGCCTCGGATTGTCCTTGAGCCCACCGAAGAGCGGGTCGCACAGCGAGCCATTGAGGCGCGGCAGGACGGCACCGCCCCCACATTCGTCGAACGACCGATCCTTCAGCCGCTTCGCACGGTGGACCCGGACCGCACCGGCGTGATCGGCACCACCGCGGCCGGAGCCGACTTTGCGCACGATAGTGCATTGCAAGCCCCTGTGACCTACACCGATGCGCCTCCGGTGGCGAGCGGCGCGATCGGTTCGACCGTTACCCCGATGCCAGCTCCTGTTGATCGCAGTGACGCAGGACGAACCTATGTCTATCGCGCCGGCCAAGAGCCACGCCTGCCGCTTGGCGGGCGGATCGTGCAATTCGATCGCGCGGCGTGGTTGCAGGAATGCTCCCGTCGGCTTGCCCCGCAGCGTGGCTATACCGACAATTCGGACGAGTATTACGATTACGATGAGATCGAGTATGACCCGGAGCGGTCAAATGCTGCGACGCGGCGGTGCGAGACATATCTCGATAGCTACATGGCCAGCTCCCGGAGCGGCGGACTGCAAAACAGTGCCTCGCCCACGGGCGATTACATGCTGGTGCCGGTGACCGTCATGCAAATGCAGCAGGCACGATACAGCGACGGGACGCCGGTTCGCGCCAGAGACTAGAAGTCGCGCGGCGCGACTTGAATAAGTAACTGATTTAGTTAGATATCTCCGCCGGTAAGCCGCTGACAGATGAGGTCGAGCTGGTCCAGCGTGCGATAGCGGATTGTGACGGTGCCCGTATTCGGGGTGTCCTCCGTCTTGATCCGGACCTGCATTCCGAGGAATTCCTCGAGGTGGCCCTGAACGGCCTCGATATCGGCATCGCCCGAGCCGCTGCCTACGCCCTTCGACGTTTTCTTTCGGTGGGCAGCCTTCGCAGGATCGCGGGCAAGTTTTTCAATGTCCCTCACCGAAAGCTTTTCCGCGACCGCGCGGCGCGCGAGATCGGAAGCGTCGTCATTGCCAATCAGGGCGCGGGCATGGCCCATCGACAAACTGCCCTCCGCGACCAGCGCGAGGACATCGTCAGGAAGCGCCAATAGCCGCTGGAAATTGGCAACATGACTGCGCGATTTGTCGACCAGTTTGGCGATCTCTGCCTGGGTCATACCCTCGGTATCGGCTAGCTTCTGGTAGGCGCGCGCCTCTTCGATGGGGTTGAGATCTTCGCGCTGCAGGTTCTCGATCAGCGCCAGCGCCATGATTTCGCGCTGCTCCAGCTTGCGCACGATTGCCGGAATTTCATGCAATCGGGCGCGCTGCGCGGCGCGCCATCGCCGCTCCCCGGCGACGAGCTGGTAGCGTCCCGACCCGAGCGGCCGCACGATGATTGGCTGGATCACCCCGCGCGCGGCAATCGAGGAGGCGAGTTCGTCCAACGCTTCTTCGCGGAAGTGGGTACGGGGCTGGCCCGGCAGGGGCTCGATATCGGCGACCGGAATTGAGGCTAGACCCTCCCCGTCTACTGGCGGAACCGGAGCCGGCGAGGCATCGGGTGCAAGTTCGCCTGTGATTTCACGCTTGACCAGCGGCTCTTCCCGGCGGGTTTCTCCGAGTAGGGCGTTAAGACCTTTACCGAGTTTCTTCTTGCGGTCGATCGGGCGTGATGTTTGCGTACTGTCGCTCATGCGGCTTTCCTTGTTTCGGGCAACCGCCCGATCAGTTCGCGGGCCAGGCCGATATAGGCACGGCTTCCCGGGCATTGGTGATCGTAGACGAGCGCCGGCAAGCCGTGGCTCGGCGCCTCCGACAGGCGTACGTTTCGCGGAATAACGTTTTCGAACACCAAGGGGCCGAGGCAATCGCGAACATCGTCGGCGACCTGGTCGGTCAGGCGATTGCGGCGATCGAACATGGTGAGCACGACGCCGACAATGCCGAGATCGGCGTTAAAGCCTTGCTGCACTCGCTCGACCGTCTGAAGGAGCTGACTCAGCCCTTCCAGCGCGAAAAACTCGCACTGTAGCGGCACCATCAGAGTATCGGCCGCGCACAATGCGTTGAGCGTCAACAATCCGAGCGACGGCGGACAGTCCACAAAACATACATCGTAGGCCGCGACAGGGTGGCTCAAAGCACTTTTCAGGCGATGGGTCCGATCGTCGACCGAAACGAGCTCCACTTCCGCCCCCGAGAGGTCCTGCGTGGCCGGCACGATCTCCAGATTCGGTATCTCGGTTTCGAGGGCGCATTCGGCGAGAGTCGCCTGATCGAGCAGCAGATCGTAACTGCTGTTTTCGCGCGATGCGGCATCGACACCGAGACCCGTGGAGGCATTCCCTTGCGGATCGAGATCGACCAGCAAAGTCTTCCACCCGGTCGCAGCCATCGCAGTGGCGATGTTGATCGCCGTCGTTGTCTTGCCCACTCCACCCTTTTGGTTGGCAATTGCGATGGTGATCATTTCGAACCCTTCCAATTACCCTTGCCGACGATGATGCCGGCCTCGGCGTCGGTCAATGATTGTTCCACGTGGAACATCCGCCGATACCGTCTCGGCAATGCCTGTACTTCTTGCTCCGCAGACCGGCCTTTGGGCAACACCCATTGCGTACTGCTTGTGGAGAAGCGTGCGGATAATCGCAGCAAGCGGTCGAGCGGTGCGAAGGCTCGCGCCGAGATTACGCCAGCTTCCAGATCGTCGACTTGTTCGAGGCGTCGGCCCTCGACGCGGCAATTGTCGAGACCTAAATCGTGTGTCACCCGTTGGAGCCACTCGATCCTTCGTTTGCGGGATTCCACGAGGATTACAGCCTGTTGCGGGCGCATGGCCGCAATTACCAGACCGGGGAAGCCCGCACCCGCGCCGAGATCCATCCAGATACCTCGCGGCTCGGAAACCCAGCGCAGCAACTGAGCGGAGTCTGCAATGTGGCGAAGCCAGATCTGCTCGAGTGAACTTTTCGCCACCAGGTTCTGCTGAGAATTTTCCTCTTTGAGCGCACCGACCAACTGATCCAGGCGCTTCAGCGATTCGCCCGAACATTGCTGCGATACAAATTCCCGCGCCTCTTCCTCTGTCGCGATCACGCGGCGATTCGCCCGATACGCTTGGCATGTACCAGTAAGGCAGCAAGTGCCGCCGGAGTTACACCCTGAACGCGGGAGGCCGCAGCCATGCTTTCCGGCCGGGAAGCTGAAAGGCGCTCGACCATCTCGTTGGAAAGGCCAGGGACCTCCAAATAGGGAAAATCGCGCGAAAGGCGAAGAGATTCGCTGGTGCGGAGTTCGGAAAGTTCCGCGTCCTGTCGCGCCAGATAGGGCGCGTAGAACGCATCTTCGGCCATCTCGACTGCGAGTTCATCCAGAGGATCGAGCTCCGGATATAGTGTCGCCGCGTTGCGGAGCGTGACGTTGCCCGTTCCCAGCCAATCGGCCAGCGACTTGATTCCGGCATCGCGTTTCACGCGGAGCCCTGCGTCGGCGAGGTTTCTCGAGTGGATGCTTGCCGCAAATAGCGCTTCGTAGCGCTCCTGACGCTCAGTCCGGGCACCGAACCACGCTGTCCGCTCTTCGCCGACAAGGCCGGCTTCGATTGCAAGCGGGGTAAGGCGACTGTCGGCATTGCTTGCCCGTAGTCGCAGGCGATACTCCGCACGTGCTGTCAGCATCCGGTAGGGCTCGGTAATGCCGTGCAGCGTCAAGTCGTCGATCATGACGGCCATATAGGAATTCGCCCGGTCAAGCGCGACGGGCTCCTTGCCAGCCGCTTCGGCCGCAGCATGCATGCCCGCGACCAGGCCCTGAGCGGCCGCCTCTTCATACCCTGTCGTGCCATTGATCTGACCGGCGCAGTAAAGGCCAGGGATGGCATGCAGTTCGAGCGACGCCTTCAGCGCGCGCGGGTCTATATGGTCATACTCGACGGCATACCCCGGCACCTCCACTTTTACACGACTTAGCCCGGGCATCTCGCGCAGGAAATCGACCTGCACGTCGGTCGGCAAAGAGGTCGAGATCCCGTTGGGATAGACCAGATGCGTGTAGAGGCCCTCGGGCTCGAGGAATACCTGATGGCCCTCCCGGTCTCCGAAACGGTGGATTTTGTCCTCGATCGACGGACAATATCGCGGACCCGCCGCCCCGATCGCACCGGAAAACAGCGGAGACCGGTCCAGATTTGCGCGAATAATGTCGTGTGCACGAGTGTTCGTGCGGGTTACGGCACAGAAGATTTGCGGATTGCGACGCGCCTTGGTGAGCGATGACATCGTCCAGGCCTCGCCGTCCGAAGGCTGCTCCTCCAGCGCCGCCCAGTCGATCGTTCGCCCATCGAGACGCGGCGGCGTACCGGTTTTCAGGCGACCCATCGGCAAACCCGCGCCCCTAAGCTGCTCCGCGAGCCGACGGGCGGCGTTCTCGCCTACCCTGCCCCCTTCGAACCGGTCCTCACCGCGATATAGCACTCCCCCGAGGAACGTCCCCGTACAAAGGACCACCGCGCGCGCCCGCAGCAGCGTGCCATCGGCCAATTCGAGCCCGGCAACCTCGTCACCTTCGAGCATCAACGCTGCCGCCTCGCCCTGGATGCATTCGAGCTTCGTCTCTAGCGCGACCAGGCGCTGCACCTCAGCCTTGAACAGCCGACGATCAGCCTGAACGCGCGGGCCCCAAACCGCGCTGCCCTTGGAGCGGTTCAGCATACGATAGTGAATGGCGCCGGCATCTGCTGCCCGACCAAGTACGCCGTCCAGAGCATCGACTTCGCGCACGAGATGCCCCTTGCCGAGGCCCCCGATCGCCGGATTGCAACTCATCGCTCCGATTGCCGCGAGATCAAAAGTGACCAGTCCGACACGCGCACCCATCCGCGCGGCTGCGCAAGCCGCCTCGACACCGGCATGACCGCCGCCGACAATTAGGACTTCATAATGGTGCATGTTGGCCCCTTATCGTGGTCGCTTGGACGGGTCAAAGGCACAATGTTTCACGTGAAGCACTAGCTGGAGGTCGAAGCACGTTCGCCTATTTTCCGATACAGAAGCGGCCGAACAAAGCATCGAGCATGTCTTCTGTCGAATTCCGGCCCGACATAGAGTCGAGCGCCACGCGCGCCAGTCGCAACTCTTCCGCAATCACCAGTGTGTCGCTTACCCGGCTAGCCCCGGCGAGATGCTCGCCACAAGTGGTGGCCAGTCCCTTCTGACGCCGGTTGAAGGCAATGCGATCCGGCGGAGGAAGCAGGTCTTTGGCCCGATCCACCAACACCCGCACCAGATCATCGAGGCCCGAACCGGTTACAGCCGAAACCGCATGCCCTTCGTTTCCGGCATCGTCCAGATCCGCCTTGGGGGCGATTTGGATTGCGCCAGCCGGACAGTCCGCCGGAGGACCAAGCCAAAGCACGATGTCCGCCTTCTCCAGCTCCCTTTGCGCTCGATCGATGCCGATGGCCTCAATATCACCGGCGCCTTCCTGCCGGAGCCCGGCGGTGTCGATGAAAACGAAAGGAACACCGCCAATTGCCACGGGGCGCTCGATCACATCGCGGGTCGTTCCGGCCACGGGCGACACGATCGCGGCGCCTTCGTCCAGCAGGGCATTGAAAAGGGATGATTTTCCCGCATTCGGCGGCCCCGCGAACACGACCCGCACGCCATCGCGTAGGCGGTCCGCCGAGGGGCGCGACAAGACGTTGTCGATCTCGGCCCTCAGGGTCGAAAGTTCATCGACGAAGTCGGTCGGAAGCACTTCCACGTCATCTTCATCGGAAAAGTCGATCGCTGCTTCCACTTGGGCCGAAAGACCGAGCAGCTGGGTTCGCCACTCCTCGATACGGCGGGAGAGCCCGCCCCCAGCCGCCGACATGGCTCCGCGCCTTTGCCATTCGGTTTCAGCTGCAAGTAAATCGCCCAGCCCCTCGGCCTCGGCCAGATCGATGCGCCCATTGGCAAAAGCGCGCCGGGTGAATTCGCCAGCCTCCGCCTCGCGCAGATCCGCCAGCGTCGCGAGCTCGGCCATAACGGCCGCGACTACAGCGCGCCCGCCATGGCAGTGCAGTTCTGCAACATTCTCACCAGTCACTGTCTTCGGTGCAGGAAACCACAGGACCAGAGCCTCATCGAGCGCATGCCCGTCGCGATCGCGCAATGTACGAAGGCTCGCCAAGCGTTGCTCCGGCAAGTCGCCAACGAGCGCTTCCAGAGCGGCACCGGCACCCGGGCCGCTGATGCGTATGACTGCTATTCCGGCAGGAGGCGCGCCGCTCGAAAGCGCAAAAATCGTGTCTTGCATCGAGTATCCGGAAAAATCAGTCTTCTTTCGCTGGCTTGTCGCCCGGAGACACCGTCCGCGCCGAATTGGCACCTTCCATGAAGCTCTGGAACAGCTTGAACCCGGCTTGCCCCATGGGTGCGAGTTGCTTGGCATATTCCTGCAACTGGTCGGTGCTGGAGACGCCCTTCATCGCCTTGGACATCATGTCGACATAGACGGCGTTGGCTTTCCCCACATCGGGCAGCCCCATGAATGTCCGCGCCTCTTCGGGGGTGCAGTCGATTTCGATATGGACCTTCATGGCGCTTCCTCCGTTATGGCGCTGTACCGCCTATCTGGGTTTGCCAAGCCTTCGAGGCAAGCGCTAAGCCCGAAACACCAGAGGAGATGCCACGCATGAGCGAGACCGTCCAGATTTCCACCCTTACCGGCGACGATAGTTTCAAAGGATACGTTGCCCGCCCCTCCGGCACCGCGAAGGCCGCCATCCTCGTCATCCAGGAAATCTTTGGCATCAATGCCGGCATCCGGCGCAAATGCGACAAGCTGGCCGAAGACGGCTATCTCGCCGTAGCGCCCGACCTGTTCTGGCGCCTCGAACCGGGCATCGAACTCGATCCCGATATCGAGCCCGAATTCCAACGCGCGCTCGACCTGATGGGCAAGTTCGACCAGGATCAGGGTATCCGCGACATCGAGGCAACGATCAATTACATCCGCGAGACCGAAGGCGTCGCCAAGGTCGGGGCGGTGGGATACTGCCTCGGCGGCCGCCTCGCCTACATGACCGCGGCCCGAACCGACGTCGATGCGACGGTCGGCTATTACGGCGTCGGAATCGACGGATTGCTCGGCGAAAAGCATGCCATCGCAAATCCGTTGATGCTGCACATCCCGACCGAGGACGGCTTCGTCGACAAGGATACGCAGCAGGCCATGCACGAGGGACTGGACGACCATCCGAAGGTGACGCTCTACGACTACGAAGGCCTCGACCACGGCTTCGCCACCGAATTCGGCGAACGCAGGTCGGAAGAGGCGGCACAGCTCGCAGACAGCCGCACGGCGGAGTTCTTCGCCGAGCATCTCGGCTGACGCGTGGAGCGCCTTCCGTTTCGCTACATCGTCCCGGGGCTCTTGCTGGCGCTGTGCGCGGTGGCATGGCTTTGGGAACCGGCGCGATGGGCCCTGGTGGCGTTTGTTCCCCTCGCCGCCATTGCGCTTTGGGATTTTTTCCAGCACGATCATACGCTTAGGAGGAATTATCCGCTTGTCGCGCGCATCCGCTGGTTGATGGAAGACCTGCGGCCCTTCGCCCAGGCCTATATCGTCGAAAGCGATCTCGAAGGGCGGCCCTTCAGCCATCAGGCCCGTGCCCTCGTCTATGCCCGCGCCAAGGGCGATCTCGATTCGCACCCGATGGGCACGGAATACGACGTCTATTCGGACGAGTACGAATGGCTCAGCCACTCGATCGCGCCCAAAGCCGAGGCGCCCGAATACTGGCGGCTGACGGTCGGAGAGAGCACCTGCGCCAAGCCCTACACGACCGCGATGCTCAACATCTCGGCGATGAGCTTCGGCTCGCTCTCCGCCAAGGCCATCGAAGCTCTCAATGCCGGTGCCGCGCTGGGCGATTTCGCGCATAACACGGGCGAAGGTTCGATCAGTAAATACCACCGCTCGCACGGCGGCGACCTGATCTGGGAATTGGGCAGCGGCTATTTCGGCGCGCGGAAGCAAGATGGCAATTTCGACCCCGAGCAATTTCGCGACCGCTCTGCCGATGATCAGGTCAAGATGATCGAGCTCAAATTGAGCCAAGGCGCGAAGCCAGGGCACGGCGGCGTTCTTCCCGCCGCCAAGGTCACGCCGGAGATTGCCGAAGCTCGCGGCGTTCCCGCCGGGGTCACGGTCACCTCTCCCGCCGCACATCCCGCCTTCTCCACGCCCATCGAAATGCTCGAATTCGTCGCGAAACTGCGCGAGTTGTCGGGCGGCAAGCCTGTCGGCATCAAACTGTGCGTCGGCCAGCCGCACGAGCTTTTTGCAATGGGCAAGGCCATGCTGGAAACCGGGCTGCATCCCGATTTCATCACCGTCGACGGCGCGGAAGGCGGGACTGGGGCAGCACCGCTGGAACTGTCCAACTCCGTAGGAATGCCGCTGCGCGAAGGCCAGATCATGGTCCGCAACATGCTGGTAGGCCTGAACCTCAGATCGAAGGTGAAGATCGCTGCCTCGGGCAAGATCCATTCCGGGGCGCAGATGGCCAAGGCCTTCGCATTGGGCGCCGACTGGTGCAATGCCGCGCGCCCCTTCATGTTCGCGCTCGGCTGCGTCCAATCGATGAACTGCCACAAGGGGACCTGCCCCACGGGCGTAGCGACGCAGGAAGCCTGGCGCCAGCGCGGCCTGGTGGTCGAAGACAAGGCACCACGCGTCGCCCGGTTTCAGAAGCAGACCCTTCACTCCCTACGGGAAATCGTGATCGCCATGGGGCTGTCCAGCCCGTGGGAGATCACGCCGCAGGACATGCGCGAGCGCTTGAACGGAGCGCGTTCGGATGCCATCGACCGGATCTACACCTTCCTCGAGCCCGGAGAACTGCTCGAGGATCCCGATTCCACTGCCTATGCGCGGCACTGGCACGCAGCCCGTGCCGATAGCTTCAGGAGGGCACAATGAGTTCCGCAAGAACCGGTCTGGATAATTGGCATCGCGTGATCGAGGGAGGCAGCAAGCCCGAAGAACTTGCCGCGATGATTCACGAGGACGCCGTGTTCCACTCTCCCGTCGTGCATACGCCACAGCGGGGTCAGGCGATCGTGGTCGCTTATCTCTCGGCGGCGGGCGAAACGCTGGGCAACGACAGCTTCGAATATGTTCGGGAGCTGGTCGACGGCGACAATGCGATGCTCGAATTCACGACCGAGATGGACGGCATCCACGTGAACGGCATCGATCTCATCCGCTTCGACGACGAGGGGAAGATCGTCGATTTTAAGGTGATGGTGCGTCCGCTGAAAGCAGTTAACAAGGTTTTGGAGCAGATGGCGGCCCAGCTGGAGCGCATGAAAGCGGGCTGAACCGCAAGCACTCGGGCGCTACGCATTCACCGTTAGCGCTCGTTTAACCATATCCTGCGATAGCGGCCGTGTGTACGAGCCGAAATCCGCCAGCTGGACCGACAAACGCGTGTCGAAGGGCGAGTCCCCCGACGTGCCCGCCGCTGCGCTGCGCGTGTTGCTGGCCGAGGATACGCAGATCAGCGCCGATGTGCTTATGGCGCTGACCCGCCACCTTTGGGTACAGATGGATCATGCGATAAACGGCGTAGAGGCGATCGCCATGATCAAGGCGGCGGAGAGTGCTGCCAAGCCCTACTCGATGCTTTTGCTCGACGTGAATATGCCGATCCTCGACGGTGTCGAGACCGCCAGACGGCTGCGCGCGCAAGGCTACGACGCAGAATACCTGCCGATCATCGCCGTCACGGCCGCCACCGATCTCGACGAAGTGCGCACCTACCGCGCAGCGGGCATGCAGGCCTATCTGGAAAAGCCGGTCGCACTGGACGATCTCCGCGCCACGCTGAGGGCCTGGGGACACCGGACCCGCAGCACACCGCAGCGCAAGCGCAGCGCCGCTCTCGAAGCGCTCAAACTGCGCTTCGACGATCGCACCATCGGACTGCTCCAGCAAATCGACCAGGCGCTCGACGGCACCGATATCGACGAGGCGCTCGTCATGGACCTGCGCAATTTGCTGCACCAGCTGGCGGGCACTGCAGGCTCATTCGGTCAGCCCCGGCTGGGCGAAGTGGCGCGCAACAAGGAAGCAGCGCTTCTTGCCGCATTCTTCGCCGGCGATGATGTGAAGCCTGTGCTCGAAGATGCAAGAAACGCTTTAAAGGCTGAACTTTAAGTGACTCGCACCAAGATCCTCCAGCATCTCCGCCAAGCCAGCGAGCTGCTGTTCTTCGCAGCGCTCACTTTGCTCGCCGCGCCTGCCAGCGCCCAGAATGGCGACCCCGTCGAGGTGGAGGCGCGGATCGAAGTGATCGGGATCCAGTCGGACATCATGATCGAGGATGGCGACGAATTCGACAGCTCTGGCTACGGCATCCGCGGCGATCTGTCGCTCGATTGGAGCCTGAGTCCGCGGACGACTGCCCGGATCGAAGTGGATGCGGGGGTGTTCGACTACGAGGGCCTCAATCGCGACACGCTGACCAGCTACGGGGTCTCCGCAAGCATCGAACACGAAGTGTCGGAGACGGTAACGGTCCGGCTCCGCGCGCGCAGGATCGAGAATATCGCCGTGCTGGAGGCGTTCAGCGCCGACCAGACCTCCGTCGCAGCCCGAGTGGAATGGTCGAAAGGCAACGACCGTGTCCGCGTCGAAGCCGATTATCGGCAACGCGAATATGACACGACGCGTGCCGGAACCGGCGAGGGCTATCGCGTCGCTGTTGAGTACAATCGCCGCTTCGGCTCCTATCACTGGCTCCGCTTCGACGCGCGCGTCGAGGAAATGACCAGCGACGACGAGGAGCGCCGCAGCTACGATCGACGCGTTGTGCGTTTGAAGTATAGCCATCCGGTCACGCGGATGCTGAGGGTTCGCCCATCAATCGAATACCGGGAATGGGATTACGCCGGCCGTATCGCGCGAGGCGATCCCGATCGCTCCCTGCGCGAAGACAGCTATGTCGCCCCGGCAGTCGACCTGTCATACGGCCACTGGAATCGCGGCCCTTATGCCCGGGCGAGCGCCGAGTACCGCTTCAGGGACTCAAACGATTCCCGTAACGATATGGATGGCGCAAGGTTCGGCCTCGTGGTCGGCTACCGCTTCTAACGCCCTCATTCATGGTTATGGAGAGGGTTGCCAGCTTAGCCGACAGCAATCTCTAGATACGCAGCGAACAAGACGTCTTAGCCAAATGAGACGTTTCGTCATCCCACTACCAACCTGGCTTCTGCCTATGCCGCGCGGCGCTCGCGCCGTGCCTTGATCGACTTCGCGAGCCAGCCACCCTTCTGTCGTGACGTCAATTCCTTCAGCTCTGCTGCGGCGCGCTGGTTGGAGATCTGCTCGGCAATCAGCGAGGCATAGATGCGGTCCGAGGCCTTGCGCCGGCGCACCGCATCGCCTGCATCGATGAATGCCTCCACTGTGGTGACGAGGCTGGAACCGATCTGGGCCAGCCGGCCGCCGGATGCCCCCTCCCCGCCGACAGTTTCGATCGACAGGCCGGACAGCTTCTCCATCTGCTCGTTCAGACGTGCCTCGAGCACATCGCATTGCGCGGCAGAGAGCGCAGCCTGCATGCCTTGCTCGCGCAATTCGGCCAGCACGGCGCGCAATTCCGCCTCGCTCAGGATCCCGAATTCGTGGAAGCTGGCGAGCATGCGATAGCCGCGTTCGACCGTAGCCGGGTCCTCCTCGCGCAGCTGCTGGCACGCTTTCGAGGCCGCTTCCCAGGCCTGCCAGCGATAGACCCAGTCGAGCCCAGTGCCCTTGATGTTCTGCATGCCCATGATGCGATTGAGCAGGCCCGGCGGCGTGTTTGCGGCTACCAGCCGCACGATCGCTTCGCCCTTCATGTAATAGTCGCGCACCGGGACAAGCTTCGCGTGAAAAGCCTTATGCAACAAGGCGCGCATCGCCTGATCCTGCGCTGCAGGGTTGCCGCCGCCCGCCACGGCCCGCTCGATAGCGAGGTATTCACGGTGCAGCGCCGCCATTGCCTCATAGTGGGTATGGATTGCGTCGGCGTGATCGACCTTCGTCAGAACCTCCCGCAGTTTGCCAGCCTTCGCGGCTGCAATCGCGTCCTGCGGCGCGAGCTTGTGCGCTTGCGGGGCAAGCATCGCCACTAGCAGGCCGTCGAGCGCGCTCTGGCTGAGCGGAATACGCTGATGGCGGGCCAACGCGCGCAGGTGCTCGAGCGGCGCGACATCCTTTGCAACGAGGCTCAGCGATGTCGCATATTCCGCCCATTCCTCCTCGATAAAGCCTAGCAGGCCCTCGATATTGCTACCGATCAGGAAATGCCGGTCGGCAGCCACGTCGCGCACGAGCATACGCGCGAACACGCGGCTGCGCGGCACACGGTCGGCCCGGTTGTTGACCACGGTGGTAACGAAGATCTCGGGGTCTTTCTCGAGGTCGTGATCGGCAAAGCCCATGCGGGTCCAGTTGCCCATTGCGCCGAAGCGTTCGTTGGCCGACATGCCCATGACGAATTGCAGGCTGCGCCCATCTATATCCGCGCGCGGATAGGTCTTGAGGACGCCCAGGTCGGCGACGACGCGGTCGGACATTTCCTTGACGCAGAAATCGGGCTCGAGGCCCAGCTCGTCGCCCATCGCGGTGACCAGCGCGATGTTGAAAGGGTGCTCTTCATAGGGGAACCGGTCGAGCAGGTTCTTGTGAATCAGCCCGGCCTCTTTCCAGCCGACCGAACGCATGCGCGTGCCCGCCTTGTCCGCCCCCTCGGCCAGGATCGGTAGCATTTCCTCCTCGGTTGTCAGCAGCGTCGAATCGTGCGGGATGAACTCGCACATGACCTCGGGAATGTTGCGCCCGGCGGGGCCCTGCACGTCCTCGTGATCGGGGTAAGTGTTCGTGATGGTCCCGATATCGTCGCGCATCCAGTCTTGCTGCAGCACGCGGACATAGGAGGGGTTGAGACCCATGCATTCCCACAGGAACACGCGCGCTTTCAGCCCACGCGAGGTCTTGAGCAGGTTGAACTGCTCCCAGATCGTCGCCTTGTCGTAAGGGCGGAAGAGAAACATCTCGGTCAGCTCGCCATAGGGATTGCCGAGCAGGAACATCGCCTCGCAGCCGGTCGTCTTGGAGACGATTGAGGGGCCGAGCGCGTTGATCAGGCCCGCCTTCAGCCGCTCCGTCCCCGACTTCCCGCGTGTCCCCCAGCCGCCGAGCACCAGAGACAGCCCGTCGCGCAGTCGCCGCGCCTGCCAGCCGAGCCATATATGCCGTCCGAGAAACCAGGTGCTCGCCAGCACCACGAAGACACCGAGTTCGACGAGATTGTTGGCGAAGACGGTCGAAACGTAGGCCGAAGCGCGGTCCCAGAAAATCGGTAGAGCGGCAAAAATGCCGCCGGCGCTGTAGAGCTTGATGATATGCGGGGTCGGCCTACCCGCCGTGTCGTGATACGCCCGGAAGGCAAGGTCGAGGCCGAGTTCGCGGAGCCTGGCGACGTAGGCCTCGGGGTCGCGATTGCGCAGGCTCGCCAACTCGGGAAAGCTACGCGTTACGGTCCAGAAAGCCTTCATCCGGGTAGGAAACCCGGCAGGCGCCGTTATTTCGGTTATCCCCGCGCTGGTGAATATCTTGGTCGTGCCGCCGCGGTCGAGCGCGGATAGCACCTGATCGACCAATGGGAGGTAATTGCGCCAGCCCCCCTCGCCGCTTTCGAACAGCGGTTCGCCCGGCACCTTGGTCGGGGCGAGTTCGGCCATCCGCGCGCTCGGCGCGATCAGGCTGCCGTGATAATGGCGACCCTTGGTGTGATAGAACGCCTGGCGCTTGTCGGTCGCGCTATGGCGGCCCTCGAACAGCATCCGCCATGCGCGGCGGCGGAAATATTCTCCGCGCTGGATCGACGGCATCAGGCCCGATTTCAGCGCAAGGCCGAAATCGCGCTGCGCCAGCACCGCCATCACCCGGCCGACCTTGTCCTCATCCTCGGCCAGCCATTGACGCAGCGCCGGGATCCTTCGCACCGCCCCTTCGCGCATCGGATGAACCGTGTCGGCCAGATTGCGGCCGATCTCCCGTGCCTCAGGATTGGTCCAGAACCAGATGCGCTCACGTACCTCGTCGCTCCAGCGCCATAACCTCGGCGAGGGATTGCGATCCCGAAGCCCTTCGACCGCGCCCAGCAACTGTCCGACCAGTGCTGCGGGAGCAGTGCCCGTGTCGCTGGCGGCATGTTGTGCGATATCGGCACAGGCTTCCAGCGCGATCCGCAGGACGAATTCGTCTTCGTCCCGCTTCAGGGTCGATGCGATCGCCCGCAGGTAGAGGTTCGCGCTGAGCGCTTCTAAAGTGGGGACAGGCGCAGCGAAAAGCGCGGCCCGAACCTGGGCGTCCTCGTCGCGCAGCAGGTCCTTGGCAGCCTGCGCGGCGCGGCCTGGAGGCAGGATGGGGAGGCATTCTGCCACCACCTGCCGCACGGCCCCGTCGGGGTCGTTGCACAGAAGGTCGAAGGCGATCTGCAAACGGTTCAATGTGTGGAGGAGGCTCGCAATTCGCCGCACAAGGTGGCGGCGAACGAAAACCTCGCCATCGCGTTGCGCAGGCGCTTTAGTTTCGAGATCGACTGCCAGCCTCCGCTCAACGAGCGAATGTACGGTATGCGGCGAAAGGGCGAACATGACGTCGAACGCCTCGCACTGGGTCCAGACATCTTCGGAAAGATCGAGACACGCCCGTCGCGTCGCGCTGAGCACGGCGTCGAGCCACAGCCCGCCCGTTCTCGTCGGCAGGTTCTCGGCGATGCGCCGCATGCAGGCGTGCGCTGCCCGGCGAATACGGGCATCGCCGTGCCAACTCCGTGTCGCCGGAAGGAGGACCTCGAAAATCTCGGTCATGGTCTCGCCTTCGGTCAGCGCAAGATCGTAACCGACCGCTTCACCGGCGACCCAGCCAAGCCGCTCGAGCGCGAAAGCCAGAACGCGCTCGCGCTCACCAAGGCGCTTGGTGAAACGCTCCACCACGGCATCGGCATCGAAGAAGTCCCGCGTGGCCTGTTCGTCGCGCCTGATCTGGCGGCCGCGCGAGCCGAGCGCCCGGGCGAAATCGAGGATCGCGGCCCGCTGTTCCGCCGTGTCGAGGGCACTGGCAAAGCGCGACTGGAAGCGCTCTTCCGCCTTGGTCAGCCGGGCGATCTCATCGCGTTGCAACAGGCAGAAATCGGCAAGGACCGTCGCGTGGCGAGCAGGCGGCAGGGCGTCGCCCCGCTCTCCGGCATAAGCGAGGATTTCCTCGCGCAAGTCGGCATAGACCGGCAGCAGCTTGTCTGCGAAGCCACGATCGAGGCGCTTGCCCAGTGGAACCTTGACCGGTCGCGCCTGTGCCACATCGATATTGGCCGCCGCATTCATGCCGCCGTGTCCTCGAGGCACGCAACGAAGGTTTCGAGAAGCGTCTCGTCGCTCAGCATCGCCTCTCGCAGGTCGGCAGACAGTTCGATATGCGCAAAGCGTGCGCCGCCTGCCTCGCGCAAGGCTTTCCCCTGGGCATTGCCCTCTCCCCCCAGTTCGTTCGCTTCGGCGGGATAGAGCAGCACCGCGCGTGGAGCGAGAGCGCGGCTCAGGCAATCCGCGAGATCGAGTGTATCGGGACCCGGCGAAGGCGATCCGTTGCTCACAATCGCCGCAGCTTCCTCCGCCCGCGATGTAGAGCGCTTCGCGCCATCGAACCCATGCAATTGAACGATGAGACCATCCGGGAACCGATCGGAGAATCCCAGCGCAAATTGCGTAAACAGATGCTCGCTTTCCCGCGCGACATCGAGCGCCTCGCACCCGTCGCTCCCATCACGTGCGACTGTGTTCTGCGCGGCAACCGCTGCGCGGCTGTGCGCGAAAACACGCAGCGCCAGCTCACCCGTGCCACGATCGTGAAAGGCGTGAGGGGCGGTGATCGCAAGCGGGACTACCGCGCCCTTGCGGAGCCGATACTCGCCGCCGCCACCGCAATGGCGCGTGTCACGCAACACGATGAACTTGTCCTCTTCAGTCCGGGTCAGCCTGAGTTTTGCCGCATCGCGCTCTTGCAGGGCTTCCTGCGCGAAATACGCACGCGCATTCTCGCTGCTGCATGCACTAGCTGCGAAGCCGGTTAGCAAGAGGATAGCCCAACGGATCATGACTCGGCCTCTTCGGCGGCTCTGTCGGCTTCGTAGATCACGAGGGCTTCGTAGTCGCGCCCTTCGATCCCGACGGGACCGACAGGGCGCCAGAGATTGCCGGCGAGATTGGCGATCTCGGACTCGGACAACATTTCGGGCGGGAATGGACTGAAGGCGGTCAGGGCCGCGCGCTCCCCCCTGCTGCGACGCAGGAACACGGCGCGTCCGTCACCGGCGGAAACGGGACGCTGCTCGTAAAGCCGCGCATCGACGCCCGCGACCAGGTTCTCGGCATCCTCAAGCGTGACGTCCACACGCGTGAAAGGTTCATCATCTTGAATGACGAGCTGATCTTGGCCCCAAATCTCCTGTTCGCCTGCGCGGTAGAACCGACGCGCGCGACCGTCGGCCAGATATCCATCGTCACGGCCGGAGAGGAGTGTCCGCTCATACTGCGCTATCTGTGCGCCCTGCGCATCGAACAGGGCAACCCGCAATGTGTAGAATGCGCCTTCGGAAGCTTTTGAGGGATCTGCCACAGCCGCATGTGCTAGAAGCTTCACCTCGTCGGCTGGCTGCGACAAGACGAAGGTCATCGGCCTGTCGCGCTCCAGTCGATAGGCCAGCGTTCTACCCGCAATGCGCAGGTCCATCTGCGTCGAGATTTGAGCTGCGACAAGATAACGCGCCAATGGCACCGCCCAAGCCCATCCCCCATAGGCGGCGAGAGCCGCGAGGATGGCGAACACTATACCGCGACCGAAGAAGGTCAGGCTCATTGCGCGCCGCCTCCGTAGTTGAGCACCCAGCCGATCGCGGAGCGGCGCCCGGTCGTGGCGACATAATAGCGCTCGGCCTGCGCCGGACGCGCTTCATATCCCGCAAAAGCTCGACTTCCGTCAGCTACTTCGGCGCGGATACCGGCCTCGCGCAATGATGACGCGAGCTTCCCGAGTTCGGAATACTCTGGCCCCAAGGCATCCTGCACTAGCAGGACTTCGGGCCTTCCTTCGGGAAAGGCAGCACCCTTGGGCCGCTGGCGCAGGTGGAACGAAAAGGCTTCCTCCGGCCCGTCCTGCTGCCGAACGATTTCCTGCCAGAGCACCGTCATAGCCGAGCGCGGCGAGCGGGAAAAACCGTCGGGCTGCGCTGCAACCAGCAAAACATCGCTTGCCCAGTTGCGATGCACAGCGACGCCGAGCCGGGCGGCTTTGCCATAGCCTTCCTCGCGCCAGGTAAGCACGCTCTTGGCGAGGGGCGCACCTTCGGCGATGAATATCTGGCCCTCGTCCCGCTGACCCGAAAAGAGCGTCCAGTGAGTGCGGCCTCCGAGCGTGCATCGCGCAACTCCGAAGCCTGCGGTCATGGCAGATGCGCGTGCATGCGTAGCAACTTGTCCTTCGCGCACAGAGGCAATGAAGGGCTCGGCGACTTCATACCGCACGAAGGCGAGGCGCTCGACGTCCCGCCATTTCGGCGCCGCATCGTCGTTGGCCACGAGGCGACAGGCGGCACCGTCGCGTAGGCGCGGGACACGCATGGCGGCGAGCCCTTCGAGCGCCGCGTCGCTCAGCGAAATAGCGGCACGATCCTCACCCCCATTGCGCGCACCGATATCGATGCCGGCACGGATATCCGGCACTGCGGCCTCCAGGCTTGGGAGATCGAGGACACCGGCCGATGCATTGGCATAGGCGATCTCGGAGGTTTCGCCCGCACCGGCCTGCAATTCGAGCAGGACGGTGTCGCTGGCATCGGCGAATACATCGGCGACACTGGGCCCAGCGATCGTCCCGGCGCCTCCGGGCGCCGAGATGACGAGCCACCGTGCATCGAGCTGTCGCCTTAGTACCAAGGCGGCCACGCCGAGACCGGGCCGGCTTGCCGGATCGCGGAGGACGATAGCTGCATCGCGGGATGCCGACGGGTCGAACAGCAGCATTTCGTGGCCGGCGTCATCGGCCCGGACAACCGCCAGACGACCATCGCCGACCGCCATCAACCGCCAGCCCTCTGCCTGCATGTCGAAATCGGGAGAGGATGCGGGCACCCCTTGCTGCAAGGCATAGACCAGCTCCGCCAGATCTGCACGCGCAGTATCCGACAATGGCGCCGCCTTGCCCGAGACACTGCGGATATGCGCGTCGCCGATTGCGTCCACGACGAGGATCTCGATGCGCTCTTCGCTGCGTGACACCCGGTCCACCTCGGCCATCTGTGCGCCGCCTGGGACGCGCGAGACCGCCGCCGACAGCGCGAAGCCGACGATATTGCCGAAGACGGCGCCCATGAAACTGACTTGCAAGGTCGAGCGAGCGAGGCGCGGGAAGATGTTCTTATCGTGTGCCTTGATCGCAATGAGCGTAGAAAGCAGGTAGCCGAAGCCGTAGAAGTCGGTCGTCTTCACATCGTAGCCCTGCCAGACGATGAACCAGCCAAGCGCCATCTTCCAGGCGAAGCTGATGTTGAAGAACAGCAGCAGCTTGCGTCCACCCTCGATCGTCGCATTGGCCATGCTCGGCAACTTCAGGACCAGCCGCGCGATTACGTAGATCACGATCGCCTCGAGGAACGACGTGAGGATCTTGGTCGGCTGGTACCACTGCAGCGCAATCAGCGCTGGGATCAGGATGCCCGAGAAATCCCAGCCGTAGCGCACGTTCATATGGCTCGCGATCAGCGCCGTTAGCGTCAGGATGATATAGGCCTTCGGGCTGGCCAGGATCGAGCTGGCGAGCCCTTCGTACATATAGGTCACCGCGCTCATGCGGAAATTGGTGAACTCCATCAGGCCGTAGCGGACCACCAGATAGGTGATCCCCATCGTCACGACGGCAGCGCCCAGCCCACGCACGAGGCCGGGCTTCCAGAACTGGTTTGCCAGCAGCGAGATGATGACAAGCCCGAAGCTCTGGAGATTGTCGCGCCAGTCGAAGCGGCGATCGAAACTGGTCTCCAGCCACCCGGCGAATTCGGGCAGGATATAGCCGTCCATCACGAGGCGTACGGCAATGCTGGCGAGGATAAGGCCCATGAAGCGGTCGCGCCCGAACAGGCTGGGATAACGACCGCGGCTCAGCTTTTCGGAGAACAGCCATACGAGCGCGTAGGCGAGGACTGCCTCCAGAATGATCACGAAGCCGGCCACCGGCTTCACGATCAGCAACGGCACGATATAGCCCGGCACGACCAGGCCGGAGAGGACCCAGCCGTAGCGCAGGTTGAAAAAGCACAGCACGAACACCCCGACCCACACGGTCGTGATGATCGAGCTGACGAGGCCGCCCTCGGGAAAAATGGCGAGCGGGAAGAAGCTCATTCGGCGTTCGCGGCTCCTCGTCCGAGCGCGCCCGCGATATTCTGCACGAGCCAGCTCGGCTCGACCGGCTTGCGCGCAATCGCTACGACGCCGAGCGCCCGGAACTCGTCTGACACGGTGTTGCCAGCAGTCGACGAAATGACGATTACCGGAGGGCGAGCCTCGCCCTGTTCGTTCAGAACGCGCAGGAAACGTACCCCGTCCATTTTCGGCATCACGAGGTCGAGCACGACCAGGTCGATCCCACCCTCGGCCAGACGCGCCAGCGCAGCCTCGCCGTCAGGCGCGGTCGACACCTCGTAGCCTTCCACCTCCAGCGTAATCTGCAGGAGACTGGCGAGGATCTCGTCATCGTCGACGATAAGGATATGCGGAACAGTCATCCGATGCGCCTCAGTTTCACGTTGAATCCGAACCCATTGGCCTCGCGGCCCCAGTAGGAGACGCTGCCCCCCCATTTTGCGGTGCGGGCGATGCCGCGATTGATCTGGCGGTACTCGCCGACCGACTGGTCCTCACCCTTCGTGAGCAGATAGACGAGCCGGCCGAAGCCGATCCCGAAACCGCCGGCGATGTGGACCAGCGTCTCGGTGTTCTTCTCCTCGAGCCGGACCGTGACCGTCTCGCCTTGCGGCGTGTCGGCCACCACGACGCGGAGCATGGCTTCCAGCATGTCGCCCAAGGCGCGCGGCTCGGCGATGGTGAAGCCGCTCATCGCCGGCAGCTGGATATCGATCCCGACTTCCAGCTCTTCGGCCATCTCGACGGTTTTCTCGAGCGTCTGGAGGACCAGCGCGCGCGCATCGACAGGGTAACAGGCCTCGACCAGCTCCTCATTTGCACCGCGTACCAGCTCGGCGACCTCGTCCAGCCGCCCGGTCGCGCGGCGCGCAGCCTCGCCGATCCGCCCCACGATCGGGCCGATCTTCTCCGCGCCGACCCGCGGGTCCCTTGCCAGGTCGGCGGCGAGCAGGATGGCTTCGAGATCGTTGCGAAGCTGGAGGTCGATAAACAGGCCGACCGACTGGCGCAGGTCTGCAGCGGCGTGCAATTCGGTAATGTCGACCGCTTCGATCACGATCACCCGGTCCATGCCGCGGGCCATGCTGTCGGGAGCTCTCACCCGCAGGATGCGCTCGACCGGACCGGACTGCCGCATCGGCAGGCGCATCTCTCCGCCGCGGAACACCAGCTCCTGCAGCAAGGCCTCGACCCGGACGACATCGAGCTGGGTCAAGGCGACGATCACGTCGACCAGCGGCGTTTCATTTATGGCGATCTCAGCTTCGCGATAGAGCTCTTCCATCGCGCGGTTCGCATGGAGCGGCGATCCGATAAGGTGGAAAATCATTACCGCAGTATCGATCGTATCGAAACCGCGGCGGACCTGATCGGATTCGCGAGCGACAAGCGAGACCGCGCTGGCGACCTTCTCGTCGATCGGGAGATAGCGTTCCTCCTGCCGCTCGCGCGCGTTGAGGTCGGCGCGCCAGCGGAACAGCTCACGAAAGGAGGCGGCGGCCGCGCGGACCAGTTGCCCGCGCTTACCACTGCGTCCGCCGGGCGGAACGGCGTAAAGCCAGAACAGGTTGCGCTCGGCCCCGCCGATCCAGGTCAGCCGCGCCTCGCAGCCCCAGCCGGGGACAAGGGCCGCAGCGTCGAAGCCGACCTGCCGTCCGCGCATCTTCGCCAGCCCCCTCGACAACTCGGCGAAATCCATCGCGATATCGTCGAGCTTGGCGTCGATAGCGCTCACAAGCTGCAGTTCGCCGGTGCGGGTGAGCTCTATCAGCAGGCTTTTCTCGACCCCCGCGATGCGCGCCGTCGGATCGACGAATTGCGGCAGTCGCGCCCCCTCGCGGAGGGCGGATCGATGCACCGAATGCTGGACCGCGCGCGCGGCAACTCGTTCCAGCCGCTTGTCCTGGCGGCGCTCGCGAATGAGAATGCGCTGGATGGCAATGATCCAAGGCGCCAGCAGCAGGGCCGTCATCGGCAGCAGGCGCCCGGCGAATTCGAGCGCGAGCCACCCGCCCGCGGCGATCAGCACGCTGGCGATGATCGAAACGCGCAGGATAAGCTGCTTCGGATCGCTCCGGCGATAGGCGATCGCCAGCGCAAGTCCAACGGCCAGCAGCAGGATCCAGCTGTTCCACGCGGCGGCGCGGACGACTTGACGACCGGTTTGTAAATCATGGACTGCATGGGCGCGGAAGATCGCTTCCGACATAGTGCGCATATCGGGATCGCGCGGCGTAGCAAGCGAGGGCTCGAGCGCACCAGGCGTTGCGATCAAAGCCACTGTTCCGGCAAGATCGGCGCCCGACAGATCTCCTGCGACCAATTGGCTCGCCGGAATGACGGGGATCGACTGCGCGCGCGGCATGCGAACCAGGAACTCGCCCTCGCTTGGCTCGACACCGGCCAGCGCGGTTTCGAAGGATGGCATGACAGTTCCACCACCCGACAGGCCTCGATACTGGCTGCGCTGAATTCCATATTCGGAGGGCGCAAGATTGGAAGCCGCTCGAACTGCGCCAAGCTCGGGGCCATCGGGTGTGGAATCGAACCGCCAGCGTCCGCTGAGGGGCACTTTGTCGGCGCTTCGGCCGATGATCACCGGGATGCTCGCTCCGGGCATTTGAGTGTCGCGGAAGCCGAGATAGCCGATGCGCTCAATACCCGAACCGGCCAGGACACGATCGAGAGCGGAATAACGGTCCGCTCCCATTGCAGCAAAGCGCGGATCGCGTTCCACCACGACCACCGTGGGGGCCGTGGCACTTCCGACGACGGCAAAGCGATCGAAAATCCGCCCGTCGATGTCGCGAAAGACCTGCGCCTGGTGAAGGATGCCAAGCACGATCACGGTCATCATCGGCAGAAGCACGCTAGCAAACCGCTCGCGCGTAAGCACGCGCGCGCTGCGCGAGGCAGTCACCTTGTGAGGGAGTGCAAGAGAGCCGAGCGACGCCACGTCAGATGCGATATGCGGTGCAACCGGAAGCTTTCGGGAGCACGCGCAAGCTGGCGCGAAAACCGACCATGGTGTCCCCCGTGAAAAGCCATCTGGGCAGACCGCCTGCCCGGCGATGCCGGGTCGTCACCCGCCACAAGGCTTTCCTAGGGGAAACACGGTTAATTTTGCGTTAGAGCAGTTCGCCTGCCGCTACAGCGAAGCTGGCAGCGAAATCGGCATTCGGGAGGGCTTGCCTGATAGCCCGCCCTCCTTGGTGCAAACCTACTGGTTCATATTCGCGAAGAAGTCTTCGTTGGTCTTGGAGTCCTTCATCTTGTCGAGCAGGAATTCCATCGCATCGACCGTGCCCATCTGCATGAGGATCCGGCGCAGGACCCACATCTTCGAAAGCTGACCCTGGTCAACCAGCAGCTCTTCCTTGCGGGTGCCCGACTTGCCAACGTCGAGCGCCGGGAAGATGCGCTTGTCGGCGACCTTGCGGTCGAGGACGATTTCGCTGTTACCCGTCCCCTTGAACTCTTCGAAGATGACCTCGTCCATGCGGCTGCCCGTATCGATCAGCGCGGTGGCGATGATCGAGAGCGAACCGCCCTCCTCAATGTTGCGAGCGGCACCGAAGAAGCGCTTCGGGCGCTGCAGAGCATTGGCGTCGACACCGCCGGTCAGCACCTTGCCAGAGCTGGGCACGACGGTGTTGTAGGCGCGGCCCAGACGCGTGATCGAGTCGAGCAGGATCACCACATCCTTCTTGTGCTCGACCAGGCGCTTGGCTTTCTCGATCACCATTTCGGCGACCTGGACGTGGCGATTGGCAGGCTCGTCGAAAGTCGAGGAGATGACCTCGCCGTTGACCGAACGCTGCATGTCGGTGACTTCCTCCGGTCGCTCGTCGACGAGCAGGACCAGCAGGAAGACCTCCGGATGGTTGTCGGTTATCGCCTTGGCGATATTTTGCAGCAGCACCGTCTTACCCGTGCGCGGCGGGGCGACGATCAGCGCGCGCTGGCCCTTGCCCTGCGGCGAGATGATGTCGATCACCCGCGCTGACTTGTCTTTCACCGTCGGATCGAGCGTGTCGAGCGTAAGCTTCTCTTCGGGATAGAGCGGCGTGAGATTGTCGAAATTGGTGCGCGTGCGGACCTGATCGGGATCCTCGTAATTGACCGTCGTGAGCCCGGTCAGAGCGAAATATCGCTCGCCTTCCTGCGGCGCGCGGATCTGGCCCTCGACCGTATCACCCGTGCGAAGGCCCCATTTGCGAATCTGATTGGGCGAGACATAGATATCGTCGGGACCTGCCAGGTAATTCGCTTCCGGGCTACGCAGGAAGCCGAAGCCGTCCTGCAGCACCTCGATGGTGCCGATGCCCATGATTTCCTCGTCGTATTCCTCGTCGTCGGCGAGTTCGCGCAGGATGCAGAACATCAGGTCCTGGCGGCGCATGGTACCGGCCGCCTCGACGCCCAGTTCCTCGGCCATCGCGACCAGGTCTGCCGGGGCTTTCGCTTTCAAATCCTTGAGATGCATGATGTTTACTCGGTATTGTAGCTAGGGATGGCCGGCAGGTCGGTATGTCCGTGCGGTTGGCATGGGACTGGGCTTGGAGAAAGCGGACCCGGCCCTGTCTGATGCAGGACCTTCAGCCGGAATGATGGGCGTTCAAATACGAGGCCTGCTCGAAGCCGTCAATTCGGAATCAGGCCCTGTCAGGATCGGGCCATACGGCACTCAGAACGGTTTGACGACCACCAGCACCACGATCAGCGCCAGCGCGATGCCGGGGAATTCACCCCAGAGGCGCAGCTGCTTTTCGGTCAGGGGACGCTCGCCCACGGTCATCTTCTTCGCCTGCGCCACCATGTAGCCGTGGAAGCCGGTTAGCGCGATCACGATCAGCAGTTTCGCATGAAACCACCCCTGGTCCCAGGCACCGATGGTCATCGCCAGCAGCAGGCCGAGCACCCAGACGATGATCAGGCTGGGCGTGAGGATGACCTTGCGCAGCAACCCCATCCGCTTCGTCCAGATCGCGGTCTGTTCCGAATCTGAAGCGGCAGGGTGCAGATAGATCATCTGGCGCGGCAGCATGAACAGACCGGCCATCCAGAACACCATAAAGATGATATGGCCGGCCTTGAGCCAGAGATAGGTCATCGCGAGAACGTCCTGCATCGCCGGTGCATGTAAGCGCTGCTCACGCGCGCGTCACCCCTCGAAACCGCGGACCGCTGCAATCAGCCGCTCAACGTGTTTGATCGGCGTGCGCCGGTCGATCCCGTGCCCGAGGTTGAAGACATGCGGCCGGTCGGCAAAAGCATCGAGGATCGCGCGGATCCGCGTCTCGAGTTCAGCTGACCCGGCCAGCAGCAGCAGTGGATCGAGATTGCCTTGCACCGCCATGCCGGCGGGCAACTCGCGGGCGACCCATGCGGGATCGAGCGTTTCGTCCACACCGACGGCCTTCACGCCGGTTTCCCGCGCATAGGCCGGAAGCTTCTCGCCTGCACCCTTCGGAAAGCCGATTACCGGCGTGTCCGGATGGCTCTCGTCCAGCGCCGCCGCGATGGCCGCATTGGGCGCGATCACCCAGCGCTCGAACTCGTCCGGGGCGAGACTGCCCGACCAGCTGTCGAACAATTGCACCGCTTCCGCGCCCGCGTCGATTTGTCCGCGCAGGTACTCGATCGTCTGATCGGAAATCGCATCCACGATCGCCTGGAGTGCTTGCGGATCGCGATAGGCCATGACGCGTGCTTCGTGCTGGTCGCGGCTCCCTTCGCCAGCGACCATATAGGTCGCGACCGTCCATGGGCTGCCGGCAAAGCCCAGCATCGTCGTTTCCCGGCCGAGCCGCCGGCGGCACAGGCGCACCGTCTCGTAAATCGGTTCGTAGCGCGAGGGATCGGGGTCGAGGCTCTCAAGCGTTGCATCGACGAGTGGCGGCGAGAGCTTCGGCCCCTCGCCCGCCAGAAATTCGAGATGCTGCCCCAGTGCATGCGGCACGATGAGGATGTCCGAAAACAGGATCGCGCCGTCGAAGCCGAAACGGTCGATCGGCTGGAGGGTGATTTCGCACGCCGCTTCGCTATCGTAGGCCATCGCGAGGAAGCCGCCCTTCTCCGCCCGCAACGCGCGGTATTCGGGTAGGTAGCGACCGGCTTGGCGCATGAGCCAGAGCGGCACGCGGCTCCCGCGTTTTCCGTTCAGCGTATCGAGGAGGAGACCGGGCATCGGAGAGTCCAATCCAATAATAATAGTATTATTTATAAGAGTTGATGGAGTCTGTTGGCCCTGTGGATTTCAGGGATAAGCCGCCCCTGCCCGATTTCTCCCGCCGTGCAAAGGGTGTGTCCCGGATTGCGACTCGGCTGCGGGGTTGAGTCGAGTCAAACTTATCCTCGCTGTTCCACCCCTTGCGCAAAACTTGCGTTTGGTGTGCGGGAATCGGCCCGCGAAGGACTCGGATCGGGCACACAATTTGCTCCCGAACTTGTCGGCAGCTTTCTCCCGTGGTTTATGCCGGTGCTTCTCCACAGGCAGGCAGGCCCCCAAATTCCCGACCGCATCCATCTTCATCTGCTGTCCGATTCCACCGGCGAAACGCTCGAAATGCTGGCCAAGGCCGCGCTCGCGCAATTCGAGGATACCGATGTCATGCGCCACTTCTGGCCGATGGTCAGGAGCAAGCAACATCTCGAGCGGATCGTGCCCGAACTCAAGGCCAATCCCGGGCTTGTCCTCTTCACGCTCGTCAATCCGGACACGCGCGCCCGGCTGGAAGAGGTCTGTGCGCAGCAGGGCCTGCCCGCCGTGCCGATCCTCGACCATGTGACGGCGGCGCTGGAGAAAGCGCTCGGCCAGGAAGCGCACGGCCGCCCCGGTCGCCAGCACACTATGGACAAGGCCTATTTCGAGCGGGTCGAGGCAATCCAATTCACTATTGCGCATGACGACGGGGTTGGCTGGGAGAACTGGGAAGAGGCGGACATCGTCCTCGCCGGCGTGTCGCGCAGCTCGAAGACGCCGACCAGTATCTACCTCGCTAATCGCGGCTATAAGGTGGCGAACATTCCGCTGGTCGTGGAGAGCCCGCCACCGCCGGCGCTTTATTCGCTCAAGAACCCGATGGTCATAGGCCTCACCACGGCGCCGGAGCGGCTGGTGCAGATCCGCCGCAACCGGCTGCTCAGCCTCAACGAGCAGGCGCAGACCGACTATGCCGATCAGGAGAAGGTGAAGAGCGAAGTGGCGTTCGCCCGGCGAATGTTCGCCGACAACGGCTGGGCCGTGATCGACGTGACGCGCCGGTCGATCGAGGAAACCGCTGCCGCGGTGATCCGCCTGTATAACGAGCGCGAAATGCGCGGCACATCGCAAGGGGCGAAACCGATATGAGCGGAATTTCGGGAAGCGGAATCGTGCTTGCTTCGAACAGCGCCTCGCGCAAGGCGATGCTGGAGGCCGCCGGCGTGGCGTTCACGGCGCAGGCGGCCGATATCGACGAGCGTGCGCTCGAGTCCGAGATGGAGGGTGCAGAGCCTGCCGAGATCGCGCAGGCGCTGGCTGCGGCAAAGGCTGCTGCGGTGACGGCGAAAGGCCTTGTGCTGGGGTCGGACTCGCTGGTCGAAGTCGATGGCCGACGTTTCGACAAGCCCCAATCGCGCGAGCAGGCGGCCGAGCATCTGCGCTTTTTCTCGGGCAAGGTGATGACGCTGCACAGTGCAGCGGTGTTGGCGCGCGATGGCCAGATCGTCTGGGTCGGTTCCGACTTCGCGCGCCTGCGGGTCCGGGAGCTGAGCGAGGAATTCATCGAAGCCTATCTCGACGCAGAGTGGCCTGAAGTGTCCTATTGCGTCGGCGTGTTCCGCATAGAGGGACCGGGCGTGCAGCTGTTCGAGAGCATCATGGGCGACCAGTTTACCGTGCTCGGCATGCCGCTGCTGCAGGTGCTTGACGCGCTGCGCGAAGAAGGTGTGTTGCCCACGTGACCCCGGATCGTCGTCCAGGGCAGGCTTACGCCGAAGTCATCGGCGACCCCATCGCTCAGTCGAAGTCACCTGCGATCCACGGATTCTGGATCGAGAAGCTCGGGCTCGATGTGGGGTATCGTGCGCATCATGTGACTACGGATGGTCTGAAGAGCTACCTCGGAGAGCGTCGCGACGATGGGGATTGGCGCGGCTGCAATGTCACCATGCCGCACAAGCAGACGGTCATGCCGTTGCTCGACCGGATCGAGCCACTAGCCAAGCGGGTCGGCGCGATCAACACGGTGGTCAAAGCCGGAGACGGCGCTCTCATCGGGCGTAACACCGATGTGGCGGGGTTTCTCGAACCCTTGCTCGGCCAGCTTCGCGATACGCACTATTTTCGTATGGCCCGCATTCTCGGAACCGGGGGTGCGGCGCGCGCCATTGTCGCCGGACTAGCGGGTGAGGGCTTCACCCTCGTTCTCGCCGGACGAAATCCCGACAAGGCCCGCGCGTTGCTGGACGAGCTCGATCCTGGCGGCGAGCATCATGTCGCCCCGCTCGATCATTTCGCCACGCCGACCGACTTCGCCTTCGACGACCGCGAGGGGTGCTGCGATCTCGTCATCAATGCATCGCCGCTCGGAATGCGTGGCCAACCGCTGCTCGCTTTCGACTGGAGCCACGCACCGCCCGGCTCGATCGCCTACGACATTGTCACCGATCCGGTGGAAACCGAATTCCTCGCCGATGCGCGCGCGGCCGGATTCGCAACCGTCGACGGACTCGCCATGCTGATCGGGCAGGCAGCCGCCGCCTTCAATCACTTTTTCGGCGTCGAGCCGCCGCGACAATACGACGCGGAATTACGCGAAAGGCTGCTCGCATGATGCGGCCGCTGATCGTCGGTCTCACCGGGTCCATCGGCATGGGTAAATCGACCGTGGCCGCCATGTTCCAGGCAGCCGGCGTCCCTGTGTTCGATGCCGACGCCGAAGTGCGTGCCATGCAGGGTCCGAGCGGCGAATTGTTACCGGAGATCGAGGCAGCGTTTCCCGGCAGTACCGGAACGGACGGCGTATTACGCGATGCACTCGGCGCAAAAGTGTTCGGCGATAAGGAAGCGCTCGCCCGGCTTGAAAGCATCGTGCATCCCGCCGTCGCCCGCAAACGCGAGGCATTCCTGATCGAGCATTCGGGTGCGCCGGTCGTGGTGTTCGACATTCCGCTCCTGTTCGAGAAAGGCGGCGCCGAGGCGGTCGATCGCGTGGTCGTGGTCTCCGCCCCTGCCGAAGCCCAGCGCACCCGCGTCCTTGCCCGGCCCGGAATGACCGAGGAAAAATTCGCGCATATCCTCTCTCTCCAGGTGCCGGACGCCGAGAAGCGCGAGCAGGCCGATCACGTGATCGACACCGGCACCTCGCTCCAACGAACCGAAGAGGCTGTCATCGCCCTTGTCGCAAGATTGCGCGAAGCAGCCGCCGCGCGTTGACTGATCGACCCTTGAAATCGCCGCATTTGGGGCCGATAGGATAAGCAATGCGTGAGATCGTGTTCGATACCGAAACCACCGGCCTAGACCCCAAGACAGGGGACCGGATGGTCGAGATCGGATGTGTCGAGATGGTCAATCTCGTGCCCACGGGCAAAACCTACCACGCCTATTTCAATCCCGAACGAGACATGCCTGCTGGCGCGGAAGCGGTGCACGGGCTCTCGGCGGCCTTCCTGTCGGACAAGCCTTTGTTCTCGGATGCGGCAGAGGAACTCCTAGCGTTCATTGGCGACTCTCCACTGGTCGCGCACAATGCCGGCTTCGACTTCGGCTTTCTCAATGCCGAACTCGGGATTTGCGGGCGCGATGCAGTCTGCACCAGCCGCATGGTCGATACGGTCGCATTGGCCCGCAAGCGGCACCCGGGCGCCAAGCTCTCGCTCGATGCGCTGTGTTCACGCTACGGAATCGATCGCAGCCACCGCGTGAAGCACGGCGCGCTGCTCGATGCCGAGCTACTCGCGCAGGTCTATGTCGAGCTCAAGGGCGGACGGCAGATCGGGCTGGAACTGGCAGCCGAAATTGATGCGCAGCAGGGTTCAAGGGTCGAGGAAATTGTCGCGGTTCGCCGCGCGCCGGATCGGCCGCGCCGGGAACCGCGGCCGCACGCACCGTCTGCCGCGGAGCTTGCGCGCCATAGGGAATTCATGGCCGGGATCGAAAACCCGCTCTGGGGATAGACTGCTGACCAGCGCCGGTGGACGGGGCTGGCGGGATCGTAACGGGGACGAACAAGGAGAACGAAGCCAATGGATATCCGCGTTTCCGGCCACCAGATCGATACCGGCGCCGCTCTGCAGGAGCATGTCGACGACCGCATGAATGCCATCGTCGACAAGCATTTCAATCGCGCGATTTCTTCCCACGTCACGTTCGGAAAGGGTCCTGGCGGCTCGTTCACCGCGGATATCGTCACGCATGTGATGCAGGGCCTGATCCTCAAGGGCCATGCCGAAGCGCATGACGTGCACCAATCCTTCGATCAGGCGGCGGCCAAAATCGAGAAGCAGCTGCGCCGCTACAAGCGCCGGATCCAGGACCGGCACGAGCAGGCTGCCCATGCCCTGCGCGAGGAAGAGGCTGCCTACACCATCCTTGCCGCACCCGATGCCGACGATGACGAGGAAGTCACAGTCGACAGTCCGCCGGTCATTGCCGAGACGCGCGCCATCATTCCGGAATGCAGCGTCGCCGATGCGGTGATGATGCTTGATCTGCAGAACGCCAACGCGCTCCTGTTCAAGAACGCCGGGAGCGAGCAGCACAATATGGTCTATCGCCGTCACGACGGTTCGATCGGCTGGGTCGAGCCGCGCTAGGCGGAGCGGGTTCATGGCGGACGGGGCGGCAAATAGCGGGGCCGAGCGGCACTATCGCGCCCTCGAGGCGCTCTATACGTCGGCGCCGGTCAATTCTCTGTTCGCCTCGCGCCTTTCGATCCCGGACGAGGGCCACGCCCGGATCGCATTCGACGTGACCGAGGAAGTCTATCACGCAGCCGGCGCCGCGCATGGCACGATCTACTTCAAGATGCTGGATGATGCGGCGTTCTACGCCGCAAATACGCTCGCGACCGATCGCTTTCTGCTGACGACGTCTTTCAACCTCCATTTCACCAAGCCGGTCCGGACGGGGAAGGTGATAGCCGAGGGCAAATGGGTCAGCGGCCGCAAGCGGGTATTCGTCGCCGAGTCGCGGCTGGTCGATGAGGAGGGAGACGAGATCGGTCGTGGGACCGGCACCTTCATGCGCTCGCGAATCGCTCTGTCGAGTCTCCCCGGCTACGTAACCAAGGTTTGAACGAGATGGATGCGCGGCTCCCTGCACATGTCGAGGTTTCGGGCCTGGTGCGCTCGGTATCGGCTGCAGGTGGCTTTGCAACCGTTTTGCAGCGCGGGGAGAAGGACGCCGGGACGCTCCTGATCGTCGCTCTCGATCGCGGCGAGAACGCAACTCTTTGGGAACGCATGCCCCAGCTAGACGGATCGCGCAGCTTCACTCGCTCTCGAAAGCAAGACCCTGAAAAGCCAAAAGAATTTAACGAATACATCGCTCGCAGAAAACAGTCGGATCCCGATTGCTGGGTGGTCGAGCTGGATATCGCCGATCCGGAACGGTTCATCGATTCCGCAGTGCAATAACTTGACTTGGTTTCGGATGTGACTATTTGGCCGCCAACTTCGATGCGTAGGCGGCCTGCTTCGGCAATGGGGTCGGTAGGCTAGCACGCAGACGGGGGATGGGCGGCAGGCCCGTAACGGATCCAGTTCAACGACGCGAACAACGCGCACGGATCCCAGTCTGCATCAGGCCATCAACCGCTTAGTTTAGCAGAAAAATGGTCCGTAAATTTACCGGTTTCACCGCGGCTGTCGCGGCGATCGCCCTTACCACGCTTGCCGGAGCGGAAAGTTCCGGCGCCAACGCCCAGGTTGCGGCGCAAGCAACCGAAATCGCCACCGCCGAACCCGAAGTGACCGAAGAGGTCGTTCCGGTCTTCGTACAGAACGAGGTGGTGCAGGAGCTTCCCGAGGAAGCCAAACCCGAAATTCCCGTCGTCGAAGAAGCGCCGCGCGCCCAGAGCCTGCGCGAGCTGGTCGACGCGATGCCCGCCACAGGCGAGCTCTCGCCCGAACTCCAGTGTCTTGCCGGTGCGATCTATTTCGAATCCCGCGGCGAGCCGCTGGCGGGCCAGCTGGCCGTGGCGCAGGTCATCATCAACCGCGCGGAGGACCGCCGCTTCCCGTCGAGCTATTGCGGCGTCGTCTACCAGCGCGCGCAATTCTCATTCGTGAAGGGTGGCCGCATGCCGCGCATTCGCACCGGTACCGCAGCGTGGACCAAGGCCAAGGCCCTTGCCCGCATCGCCCACCGCGGCTTGTGGGAGAGCGAAGCCGGCGACGCCCTGTTCTTCCATGCGAAATACGTGCGGCCGAGCTGGAGCCGCAAGAAGATCGCCACTGCGACCATCGATACGCACATTTTCTACCGCTAATTGGCGGATCGGAAACGTAAGGGGCCGTCGCGCGAGCGTCGTCCCCTTCTGCTTGGCTCTCAGTCGCGCAGCTCCACCCAGACGGGTGTGTGATCGCTGGCCTTCTCGCGCCCGCGATATTCCTTGTCGACGCCGGCAGCCGTCATCCGGTCGGCCGTTTCAGGCGACAGCAGCAGGTGATCGATCCGGAATCCGTGATCGCGCTGCCAGGCACCGGCCTGGTAATCCCAATAGGTCCACACTCCGCCGCGCGGATTGAGCGTGTCGATCGCATCGGTCCAGCCATCGTCGAGGAAGCGGCGATAGGCATCGCGCGACTCGGGCTGCATCAGCGCATCGTTCGCCATCGCGCGGACGGACCAGACATCCTTGTCTTCGGGAATGACGTTGAAATCGCCAAGGACGACAGCCGGAACCTCCTCGCGCCAGATTTCGCGCATGCGGGCGCGCAGCTTCTCCATCCAGGCGAGCTTGTAATCGAACTTGGGCCCCGGATGGGGATTGCCGTTGGGCAGGTAGAGGTTGCAGATGCGCACCCCGTTCACCTCGGCTTCCAGGTAGCGAGCCTGTTCGCCCTCGCCGTCCGTCGGGCCATCGATGCCGAGGCCACGCTGCACTTCGACCGGCTCGATGCCATCCGCCAGGATCGCGACGCCGTTAAAGCTCTTCTGGCCATGCCAGATCGCCTTGTACCCGATCGCCTCGAATTCGTCGGCGGGGAAGCCGTCGTCCATCGTCTTGATTTCCTGCAGGCAGGCGACGGTGGGGCGGGTTTCCTCGAGCCATTCCTTCAGGCGCGGCAGGCGCGCCTTGATGCCGTTGATGTTGTAGGTGGCGATACGCATTCAGGCGTGATGCCCGAAAGGTGCGCGCGGGTCTAACTCAAATCCCGAAGCTCGATCCGCAACCGCAGCCGGCGGCCGCCTGGGGGTTCTCGACCTTGAATGCCGCGCCGCCCAGATCCTCGACGAAATCGACCTTGCTGCCGGCCAGCAGGTCCAGGCTGACGGGATCGACGACCAGTTTCACGCCATCGGTTTCGCTGACCGCATCGTCGCTGTCCGGCGCCTGCGCGAGATCGAACTTGTATTGGAAGCCAGAACAGCCACCCCCCTCGACGGACAAGCGCAATATCGCGGGCTTGGCCTGCTTTTGCGCGATTGCTGCGACGCGCGTTGCAGCTGCTTCCGTCAGTGTGGGTGTGCCTGTCATAGTTTGAATGTAGGGAGCACCGCGCTCTCGCTCAAGCGTGGGCGATATAATCGCGCATGGCTTCGGCTTCGTGCTGCACTTCGTCGAAGCGCGATTTCACGAGATCGCCGATAGAAATGAAGCCGCACATGGTTTCGCCATCGACCACGGGCAGGTGGCGGATACGCCGCTTGGTCATCAGCGCGAGCGCCTGGTCGATCTTGGTCGCGCGATCGACCGTGATCGGCGGCGAGGTCATCACGTCGCCGACCGGGCGAGCGAGGCAGGCGTCGCCCTCCTCGGCCAAGCGGTAGATTACATCGCGTTCGGAGAAGATGCCGACGACCTTGCCGCCTTCCATCACCGGCAGCGCACCGATGCGCTTGGAAGCCAGCAACCGCACCGCCTCCCTGACCTGGCCATCGACCGAACAGGAAATCACGTCCGAGCTTCTGCGATCTGCAATGAGCGATCCGATATCCATGGCGCTGTCGTCTCCCTTTTTATGGTCGGGAGAATGCCATCAAACGGCATAAAATGCGAATCCGTGACGCGGGGCGGCTCGGCAAGGTCATTGCAAGGCGCGAGGCAAGCGGCCAGAGGAGGCGCGATGGTCAAGAAGTCTCCCCTCGACGATCCGCAAAACGCCGCCTTCGCCTGGGCGCGGTTCCGGCGGATCATGCGCTTCATGTTCCTGCTGACCGTGGGCGTGGTCGCGATTTCGCTGGCGCTGCTGTGGAAGTTCGGCAGCGAAGCCGTCTCGATCCATTATTACATCGCCGCGGCGCTGGGGATCGGCTTCACCATGTTATTGGCGAGCGCGCTGATGGGGCTGGTGTTCCTGTCATCGGGTACCGGGCATGACGAATCGATCGACGATCCGCTGGCCGACGACCGCGACGATCAGTCCGCCGGGTAAAGCCGGTATTCCTCCACCGGCACGCCGCCGATGAGGTGGCGCTGGATGATCGCTTCCAGCACCTCTTCATTACAGGAATGGTACCAGACATTCTCCGGCCAGACGACCGCGATGGGTCCGGCTTCGCAGACCTGAAGGCAATCGGCCTTGGTCCGCTGGACCGTCGCACCCGGCCCAACGAGCTTCAGCTCCTTCAGCCGCTTCTTGAGGTAATTCCAGGCGGCCTTGCCCTCGTCGCGCTTGCAGCACTTCTGCTTCTCGGACACGGCGCACAGGAAGATCTGCCGCTCTGCCGAGGCACCGCCGATCTTGGTCAGGGCCCTGCGCGCCTTGTGTAGTTTCTTGTCGCTCACGCTCATTCTGCGGGCTTCAGCCAGCGGTCGAGCCACGCGAACACGGTATTGTGCCACTGCAGCGAATTCTTCGGCTTCAGCACCCAGTGGTTCTCGTCGGGGAAGACGAGCAACTGGCTGGGTATCTGCTTTTCCTGCAAGGCGGTGAAGCTGGCAATGCCTTGCGTGTACGGCACGCGGAAATCCTTCATGCCGGTGATGACCAGCATGGGTGTTTGCCACTCATCGACGTGGTTGACCGGATTCCATTTCTCGTAAGCTTCGGGGTTTTCCAGATAGCCACCGCCGAAATCCCAGCGCGGGAACCACAGTTCCTCGGTCGTGAAATAGAAGCTGCGCAGGTCGAACAGGCCGTCGTGCTGGACGAGGCAGTCGAACCGGTCGGGCCACTGGCCGGCGATCCAGTTCATCATGTAGCCGCCGTAGCTTGCACCCATGGCGCAGGCGCGGCTGCCGTCGATCTGCGTGTCGAATTGAAGCGCGGCGGCAAGGCCCTTCTGCAAATCCTCCAGCGGCTTGCCGCCCCAGTCGCGATTGATCGCATCGGTGAAGGCCTGGCCGTATCCGGTGGATCCGTGGAAATCGACCGAGATCACCGCGTAGCCCTGGCTGGCGACGACGCGCGGGTTCCAGCGGCTCGACCAGCCATCGTTGAACGACCCCTGCGGGCCGCCATGGACGTAGAGGATTGCCGGAAGCTGGCCGGCAACGCCGTCGGGCTTGGTGATCTGACCCCAGACAGTGTCGCCCCCCGCTCCTGTAAAGCTGAACCGCTCGACCGAGACAGGTGTCAGATTGCCCATCCGGCTCATCGCGACATCCGTCAGCGGCGTGGCCTGATCCCAGCCCCGGGCGAGGTACATCTCCGCAGGCGCGCCGATCGAGTCGCGGGTGAAGACCAATCCGCCGCCATCGAGCGGCACCACATTGCCGATATGCGCCTCGTTCCCCGCCATCAGATCGAGCCGGACGACCTCCCCGGTGCGCGGATCGATGCGGAAAGCCGGCGTGTCGAGCACGTCCTGCGCCGTGGCGACGATCCAGCGCGAATCGGGCGTCCAGGCGAGCGAGCCGAAGCTGCGGTCGAAGTCCTTCGTCAGCGGCGTGACGACACCGGTGCGCAGATCGCGGAGCATGACTACCTGCCGGTCTGCCTCGTAGGTGGGCTGCTCCATGGCGACATAGGCGAGATATTGGCCGTCGGGCGACGGGGTCGGTAGCGCGTCGAGAGCCTCGTTGGCGTCGGTCAGATTGGTCGGTGCGTTGCCGGAGAAATCTGAGAACCAGATGTCGAGATTGGTCGAGTATGGCTCGGTCTGCCCGCCCTCGCGCGCGGTGAAGTAAAGGCCCTGTCCATTGGGCGCGAAGGTGACATCCTCACTCCCGCCGAATGGCGCGGTGGGCGTATCGCCGCTGGGTCCGCCAGCACCGATGGCACCATCGACCGGCCTTGCTGTGCCGGCCTGCCTGCCACCCTCAAGCGGCACCACAAATACGCGGCTATAGGTGCCGGGCGTTTCCCAGCTGTCCCAATGCCGGATGAAGCCGCCGTCGCCTTCGAATAGCAGGCCGGTGCCCGGGCCGGGCTCGTAAGCCTTCGCGCTGTCGTCGCAGGACAATTCGGTGCAGCTGCGCGCAACATCGGTCCAGATCGCCAGTCTCGATCCGTCGCGCGCTACCTGGAAGCCGTTCACGGCGCGGGGCAGGTCGGTGACCTGCGAGGTCTCGGAAACACTACCGTCGGGGCCGATCCGGGTGCGCCAGACCTGATCGTCATGCAGGTAATAGAGCCAGCCGTCACCGCCGAACTTTGCGTCGCCACCCGACAGACCCAGCGCAACCGGCGCGGCATCCATGTCGGCGAGCGAGCGCATGTAGAGCGTGCTGCTCCGCTCATAGGTCTCGGGATCGGTCTTCGTCACCGAATAGACCGCCATGCGTCCCGACGGATCGACGCTTGGCGCGCCGAGGCGTGGCATGGTGACGAGGTCCTGAGCGCTCATCGGCGCGCGATCCTGCGCGGCGAGTGGTGAAGCGAGAAGCGCAATGGCGCTGGCGAGCGGGAAAGCGACCCGGTTGCGTGCAGTCATGGACGCAGGGCTTATCCGCGCCGCGTGGCAAAGTTAAGCGTTTAGATTGCGCTCCGCGATCAGGAGCGTTTGCCGGCGATCCGGGCGATCTCCGCCTTGACCATATCCTCGACCATGCCGGGCAGGTTGGCATCGAGCCATTCGCGCAGCATCGGGCGGAGCATTTCGCGCACCAGGCCCTCCAGCGAAGTCTCGCCCGAGCGGACGATCTGCGGCTGCTTGCTCGGTTGCGACAGCATGGCGAGCGCGGCGAAGTTTTCCTGCATCGCCTTGCGCGTGTCGCCGCGGGTCAGCGCATCCTCTTCCTCGTCTTCGGGTTGGTCGCCCGCATCTTCGACGGCATAATCGGCATCGAGTTCGAGGACTTCTTCGGCCTCTTCCTCATCGGCCGGTTCGGGAGTGGCCACGGGCGCAGACTTGCGGCGGCGATCCGCGATGATCGCATCGCGATTGTCTCGCGCGATAACTTTCTTGATCGAGTCGAGAATCTCTTCGACCGAAGGTTCGCCAGCCTGATTCATAATCGATTGCACCCCTGCTTCACGAATCGACGCTGTCGCAGCGTTCAGACGGTATGCTTAATCGATTCTATCCGCGAAATCATCCTCTTCGGCGATATCGGCGTTTGCCGCCGGCAGATCGACGGTGCGAGTAGCCTCGGCAACAGGCTCGGGATCGCGGTCCCAATCCCAGATCTTGCCGCGCACCCGTTGGTAGTTGAGCTCGGGATCGTAGAGCACGCCCGCCTCGCCAAGGTTGAGATCGCGCGCTTCCGCACGGCCCATCGCGGCCAATAGGGTAAAGCCTGCGACATAGGCGTTCCGGCGTGCAGTCACGAGCTGGACCTGCGAATTCAGCAGCTCCTGCTCCGCATTCAGCACGTCGAGAATGGTGCGATTGCCGATCGAGTTTTCCGCCCGCACACCTTCGAGGCTGAGCGCCGCCGCATCGACGGCGACCTGGCTGCTCTCGATCACGGCGAGCGAGGCTTGCCAGCTCGACCATGCGGCGCGAACCTGTGCGATCACGTCGCGCTCCGCAGCAATGACCTGCTCCAGCGCGGCCGTCTCGCGTGCCTGGGCCTGACGCTGCCGCGCGGCCGGGAGGCCGCCCTGGAAAATCGGAAGCCGCAACTGGACGCCGACATTGGCCGTCGTTTCCGCTTGCGAAATGCCGGCCTGTCCGCCGGCCAGCGTACCGAAGTAATTGTTGTACCCGCCATTGGCGAAAACGCCGACATTAGGGAGGCGGCCCGATCCGGCGACTTCGGTGTCGAAGCCGGCAGCCTGCGCCCGTTCCTTGGCGGCAATCAGGTCTGGGTTGTCTTCGAGCGCGACAGCGACGGCGGTTTCGACATTTTCCGGCAGGCCGGGCAAGGCCGGTGGCGGCTGGAGATTATCGGGCGTTTCGCCGACGAGCTGGATATAGGTCTCGCGTGCCGAAATGAGGTTCGCCTGCGCGTTGCGGAAATCACCGCGAGCCAGCGCCAGCCGTGCCTCCGATTGCGCCACGTCGGTCCGTGTGAGGTCGCCAATTTCGAAGCGGTCGCTGGTGGCCTGCGCATTGACCTGCAAAACGTCGATCTGGTTGGCGCGCAGCGATGTCACTGCTTGGCCGAGGAGGACGTCCATATAAGCGGCGACGACCTGGCTGAAGAGTGCGCTTTCGGTGCCGCGGAGATCCGCCTGTCCCGCCTCGACGCGCTGCTCTGCGGCAGCGATGGAATTCTTGATCGCTCCGCCGGAATAGATCGGGACGTTAAGTTGCGGACCGATTTGCAGCACGCGGTCGGGCGAGGTGAAGCTGTTGGTCGAGGTCTTGACGAACTCGGTATAGGTCGCGGTCGCATCGGCACTCGGCAGGCCCTGCGCGCGGTTGATCGGGACATTCTCGTCGGTCGCCCGCTGATTGGCCTGTGCGGCGAGCAGGACAGGATTGTAGAGGTAGGCTTGAGTCAGCGCTTCCTGCAGAGTGTCGGCCGCAGCGGGTTGGGCAAGCGCGACGCTTGCCAGGGCGCTACCCGCCAGCAGGCGCTTGATGGGGGGCATCGACGCCATCAGAAACTCCAGCTGGTCGGCCGATCGAACTGCGCGAGCCGCGGAACGCCGAGCTCTGCCAGCGGCAATAGGGCGAGCGCACCGGCGGTTTTGCGACCTGTCGCGAGCCGCGTGACATTGCGCTCTACCAGGCCGGTCACGATCCGGCCGCCGTCGGCAACCAGCTTGGCGAGACTCGCCGGGACATGCTCGATCGCGCCGTCGATAAGGACCAGCGAATAGGCGCCCTTCTTGCGACCCCCGGCAGCGTCCTCAGGGGCCATCACCCGCACCGATTTGACCATCGGCTCGACGAGCGCGGGCAAATATCCGCTACCGCCGTCGACGACGAGCACTTCGTCGCTTGCGAGGGGCTGCGCTTCGGACAGCATCATGCCGTGGAACAGCGGCTGCGGCAGGACCTTGCCATCGCCCAGGCGCACGGCGCGATCGCTATAGGCGACGCTGCGCATCGATTCGGGCACGAATTCCTCGCGCGCAACCGTGCCCATGCGTTCGAGCACGAACGGTTCGTTCACGCCGCTGGTGCGCAGCTGGCTGTCGAGCATCGCTTTGCGGGCGGCGGCGAAGTCGGTCTTGGGGGCGAGGGTCGTGGTCATGGTGGGTCGCTGTATTGCTCTAATAATACGCTGGGTCAAGCCGGCTTGCTGTAGGCGCAAGAGCTTTTGTGTCCAAGCGCTTTGACCGATGGCGGCAAACACGCCTATCGGGGAGCGCAATTCTGCAACATGGGATTTTCCGGCGATGAGCGACATGACCGTCATCAGCGAAGACGACCTGATCGAAAGCGTGGCCGACGCGCTCCAGTATATTTCATACTACCACCCGATGGATTACATCCGCGCGCTGGGCGATGCCTACGAGGCCGAGAAAGGCCCGGCGGCCAAGGATGCGATCGCGCAAATCCTGACCAACAGCCGGATGTGCGCCGAAGGGCACCGGCCGATCTGCCAGGACACCGGCATCGTCAATGTCTTCGTACGCTGGGGCATGAACTGCCGCCTCGACAGCGAACGATCGCTGCAGGAAGTCGTCGATGAGGGTGTTCGCCGCGCCTACAACCATCCCGACAACAAGCTCCGTGCCTCGATCCTCGCCGATCCCGCCTTCACCCGTCGCAACACGCGCGACAATACACCATCCGTACTATCGGTGGAGATGGTGCCGGGTAGCACGGTGGGCGTGGACGTCGCGGCCAAGGGCGGCGGCAGCGAGAACAAGTCCAAGTTCAAGATGATGAACCCGTCCGACAATATCGTCGAATGGGTGATCGAACAGATCCCGTCGATGGGGGCCGGATGGTGCCCGCCGGGCATGCTCGGCATCGGCATAGGCGGCACGGCGGAACATTGCATGCGGCTCGCCAAGCTCAGCCTGATGGACCCGATCGACATGGGCCAGCTGAAACAGCGCGGGGCGCAGAACGATATCGAGCAGTTGCGGATCGACATCTTCGATGCGGTGAATGCGATGGGAGTCGGCGCGCAGGGGTTGGGCGGCCTGTCGACCGTGTTGGATGTGAAGATCCTCGACGCGCCCTGCCACGCGGCAGGCAAGCCGGTGGGGATGATTCCCAATTGCGCGGCCACACGCCACGCGCATTTCACGCTCGACGGCAGCGGTCCGGCCTATCTCGAACCGCCCAAGCTGGACGACTATCCGCAGGTCACCTGGAAACCGGACAGTGCGGCCAAGCGGGTCGATCTCGATGCGCTGACGCCCGAAGAAGTCGCGAGCTGGAAGCATGGCGACCGCTTGTTGCTGTCGGGAAAGATGCTGACCGGGCGCGACGCGGCGCACAAGCGCATTCACGACATGCTGGAGGCTGGCGAGGAACTGCCGGTCGATTTCAAGGGCCGCGCGATCTATTACGTCGGCCCGGTCGACCCGGTGATGGGCGAAGTCGTCGGGCCCGCTGGTCCGACCACCGCCACTCGCATGGACAAGTTCACCGAGATGATGCTCGATCTCGGCCTGCTGGCGATGATCGGCAAGGCCGAGCGTGGGCATAATGCCGTCGAGATCATCAGCAACTTCAAGGTCGCCTACCTGATGGCGACCGGCGGCGCTGCCTATCTCGTCAGCCGCGCGATCAAGGGTGCGCAGGTCGTGGCCTTCGAGGATCTCGGCATGGAAGCGATTTACGAGTTCGAGGTCGAGGACATGCCGGTGACGGTCGCGGTGGATGCCGAAGGGAACAACGTTCACACGCTCGCGCCTGCCGAATGGCGTCGCCGGATCGCCGAAGGTGATCTGGAACCCGCTGAATAGCATTCCGCTCGACCAACGTGTGAACGCTCTCGACCGCCGGACTGGCTTTTGGCAGTTCGAACGGCCACATCGAGGCATGGTCTGGATGCTGAACGCCTGATGAATTCTACGACGCCGCACTTGCCGGCCCGGACGGTGCTGGGATCGATCCTGGCCGTCTGGGGAATCTACTTTCTTCTCGTCACCGTTCGCGGCGAGCTTTCCGGATTCGGCTTCGAATGGGAGATGCTGTGGCGGCGGGCCCTGGTCTGCGCGATCGGCATGGCCGTAACCGCCGTGATGTGGCTGATCCTGCGCCTGTTCGATCGGCGAGCACTGGCCGCAAAGGTGACCGTAGCCGCGATCATCGCCTTTCCTGCGGCCATCGCGATTGCCCAGACCAATCAGTGGGTTTTTGCGAACATTCAGGAAAAAATCGAGAAGCGCATCGGCGAAGAGCGCGGGATAGCGATCCGTCGCGACGAGTCCGGCAATCTCCTGGTGGACCTGCCGCGGCCGCAGATCGCCGGCGATGTTGAGGAGGCTGCAGAGGACCTCGCGCTCCCGGAAAGCGTCGTTATCGCCCCGGCACCAACGGCGATGGACAAATGGCGGATGACCTTCGACATCGCGCTGGGCCGTTATTTCCTGCTGCTGGCTTGGGCAGCACTCTACATTGCCACGCAGGCGCGGGCGCAGGCGCTGGCGGCAGAGCGCGAAGGAGAGAGGTTCCGGAGTGCAGCCAAGGCAGCGGAACTGCGCTCTCTGCGCTATCAGGTAAATCCGCACTTCCTCTTCAATACGCTGAATTCGCTGTCCGCGCTGGTGATGACCGGCAAGTCGGAGCGGGCCGAGGAAATGATCCAGACGATTTCGCGCTTCTACCGCCACAGTCTGGCCGACGAATCGACCGGTGACGTGACGCTGGCCGACGAAGTGGACCTGCAAGAGCACTATCTCGAGATCGAGGCGGTGCGCTTCCCGAAGCGTTTGCGCGTCCAAGTCGACCTCCCGCGCGAGCTGGAGCATTACCGGGTGCCGGGCATGATCCTGCAGCCGCTGGTCGAGAATTCGGTCAAATACGGCGTGTCGGCCAGCGCGCGGCCGGTCACCGTATCGATCGTCGCGCGCGAGGAGTATGGTCGCTTGGTCATCACCGTCGCCGATGACGGGCCGGGCGTTCCCGCAGGACACAGCGGCGGTTTCGGCATCGGCCTTGCCAATGTGCGTGACCGGCTGGAGGCGCGGTTCGGCGCAGAGGCGACCGTCACTTCCGGCCCGGGATTGCAGGGCTACGAAACCGAACTCAGGCTACCCATGGTGAAATGAGCATGGCTGAAAACACGTCGGAAAAACTGCGCACGTTGATCGTCGATGACGAGCCCTTGGCTGTCGAGCGGATGCAGGTCATCTGCGCCAAGATGGACGACCTCGCCGTCGTCGGTACTGCGAGCGACGGTGGGCAAGCGTTGCGGCTTATCGAAGCATTGAAGCCCGACCTCGTGCTGCTCGACATGACTATGCCGGAGGTCGACGGCCTTTCCGTTGCCAAAGCGCTCGCAAAAGAGGAGCAGCGGCCGGCCGTGGTCTTCGTCACCGCGCATGACAATTACGCGGTCGAAGCGTTCGATCTCGATGCGGTGGACTATGTGCTCAAGCCGGTGAAGCCCGACCGCCTCGAACGTGCCATCAAGCGGTCGATGGCCCGGCGCGGGGATGGCGAGCGCGAAGAAAGCCAATGGCTCGAAGAGCTGTGGATCCCGCACCGTTCCGAGCTTATCCGCATCGCCACGAGCGAAGTCGGCCGCATCGATGCCGAGCGCGACTATGTGCGGCTTTATGTCGGCAAAGGCGAAGAGGCGCGCACTTACCTGCTGTTGCAGACCATCGCCGGTCTGGAAAAGCGCCTTGATCCGGCAAAGTTCATTCGCATCCATCGCTCCACCATCCTGCGCAAGGATCGCATCCAGGGCCTCCGCCATGATGGCCTGGGAGTCTGGTCGGTGGAACTCGAAGACGACGAGGCGCTCCGGATCGGCCGGACCTATCTGCCGAAGGTCAAGGCAATGGCGGGTCGCTGACTGCAAGCCTCAGGCTTGCCTCTGTCACTCGTGTTCTTGGTCAGGAACAAAGGCGGCCCCGACCGGGGGACTGCGTCCGGTCGAGGCCTAGTTTGGGTTCGGCCAGGGGTTTCTCAGCCACCCTTCTCGTGCTGCTCTGAGGCAGCTACAACCGCGAACTCCCTCCAAATATCATCCGCCCTTCCCGCCTGAGGCGATTGCCGCTGCTACATATTCGCGCGCACTGTTGCGGGCGTAGGCAAGGCATTCGGTAGCCTTCTGGCCCTTGGCGGTATCCAGATCGTGATTGTCGTAGGTCACGGTAATGTCGCAGCCTTTCTGCGCCACTGCCGGCACTGCCATGGCAACGAGGCTGAGCGTGGCGACTGCTGCGAAAGCTCTGTTCATGAGATCGCTCCTGCGATTGCGGAGGGCCCAAAGGGTTTTTGGGGGACTGTTGGAAGGCCCTCCGCAGGACCTGTATTACTCAGCTACATCTGTAATCGCACGACGCAATCGACGGACGACTCGCGTCTTGGACGGAAGGCGCGAACTGGCCGACGAAGCGCGATTGGCAATCGGCGGGCGTCGAGACTATGCCGTCAATCGATGATGCTTGCGGTTCTCTTTGTATGCGGCGTGGCCAATTTCGCGCTTAGCAAGGCACTGATCGAGAGCGATCACCCGATTCTCGAGACTTTGCCGGCTGCTTTTCGTCGAAACGGCGGACGCGTGTCATTGGCATTCGAGTTTGCCATGCTGGTGGTCGCGATGCTGCTCGCCGCCAACGATTGGCCTTCGGCGGCGTGGCTGTATGCTGGCTACACCGTCGCCAACGGCGCGTTCGGCTGGCTGGTCGCAACCGGAAGGATTTGATGGGGAACCAAAAGGCGGCACCGCGCGCTTGCCGGGTATGGCCGCCTGTCCTCCGAGCTGGTTGATCGTCAACACCCGCAGTGGGAGCCACAGCGCCGCGCGCGAGGCCGAGCTTAAACGTGTCCTGGCCGAGCAGGGGTTGGACTGCGATCTTACCGTGTCCTTTCCCGATGCCGACCTGCCGAGCAGGTCGCTGCTCGAGGAGAGCGGCATCGAACGACTCATCATCTTCACAGGCGACGGCACCGCCAATGGCGCAATCGCCAAACTTGCGGGATGGGGCGGAGAGATACTCTTTCTCCCGGGCGGGACCATGAACCTGCTCAGCGGTCGGCTCCACGGCGAAGAGGTCGAGGCCGAGGAAATACTCGCGCGCGTGGCCCGGGGAGCATACCGGCGGATTCGCCTGCCGGTGGTTCGCTGCGAGAAGGGGAATGCCTTGGCGGGGTTCCTCGCTGGCCCGGGGACCGCATGGGCCAATGTGCGCGAAGCGATGCGCGATATCGATGTCGCCGGACTTGCCGAGCATACGAGCGATGCGGTGGCAGAAACGACGTATGGCGCCCGCGTACGGATGGCCGATCCGGCGCAAGGTCGACCGGACGGGTATCCGCTTCTCGAAATTACGCCCAGCGCTCGGGGTATGCAGGTCGATGCCTACTGCGCCGACGATGCGGCCGGTTATCTGCAGCAAGGCTGGGCACTGCTTCGACGCCGCTTTCGCGAGGGCCCGCACGAACGGCTGGGCCTGTTCGACCGGCTCGAGATCGCGAATTGCGAGGGCGAACCATTGAATGTCCTGCTAGATGGCGAGCCCGAAACGCTCGGCCCCGAAGCGGTATTGCAACTGGCCGAAACCGAAGTCGATCTGCTAGCGACCGACCATGGCTACTGATTTCCGGCGCATTTTCCATCTCAGCGACATTCACTTCGGACTGGAAGACAACCGCGCGCTCGATTGGGTAAAGCAGGAAATTGCCGAACGGCGTCCCGATGCGGTAGCCATTACCGGTGATCTTACCATGCGCGCGCGGCACCGCGAATTTGCGGCGGCGACGCACTGGATCAATTCGCTCGATGCACCGGTGACTGTCGAAGTGGGCAATCACGACATGCCCTATTTCAATCCGTTCGAGCGCTTTTTCACGCCCTACAAGCGCTTCCGCGGAATGGCGGAAAAGGTCGAGAAGGAACTCGATCTCGGCAGCCTCGCGATCGTGCCGCTCAAGACCGCCGTCCGTGCGCAGCCGCGCCTCAACTGGTCGAAGGGATGGGTGACCGAGGCGGCGCTGGAGAAATGCCTGGCGGCGATTGATGCCCTGCCTGAGGGAAAAGAGGCGCTGGTCGCCGTACATCATCCGCTGCGCGAGGTCGGCACCGAGGGCACGGCGCTGACCAAGCATGGCGAGAAGGCACTTCGGGCGTTGGCGAAGCGTCCCGTACGAGCCGTGCTGTCCGGTCATGTCCACGATGCTTTCGACATCATGGAACAGACGCCCGACGGCCCTGTCCGGATGATCGGTGCCGGGACGCTGTCGCAACGCACCCGCTCGACACCGCCGAGCTTCAACGAGATTGAATTCGACGGGCAGGACCTCAAGGTGACAGTCCGCAATCTCGAAGACGTCGAGACGCGCGACATGCAGATCGACGATGTCCCGGAAGATGCGATGCCCCCGCGCAGGAGCGGCGATCCGGTCGCGCCGGTCAGGCAAGTGCCCCGGGTCGATCCGCCTGTGCACTGATCGCATGCGAAAAGGGCGGCCCCTCGCGGGACCGCCCTTCCTCGGTGACCGAAAAACTCGGTAAGCCGGTTAGCGCTTCGAGAACTGGAAGCTGCGGCGTGCCTTGGCGCGGCCGTACTTCTTACGCTCGACCACGCGGCTGTCGCGGGTGAGGAAGCCGGCAGCCTTGACCGTGCTGCGCAGGGCCGGCTCGTACTTCGTGAGTGCCTGACTGATGCCGTGCTTGACCGCACCGGCCTGGCCCGAAAGCCCACCGCCCTTGACGGTGGCGACGACGTCGTACTGCCCCTGGCGCTCGGTAATGGCGAAGGGCTGGTCGATGATCAGGCGCAGCGTCGGGCGTGCGAAATAGACTTCCTGGTCCTTGCCGTTGACGGTGACCTTGCCGCTGCCGGGCTTCAGCCAAACGCGAGCTGTCGCGTCCTTGCGGCGACCGGTAGCATAGGCGCGGCCTTCCTTGTCGAGCTCCTGCTCGCGCAGCGGAACCTCGGCGGTGGCAGCGATGTCGGCCGCGTCGCCCTGCGGGGCGTCGGAGGCGATGTCCTTCAGATCGGCGAGATCGGAGACAGTGTCGTTCTTGGTTTCGTCAGCCATTATGCAACAGCCTTGTTCTTGCGGTTCATCGAGGCAACGTCGAGCTTCTCGGGCTTCTGCCCGTCATAGGGATGCTCGGTGCCGGCAAAGACGTGCAGCGCACGCATCTGGTCGCGGCCCAGGGGACCACGCGGGATCATGCGTTCCACGGCCTTTTCAAGCACGCGCTCGGGGAAGCGGCCGCCCAGCACCTTGGCGGGCGTCGTTTCCTTGATGCCACCGACCCAGCCGGTGTGCTTGTAATAGACCTTGTCGGTCATCTTCTTGCCGGTGAACTTCACCTTGTCGGCATTGATGACGATGACATGGTCGCCGCAATCGACATGCGGCGTGTAGATCGGCTTGTGCTTGCCGCGCAGGATGTTGGCGATGATCGCCGCGACACGACCGACGACGAGACCTTCGGCGTCGATGATGTGCCACTTCTTTTCGACCTCGGACGGCTTGACCGACCGGGTCACCTTGCTGAGAGCCTTCATGGCTGGTTTTCCGTATCTAGTGTTCATGCCGCCTGATCGGCGGCATTTCCTGCGAATCCGGCGTGACCGCATTCGCGAAGCGGAGGCCAAATGGCGGCGAAGGGCCTCCAAGTCAAGCAATTCCGCGGATCCTCGGGGTGGTAAAATAGTACCCCAGAAGGATTATGCGTAGATTGCCACCCTCTGGCCGCTGGCTATTCGTGTAATGCCCCGATCCCATCGAGCCACGGCTGCGTTCCCGCTCCTGCGGCATCGCAATTCCAGCCCAGTATTGCCGGGGTATCGTAAGGGTGCAAGCTTTCAAGGCGTGCGACTACCCTATCGAGCAACCGGGCATTGGTCTTGAGCAGCGCCGGAACTTCCGTTCCCTCCCCACGCTCGCCGTCCCATGCAAAGAGCGAGCGGATCGGCGCGCCGATATTGATGCAGCCGATCAGCTCTTCGTCGAGCAAGGTCGCCCCGATCTTTTCTGCCGTTTCCTGGTCTGGAAAAGGGCAATAGATCAGCGCCGTCATCGCTCCCTGCCCAGCGCGTGTGCGCCCCACGCGAATGCGGCGACGAGCAGCGCCCCCACGACCTGGTGCGCCACAGCGATCCATAAGGCGACCCCTGTCATTACGGTCGCGATGCCTAGCAGGATCTGCGTTCCGAAGGCTGTGTGGATCGCAATCGAGGCCCCCCGCTGCACCGGTTTCGCCTTGCGCGCCATGATCACGAGCGCGATCACGGCGACCCATGCCCACCAGCGATGCAGGAAGTGGAGCAGGTAGGGGTCATGGGTCAGCGCCCAGAAGGGCCCACGGCTAGTGTCGTATTCCGGCAGGAAGCGACCCTGCATCAGTGGCCAGGTGTCGCTTGCCAGCCCGGCATTGAGGCCCGCCACCCACGCGCCGAGCAAAAGCTGGATGAAGAGGATGAGGCCGACCCAGCTCGCGGTCTTGGTCCAGCGGGCGGGCGCAGCGCCGCTCGCTTTGAGCCGCAGGAGGTCCAGCGCCGTCCAGATCAGGCCGCCGAGGGTGAACAGTGCGGTGAGCAGGTGGATCGACAGCCAGAAATGGCTGACATCTGTCATCGTCCCGGCCAGGCCGCTCCGCACCATGAACCAGCCGAAAACACCTTGTAGGCCGCCCAGCGCGAGGAGTGCAACCAGCCGCCATTTGTAGCCCTGTGGGATGGCGCCGCGCACCCAGAACCAGACGAGCGGAAGCGCGTAGGCCAGCCCGATCACGCGACCGAGCAGACGGTGGAACCATTCCCAGAAATAGATGAACTTGAACGCGGCGAGGTCCATGCCTGCCGGGCCGGTCACGTTCTTGTATTCCCCGGTCGCCTTGTAGAGGTCGAATTCGGCCTGCCATGCCGCCTCGTTCAGCGGCGGTATCGCCCCGCTGATCGGCTTCCACTGGGTGATCGACAGCCCGCTCTCGGTCAGTCGGGTTATCCCGCCGACCGATACCATCAGCACGACCAGCGCCGCCACGACGAAGAGCCATATCGCAATAGCCCGCGGGCGCGAGGATTCGGTATCTACCGTCATGCGCGCCCATGTGCTGCGACCCCCGGGCTTTCGCAAGTGCAAAGCAGGCAACCGCTGTCGCTCGCCGTGAAAGCACCGGCTATCGCTTTGGCGCGCGGTTCCGCTTGAATTATGTTACATCGTCACATAAGTGGCAAATCGCAATGTTCGAGCGCGCCACCCTTCCGATTCGACGACGGCTCGACCGGCTCGGGATCTTCCTGTCCGGGGCCTGCGCGCTGCATTGCCTGCTCTCGATCGTCATCGTGTCCGGGCTGGGTATCGGCGGGGAATTCTTCCTGTCGCCCGATATCCACCGCTACGGCCTGTTGCTCGCAACGTTGATCGCGGGCGTCGCTATCGGCTGGGGAGCACTGCGTCACCGAATGGCCGCACCTTTCGTGATCGCCATGACCGGCCTCACCTTCATGGGTGCCGCGTTGGCCGTTCCGCATGGTTACAAGGAAGCGATCTTGACGATCATCGGCGTCGCGCTCGTGTCGCTGGGGCACATCCTCAACCTGCGCCATGTGCATTCCAGCGCTTGCAAGGAGCGTTGCGGCGACTAAGTCGGGCGGCATGATTGCCCTCACCGTCAACGGCGAAAGCCGCCGCACCTCCGCCACCACCATCGCCGAGCTGGTCCGCGAACTCGACCTTGCGCCCGAGAAGGTCGCGGTCGAGCACAATGGCACGATCGCGCCGCGCAGCGAGCTGGACAAGCATGCTCTGAGCGAAGGCGATACGCTGGAGATCGTCCATTTCGTCGGCGGTGGGCAAAATGACGACGACACGTGGAGCGTGGCCGGGCGCACTTTCAAAAGTCGGCTGATCGTCGGCACGGGCAAGTACAAGGATTTCGAACAGAACGCTGCTGCACTCGAAGCCAGCGGAGCTGAAATCGTCACCGTGGCCGTGCGGCGGGTGAATGTCAGCGATCCCAAGGCCCCGATGCTGACCGACTATATCGACCCGAAGAAAATCACCTACCTGCCGAACACCGCGGGCTGCTTCACGGCTGACGATGCAATCCGCACGCTCCGGCTGGCACGCGAGGCGGGCGGCTGGGACCTCGTCAAGCTGGAGGTTCTGGGCGAGGCGCGCACGCTCTATCCCGACATGCGCGAGACGCTGACGGCGACCGAGACTCTGGCGAAGGAAGGTTTTCTGCCGATGGTGTATTGCGTCGACGATCCCATCGCCGCGAAACAGCTGGAGGAAGCGGGAGCCGTCGCGGTGATGCCGCTGGGCGCGCCGATCGGCTCGGGCCTCGGCATCCAGAACCGCGTGACCATCCGCCTGATCAAGGAAGGCGCGAATGTGCCCGTGCTGGTCGATGCCGGCGTCGGCACGGCCTCGGACGCCGCAGTCGCCATGGAACTCGGCTGCGACGGCGTGCTGATGAACACCGCCATCGCCGAGGCAAAGGACCCGATCCGCATGGCCCGCGCGATGAAGCTGGCGGTCGAGGCAGGCCGCGATGCTTATCTGTCCGGCCGCATGGCGACGCGCAAATATGCCGACCCGAGCAGCCCGCTCGCAGGGCTAATTTAATCCCGCTTACCGCTTGTTAACCATCTTCGGTGACATTCGCCCTGACACAACGGGGGCACCGATCATGGCCGTTACCAATACCGCTTCGCTGACCATTGCCGAAATGCGCGAGTTCGCCGGCTTCACCGCCGCCGAGCAGCGCTATATTCGTCGCAGCCTCGATATCGGGCTGGGGCGCTGCGATGCGTTTCGCATCTGGGGCCGCGACGCGGTGGAGAACGCCGCCATCCGCAGCCAGTATGTCGCCTATCAGGAGCTGAAGGCGCTGCGCCAGTCGATCCCGGCGGCATCGGGCTTCGATGCGATCGAACCCTTCGTCGGCAAGCTGACCCGCGTGGCCGCCTTCGACCTGGCGCAGGAGCGGATCGACAGCTTCTCCGCCTTTCGTTTCCTCTACGAGCGCCTGATCTCCGCCGAAGCGCGGCCCTGGTTGCCGAGCGCCTTCTGCGCCGCCGCCGCCCTGCCGCATATCCGCCCGGAACGCCGCAAGATGCTGCTGCAAAGCCTCAGCGAAGCTGCCGCAACCGCCCCCGGCTGGAGCGACCGCGCGCCGAGTTTCTATCCGGAATTCATCGAGGAATCGGTGGGTTAGATATGCCGATGTTTTTCAGATGACCGCGATTCGGCTCGCTGAAGAGCCAACCGACTTTGAGACTTTCAATCCGCTACCATCTTTTTGGCGAGCGGAATGTCTGAATTTTTTCGCCATGGGCGAGCTTGCAGTCGCAAATTGTCTCGAGGTTATGCGTGACGCGAAAGTCTCACTTGACCCGGAAGGTGCGCATCCCGGACATGCCGCTCGTATGAGAGCGCTATCTTCGGCATTCACGACACACGAGTTCGCAGGGCATTCAAAAGTCGCTGCGGCTAGACTTGACGATTGGCGGCACCTCCACGACGAACATAGACTTTGGCTTGCTCACGGAGTGATGACAATCGCTGGGCCGGCAGCAGACTTTCGGCTTTTCACCTATCTCAGCGGTGAGCGGAAAGACATGGGAGTCAAACGTTACGAGCGAGCGCAAATGCGCGAGCTTCTAAATAGGCTATGTACAATACATCACTTCATGGTCGTCCAGTTCGGGCAAATCCATGCTGCTTGCAAACGGGGTGAAATCTAACCCCGATACAGCCCGTCCAGCCGGTCGCCGTAGCGTTCCTTGATCTTGTGGCGGCGGATTTTCATCGAGGGGGTCATTTCCTCGTTCTCGATGGTGAAGGGCTCGTCGGCGATGGCGAACTGGCGGACCTTCTCGGTCACCGACAGATCTTTGTTCACCCGGTCGACCGCGGCGCGAACGGCGGCCTTGAACTCGGGCAGGTCCTGCAGCTGTTTGCAGTCGAACTTCTTGCCCTGCGCCTGGCACCACTCGAGCTGCCATTCGGGATCGGGTACGATCAGGCCGACGATATAGGGCCGCTTGTCGCCCGCGACCATGGCCTGGCCGATCTCGGGCTGCAGGGTGAGCATGCCTTCGACCTTTTGCGGGGCGATATTGTCGCCCTTGTCGTTGACGATCATGTCCTTCTTGCGATCGGTGATGACGATCCGGCCCTTGTCGTCGAGATGGCCGATATCGCCGGTGTGCAGCCAGCCGTCCCTGATCGTGCGCTCGGTCTCGCCCTGGTTCTGCCAGTAGCCATGCATCACCAGTTCGCCGCGGCACAGGATCTCGCCATCCTCGGCGATCTTGATGTCGACGCCGCGCATCGGCGGACCGACCGTGTCCATCTTGATGCCGGCGGCGGGGCGATTGCAGCTGATCACCGGCCCGGCCTCGGTCTGGCCGTAGCCCTGCAGCATGGTGAGGCCCATCGATTCGAAGAACACGCCGACTTCGGGATTGAGCGGAGCGCCGCCCGACACCATCGCCTTCATCCGTCCGCCGAACCGCTGGCGGATCTTCGGCCTGAGCAGCTTGCCGACCACGAAGTCCTTCGCGCCGTCGCCGAACTGCTTGCGGCCTTCGGCACGCCGCTCGCCGACCTCGAGCGCGGTGTTCATCAGTTTCTCGGCCAACCCGCCCTGCTTCTGGACTTGCTTCATGATCCGCGTGCGCAACACTTCGAACAGGCGCGGGACGACGACCATGATGGTTGGCCTGGTTTCCTCGATATTGCTGGCGAGCTTTTCCAGCCCTTCCGCATAATAGATCTGCGCGCCGACACCGATCGGCAGGTATTGGCCACCGGTGTGCTCATAGGCGTGGCTGAGCGGCAGGAAGGAGAGGAAACGCTCGTCGTCGTCGATGCCGAAATCCTCACTCAGGATTTCCGCCGCCCCGGCCGCATTGCACAGGATCGCGCCGTGATGCTGCTTGACCCCGCGCGGCGCGCCGCCGGTGCCGCTGGTGTAGATGATGCAAGCGGTGTCGCCGCGACCGATGGACGCGATCCGCTGGTCGACAGCCTTGCGCGCCGCAGCGGCATCTCCGGCAGTCATCTTCGCCCAGGTATGGAATTCGAAACTGCCCGATTGCTGGCGGTGGAGGTCCTCGATGCCAATGACGTGCTCTGCCACACCGGATGCCTGCAGCGCGCCATGCAAGGGACGAAGCAGCTTTTCGGTCGATACGATGACCGCCTTGGCGCCCGAATTGTCGAGGATGTGGACGTGATCGCGCTCGGTATTGGTGACGTAGGTCGGCACGGTGATGCAGCCCGCCGCCATGATCGCGAGGTCGGCGATGCACCATTCGGGACGGTTTTCCGAAACGAGGCACACCCGGTCCCCATCGCGCAATCCGAGCGCGCGCAGGTTCTCGGCCAGCAGGCAGACCCGGTTGGCGGCTTCGGCCCAGCTGATCGTCTGCCAGCTTCCGTCGATCTTGGCGCCGAGGAAAGCGCTGTCGCCCTTTTCGTCGGCGCGCTTCAGGAAAAGCTCGACGAGATTGTTCGCTGTATCGATGTCGGCCAGCACGGCTCCGCTCCTCGAAGTAGGGTAGGGTCTGCGCCCCGTTGAGCGCGGGGCTTAAGCGTCCGGCATCGTCACGGCAAGCGGCGGCGCGATCACGGCGTTTCCAGCTGGCCTTCGAGCCGCGGATCGCGGGCGGCATTCCAACCGCTAGCTCCGCGCAGGATCGCGCCTGCCTTGACCGGCGCCTCGCGGAGCATGATGTCGCCATGGCCCAGCGCGCGAAAGGCATCGGCCTGCTCTTCGAGCCAGGTGCCCTCTTCCAGCAGCACACGGTCCCCGAAGGCCATCAGGAACGGCAGGCCGAGCGCCTCTTCCGCGTCCAGGCCGAAATCGATCGCCCCGATGATGCTGCGCGCGGTTTGCACCGGGATCGTGCCCCCGCCCGCTGCGCCGACCACCATGAAGGGCTGGCCGGAGGGATCGTAGACGAGGCTGGGGGACATTGAGCTGCGCGGTCGCTTGCCCGGTTCGACGCGATTGGCGACCAGCCGCCCGTCCACCTCCGGTGCGCGGCTGAAATCGGTGAGCTCGTTATTGAGGAAGAAGCCGCCGACCATCAGGCCCGAACCGAACGGCCCCTCGACGGTCGAGGTATAGCTGACCATGGTTCCGGCATCGTCGACTACAGCGAAATGGGTGGTGCCCTGCTCTTCGGGCTCGTCGCCGTCGGCAAGCGCTTGCGGTGCACCCGGCGGCGTACCGGCTGTAACTTCGCCCATGGTGCTGTCGGCGGAAATCAGCGCCGAGCGCGCGGCGAGGTAGTCCGGATCGACGAGGCCGCGCACCGGAACGGATACGAAATCGCTGTCGGCCGCGTAAAGCTCGCGATCGGCGTAGGCGAGACGCTGCGATTCGAGGAACAGGTGCCAGGTCACCGGGTTGTCGACGCCGAGCGCAGTCAGGTCGAACCGCTCTAGTTGGCCGAGGATTTGCAGCACGGCGATGCCGCCCGATGTCGGTGGGCCCATCGAGCACACCCGATAGCCGCGATAATCGCCGCACAGCGCGTCGCGCTCTTTCGCTTCATATGCGGCGACGTCCGCGGCGGTCATCGCGCCAGCTCGCGGCGTGTCCGCGGCGACGGTCGCGGCGATCTCTGCGGCGAGGTCGCCGGAGTAGAATGCCGACCTGCCCCCTGCGGCGATCGCCTCGAAGGTCTGGGCAAGCGGCTCGTTCACCACCCGCGTGCCGACGGCCAGCGGCTCGCCAGCTGCATCGTAGAACAGCGCCCGGCCGCTCTCGCTGAATGCCGCGCGGTTCTTGGCGCTGGTCAGAGAGTTATACATGCGCGGATTGATCTCGAAGCCGTCGCGGGCCAGCGCGATCGCCGGTTCGAACAGTTCCGCCCAGGGCAAGCGCCCATGTTCGGCATGCGCTTTTGCCGCCAGCGCGATATTGCCCGGCACGCCGACGCTGAGGCCGCTGCGGACCGACTCGATGAACGGCGGCAATTCGCCATCCTCGCCGAGAAACCATTCGGGCGTCGCTCCGGACGGCGCGGTCTCGCGCCCGTCGTAACTGGTCACGCTACCATCGGCAGTGCCACGGACCATGAAGCCGCCTCCCCCGATGCCGGAGCTTTGCGGTTCAACTACAGTGAGTGCGAGCATGGTGGCGATGGCTGCGTCGGTCGCGCTGCCGCCCTTGCGCAGGATGCTCTCCCCGGCCTCCTGAGCGCGGGGATCGGCGGCGCTGACCGCCCAGACAGGCGAAGCAGCGGTTGCAACATCGTCAAGCGCGGTGTCGTTGGGATAGGTGGCGCAACCGGCGAGCGGGAGCGCGAGGAGCGAAGCGAGTACGAGGCGGTTCATGCCGCCGTTTGCTATTCGCTTCCGACCGCTTCGGCAATCGAAGCGAAGCCGTCACGCTGCATCAGCCGTTCCAGCCCGCGAAGGATGCGCTGCGGCAGGCCCGGCCCTTCATAGACCATCGCACTGTAGAGCTGCACTAGGCTGGCCCCGGCGCGGATACGCGCCCAGGCATCCTCGGCGCTCGCGATGCCGCCGACCCCGACCAGCGGAAGCACGCCGCCCGTGGCTTTGCGGAAGTCACGCAATCGCTGTTGTGCGAGGTCGCGCAGCGGCTGCCCGGACAAGCCGCCCGTTTCGCCCGCATCGGACGACCGCAGCGCCGGCCGCCGGATGGTCGTATTGGAGACGATTAGTGCGCCGAGCCCCTTGTCCATCGCGATGCGCGCGATCGCGTCGATGTCCGCAGGCTCGAGGTCCGGCGCGACTTTCAGGAACACTGGCGGGCCGTTGCTGCCCCGGGCCTCCAGCACAGCATCGAGCAGGCCGGTCAGCGCGCCTTCATCCTGCAACGCGCGCAGGCCGGGCGTGTTGGGGCTGGAGATATTGACCGCGAGATAGGATGCCAGCGGCGCCATAATGCGGGTCATTTCGGCATAGTCGGCGGTTCGATCCGAACTATCCTTGTTTGCGCCGACATTGATGCCGACGATTCCCGGTCGCCCATGGCGGGCTTCGAGTCGCCCACGGGCGATCTCCGACCCGGCATTGTTGAAGCCCATCCGGTTGATCACCGCGCGGTCCTCGACCAGGCGGAACAGGCGCGGTTTGGGATTGCCGGCTTGCGGGCGCGGAGTGATCGATCCGACCTCGGTAAACCCGAAACCCAGCCCCAGCAGCTGGTCGGGCACTTCGGCATCCTTGTCGAAGCCGGCTGCCATGCCGAGAGGGTTGGGAAAATCGATCCCGGCGACGCGTATGCCCAGCGGGCTATCCCGCTCTTGCCCGCCAGCCGCGCGGATCGGCATTGCTGCCAGTGTCCGGATCGTCAGCCGATGGGCACGCTCCGGATCGAGCAGGAAGAGGGCGGGTCGCGCGAGATCGAACAGCATCGCGCGCCTATGGCGAAGCCCAGCAACCTTGTCGAGATTCCGCGCAATGGCCCGCCTCGTCGGCACATATTGCGCGCCATCAGTAACGAATTTTGCGATAGTGTCGCTTGCATACAATCAAATGTAACAGACTCGGCCTATCACACTCCTGCGACCCGAAGGGCTCGGAGCAGCATTGCAACGAGTTCTCGACTTCAAGGGGCGGCTCTGTATTGGGGCCGCCCTTTTTTTGTCGACTGTCATACGCGTGTGGCTGGATTGTTTGTTGACAGCGGGTTGCGCTTCCAGCAATGACGTATTTATACAATTTATCATCGGGGCAAAGCGGCGGGGGCGCAGTTGGCTGACGATTCACCAGACGAAGAGCAGCATCTTTTCCATTTCGTCGCCGCGCCCGACGATCTTTCGCGGTACCTGAACTCCCTGTACGTGTGGCGTTGTGAGGATGCCGACTTGGTCGATGTCCTGCCGGCCTATTCCGGCCAGATGACGGCCTTCGTCGAAGGCGTCGGCCGGATGCAGTTCGATGATGGACAGGTCGGCGAGACAAGCGACGCCTTCTTCCTTGCCCCACTTTGCCAGGCGCGCGAATTCCACATCAAGGGCCCCGCCAAGATGTTCGGGGTTTCGCTCAATTTCCGCGGCTGGGCCGCGATGACCGGCTTGCCGGTGAACGACCACCACGACTGCTTCCTGGAACCGGACCGGGTGCTGAGCGAGGATCGCGCGCAGGTGTTCGAAGGTCTGGCGCAGCGCTGGCGCAAGGGCGAACTCGACGATGAGGGGATTCTCGACGCCATGGCCGATGTCGTGCGTCACAGCCTCTCGCGCCTGCCGGAGGCGCATCTCAACGTCATCGACCGGACGCTGGAATGGCTGTCTGCCTCCTTCCGCCCGGATCTGGAAGAGCTCTACGAGAGCCTGCCTTATTCGCGGCGTCAGGTGCAGCGACTCGTGGCGCAATTCTTCGGACAGTCCCCCGTGCGGCTCGTCCGGCGCTATCGCGCAGTCCGTGCGGCGACGCTCCTTTCGCTCCCCGAGCTTTCGGAGGAGATGGAGGCCGACATCCGCGAGGCCTTTTACGACCAGGCGCACCTCATCAAGGAAATCCGCTTCTTCACCGGGCGGACGCCGAAGCGCCTGTTGCCGGAAGGTAAATCGCCGGTCCACGACATGCTCGGGCCGGAAGGTTATGGCTCGGTCGACCTGTTCGGATCGGGCGAGGCAAAGCAGCTGGGTAAGGAAATCCGCTAGCTGCTAACGACTCGCAACTGGCGGAAATGCGTTGAAAATCCGCACTTCGGTCATTAGCTCGGCAATCGGAACGATTTGGTCCGATTTAATACGATTGAGCTATGCGCCTATCCAATCTTGCAGATTATGCTGTCGTCACGATGTGCGCCGCGTCGCGTCATTGCGGGGGTGAGCGTGTGAATGCTGCGGAACTGGCGGGTGAAACAGGATTGCCTCTGCCGACGGTGCAGAAGCTGGTGAGCAAGCTCTCGGCAGCCGGGCTGATCCGCTCGACGCGCGGAGCGGGCGGCGGCTTGCAACTGGCGCGCCCGGCGGCGGCGATCAGCGTAGCGGATATTGTCGAGGCCGTCGAAGGGCCGATCGCATTGACCGCCTGCGTCGAGGGTACGGAATGCTCGGTCGAGCATGAGTGCTCGGTCAAGCCGCACTGGCCGGTCGTGAACGATGCATTGCGCGGCGCGCTGGCGGCCATCCCGCTGACGCAGCTCGCAGGAATGGAAGAAATGGCATGAGCGAAGATATCGATATTCAGGACCGTGAAGCCCGTGAGGCCGCCGAGAAGGCTGCCGAGTACGAGCATGGCTGGTCGTCCGACATCGAGACCGAATTCGCCGAAAAGGGCCTGAACGAGGACACCGTTCGCTTCATTTCGGCCAAGAAAGGCGAGCCCCAGTGGATGCTTGACTGGCGGCTCAAGGCTTTCCGCCTGTGGCAGGAGATGGAGGAGCCGAACTGGGCGAAGCTCGGCTATCCCGAGATCGATTACCAGGATGCCTATTACTACGCTGCGCCGAAGAAGAAGGTGGAACTCGATTCGCTCGACGACCTCGATCCCGAGATCAAGCGGGTCTACGACAAGCTCGGCATCCCACTCGGCGAGCAGGAGGTGCTGGCCGGAGTGAAGGGCGCCAAGAAGGTCGCTGTCGATGCCGTGTTCGACAGCGTCAGCGTCGCCACCAGTTTCCGCGAGGAGCTAAAGCGCGCGGGCGTCATCTTTCTTTCCATCAGCGAGGCGATCCGCGAATATCCGGACCTCGTGAAGAAGTGGCTCGGCAAGGTGGTGCCGCAGCACGACAATTATTTCGCCACGCTCAACAGCGCGGTCTTTTCCGACGGGACCTTCGTCTACGTGCCCGAAGGCGTGCGCTGCCCGATGGAGCTCAGCACCTATTTCCGCATCAATGCGGAGAATACCGGTCAGTTCGAACGCACGCTGATCGTGGCCGAAAAGGGCAGCTACGTCAGCTACCTCGAAGGCTGCACGGCCCCCATGCGCGACGAGAACCAGCTGCACGCCGCCGTGGTCGAGCTGGTCGCGATGGAAGATGCCGAGATCAAATACTCGACCGTCCAGAACTGGTATCCGGGCAATTCGGAAGGCGTCGGCGGGATCTACAATTTCGTCACCAAGCGGGCGCTGTGCCAGGGTGCGCGCAGCAAGGTCAGCTGGACGCAGGTCGAAACCGGCAGCGCCGTGACCTGGAAATATCCCAGCTGCGTCCTCAACGGCGAGGATAGCGTAGGCGAGTTCTACTCGGTTGCAGTGACCAACAATTACCAGCAGGCCGATACCGGCACGAAGATGATCCACAACGGCAAGGGCAGCCGCTCGACGATCATCTCCAAGGGCATTTCTGCGGGCAAGAGCGACAACACCTATCGCGGCATGGTGCGCGTGGCGGCCAATGCCGACGGCGTGCGCAACCGCACCGAATGCGACAGCCTGCTGATCGGCGACCAGTGCGGCGCGCACACCGTGCCTTATATCGAGGTGAAGAACCCCACCGCCCAGATCGAGCACGAGGCGACCACCAGCAAGATCAGCGACGACCAGTTGTTCTACGCCATGCAGCGCGGCCTCGACGACGAGGAAGCGATGGCGCTGATCGTCAACGGCTTCGCGAAAGAGGTGCTGAAGGAGCTGCCGATGGAGTTCGCCGTCGAAGCGCAGAAGCTGCTGGCGATCTCGCTCGAGGGGAGCGTGGGGTGAACGACCGCAAGACCCTTCAGCTCCGCGATCCGTCCGAGACCGCCGACGACACGCCCGCGCTCAAGAAGAAGGGTCGCGGTTGGGAGATTTCGGAGAAGCGGCTCGATGCGCTGCATGACCGTGCGCGCGACTTGCGGCGGCATTCGACCCCGGCGCACAAGGGGCTGGCGAAGAAGTTCGCCGAGGCCGACATGGGCCGCTACAAATTCACTCGCCATGCCGTCGTCGGCAGCGCGATCGTCGATTTCAACTGCCACAATCTAGGTCTCGCCGTGATGATCGACGAGGACGATGCGGACCAAACGCTCGCCAAGCGCCGCGACAAGAGCCTCGAAGCAGTCGACATCCGCGTGATGCGCATTCCCGCCGCCGAGATCCTCGAGAACATGGACGATGTGCTCCAGCGCCTCACCATCGTGATGCGCGAGCGGATCGCCGACAAGAAAGCCCGGGCCCGCGCCCATCGCGAGGCCAATCCCGACCAGCACTATTCGCGCCCGAACCGCACCGGCGGTCCGCGCAGGAACGACAGGTAAATGCTCGAAATCGAAAACCTCACTGCCGAGATCGACGGCAAGACCATCCTCAACGGCCTCACGCTGACCGTGCCCGCGGGCGAGGTCCATGCGATCATGGGCCCCAACGGCGCGGGCAAGTCCACGCTGTCCTATGTGCTCGGCGGCCGTCCCGGATATGAAGTGACCGGCGGCAGCGTGCGCTTCAACGGCGAGGATTTGCTCGACATGGAGCCGCACGAACGCGCGGCAGCGGGGCTGTTCCTCGGCTTCCAGTACCCGGTCGAGATCCCCGGCGTCTCCAATGTGCAGTTCCTGCGCGAGGCGCTGAATTCGCAGCGCAAGGCGCGCGGCGAAGAGCCGCTGACCGGCGGCGAATTCCTCAAGCTCGCGAAGGAAAAATCCGCGCTGCTCAAGCTCGATCCTGAAATGCTCAAGCGCCACGTCAACGTCGGCTTCTCCGGCGGCGAGAAGAAGCGCGCCGAGATGGTCCAGATGGGCATTCTCGACCCGAAATTCGCCGTGCTGGACGAAACCGACAGCGGCCTCGACATCGATGCTCTGCGCGTCGTGGGCGAGGGCATCAATTCGATCATGCGCGCTCCGGACAAGGCCGTGCTGCTCATCACTCACTACCAGCGCCTGCTCGAAGTGGTGAAGCCGGACAAGGTTTCGATCCTGTCGCGGGGCCGCATCGTCCAGACCGGCGGGCCGGAGCTGGCCGTGCGCCTCGAGGAAGAGGGCTACGACGCGGTGATGGCGGCATGAGGACGTTCGCGATTGCCCTGATGCTGGCGCAGTCCGGCGCAGCTGCGGCGCAGGATGCTGCGCCTGAGCCCCAGACCGAAGTCGAAGAACAGATCGTCGTCATCGGCGAGCGGATGCACGAGTGGAGCGGCGGCCTTGCCAAGGTCGACGGCAAGCTCACCTGCCGCACGAAGAAAAGCAGCGGCGACGAGATGGTCGATGCCATCCGTTGCGGCGCGATGCTGACCTGCATGGGCGAGCTCGCCCCGCAGATCGACGAGGTGATGGCGTCCGACATCGCCCGCAAGGAGAAGCAGACGCAGGTGCAGGCCATTGCCGAAGGCGCGGTCCCCTGCATGGATGCCTATCACAAGACGGCCGTCATGCGCCTCGCGCAGAGCCGGGCAGGCAAGCTATGAGTGAAACCGCCGATCTCCCCACCCGCAAGGACGAAGCTTGGCGCTATTCGCGCGTCGAGCGTCTGCAGGGCGTGCCGCTCGACGACTGGCGCACGATCGACGTGGCCGCCGGCGAGAGCTTTCGCGATACGCTGGTCGTGGCCGATGGGGAGGCGACCAAGCCGACCGAATTGCACCGCTGGCGCGTGACCGTGGGCGAAGGCGCGACCTGCGAGCTCTTCGCCGTGCTCGCCTCCGCCGAATTCGCGCGGCTGGAGATCGAGGTCGTGCTGAAGAAAGGCGCACATTTCGAGCTGGGTGGCATTACGGTCGGCGGGCGCGAAACGGTGCGCGAATTCGTGACGCATGTGACCCATGCCGAACCCGAAGCGACTAGCAACCAGGTCGTCCGCGCAGTCCATTGGGGTCACGGGACAGGCAATTTTCTCGGCCGGATCGACGTGGTGCGCGATGCGCAGAAGACAGACGCGGCTCAGGACTTCAAGGGCCTGCTGCTGGAAAAGGGCGCGAGTGTGAACGCCGTGCCGCAGCTCGAGATCTTCGCCGACGACGTGAAATGCGCACACGGCGCCAGCGTCGGTCAGCTGGACGAGAACGCGCGCTTCTACATGGCCGCGCGCGGTGTCTCGCCGGAGCTCACAAAGCGCCTGCTCGCGCAGGCCTTCCTCGGCGATGCGCTGGTCAATCTCGACGACGAGACTCTGCGGGACGAACTCATGGACGTAGCGCTGGCCAAGGTGGACCGGAACCTGTGAGCGAGGTGGCAACTCTCACGCGCAAAGCAGATTTCCCTGGCCTCGTGACGGGTGACGGCGCGCCGTGGCACTATCTTGACACGGCCGCGACGGCGCAGAAGCCGCAGGCGGTGATCGAGGCCATGGGCCATGCACTCGGGCGCGATTACGCGACCGTGCACCGCGGGGTCTATGGTCGTTCGGCGCAGATGACGCTGGGGTACGAAGCCGCCCGCCGCCGGGTCGCAGACTTCATGGGCGCACGGAGCGAGAACGAAGTCGTGTTCGTGCGCGGCGCGACCGAGGCAATCAACCTCGTCGCCGCCAGCTGGGGCATGACGCAGATCGGCGAGGGCGACCGGATCGTCCTCTCCATGCTGGAGCATCACTCCAACATCGTCCCCTGGCAGATGGTCGCCGAGCGGACCGGTGCGCAGATCGACGTCTGCCCGCTGACCGAGGACCACCGGATCGACCTTGGCGCGCTCGAGGCGCTGTTAACGCCGCGAACCAAACTGGTTTCTCTCGCGCACGTTTCGAATGTTCTGGGTTCCATCCTTGATGCGCGCAAGGCGGCGGACTTTGCGCATTCGGTCGGCGCAAAGATCATGCTCGACGGCTGCCAGGCTGCACCGCGCATGGCGCTCGACATGGCGGCGCTGGATTGCGATTTCTACGCCTGGTCGGGCCATAAACTCTATGGCCCCACCGGCATCGGCGTGCTGTGGGCGCGCGAGGAGATCCTCGATGCCATGCCCCCATGGCAGGGCGGCGGCGCGATGATCGACAAGGTCACATTCGACAAAACCACCTATGCCCCGCCGCCGCAGCGTTTCGAGGCAGGCACGCCGATGATAACCGAGGCGATCGCATTGCATGCGGCGATCGACTATGTCGCCGGGATGGGTCCCGACAGGCTGTTTGCTCATGAGAGCGCCCTCGCGCGGCAATTGCGCGACGAACTCCGCAATCTCAATTCGGTGACGCTGTTCGGGCCCGACGAAAGCGCCGGGATCGTCAGTTTCGCGATGGAAGGGGTTCATCCCCACGATCTCGGCACCATATTGGATGAAGAGAATGTCGCGATCCGTGCCGGACACCACTGCGCACAGCCGCTGATGGAGCATCTCAGCGTCCCCGCGACCGCGCGGGCAAGCTTCGGGCTCTACTCGGACGAAAGCGATATCGCCGCCCTGTTGCGCGGCATAGACCGTACCCAAAGGATCTTCGGATGAGCGAAGAAACGAACAACGACCAGGATTTCATTGCGGCTCCCTCGCCGGCTGATGCCGTAGTGGGCAAGCCGCCCGAAAAGCCGAAACGCGCACGCGTCGAGGATGCCGTCGATACGGAGGAGTCTCCCCGCGAAAGCATGGAGCGCAAGCGCGACTATCTCGAAGGTTTCCTGCAGAAGAAACCGGAGAACGTGCCCGCAGGCGCGCCGGGCGGCGATCTTTACGAGGCCGTCGTTGCCGCGCTGAAAGAGATCTACGACCCCGAGATCCCGGTGAACATCTACGATCTCGGACTGATCTATGGCGTGGACGTGGACGACGAGAGCGACGTAACCGTCACCATGACGCTCACCACGCCGCATTGCCCGGTCGCGGAGACCATGCCGGGCGAGGTCGAATTGCGCGCCGCCAGCGTGCCCGGCGTTCGCGATGCCGAGGTCAATCTCGTCTGGGATCCGCCCTGGGGACCCGAGAAAATGACGGACGAGGCCCGCCTCGAACTGGGGATGCTCTGATGACCGAGACCACTACACGTCCGGCTCCCAAGGCCGCCGTCATTCTCACCGAGCGCGCCGAGCAGCGTGTGGCGGACCTGATGGCCAAGGCGCCGGAGGATGCGATCGGGGTGAAGCTATCGACCCCGCGCCGTGGCTGTTCGGGCCTTGCCTATTCGGTCGATTACGTCACCGAAGAGGCGAAGTTCGACGAGAAGATCGAAACCCCGGGCGGCATTTTCTACATCGACAGCGCCAGCGTGCTTTACCTCATCGGCAGTACGATGGATTGGGTGGAGGACGACTTCACCGCCGGCTTCGTGTTCGACAATCCCAACGCCAAAGGTGCTTGTGGCTGCGGCGAAAGCTTCATGGTCTAGATCGACCGGGTATCGGCTACGATTGCACCCGCTCGGTAAGGCGTAGTCAGTCCTCGGCGAGAAAGTCGAGCAACGCTTGCTCGTATTCATCGACCTTGCCGTCGGCTTCGATCTTCGCCGCCAGCCAAGCCGATTCGTCGCTGGTGACTTCCTCGGCCTCTGCGACAAGCTCTTCGCGCGTCGGATCGTAATCCCTGCGTCCGAAGACGACGCCGAAGGAGTTCGGTGCGGATTGCGCCATGCGGCCTAGAAAACCACCGACGCTGGAGGAGGTGTCGGCCATGAAGGCCTGCAACTCGCCCGCCCGCTCGCGGCTGATCTGCGCATTCTCGGCGCTGTAGCCCTGCAGGTAATTCGCGACACCCTGCACGAACAGCCGCTTCCATTCCGGATCGTTGTCCGCGCCAAGCGTCGCATCTTTCAGGCGGAACAGCATGCTCGCCTCGTTCGGGCCAACGGCAGCGGGTCGCTCGCTAGCCGGCGCAAAGATCGCGCGGCGCAGCAGCTTCGCTTCGGGCGCATTGACATTGCCCGCTTCCAGCGCGCCGCCATCGCGGGTCGGGCCGGTGCCTTCGATGACCGCCTTTTCCATCTGTTTCAGCGCATAGTCCTTCAGGGACTGCGGCACATTCTGCGCCCGCTCGAACACGCGGACCAGCAGTTCCAGCTCGGCCATCGAGCCCAGCTGTCCGTCGGCATCGATCTGGCCCATCAGCCATTGCGCGTTCTCGGCATCGACATAGCCTGCCGGCGCGCGCTGGTTGACGACGTATTCGCCCAGCGCCTCGACGAAAAAGTCGACCCATTCGGCAGGCTTGGTTGCAAGCTCGTGGTTGAGAGCGAAGATCGCCTCGGCCTCGCCTTGCGAGATGCGCCCGTCGGGCCACGCCTCGCGCCGCAATGCGAGTACCTCTTCGCCGGTAATCGCGCCGTCCGCGCCGACCTTCTTCGCCAATTCGCCGAAATGCACGCTCATTGCCTGCCCACTTCCCGTAATTTTCACGTCGCGAGGAAGCTAGCGCGGTTTGCTTAAGACCGGGTTAGCGGCGCAGCGCCTTCACGCAGGCGGCGCGGTCCACGTCCAGCCCGTCGCTGGCCCGGCGCGCATCGACATAGGTCGCGCTCGGCTCCCCGCGCGGCTCGAGCGGGTAGAGATAGATGTCGAGCACGCAGGCCGGGCCGACGAATTGCAGCTTGCGCGCGTCGCCTTCCTTCACCGTCAGCCGTGGCGGGCCGAACAGATTGGCCAGCGCGTTTTCGTTCTTGCCGATCACGCCTTCCAGCCCCGGCAGGTTCATGACGCGCGGGGCGATGAAACCGCCGGTCGAGGGCGCGGTGACAACGTCCTGCGGCGGCGGTGCTACTCGCGGCTGTTGCGCCGGTGCCGCGGGTCCGCTCGGCGTGGTCGCGCAGGCTGCGAGAAATGGGAGGACGAGAAGGACGCTACTGCGCATGATTAACCGATTTCCGTGTGCTGCGGTGGACCAGGTGTGTCGCACTCGCCGCGCCGATAATGGGCGCAAGAAGGTTGATGAAGGGTATCGCCAGCAGCCCGGCGACAACACCGCCCAGCGCGAAACGGGTGAGGCCGCCGATCGGCTGGACTTCCACTGCGTCACGCTTGTGCCGTAGCCAGATCATGTCCTGCAATTCGCGCCCGAGCAGTAACGCGTTGACGAACCAGAACACGATCGCCGGGCCGATGGCGGTGAACAGCAGGACCACGGCGATGGGCGCGGCAAGCAGGTTGAACAGGATGACGCGGCCGGTGGCGCGCAGGCTGTTCGCCAGCTCTTCGCCGAAGGGCACCTTTCGCGCCCCGGCGGCGTGCGCGGGGTAGTGCTTCGCCTCGACCGCATGAACGACCTCGTCGGCGAAGAACTGGAGCACGGCCAGCGCGACGATGCGGAACAGCAGCCAGGCACCGATAACGAAGATGAGGATCGACAGGACAGCATAGACCTCGCCGCTCAGGTCGATCCAGCGCGACAGCAGCCACGGAAGGGCCGCATTCAGCGCGAATGCCGCTGCCACGAAGATTGTCAGCGTCACTGCCAGGCTCTTGCCGAGCACGCGCAGGATGGCCGGATCGCCAAGTTGGCCGAGGGCGAGTGACAGGGCGCGGGGCAGCGAAACCATTGCCATGCCGATTGGGCGGCGGCGGGCATCAAGTCAACGCCGCGCTTGGCCTTCCCCCGATGAACCGCTAACCGCGCCCGACATATCGAAAATCCAGACCACCGGAGTACCCATGACCCAGCCCCGTTACGACGTTATCGCCATAGGCAATGCGATCGTCGACGTGATGTCGCCCTGCGAAGACGAACTGATCGAGGACCTCGGCCTCGCCAAGGGCGGGATGACGCTGGTCGATACCGAGCGGGCCGAAGAACTGTATTCGGCCATGGGTCCGGCCAAGGAGATTTCCGGCGGTTCGGCTGCCAATACGCTCGCCGGGATGAGCGCGCTGGGCGCGCAATGCGCTTTCGTCGGCCAGGTCGCAAAGGACCAGCTGGGCGATGTGTTCAGCCACGACATCCGCGCCGTGGGCATCGATTTCGACACGCCGGCCCGCGACGAAGAGCCGCCGACCGCGCGCTGCCTCATCTTCGTGACTCCCGATGGCGAGCGGACGATGAACACCTTCCTCGGCGCGAGCCAGTTCCTGCCGCCCGAAGCGCTCGACGACGAGCTGATCGCCAGCGCCGGCATCCTCTACCTAGAAGGCTACCTCTGGGATCCCGAAGAACCGCGCAGCGCCATGCGTCACGCCATCGACGTCGCACGCAAGGCAGGCCGCAAGGTCGCCTTTACCGCCAGCGAAAGTTTCGTAATCGACCGCCACGGCGACGATTTCCGCGCGCTGATCGAGGAAGGGCAGATCGACATTCTCTTCGTCAACGAAAACGAACTCGCCTCGCTGACCGGTGAGAGCGATTTCGATGCCGGCCTTGCTGCCTTGGAAGGCAAGGTCCCGGTGATCGTCGCCACCCGCAGCGCTAAGGGGGCCGTAGCTATCGCCGACGGCACCCGCGCCGAAGTGGCCGCCGAGCCGGTCGAGAAGGTGGTCGACACCACCGGCGCAGGCGATCTCTTCGCTGCGGGCTTCCTCACCGGCCACGCGCGCGGCGAGGACCTCGAAACCTGCCTTTGCATGGGCGCAATCTGCGCGGCGGAGATCATCTCGCATTACGGTGCGCGGAGCGAAGCGGATCTGAAGGCGCTGGTGAGCGAGAAGCTGGGCTGAAGGGTTTACAGATCAGAAGCCTGTGGGGTCTCCACCGTCGACTGGGAGGCGATCTTCAAGCCATTCGGCAATGGTCTCCCACCTACCCGCTTCGGCCGGTGCGCTCGACTTAAGCTTTCCGCGCCCGGTAATTTCACCAGCGCCGGAAACGAAATAGCCGACTTGACCTGTTTCGCTGACATTTTCAGATGCGAACAGAGAGCAGTCGCTGCTGCACGGAGCGTAGTTGGCCTTCCAAACCTCGGCCATCGCAGAATCGAGCGGATTGCGCATGGTCCTGCTGAATTTGCCGACGCGGCCAAAGATGCTCAACCGCCCAAAGAATCCGCCATTCAAAGCTTTATAAAGGCCCGATAGTGGCGGCGGTTCGGCTACGCGAGACATCGCAGGCGCTGGCGGAAAAACTATCGCGTCAAAGGCCGCAGCGCCTTTATCCGGGCGATGACCGGCCATGAGCGCGCCGGACCGCTTGTCGGCCCAAACGCCGCTTTCAGCTTTGGATCGGAAATAGGTTTCGATTGGAGCAAGAGCTTGGGGAAGGCCTGCGAGAAACCCTCCTACTTCGTCGCTACCCATCGCGATTGTTGCCAAATTCGGTTCCAATTGCTCCGCTACCCCAGCTCCCGCCGCACTTCGCGCTGTCCGATATCCCGACGGCAGAAGCCGTCCGCGAATTCGATGGCGTCAACCGCCGCATAGGCGCATTTTTGTGCCTGAGTCGCGCTTGCACCACGCGCCGTCACATTGAGCACGCGGCCGCCGCTGCTGGTCAGCGTCTCGCCCTCCAGCCTGGTACCCGCGTGGAAAACCTTTGCGCCCTCCGCCTCGGACTCGCCAAGGTCGATCGTCCCGCCTGTCTTCGGCGTGCCCGGGTAACCTTGCGCCGCCATCACCACCGTCAGCGCAAAATCGTCCGACAACGCGGGCGTGGCCACCTCGCCCAGCGTGCCGCGCGCACAGGCTTGCATCAGTTCGACGAGGTCGCTCTCCAGCCGCATCATCAGCACCTGGCACTCGGGGTCGCCGAAGCGCGCATTGTATTCGATCAGCTGTGGCCCGTCCCTGGTCAGCATCAATCCGGCATATAGCACTCCCGAATAGGGCATGCCCTCGGCGGCCATGGTGCTCACGGTCGGCTCGACGATCTCGCGCATGACCTGCGCCTGCAATTCTGCGGTCAGCACCGGGGCGGGAGAATAGGCGCCCATGCCCCCGGTGTTGGGTCCGCGATCGCCTTCGCCCACGCGCTTGTGGTCCTGCGCGGTGCCGATGGGGACGATGGTCTCGCCGTCGGTCAGGGCGAAGAAACTCGCCTCCTCGCCAGTCAGGAACTGCTCGATCACGACCTCGCTGCCCGCACTGCCGAACTTGCCGTCGAACATCTCGTTCAGCGCTTCCTGCGCTTCTTCATAGGTCTCGGCGATCACCACGCCCTTGCCCGCGGCCAGCCCGTCGGCCTTGAGCACGAAGGGAGGCTTGAAGCGCTTGAGGGCGCCCCACGCCGCCTCCAGCGAGGTGCAGCGTTCGTAGCGCGCGGTGGGGATGTTCGCGCGCTGGCACAGCTCCTTGGTAAAACCCTTGCTGCCCTCGAGCTGCGCCGCCTGCTGCGAAGGGCCGAAAGTATCGATGCCTGCGGCGCGCAGCGAATCGGCGAGGCCATCCACCAAGGGCGCTTCCGGGCCGATCACGACCAGGCCGATGTCGTTCTCTCGCGCGAAAACGATGACTGCCTCGTGGTCGGTGGCATCCAGCGTGACGCAGCTCGCCTCCTGTGCGATGCCGGGATTGCCCGGCGCCGCCCACAGCTTGTCGCACAGCGGCGATTGCGCCAGTTTCCATGCCAGCGCATGTTCGCGCCCGCCCGACCCGAGCAACAGGATATTCATGGCTTCCGATTTCCCACCAGATACTGACGATGCGAACTTGGTAGCGAAGGGCCGCGCAGGCGACAACGCCGAGCCGCTGACGGTGAGCGAAATATCGAACGCGCTGAAGCGCACGGTGGAGGACCGGTTCGGTTTCGTGCGCCTGCGCGGCGAACTGTCGGGCGTGAAGCGCGCGGCGAGCGGGCATATGTATTGCACGCTGAAAGATGAGAAAGCCGTACTCGACGGGGTGATGTGGCGCGGCAATGCAGGCCGCTTGCCGTTCAATCCGGAAGACGGGCTGGAAGTCGTCGCGAGCGGCAAGCTGACGACCTATCCCGGGCGCTCCAAATACCAGATCGTGATCGAGCGGATGGAACTGGCGGGCGAGGGCGCGCTGCTGGCGCTGCTCGAGAAGACGCGGGCGCGGCTGCAGGCGGAGGGATTGTTCGACAGCGAGCGCAAGCAGGCGCTGCCGTTCTTGCCGCGCACGATCGGCGTCGTGACCTCGCCCACCGGCGCGGTGATCCGCGACATCCTCCACCGGCTGGCGGACCGCTTTCCCAGCCGCGTGATCGTCTGGCCGGTGCTGGTGCAGGGGCAGGGCGCGGCGGAGCAGGTGGCGGGCGCGGTGCGCGGCTTTTCGGCCATGCCGGAAGGTCATCCCAACCGTCCGGACCTCGTGATCGTCGCGCGCGGCGGCGGCTCGATCGAGGATCTGTGGAGCTTCAACGAAGAAGCGGTGGTCCGCGCCATCGCCGACTGCCCGATCCCCACGATCAGCGCGGTGGGTCACGAGACCGACACCACGCTGGCCGACTATGCCGCCGACCGCCGCGCGCCGACGCCGACTGCAGCTGCGGAAATGGCGGTGCCGGTGCGCGCCGAGCTTGCCGCGGTGCTGGCGGATTTCGAGGCGCGCAAGAAACGCGCGATCCTGCGGCCGGTCCAGCTTGGGCGCGAGCGGCTTGAAGCGCGCGTGCAGCGCTTGCCGAAACGCGAGGCATTGCTGCAACCGCAGGCACAAAAGCTCGACGATCTGGCTGCGCGATTGCAGCAGGGGCTGCGCGATCGCGCTGCTAAGGGGCGGGAGCAGCTGGGCGAATTGCGCCTGTCGCCCGCCTTGGTGGCAGGGCGGCTGCGCGAGGCGCGCGGGCGGCTCGACAGCGTCCGCCTCGCACCCGCGATGATCCAAAGGCCTCTGGCGGAGCGGCGCGAGCGCCTTGCGTCGCTGGCGCGGATGATGCGATCGCTGAATCCGGATGCGGTTTTGCAGCGCGGCTTCGTACGCGTGATCGGATCGCAGGGCACTGTGACCGACCGGGCGGAGGCGGCGAAGGAGGCGGCGCTCACGCTCAAATTCCGCGATGGCGAGCTGCAGGTAACGACCGGCAAGACACCGGTCGCGCCGAAACCTAAGCGAAAGCACCCTGCCAGCGGAACGCCGCCCAAACAGGATGATTTGTTCGGTTAAGGTGGACCTGCTAGGATTTGCACCATGCTGATGAACAAGAATTCCTCGCCCTCGAACGGCGAAGCCAAGCTGCAATACGGGCCGAGCGGGTTTCGCGTGCTGCGCCCCGGCCAGCACGTGATCTGCGCGATGAGCGGCGTGCCGATCCCGCTGGACGAGTTGCGCTACTGGTCGGTCGAGCACCAAGAGCCCTATGCAACTCCGCAACTTGCCACCGAGCGGCTGAAGCCGTGAAGTTTGCACGGGTCGCGCCGCTACTCCTGATTACCACCGCTTGTGTATCGCAGCCGGACCCGTCGGAAACCGTTCAGACCGCGGGGTCGACGGAGGTCGTCCAGCCTGTTCGCACGCCGTCTCCTACACCCAGTCCAACTCCATCCGACCCAGCCCGTCCGGCCACGTTCAGCTTCGATGGAGAGCTGACGCAAGGTGGCTGGATCCGCGGCACTGCACCGGGCGGCGCGGCGAAATTGCTGCTCGGCGAGGAAGAGGTGACATTCGATGAGGAAGGGCGTTTCTTCGCCGCTTTCGACCGCGACGCAGGTCGGTCTGCAGAACTCGTCGCGACACTGGCGGACGGCCGCACGATTCGCAGTCCCCTCGCCATCGCTCCGCGCGACTGGAATATTGAGCGCGTCAATGTCGCACGGCGAGCTGGCGGCGCTTCGGAAAGCTTCATGCAGCGCCGCCGCCCCGAACTCGCCGCGATCTGGGATGCGCGCCAGGAGCGCACTGGCGCCGAAGGCTGGCGGCAGGATTTTATCTGGCCGGTGACAGGGCGCATCTCGGGCCGCTTCGGCTCGCAACGCATCTATCGCGGCGAGCCGGGCAGCTACCACTCGGGCCTCGATATCGCGGGCGGCGCAGGCACCACCTATGTCGCCCCGGCCGACGGGATCGTGACGCTGGCCGAGCGCGATTTCAGCCTCGAGGGACAGCTGCTGATCATCGATCACGGGCAGGGCCTCAACAGCGCCTTCCTGCACTCTTCGGAGTTGTTCGTGCGCGACGGTCAGGCGGTGAAGCAGGGCCAGCCGCTCGGCCGCATCGGAGCCTCGGGCCGCGCCACCGGGCCGCATCTGCACTGGAGCATCAAGTGGAAGAATGCGCGGCTCGACCCGCTGCTCTTCCTCGGGCCGATGCCCTGAGCGAGTGACCGTCGGCATGCGGCCTGCGCGCCTCGTCCTTGCTTTGATAGTGGCGGTCGGCCTGCTGCCGCCGGTGTGGCTGCGCGACCCGCCTGCGACTGGGAAACCAAGCCGGATCGGAGAGATCATCGCGCTTGAGCATCGCGGTGCGCGCGCCGGTCCGTTCGTGCTGACCGGTGCCTGGCGGATCGACGGCGACCCGAAGATGTTCGGCGGTTTTTCGGCTCTGACGGCGCTGCCCGGCGATCGCCTGATCGCAGCTTCGGACGGCGGCAAGAAAATTGTCTTCACGAGACCCGATATGGAAGGGCCGCCGCCGGTCCTCAGCCCCTTCGGCCCGGAAACCGATGTCAACAAGATAGGCGCCGATCTCGAGTCGCTGACCCGCGATCCCGAGAGCGGGATGCTGTGGGCGGCCTACGAGTTTTCGCAAAGCATTCGCCGATTCACACCGGAACTGGTCGAGGACGGGGCGATCCGCCCTGCGGCGATGCGGGACTGGGGCGACAACAGCGGAGCGGAGGCCTTTGCGCGCCTGCCGGATGGCCGCTTCGTCGCCATCGAGGAAGGAGCGACGGAATTCGGCGGTTATTCTCACCGAGCGCTCGTATTTCCGAGCGATCCGGTAGCGGGCGAGCGCCCCGTCGCATTCCGGGTCGGTGTGCCCGGCGGCTATCGCCCGGTTGACCTGATCGCGGTCGACGAAGATCGCGCCCTTGTCCTCCTTCGGGAGCTTGAGTTCGGCTTTCCGCCCCGTTTCGCAACGGCGATCGGGGAGTTGGACACCCGGTCGATCGCGGAGGGCGTGCGGGTGGATGTCACCATCGTGGCGCGTCTCGGGGACGGATTTCCGGCCGACAATTACGAAGGAATGGCGCTGACCGACGATGGTGACGGGCGGCACCTGTGGCTGATTTCGGACGACAATCTGATGTCCTACCAGAGCACCTATCTGCTCAAGCTGCGCTGGAATGGCGAGCGCGCACGACAAAAGGCGCGCGAGTGACCCCGCGCGCCTTTTCGTATGCCTGTCAGGAGCAGCGCCAAAGCGCCCGCCCTTAAGCGGCTTCGGCGTTCGCCTTCTTCAGCTCGCGCTTCACCTTGAGCGCGTTGGCCGAAAGCTTTTCATCCTTGGTCTTCAGCAGCCAGTTGTCGAGGCCGCCATTGTGTTCGACCGAGCGCAGGCCCTGGGTCGAAACGCGGAACTTGAAGCTGCGATCGAGCTTCTCGCTCATCAGCGTGACGTTCTGCAGGTTCGGCAGGAAGACCTTCTTGGTCTTGTTGTTGGCGTGGCTCACATTGTGGCCGACCTGGCGACCCTTGCCGGTGAGTTCGCAAATGCGCGACATGATACGTCTCTCGTTCGATTCGAATGGTTGGGCGCGTTCCCTTGCCCGCGCGAGGCGGATGCGGGGTTCGTTTATCCCGGAAAGCGGCGCGCATAGCGGCGGGGGTGCGAATCGTCAAGCGCGTTGCGCCGCCCCTGCGCGGGGGCTAGCGAGGCGCTGGTATGCCCGCCTGGACCCTCCCGCAACCCATGCAACGCGCGCTCGAACTGGCCAAAGCCAGCGCGGCGGCAGGCGAGGTGCCGGTGGGGGCGGTTGTGACGCGCCATGGTGAGGTAATCGCAGAGGCGCACAATGCCCCCCGCGAGACGCACGACCCTACCGCCCACGCGGAAATCCTCGCCATCCGCCGCGCCGCAGAGGCACTGGGCGACGAACGCCTGACCGACTGCGAACTATGGGTCACGCTGGAACCCTGTGCCATGTGCGCCGGCGCCATCGTCCACGCGCGCATTGCCAAGCTGTATTATGCCGCAAGCGACCCCAAGGGCGGCGCAGTCGAGCACGGAGCGCGGGTTTTCGAACAGAAGCAATGTTTGCACCGGCCCGAGGTTTATTCCGGTATGGGAGAGGCGCGGGCGGCTGAAATGCTGCGGGAGTTTTTCAGGGAGCGTCGCTAGTTTGCAGCCGAGTCCCTCCGCAGAATCGCTCAGCCGTAGTTGGAGCCAAAAAACCTGATCAACTTTATTACGACCGGGCGGACAATACCGACGGCGGCGAGGGTGAAGGCGAGCGCGGTGATGACTATCTCACCAAGTGGTTCTTGGCCGATCGACGTCACGCAAACTATCAGAACGACTATTGAAAAAATCGCAGAAAAGACATTCACGGCTTTGACTATGTGTCGGAAATGCTCAGGCAGTTCGCTGTCCAGCTTCGTTCGACGCATCACAACCCCCGCCAGATCTTCGCCTGCGCCCCATCCCTCGCGCCGAACCTCGCCCGATCGCAGGCCTTCGGCATGAAGCGCGTGTCGTAGCAGAGGCGCAGTTCCTGCAGCCAGCCGCGGTCGTTCAGCTTTACGCCCACCGCCTCCCGCGTCCAGCCGGGGTTCGCGTCGACGAAGCGCGTGCGGATCGTCCCGGCGGTCAGATCGTCCTCGCGGCTGATGCGATCGTAGTCGGGCCAGCGCAGGCCGCTCCACAAGATACGCGTCACTTTGAAATAGGTCGCCGGGCGGCGCGTCATGCAGCTGCCGTGCTTGGCCCATTGCCGCGCGAGCAGGCTGGCGGAAGGCGAGAGGCACATGTTCGGGCGCAAATCGCGCGCGGTCAGCAGCCGCTGCGATCCGCACCATTGCGGCCATGTCCGTCCGCTCTCCGGCCACAATCCGTGCACCACCATGCCGAAGCGGCCCGCGCGGTGCGAGCATTGGCGGGCATGGCGCGCCTGCCCGTCGCGGCCCTTGCAGAACTCCGGGCTCCAGCTGGCCGCCAGCGTGTAGCCGGTCACCGGCAGTCTGCGCGGGGGCGCATCCGGCGTTATTTCGGGCACGCTAAGCTGGGCGGGGAGGCGGCACTGGTAGGATTGGGCAAGTGCCGGGCTGGCGATACTGCCCAGCCCCAGCGCAGCAATTGCAGCGCGGGCAAGGCTAGACCTGATCGGAAACCTGCCCATCATCCTTGCCGAACCATGCCCTAGCATCCGCCCTGAACAGGAAGGACACGGCGATGGCCGCGCTCGCCACGGCGGCGATGTCGGCGACGAGGCCGAGCCCCATTGCGGTGTTGGCGATCCGCTTGCCAACCGAATAGGCGGCATAGGCGATCAGGACGGCAAGCACCCAGCGGGCGGCGCCGAGGCGCGAGAGCACGATGGCGGCCCAGAAGATCAGCGCCAGCACGAGGAACATCGCCACCGAGGAGAACAGCAGGACTAAGCCCATGCCCCGCGAATTCGCGCCGGATTCGTCGATGACAGCGTCGGTATAGGTAGACATGTCCGACCACCCCAGCGCCGTCGACACGAGGCTGAGCGCGACCGCGAGGAAGTACCACCCCTCGAACCGGCTGATCGACCTTGGCTTCAATGTATTCTCTCCCCACCCGTCCCTTCGGGGAATGGCCGATTACTTGCTTAGCGTAAAGATGGCACAATACAGTGTCACACAAGCTGGAGGTGTCATTCGCTGGCGGCAGTGTCGCCTTCGAGCCAGGCGCGGGCATCCGCGCGGAACAGCAAGACGATGGCGACCACCTGCAGCAGCGTAACGACGAGGCCGAGCACTGCCGGCAAGCTGAATCCTTCACTGAAGCTGAAATTGCCGAAGAACAGGCCGATCGCAACCAGGGCGACCAGCAGCCACTTGGCGATGTTGCTGGCGCGGCGCGCAATGAAATACCACAGCACCAGCGGAATCAGCAGGCTGGCGAGCACCACTCCGAGGACGATCGGCCCACCGCCGATTTGCGCGAGTGCGGGGTCGGCCTCAACCTCTTCGACCAGCGTCGAATAGGCGAGCACGGCATTGATCAGGGCGAGCACTAGCGATGCCAGAAACAGGCGATCGAAAAGGACTATGGATTGGGGGCGCACCCGGTCTCTCCCGCATGATTTGCGTTATCGGACCGCAGATGCCGCGTAATCAGAGCGGCGTAAAGTCCAGTCCGATATCGGCGGCCGGCGCGCTTTGCGTGAGGCGCCCGACGGAGACGTAATCGACGCCCGTGGCTGCCTTCGCCTTGATGGTGTCGAGATTGATCCCGCCGCTCGCCTCGGTCGGCACCCGGCCCGCCACCAGCGCGACTGCTTCGCGCAACGCTGCTGGTTCCATATTGTCGAGCAGAAGGCGGGTCGCGCCAGCTCCGAGCGCAGGTTCGATCTGGTCGATCCGGTCGACTTCGCAGATGATGTCCTGCACGCCTGCTTCGACCGCGCGGCGCACGGCTTCGCCCACGCTGCCGGCGACGAGCACGTGATTGTCCTTGATCATCGCGGCATCCCACAGGCCCATGCGGTGATTAGCGCCGCCACCCATGCGCACGGCGTATTTCTCGAGATGTCGCAGGCCTGGGATGGTCTTGCGCGTGTCGAGCAGAGTGCAGTCGGGGTTGTCCATCGCGTCCACGTATTGGGCGACCATGGTCGCGATGCCGGAGAGGTGCTGCACGGTGTTGAGCGCAGCCCGCTCGGCGGTAAGCATGGCGCGGGCATTGCCTTCCAGTCGCATGAGATCGGTGCCTGCGGATACGCTAGCCCCTTCCTCGACGAGAATATCGATCCGCATGTCCGCATCGAGCGCGCGGAAGAACGCCTCGGCCACCGGTAGCCCCGCGACATGGATCGCATCGCGCGTGTCCATTACGCCCGCGAAGCGCGCGTCGGCGGCGATCACGCTTTCACTTGTAACGTCCACCCCGCCACCGGGCAGGCCCTCGCCCAAATCTTCGGCCAGCGTATCGCGGACGAATTGGTCGAGATCGAAGCCTGCGAGTCTAAACAAAAGAAATTCTCCGTTCGTGCTGAGCCTGTCGAAGCACCGTTCTTACTTCCGATGCTGGTCTCGAAAAGAAGGGCGGCCCTTCGACAAGCTCAGGGCAAACGGACTCATCCAAGGTTTTTAGTGGACGAACCTAGCGACTACATCCCTGTAGGAGCGGCTCACCTTCACCTCCGCGCCGGAATCCAGCACAAGGAAGCATTCGCCGTTGGTATGCGGCTTCACCTGGCGTACCTGGTCGAGATTCACGATGGTGGACCGGTGTACGCGCTGGAACTTGCGCGGGTCGAGGCGACGCTCGAGGTCCTTCATCGTTTCGCGCAGGATCAGCGAATTGTCGCCGGTGTAGATGCACATATAGTCGCCCGCGGCCTCGATATGCTCGATCGTGTCGGTTTCGACGCGGAAGATCTGGCCGCGATCCTTCACATTGATCAGCTTCTCGTACCGACCGGCGGCCTCGGCATCTTCGCCGGACGCCAGTTCCTCGGCCGCTTCGGGCGCAACTTCGGAGAGGACGTTCTTGAGCCGCTCGACATCGTCGGTGCTCTTCTTTTCGGCGAGGCGCTGGCGGACGCGCTCGATCGTATCGGCCAGCTTGTCTTCGTCCACCGGCTTCATCAGGTAATTGACCGCATTCGCCTCGAAGGCACGGATTGCGTGTTCCTGGAAGGCGGTGACGAAAACGAACAGCGGCGGGTCGATTTCCATGACGCCTTGGACGACGGAAAAACCGTCAAACCCGGGCATCTGGATGTCGAGGAAGACGAGGTCGGGTTTCTGCGTCTTGATCGCGCGGATCGCCTCGCGGCCGTTCTGGCAGGTTTCGATGATCTCGACGTCCTCGAACGCTTCGAGGCGCAGTTGGAGACCCTGGATGGCGAGCTTTTCGTCGTCGACGAGGATGGTGCGAATAGTCATGTCGTTTGCGGTGCTTTCCGGGGAGGTTGCAGCGGTTCAACGGGTGAGGGGCCCGCGGGTTTCTGGGATGCTGCGGTTTGGGGGGCGGATTGTGGCGCTGCGCTTAACGCGGCCGGCTCCTCGTCCGATTCTAGGGGCAGTTCGATGAGAACCGAAAAGCCCCCGCTTTCGGGTGAGCGGATTTCGAAGCGATGTTCTTCGCCATACGCCTGGGCGAGGCGATCGCGGATGTTGGTGAGGCCCACGCCGGTCGAATCGCGGCGCGCGCGGCTGGGGCGTACGGCGGGGAGCCCGTCCTCGACGTTCTGCGCATTCATGCCGGGACCGGTATCGGACACGGTCACGCGCAGGCGCGGGCCGACGACTTGCGCCATCACTGCGATCTCGGCCCCTTCCTCCTGCGGGCTGACGGCATATTTGATCGCGTTCTCGACCAGCGGCTGCAGCAGCATCGCAGGGAGCGTGGCCTTGGCGGCCTCCTCCTCGATGCGGAAATCGGTGCGGAGCCGCTCTTCGAAGCGCATGCGTTCGATATCGAGATAGAGCTTCAGCGTCTCCACCTCCTGCGCCACCGTTACCTTGCCGCCGGGCTGCGTGACCAGCGTGTGGCGCAGGAAGCTGGACAGGCGCGTGAGCATAGCATTGGCCGTCTCGGTCTGCTTCAGCAGCACCAGCGTGCTGATCGAATTCAGCGTGTTGAACAGGAAATGCGGATTGAGCTGGTAGCGCAGCATCGCGAGCTGCGCGCTCGTGGCCTGCGCTTCCAGCCGCTCCAGCCGGTCTGCCTGCTCCTCCACCTGGAGGAAGAAATTGATCGCGTAATAGAGCGCCGACCATGCGCCGAGCAGAGTGAGGTCGAAGAAAAAGATGCCGACGAAAAGGCTGGCGAAATTGCCCGTATTGGCGCCGCCTGCCACCTCCAGCACCCAGCTGTCGATGAAGGCATAGACGCCGGTCGCGCCGCCTAGCACGACAGCAGTCACGCCCCAGGTCACCAGTGGTTTCTGCTTGATGAGCTGGCTGTAGACGACAGCGAGGATCAGGCTGATCGAGAAGCCGGTGATCGTCGCGATCAGGATGATGACGAGCCGGTCGGCCGGCTGGCCATTGGCGAGCGCGGACATCGCGCGCAGCATCGTTGCCCCGCCCCAGCCAGCCAACTGGAGGTTCCAGAACGCCTGGTTCTTGTTGGCGAAGAACGGCGTCGGACGGATGGGCAACACGGCCATTGCCCTGCTCCCTAGCCCAATTGCGACGAACTGCGCCAGCCGCTACACTGCTTGCAACAGGCAAAGCGAGAGAGGCATGCGATGGGTATTCAGGAAAACATAGGCCATTCGGTTGCGGAACGCGCGAAATTCCGCGAGATGAAGGAAGGCACCAAGGAAGATTGGGCTCTGATCGCCGGCGAATACCGTGCCTTTGCCAAGGGCTTGCCCGATCGCGTGCTCGACCATCTGAAGCTGCTCGACGGCGATTTCGGCGGTTTCCCGGTCTGCCGGCTGGAGCATTCGCTGCAAACCGCGACTCGCGCGCATCGCGACGGGCGCGGTGAGCAATATGTCGTGATGGCGCTGCTGCACGATATCGGGGACACGCTGGGTAGCTACAACCATCCCGAGGTCGCGGCCTCGATCATCAAGCCCTTCGTGACCGAGGAAATCCACTGGATCTGCCAGAACCACGGCGCCTTCCAGGGCTATTACTATTTCCATTTCCTCGGAATGGACCAGAACGCGCGCGACCAGTTCAAGGATAACCCGCATTACGAGGCATGCCGCCAATTCTGCGAGAAATACGATCAGGCGGCGTTCGACCCGGATTACGACAGCGAACCGCTGGAATTCTTCGAACCGATGGTGCGCCGGGTGATGGAGCGCCCGCTTGTCTCCGCCTATGCCAAGGCGCTCGACGAGTAGTTTCTAGGCCTCGCTGTCGAGCGCGTCCTGCAGGCGCGCGGCGGGGACCAGCCCTTCGATCGCCTCGTCGCCTGCGATCCAGCTCGGCGTGCCGCTGAAGCCGAGCGTGCGGGCCAGGCCCATATTGCGTGCGAGTTCGGCAGTCGCCTCTTCCGATGCTGCAAAGCGCTGTGCCGCTTCCATGTCGAGCTGCGCGATTCGCGCGGCCTGCGCGATCGTCGTCTCGCTCGGCGGGCCGAGTTCGAACATGGCGTGGTAGAACGCGGGATACTTGCCCTGCCGCGCCGCGGCGAGAGCCATGCGCGCCGCCTGCTCGCTTCCATCGAAGATAGGCCATTCGCGCACCACGATCTTGAGATCGGGATCGGCAGCGATCATTGCGTCGATCTGCGCGATGGATTGGCGGCAATAGGTGCAGCCGTAATCGGTGAACTTGACCAGCACTTTGGACCCGTCCGGATTGCCTAGGACCGCGCCAGGGAAGGCCTCCCGCACGCTATCGTCCACTTGTGCCAGCCGATCACTCGCCTGCCCGCGCTGATAGGCTTCCGCCATCTCGGGCAATATGTCGGGATTGGACACGAGGTATTCGCGCGTCTGCCCGTTGCCGAGCCCGCTTGCCGACCAGATGGCGGCGCCCAGGAAGCCGAAGACGAGCGCCAGCAGCGCAGTGACGAGGTTGCGTTTCATGTCACTGGCGACCCTAACGCCGTCCGCCGCAATTGCGACCCTTTTCCATTTCGCATTGTCGTTCCAGCAAGGCGCGGGCCTGCATGCCGATATCCTGTGCGCGCAGCCAGTCGGGCGAACCGTGGGGCAGCGCCGCCTCGGCAAATTGCGCGCTGCGCATGGCGAGGCCGTATTGCCCGCTCATCACCTGTTGTTCCGCACTGGCGAGGCGGGCGCGCGGCATATCTCCGCGTTCGGCATAGACCACGCCCAGCTGGTACCACGCGAAGGGATTGTAACGATCGCGGCCAACGGCAGCGCGCAACACTTTCTCGGCCTCTTCGTAATTAACCCGGTCCTCGGTCGCGATCAGCGCGTGGCCCAGCATGCTGGCGATCAGCGGCTGCGAATTGGTGAGAGTTGTCGCGCGGCGAAGCGGATCGAGCGCTTCGGTAGGCCTCCCCGATTCGAGCAGCACCTGACCCTTCAGCTCGAGGAAATACGGATCTTCCGGGTCCTTCGCCAGCAGCGCATCCGCGGTTTCCAGTGCGCGATCGACACGCGCGTTCTTGTGGTAGGCATAGGCACGGGCGTAGAGCGCGGGGATCGTGTTCGTCGTTTCAGGATAATCGCGCAGCGTCTCGTTCGGCTTGGCGATGTAGCCGGTGAGCTTGGCCTTCACCCGCTCGAACCTGGCCTGTTGCGCGGCATTGCGCGGCGCATCCCAGGCCGGGTCTTTTTCGTAGACCTCGGTCAACGTGCGGATGCGATCGCCGGAGAGCGGGTGGGTGCGGTAGAAGCCCGCTTCGTCGGACTGGCTGTAGCCGTAACGAAACTCACGATTCAGAAGCTTGCCGAAAAAGGTCAGCGAACCGCGACCCGAAATGCCCGCTTCGGAGAGGTATTCGGCTCCCGCAAGGTCGGCGGAGGCTTCCTGCGTCCGCGTGAAGGCGAGGAACTTGCCCATTGCCGCCTGCTGGCCGAGCGCCATGATCCCCGCCGCAGCTTCACCCGCGCCCGCCAATGCTGCACCGATGCCGGCCAGCACGGAGAGCAACGAAATCTTCGAGGCCGTGCCGATACCTTCGCTGTAGCGAATGATGTGCCCGCCGGTAATGTGGCCGAGTTCGTGCGCAATGACACCCTGGACTTCTTCGGCGCTGTCGGCGGCTTCGATCAGCCCGCTATGGATATAGACTGCCTGCCCGCCCGCAACGAAGGCGTTGATGGAGGAATCATTGACCAGAATGATGTCGACATTCGCCGGCTCCAGCCCGGCGGCTTCGATCAGCGGTTCGGAAATCTCGTCGAGGAACTTCTCGGTTTCCGCATCCCGCAGAATGCTTTGCGCGGCGACCGGCTGCGCTGCCAGCATGGCGGCGGCGAGAATGGCGAGCAAGCGGGCGAGAAAGCGCATACTGCTGTGCTAAGGCTTCGCGGCCTGAACCGGAACTGAAACGTCGGTCGCCCGGCGCAGGAATTTCGTCACACGATCGAACACCTGAGGGTCGCGCCGCCATGGGTTGGTGAGAGCGAGCAGAGGCGCGTTGTGCGAGGCATCGGGTAGGTACAGCGTGTCGACTTGAGAACCCGCCTCTCTCAAGCCACGCGCCAGAGCCTGCGAATTCCGGATTTTCACGACCGTGTCGGCTTCGCCATGGACCAGCAGCATGGGAGGCGCGGCGGCGAGGGGTTGATTGACCGGCTGGCTTTCCGGTCCGGCACCAACACTTTCGAAGGCGGCCTTGCTGCGATCGGTGTCGAATGGGTGGAAATCGTAGGGCCCGGACAGGCCCACCACGCCCCTGATCGCCCCACCCGACACTCCGGCATTGTCGAGCCATCGCCCGTCCAGCGCGACCTGCACCGCATTGTATGCGCCGGCGGAATGCCCCGACAGAACGATGCGGTCGGGATCGCCGCCATGCTTCGCGATGTTGTCGCGCGTCCATGCGACGACCGAAGCGGTATCCTGCAGCATCGCGGGATAACGCCCCGCCTCGTTCATGCGATAGCCGCCAAGAACCACGACATAGCCCTCAGGCGCTATATTGCGCGCGATGAAGCCGTAATCGTCGGGGTCGCCATGCGCCCATGCGCCGCCGTGATAGAAAATGAATACCGGAAGCGGTCCGGACGCCGTTTCGTCGCGATAGACGCGCAGCTTCTGCTCGGGATTGTCGCCATAGCGCGCAGTTTCGACCAGTTCGACATCGTTCGATGGGCCGGCGATCCGGTCGACCGTGTCGAGGACGGCAGGCCCGTTCGCTCGCACCGCCAGCCACAGGCCGATCCCCAGCAGCACGAATATGCCGACCAGCACTGCGAGTATCTTCAACATGCGTTTCACTTCGCTTTCGGGTCCGTTTCCTCGATCGTATCGACGATCGCGCGCGTTTCCTGGTCGCCGAGCAGGCCGATCGAGGCGAGAAATTCGTGCCCTGTCTCATAACTGTCGCCCAGCCACAGCGGGATGTTTGCCGCTTCGATCGCGGCCTTGGCGGCGGTTTCTTCGGGGCTCATCGCTTCGCCGACCTTCCGAATGAAGATGGCCCGGATGCGGCCGGGATTATCGACTGCGATGGCGCCGAATGCAGTCAGATCGCCCTGGCTGTCGTCGCCGATCATGGCGAATTTCAGATCGGGATAGGTCGCCAGGATGCCATCGATGGCGGCGCGTTTGTGCGCTCCGTGGCTGCCCGATCCGAAGGTGTCGCGATTGAGACCCCAGTCGCGTAGCATGATCGGGCCCAGCGGCAGCCCGCGGCTTCGGATATAGGTAACGAGATAGCTGAAGAGGTTCCACGGGCTCGAGGAAACGTAGAAGAACGGCCGGTCGCTTGCTCTGAGATGCTCGCCCGCGTGACCCTGCCCTTCGGACAGGGGCTCACCGCTACCGAGTGCGTTGTAGAAAATATCCGCACCCGGCACGAGAATGCGCTCTTCCGGCATTTGCAGCAACACGCGCCGCCAGTTGCGCAGCACCGCGCGAAAATCGCCGGTGATGCCGGTTTCGATGATCGTGTCGTCGATGTCGGAGATGACGCCGAGGCCGGTGGTCCGGCCGGGAGCCAGGACATGCCCGTCCACGCAATGCTCGCCCTCGCCATTGCTCCAGTGGAAAACGACCGTTTCCCATTCCGGCGTTTCGGCCAGCGGCCAGTCGCCGTCGAGCGGAATGTCGAAGCGCACGAAGCCTTCCTTGTCGGTCAGGCCCTGATGCCGCCTGCTTTCGCCGGAAGGACTGACGATCTCCAGCTGAACCGGCAGTTCGGGCACCTCGTGGCTGGCGAATTGCGCCAGCATGGTTTTCGCGGCGCGCCATTTGCTGCGCTTCTCGAAGGCGCCCACACGCGAGCGCAGGGCGCGGCCCGTGATGAACAGGCGGGTCTCGTTGCGATAGCCGAAATAGGGCTGGATACGAACCGGGGCAGTCGGAAGGAATGGCATCGCCGCCGGGGCTAGCGAAGCGCAGGCCCCCTAAGCAACCGTAAACATGGAACGCGTGAGCGGCATCAGCCGAGCAGCTTGCGCGCCGCGCGTTCGAGTGCGGGCACGTCTTCCGGCAGTTCGCCCAGCACCACCAGCTCGCCCGTAGGTGTCCGGCGGACCATGACCAGCGCGAATTCCGGACCGTGCTCGTCGAGATCGGCCAGCGCCAGTTCGTCGAGCTTGCGCAGCTTGCGCGCGAGCGCGGGCTTGACCGCCTTATGGTCATCGACCTGCTTGCCCTGCTCTTCCTTGCGCGCCCGGCGTTCGGCCTGGACCACGCCCTTGAGCCCCCCTTCGGCTTCATGGAGGAAGCCTGCCAGCGCGCCGCGCTCGACGTTCAGGCGATGGGCGTGGGACAGAACGGCGGCATATTCGGTGAGGCGCGTCTTGTCGTAATCCGCGCCGAACACCAGCTTGACCACCGGCGTCATCGGCGCGCGGTCCTGAACGGTCAGCCCGTTGTCAGACAGCAGTTCTTCGAAGCCGTCGGGATCGTCCTGCGATTCGAGACTGAAATCGTATGCCAGTGCGACCGCCGCATAGAGGGCCTTGCGGCTGCGATCCTCGGTGTTCTGTGCAGCCTGCGCCTGCTCGCGCGCGGCGGCGAGGCAATCGTAGAGGCCTTCCGGCGCATCTTCGGGATCGACGACGACGGCAGGCTGGTAGTCCGGTTCGCTTGGGTCCGAGTCGGATTCGGGTTCCGCCTCGACCGCCGTTTCCTGTTCGGGTTCCAGCACGATTTCGGCGACCGGTTCGGGCTCTGTTGTTTCTTCGGGCGCGAGTTCCGGTTCGAGGTCTTCGATCGCCTCGTCTGTGCCATCCCAATCCGCCCACTCGGAGGCTGCGTCCGCCTCGGCTTCGTCCTCCACCGGTGGCGTGTAGGCCTCGGGCATCGCAAAAGCCGCTTCGGGCTCTTCGCCTTCATAGGCTTGCGGTACGGCAGGCGAGGCTTCGCTGGCCGAGAGATCGACGGCCTTCTTCCTCCGCTCCCCGCGGCTGACGAGCGACATCAGGCTGCTCGAGGCTTCCTCGTCGTCGAGCGGATCGACCAGGTCGTCCACATCGTCGGCTTCGGGATCTTCGTCCCAATCGGGCAGGCCGTAGTCGGCCGCCGTCTTTATGCTGTTGTCGAAATCGTCGAACCCGCCGTCATCATCGACATAGTCGGTGTCGTCCTGGCCGGGGTGCGCGCCGATCGGATTGCCGAGCGCGTCGATCCGGCTCGAGCCGATGTCCTGATCGTTAGGGGTGCTTGCTCCGAAGGCGGGCAGCGGCAGGGCGTCTTCGCTTCCTTCCACGACCATCTCCGCGCTGCCGAGGTCGAGAATGTCGTCGCTGACGTCCTCGCCCTCAACAGCTTCTTCAGCAACTTCGGCGGCTGTCAGCATCTCGGCGGTTTCGAGCATGTCTGGCTCCGCGGCGCTGGCCGCTTCTTCCTCGTGCTCGCCCAGCGACTGGCCGATTTCAAGCAGCAGCTCGTCTGCAGTCGATTGGTCGGCCATCTCTTTCCAGTTGATGACGCCGTAGATGAAGTCGATCGTCTCGTTGTCGCTCGAATAGGGCAGCAGGATCCCGCGATAGAGCACGGTCGATCCGCGATCGTTGACGAATTCCGCCTCGAAGCCGATCGGTGCCTGGTTGGCGAGGATCTGCATGTAATGGTCGGTGATGCGGCTGAGAACGGAGCGGCTCGGCACGTCCGACAGGCGGATAATCAGCTCGTCATGGCCGCATTCCTCGGCCAGGTCCGCGCCGACATATTGCACGGCCGGGTCCTCGATTCCGTCGCTGAAGTCAAGCAGCACGGAATAGGGGCCGAAGTCGTCGAGCCGGTCGGGCTCCAGATCCTCGATGTCGGGATAGTTGCGATCGCCGAGCAGGCTGGCCCAGTGGTTGTAGGCGCGCACCTGCATGCGCCGCTCGTCCTGGCCGACGGGAGACGGCGGGGGCTGGATATCGGCATCGTCCTCGTCGACGTAATCGTCGACCGGATCGTCCGGTTCATGCGCGCCGAAATAGCCGCCTAGCCTGTCCATGGATTCCTACGCCCCCGAAGAGTTGTGCTCGTTCACAGGGAGGTATGGGGGTGCGTGGTAAACATATGGTTAAATACGTTTGCCAACCTTTGCCGCGCGAGCGGCATCGCACCGCTAAAGCATGTAGCGCATGCGGATCGTCAGTTTCTCGTTCGCGGCACCGACCGGGAAGACCGCATCCTCGAAGCTAGGCGGGCCCATACGGACCTGGGCATCGCGCGAGAATCCGAAGCCCTCTTTCGGCATCATGCCCAGCGCGCGGTCGGCCTTTCCGTTGCCGTTCTCGTCATGCAGTAGCGCGATGGCATAGCGGCCCGGTTTCACGTCGGAGAAGGTGAAGGTGACGGTCCCCTCGCGCGCATCCGCCGTGGTGGCGTAAGCACCCGGAACGCCGCGGCATTTGGGGAACTTGGTCTCGTCTTTCGTCATGCAGGCGCGCACCACGCCTTCGGCATTGCGCAGGTCGGTCACGGTCACCGTGACCTTGGCCTGTTCGATGTGCGGCGACGTGCCGGCCAGCGCCAGGCCGAAGGGCAGCGCCAGCAGGGCGACGGCTCTGGTTTTGTGTTCCCGCTTCATATGCGTTCGCTCAGGCCGCGGTCGGTTCCGCACAGCCGGTCCCAGAAGCGAAAGTAGAGGCCGTAATTGCATTTGTATTCTTCGTGGTGACGCTGGTGATGGCTGGCGGTTATCAGCCACCCGCCTAACCGCGAATGAACCAGCCGACGGGGGAACATCTCCCAACCCATGTGATTGGTGACGCCCATCACCGTCATCACGAGCAGGACGACACCCAGCATGGCGACATGGATCGGGATCACGAAGACCAGCAGTGGGATGACGATCGCCCCGGTCAGCGCTTCCCACGGGTGAAAGCTCATCGCCGCCCAGGCCGTAGGCGGGCGGCTGGCATGGTGGACGGCATGGGCGATGCGGAACAGGCGCGGCTCGTGCATCCAGCGGTGGGTCCAGTAAAACCAGGTGTCGTGCGCGAACAGGTAGAGCAGCGGAGCGAGGGCGAGATGCCATAGCGGGTAGTCGTTCCAGCCGGTATAGATCTGCGTCCAGCCACGTTCCTGCCAGCCCCAGGCGACCACGCCTGCCGGAATCCCGTAGATCGCCGCCGAGGCTAGCGACCAGCCGATCTCTCGCCTAATCTGCGGGCCGAGCTTGGCATGATAGCCCGGTTTTACACGCCCGGTGATCGCCGCAAACAGCCCGCTCGTGGCGGCATAGCGCGCAGCGACGATCAGCGTCATCGAAACGGCGGAAAGGATGATGGCGGTCCACATGGCTTGATCGGACCATGCCCTAACCCGAAGCCGGTTAACAGGTCCTGTGTCAGTCCCCGCCGCCCCAGGGCGCGCAGTGTGGATCATAGGCAACGGTCGTGCGCCGCATGGCGGCACGCGCCAGCCGCTCGACCTCGACCTTGCGCCGCGCCGCGGCGAGCGGACGGAGCGGCGCGGGGCGCAGAATCTCGCCGTCGTAGCCATCGGCCACGATGATGCCGCAGCAGTCCGGCTGGTAGTCCAGACCTTCCAGCGGTGCGCGATCGAGCCCCGGCGGCACGCCCCAGTAAAATCGGTCGCAATGGTCGAGATAGTCGGGCCATTTGCCGTCGCCAAGCAAATCGCCGCGCTGGACCTTGATCTCGACGATGATCACCTGCCCCTTGGGATCGATGCCCATGAGGTCCGCCCGCCGCCCGTTGCGCAGCGGCATCTCGGGAATGCACCAGATGTCGTTGCGCGCGAAAAGCCGCGCGATCCCGCGCGCCACGCTGGCAGCCGTATCTGTTTGGGCGAGAGCCGGTTCGGTCATCGCCCCCAATTGGAACAGAGCGCGAACGCAGTCAAGCGTCGCGACCGTTAATTCAATTTGCAGAGACTATTCGACCGGGACCAAGCCCAGAATGGCCGTGCGAGCCATATGGAATTCGCGCCACAATGTCAGCGCGGCGGCAGTCGTATCTTGCCCGCCGGCCGTCAGCGACAGCAGCGCGCGCAGGCCCGGCTGCATGACGGCCGCCAGATCGTCGATTCCGCGGGCGACCATCTCATAATGCCATCCGCCCCTCGCAGCGGCGCGAAGCGGGAGCGAGGCGATGTCTTCGGTCAGGGTCTCGCGCCCCAGCTGCGCCAGCTTTCCGACCGCTGCGGCTGCTTCGTGCACCGCCTCCCAACGGGCAGCAAGCGCCTCTATCTCGGGCACGGCGCGCGGGCCCGGATCGGCCGGCGGCAGCATGGTGGCTTCACTCAGGTCGAATTCGTGGGAGATCGCGCTCATTCGGCAAGAATTACGCCCCGCTCCTTGCCAAATGGCTAACGCGGCGCGCCGATCCGCGAGAATGCGATTAGCACTGGCGAGCCCCTGCCCGCTTTGCTAAGCGGCCCGCTCGCCTAAGGGCTTACCGGCCCCGCAAGCACCCGTAGCTCAGCTGGATAGAGCGCTGCCCTCCGAAGGCAGAGGCCACAGGTTCGAATCCTGTCGGGTGCGCCACACATCTCCACATAACCTGTTGGAAGTTAAGAACTTTCTTGGCAATTCTCCGAGTTAGTTCCCACACCCGCTCCCTCGGCAGTTGGTGTCTGCTAGCCCTCGCTGGTCCAAGGCGCGATTCAACTTGGTGGCTCACAATCCGAATCTTGAAGAAAATGTCCTATAATAAAAGAAGCGCGGACAGCCGTTCTCGCAATCGGAGGTGAATATGACAAAGCTGGTGACGATCCGCCAACGATGCGGTGGCCGCCTGACGCCCCTTCCGTCGGAATACGAGGCGAGCCGGGCAGATCGCATCAAGGCTGTGTGCGACAATCTTCAGATCATGCGGGAGGAACTCGGCCAAATTCCGGCTCTCTATCCCCAATCCGAGTCCGAAGTGCCAAGTTGGATTGACGAGCAGGATAGTACTCTAAACCGTCTCTCGAAAGCCATGAACGCGATCGCGAAGTTACCCGAGGGTACCCTACTTCCCTCTCCCTTCGAGTGACACCTCTTACCGAGCTGTTTTGTCCCACGTGACCGTGAGCAGCCCGGTAGCTAGGTCATACGAGGGCGCCAACCTACCCAATCAATCGTTTCCAGCAAGAATAAGCTCGGCAAGCGAGTCCAGCTCACGTTTGGTTGTCTGCCATCCGGGTAATTGGGCATCAAGCAGGTCGAAAAAACGACGGCTGTGGTTGTGTTCAACCATATGACATAGCTCATGCACCATAACGTATTCGATGCAATGACGAGGAGCTCGAACCAACGCAGGGTTGAGGTAGATCACCCCATTGGGCGAGCAACTCCCCCACTGTGTTTTCATGCGCATAAGTTTGAGAGGTGGGCGCCGGTCAAGCCAGCTCACGCGCTCCGTAACCTCCGAAAATCTTGTGTTTAGGTATTCGGCGGCCCGTACGCTGTACCAAGAGTTCAATCTTCGTTTGATGGCGGCGCGATCCGCCACAGGCACGGTTATCTCAAGCTTGCCCCGCAACAATTTGACTTCGGAAGGCTTGGTGCTGCTTTCATAGACCAGGAGCTTGTACCGCCGGCCAAGATAGAAGTGAGTTTCCCCGCTCACATATTCACGAGGCGTCGCCAACTGTCGCGCGGAGATGGCCGCGTTTCGATGCTGAAATATCCACCTGGCACGGCGCTGAGCGGCCGCCCTGATCTCATTCGATTGCTTGTTTGCAGGAGCTTCAATTTCGACATCCCCGTTGGGATAAACGTGGATGCGGATACGTCCCGTGACAGCGGCGGTTTGTCGAACGAGGCACGAGACCTCTTGATCGCCATATCGGACAATCATGTCTTTGCGCCACTTCCGCGAGCAAGGCCAATGCGGGTTATCTCGACTACCTTCTCGGTAACAACCTTTGCCTTGTCCAAGCCGATCAGGCCAAATAGGCGCGGCAACAAAGCTTTTCGGATAGCCGCTTCAATGTTTGCCGGGTTCAGCGAGTTCTCTGCAATGGCACTCTCGACGGATTTTTCCATATCCAGCGCTGCTCGAATGAACTCATCCTGATCATTTCCGTTCGCGATCGCATTGCCAATCTCCAACCGGAAAATCCCGAAATAGGCGCTCGCATGGCGGTGACCTTCGAGGCGTTTGGGCAGGTCATCAATCTTCTTGGCGGCGAGTTTCTCCTCCAAATCCTTGAACAGGATGTATTGCTTGTAAGGGTGGTCGAAAAGCGCAGATGCTTCCGCAATGGCCCGCTTGAGCAGATCGGAAAAGAACAGCTGCGCATAGGGATCGTCGGCCAGTTCCTGCTTGATCGTCTTGCGGACTCTGGAGCGGATGATGTCAGTTTCGTTGCGTGTTTTCTCAGGGGACCAGGTTTGGGCGGCCTGCTGATTTCCAAGCTCGTTGACGATCAGAACGCCGTCCACGTTCTCCACGTCCTCGCCCACGACGTAGCGATCGACCAGTCTCCTGATCTGATCCTCGTAGGCGCTGTAATCGACGGTTTCCTGTGCGTCCTGCTTCACGATCTTGCGCAGGTTAGTGAAGAACTTGAGGTCTCGTTTGTATTCCGCAATCTGTCCTTCGGTGATTGATGTGTCTTCGAAGAACGAACGCGATCCCAGAGCGATCTTCAGACACATGCCGTAGGCTGTCAGGGCCTCGTAGAAATCCTCCCTGAGCTTCTGGTTTAGGTCGATCGGCGTCCCATCCTCACTTTCGCGAGTCTGCGGAACCAGCAGCTGCCGGTACTGCTCGATATCGGCCTTGTTCTTGACCGGCGTGAAGATTGCCCAGAGGTCGGCGTGGAGGCTGGGCAATCGCTTATACTCGGTGCTGACATCGGCATAGAGTTCTTCAATGTCGTCGAGATCGAAGCCGCCCTGCGTCCGTTCGGCGAGGTCCTGATATTCGGTGAGCGCGGTATCCAGCGCCTTCAGAATGCCCCGATAGTCGATGAGCAAACCATACTTCTTCTGCTCATGCAGCCGGTTCACGCGAGCAATTGCCTGGATCAGATTGTGCTGTTCGAGCTTCTTGTCGATGTAGAGGACACCGTTGCGCGGCTCATCAAATCCGGTGAGCAACTTGTCGACCACAATCAGAATGTCAGGTCGACCCTCAGTCGAGAAATCCTCGATCACCTGGCGCTCGTAATCTTCGGCGTCGCCTTTGACGTTTTCCTTCCACCATTGCAGCACCTCTGGCAGCTCCGCCTCATCCACTTCCGAATGCCCTTCACGGGTATCTGGGGCCGAAATGACGATGGCGCTGCTGACCAGTCCGGTTGCATCCAGGGCCTTCTTGTAGCGGATGGCTGAGCGCTTGGAATCGGTAGCCAGCTGCCCCTTGAGGCCGAGATCAAGATCCTTGAAGTTCTCCTTGAAGTGGGTCGCGATATCGAGTGCAATCAGATTGATTCGGTCGCCAGAGCCATAGACCGCGCCCTTGGTGCCGAACTTCTTCTTTAGATCGCCCCTTTGCTCATCGGAAAGGCCAGCGGTGACTTTTTCGAACCAGTTGTCGATCGCGCGCTCGTTCACGTCGAGGATCGGCTTGCGTTCCTCGTAGAGCAACGGCGTCACCGTGCCGTCCGAAACGGCGTCCTTCATCGTGTAGGCGTGAACGATCCGACCAAACTTGATGGCCGTCTTGTCGTCTTTCAGCAATGGAGTGCCGGTGAACGCGACATAGGCGGCATTCGGCAGCGCCTTGCGCATTCGCTCGTGGTTTTCGCCGCCCTGGCTGCGGTGGCCTTCATCGACCAGCACGATCATGTCCGCGCTGTCGTTACGGCATTCAGCATGACGCGCTGCGCTGCCGAACTTGTTGATGATCGTGAAGATGATCCGCTCGGTGCCCTTGCCGATGCGCTTGGCAAGATCGCGGCCCGATTGCGCCTTGGCCTTTCCTGCATCCTTGGAGCCGATGTCCGAGCCGAAAGCGCCGCCGGTCAGGAAGTTGCCTGCCAGTTGTTTCTCCAGGTCGCGCCGGTCGGTCACGACGACCAGGCGGCAGGCCTTCAGCTTCTCATGCAGCAGCAGCGCCTTGCACAGCATCACCATCGTGAAGCTCTTGCCCGAACCGGTGGTGTGCCAGATCACCCCGCCTTCGCGCGCGCCATCGGGCTTGATCCGGCTGATCTGGTCGAGCAGCGCGCGGATGCCAAAGAATTGCTGATGGCGCGCGACGATCTTGTCCACCTTGCGGTCAAACAGGACGTAGGAGCGGATGAATTCCAACAGGCGCTCGGGCGTGCACAGGCCGATCAGCAGGCGGTCCTGCGCGGTCACCGCTTGCTCGTCGCTCCACAGGTGCTGGAAGTGGTCGCGCACCTCGCGCACATGGTTCTTCAGGATCGCCGCCCGCGGATCAATTTCCTTTGCGGCGTTCTTGATCTGGCGGAAGTGGTCTTCGGAAAACTCCTCCTCGCGCCATTGCGCCCAGAACTTGCGGGGGGTCTTGGTGGTGCCATAGCGGCCATCGGTCATGCCGATGGACAGCAGCAGATGGGCATAGGCGAACAGGTGTGGAATTTCCTCCTGCCCCTGATTGCGGATCGTCTGGCTGACCCCTTCGTCCACCATCGACTTGTTGGGATTGCCACTGTCAGGCCGCTTGGCTTCGATCACCAGCAGCGGAATTCCGTTGACGAAGCCGACGATATCGGGCCGCCGGGTATGGGTGCCCGGCACAGCGAGCACTTCCATTTCTTCGCTTGCGACAAAGCTGTTCGCCAGCGGATGCGCCCAGTCAATGATGGCCACGGTGACGCTGTGCTTCTTGCCCTCGACGAACTCGGTGACGGTGATGCCCAGCGTGATGGCATTGTAGAGCTTCTCGTTGGCGGTGATCAGCCCTTCGTTGAGCGCGGGCGAAGTCAGCTCGCGGACGATCTGGTCGATCGCGTTGGTCGAGAGCGGATAGGTCCGCCCCTTGTAGTCGAACGTCCGCCGCCGTAGCTGCTCGACCAGCACATCGCGCAACACCACTCCTTGATTGCCGCCGCGGGCAATGAGGCAATCCTCTGGCGGGAGATAATCCCAGCCTAGCGAAACCAGCGTTGCGAGGGCCGGAATATGGGAACTGTAGAGCTCGGCAGTGTTGGGGGTTATAGTCATTTTGTGCCCCCCCAAAGTTTGTAGTCCTTCCAATCGGCCGGGAAGCCCATGGCCGTTTCGCGTCCTGCAGCCAGTGTTCCCATGTGGGTAATCAGGCGCTGGCCCCAAGAGTTTGTGGGATCGCACTGGTCGAGCAGGTACTTGAGAAAGGCGAGCGTGTTGTAGAGCTTGTCGTTCGCCGTCCGGTTCAGCGCATTCGCTAGTTCGGATGGATTGCTCTTCGGCAGTTTGAGTGTTGCTTTCAGCTTCCGATTCCACAGCCGGCTATGATGCGCGCAGATGTTGCGAACGGTCGATATGTGCTGGACCATTGGCACGAAGATTTTTTCATCAAGCGTAAAAGGCGCTGAAACCGCCTGACGGTCGGCCCTATCTTTTAGCAACGCGTACCAGCGCGACAGCAAACCGAAGGACATAAGTTCGGATGCCATCCAGACGGGTGGCTGAGGCGGTCCAGCGTATTTGAACCAGTAGTGCTTGATAAACGTGTCTTTTGAGCGGCTGACTTCGCGATTGAGCGCGCCGACGTTCTCACTGTATTTTTGCGGTTCGGTATATAGCTGCCAATCAAGGTAACCGTGCCCACTACCTTTGTGAGCGAGCACATACGCCCAACTCCCCCGAAACGCGACCTCGATACGTTCAACCGCATCGAGTACAAGCAACCGCAAGGTTCGGTCGAACTCATAAAGTGCCAGAACCTCTTCGAAGGTTGTACCGGGCTTGAAGCGTGGACCTGCGTGGCCTTTGGGATGTTCGAAAAAAAGCCAGTATGCACTCAGGCGGTAATAGCTGATATGCTGGAGGCAGTGCTGCGCTAGCGCCTGATCGGCAATCGCCATGCCTTCGCCTTGCAGCCTGGCAATCTGCTGGGGGATGGTCAGCGCTGGCTTGGTGTAGGGGGCCTTGTTGGCGGGGACAGGCGGCAAGCTCATGACCGCACCGCCTCGCAAGGATTTTGGGCAAAAAAAGTCCCGCCAGGTGCGCATCGTTGAGAGGCGTGGCGGGCTCTGTTGATATCTAGGTAAGCGCTAGACTCCATAATGTCAATCGAAACTTGACTTTTGGTCCAGCGCACGACAAAGCGCTCCAGCGCTTTGTCGTGCGCTGGATCACATGCCAATTTGCCCAGTAAAATTGTGCTTAGCATGTCTGCCTCTCATAATCCAATTTGGCAGCCGCTTGCCTCCGCAGTTCGACGACCGCGAGGAACAGGCTGAACAGTTGTTGGGCGAGGCGCTCGGCCTTTTGCCATGACATATTCCGCGCCGTTGCTTCGAATGTGTCGTCCCAACGTGTTTGGGGCCTAGTACTGGTTAATTCGGCGAGCAAACTTGCCAGTGAGTCTGCGAGATCAGATGGAAGCCGGTGCTGTCTGGGATTGCTGAGGCGAAAAAGATAATCTCGTCCCGCGCGGGCTAGGCGTTGGCGGCGGGAGCCCTTGCCCGTCACCATGATGTCCATGGCCCCGACCAGCTTTTCATGCGCGTAACCGTAGGGTGCGATTGCCATCAGGCCACCTCGTTTTCCGGAAGTTTGACCCGCCGTTTGCCGGTGAGCAGTTGCTGCATGAGCGCGGCCTTTTCCTGGCGGAGGGCCGCCAGTTGGGTTTCGTGCTCGACCACCGTGCGGGAAGCCGCCTCCATGACGGCTGCGATTGCATCTTGTTCGTCGATCGGCGGGACGGGAACCTTTGTGCCGAGAAATTCGCTGGGTTTGATGTTCAACAAGCCGTTGTTGCGCACGCCGGTGTTAACGAGGCGACCCAGCTGCGGAGCGAGATAGTCCGCCTCAAACAAGGCCTTGTAGAAGCGGTGGCTATACCCCTTCTTAAGCTTAAAGCAGACATATACGTGCGGAACGAGTGCACGTGCGTACCCCTCAAGATCAAAGATGCAGCCGAATTCGTAGGTCTTCGAGTTGCCCTTGTTGTAGGCAAATTCGCCCTCATTCAGCATGATGTAGGTCTCGACGCTCTTTCCGGCCATGTAGCGACTGTACTTCTCGTCTTGCCTGACGAAGCCCGACATAGAAGATATCGTCAGGATTGGTAGCTCCGTGCCATCATTGCGTCGCGTTACGCGGGTAGAGATTTCGTCGATCGACTTACGCTGCCACTCACCACTGAACCCAGGCAACCGGTGTTTCCCGCAGAGCAGTTGCTGCATCAACGCTTGCTTCTGCGCGCGGGCGTTGGCGATCAGCGCCTCGACCGTCTCGATAGCGCCGTCCCATGTTTCGGAGACGTCGGCGATCGCTCTCCGTTCGCCCACTGGGGGAAGTGGTACGCTAACATTCCGCAGGTCTTTGAGGTTTATGACCTGCTGCGCTGACCCGATAACATTCGACAGCAGCTTCGCCTGCCCAAGTGGCGAGCGCAGATAGGTAACTAGAAAGCTTGTCGAGACATCTTTCTTCGGGCGAATGATCGCTGTCTGTCGTGCGATGTTTGCGCCAGCCAGCTCGGACGGCACCACGGCGCAAGCTCCAGGGTAACCTACAAGGCTGATTAGAACCTCACCACCCTTGAGTTTGGTCCTACGATATTGGTCTGAAACCTCTTTGGTGATGGTTCGCAGTCTCGCCGGATTGATCCTGCCGTCCGGAAAATCTCCGCCACGAACGAAGAGTACGCCATCCTCGTCATCACTTGGACCGGGCTTAACCACGCCATAAGTGATCGGTGCCGAACTCAGCGATCCGAGGTCTGTGTGCTCCCATCCCTCGGGAATCATTTCGCATCGCCCTTGCTCTTGGCGGACTTGTCAGCAGCGAGCTTCGTCAGCTTGGTAGTAGACTCGATGAAATGCTGCTCGACCGCGCTCTGCGCTTTGATCGTGCGGGTGTGACAAAGGATGATCTCGCCGGACATCAGTAGCCAAGCTCCTTGAAATAGCCGTCCATCTTGTCCTCCAGCGCGGCCAACTCGGCCTTGAGCTTCAGCCGCTCGGCGCGGACAGCGACCAGGTCGATCTCGTCCTCTTCCTCAAAGGTATCGACGTAGCGCGGGATGTTGAGGTTGTAGTCGTTCTCGGCCAGCTCCTCGGGCGTGGCGAGAAAGGCGTATTTGTCGACCGTCTCGCGCGCTCGGTAGGTCTCGACGATCTTCGCGATGTGGCCTTCTTCGAGCTGGTTCTGGTTCTTGCCCGATTTGAATTCGCGGCTGGCGTCGATGAACAGCACCTTGTCGTCCGCTTTGGTCTTGCGGAAGATCAGGATGCAGGCCGGAATGCCGGTGCCGTAAAACAGCTTTTCAGGCAGGCCGATCACCGCCTCGAGCAGGTTCTCCTCGATCAGCTTCTGCCTGATCTTGCCCTCGCTCGATCCCCGGAACAGTACGCCGTGCGGCGCGACCACGGCCATGCGCCCGGTCTTCGGCTTCATCGTCTCAATCATGTGGAGGATGAAGGCGTAGTCGCCCTTGGTCTTGGGAGGCACGCCACGCCGGAACCGACCGAACCGGTCGTTTTCCGCCGTATCGACGCCCCACTTATCGAGGCTGAAGGGCGGGTTGGCGACTACGACATCGAAGTGCTTTAGCCGGTCCTCCGCGTCGAGCAGCTTTGGGTTGCGAATGGTGTCGCCCCATTCAATCCGGTGATTGTCCTCGCCGTGGAGGAACATGTTCATCTTTGCGAGCGCCCAGGTGCTACCAATCGATTCCTGGCCGTAGAGCGCGTATTTCTTCGATCCGCCAAACTTGGCCTGCACCCGGCGACCGCACTTCATCAGCAGCGAGCCGGAACCACAGGTGGGATCGCAGGCTTCCTCCCCCTCGGCCATGTCCATGATCTCGGCCATCAGTTCGGACACTTCGGGCGGGGTGTAGAATTCTCCTGCCTTGCGGCCTGCATCAGCTGCGAAGTTCTTGATCAGGAACTCGTAGGCGTTGCCGATAACGTCAAGATTGCCGATGCGTGAGGGCCGCATATTCAGCTCGGGGCGCGAGAAATCCTCCAGCAGATGACGCAGGATGTCGTTCTTCTGCTTTTCCTCCCCGAGCTTATTGGAGTTGAAGCTGATGTCTTGGAATACATCGCGGAGTTTGCCGACATTGGCCTCTTCAATGGCGTGCAGCGCCTTATCGATCCGCTCGCCATTGCCCGGCTCGTGCCGCGCCTTGTAGAGCGTGGTGAAGTTGGCGGAGTCCGGCAGGACGAAGCGCTCATTCGTCATCAACTCCGCAATCAGCTCGGGCGTGTCGCCATACTGCGCCTTGTATTTATCGTAATGGTCCTGCCACACGTCCGACAGGTACTTCAGGAACAGCATGGTGAGGACGTAGTCCTTGTAAACATCTGCGGAGACTGTCCCGCGAAAAGTGTCGCAAGCGGCCCAGACGGCCTTGTTCACTTCGTCCTGTTTGATTTGGTCGTTCATGATGCTCTCTGTTCCGAACTCTCAAAGGCAGTTGCAAGTAACTGCCGGGCAATAGCCGACATTTCGGTGGATCTGTTGTTAATAAGCTGGGTCAGGATGGCGCGCTCGTTTTGCATCGCGGCATCCAACTCGACGATTTTTCGCTGCTGCTCCAACGGGGGCAGAGCGATCGGCAAGTTCTCCACTACCTCGCGCTTCAGATTGAGGATGTAGGAACCAGTAGCACCCGCTGCGAAATAATCTTGAGCTGGCTTCTGCCTCATCTGCCAAGCCAGGAACTGGGGCAGGATCGCGTCCGTCGTTACGCGAAGGACAAAGAAATGCGGGGAGCACACAGCTTCGCCCTCAAATCCCCCAATATGATACGGGTAGAAGCGTCCACCCCTTGTCGACAAGATTACGTCACGACGTTGAAGCATCGCCTTGGTGGAAGCTCTCGGCAATTCGACGCGCGAAAGTTCACTCCAATCGATGCCGGTATTTGGGTCTACGTTCCGCATTTGAATGACTGAGACTTCGCCAGCAGCCAGATCATCGATCTTCCCGCGGAAAGGGTAGCCCGCCGAGATCAATGCCACATTGGACAAAATTTTTGCATCAATGAGCTTCATGCAAACCGGATAGCGGCGAATGACGGGGCGGTCAAGGGAAATATTGCGTGAAAGACTTTCATGCAAATAGGGATTGGTGGCTGACGCCGAAAGGTGAAAATTCCACCACAGGTGCGCAGACTGCAGCCAGCTGCGCGCCGCCTAGAGACTCGCATGACAAAGAAACTAGTGAAGGGCACAGCGTCCTATGAAGGCGCTCTGCTCATGTGCCAGAACCTCGCCGAACTGACCGCCTACGAAGTCGCAGGTGACCAGTTCCTGATCCCCGACGGTATCGGTAGTCCATCCGACATCTCGCAATCGCTGATCCTCATGCCTGGGGTGAGGCTGGCCTCCACCGAGATGGCAAGAGGCATCGCGATGCTGGGGACGAGTGCCCTTGGCGTGAGATGCCTGCATTATCCTGACGGCGGACGCATCGGCGACTTCACCGTGCTGTTTGCAGAGAACGGCGGCGCCGAGCGCTTTGCAGCAATGCTCGCATGGGTCGATCAAGATCGCAGCCTCTACCTCATACCCGACGAGGACGAGGACGAAGCGGGAGGGGCATCCTTCAAGTTCGATCGGGGACTTCGAAAGGTCGATCAACCTTGGGCTGACGAGGCCGACCGGCAACGCGGTCTCGCAGAAGCGATGGCCCTGCTCCTGGCTGAAGGGCCTGATAGCCGGGCCGACTGATCCCGGAATGAAGTGAAGGCTCGGCGCGTAGGCCGAGTGAGTTATGAAAATAGATGGGGGAGGGCGAGCTCGGCCAGAGCGGCCTCCCTCAAAGGAAAATTTCAATGAACGCTATTTCTTTGCAACGCCCTCTCGAGGGCGAACCTATGCTGCGGCCTATTACCCATCGCACAGGTAGCCGCTTCGCCTCGCTGCTGATGTCTTGCGGTCTTGTCACCGTTGAGACCGCCCGGTTCGACGAACGTATCGGCGGCGGCTTGTTCGAGAGCGAAGAGGCCGGAGTGGTGGTGACCGCTACCAGCTGCGATCGTCCGCTGCTCTATCACGAGTGTGAAGTTCTCGCACGGTTCTCCCGGAAGGATCTCATCCTGCTGCGCTTCGATCCGCTCGAAGGGGTTACCTTCGACGTCCTCCTCGAAGGTGGCCAGGCCTGGCAGTGCAACTATCTCGCCTGGCGCCGCGAAGGTGACGATCTCTGGCTCGTTCCCGCACACACCGAAGGTCCCTTCTTCCGGCTGAGCGAGAATGGGCTCGAGACCTTTCAGGGCGCTCCTTACGAAAACGGCTATCAGCGCTACGCCGGCATTATTCGTGCTGTCGAAGCCCCCTCGTTCGAAGGGAGGTTCTGATTGTGGCGAAGGCAAAATCCAAGAAAGCTGAACTCGATGAAGCGACGGCAGCGCTGTCCAAGGTGAAGTTGAAGGTCTTCACGCACGATCCGTGCGACGAACATCCTGACCTAGGCTGGTTTCGCTATTGGTACGAGACCGAGTTTGACCGGCCGACCGTGACCGACTGGATCGCGAAGAAGTGCTCACCCGGAGACGATCCGAAGTTCGGTCGGGCAGCGCGTATCGAGGTCCTGCTGCCGCCCAGTGCGCCGGCTGATTACACGAACCTCGAGTTCCTGACCAAGCGGTTCGATCAAACTTTGCCTCCCTTTGAGAAGCATGCGCTGGTCCAAGCCAAGTTCTTGCTAGACGACGATGAGGCCTGGCACATCGGCTATGAGCGGGTTCGCAGCTTCGCTCGGTCCCACTTCGCTCACCGGTACGTGGTCATAATGATCGCGCATATCCCGGGGACGGCCGGCCTGAAGGGCCAGGGCAATCACATCCACTGTGTCGTTCTCTCCAGGACTATCAACATCAACGGCTTTGGCGGCGCCTGTACGAGCCTGTGCAGCGATCGCGGCTATCACGCAGCGGTCGCTGCTTGGCAGGAGCACAAGGATACCTGGGACGTCACGACATGAGTGGAGAAGAGAACAATGAGCCCATCCATGCCCTAGCAGAGCACTGGGCTAAAAAGGGCCCCGGTGAACTCGAAAAAGTACAGGCAACCCTGAATCTCGCCCGCCAGCTATTGGCGGGCGGGAAAGCCCGGCCATACGCGGAGGGGGACAACCCGTTCGAACTAGCTCCCTATCCGTGGGAGACGAGCAAGCCACTCGCCGATGCTCCGCGGCGCATCTTCCTTGGGACGGTGAGTGATCTGGCCACGGGTCAGGGACACACGGTCTGGTTCGCTGCCGGCCTGGCGAGGGACGAAGATGAATTTCGGAGGCAGTTAACTGCTCGCATTGGGCATACTCTCGCCAATGGCGCCGAGGTAAACAAAGGCTTGGGAGAGTTTCCTTTTTCCCAAACCTTCATTTCTCAACCGGTGCGTGAGACGCTGCAAAGGTTCGACGGCGGAGAGGATGCTCCCGCCGGGTTTCTCTACCTCGCCCGGTGGCATGAGAACCGATCCTAACGAGTTGTTTCCTATCGTAGGCGCTGGCGATCGTAATCTCATGAGCCAGCTAGCCGTGGAGAATAGACCCTGTGCATTAAGGCAGGGGAGCCTTGTCAATGATCCACCGAGCCAGCCCTCTCGTTGGCGATCAAAGCCTCCCCCGTCGGCCTTGGCTCAATACTGAATGCGATCACGTTGAGAGCAGAAACTTGTTGCTGATCACGCACACGGGAATAATTTTGCGTTGGGTTGAGGAAAGGGAGGCGCAATAGCGCTAAACTGATTTTCAGCAGCAAACTCAGTTTAGTTGCGTAGGCCTGCCAATGGCTTGGCAGAACATGAGGTCGGGGTCTACCTCATCCTTTTTGGCATGCAAGCATGGGCCCGTTCGCCGATGTCTCGGATCGGGAAGACCTAAGAAAATAAATCGCGTTCATGTCTTGCGGCATGAGTCTCGTGTGCCTCAGAATAAGCACATAGCAAGAACAGAGGTCGCTATGGTGCTGAACCCAAAAAGTCCGATTGGCAGATGCTCGGCACGGCTGCGGCGCTTACTCGAGATCGAGGAAGAGATGGCTCTTCAATGGAGAGTCAAAATCATTGCCCCAGAGAGAAACCAACATAGTTCAGGGCGGCGATGGTTGCTGCCAGCCAGCCTCGGAGTGCCTGGTCCCTTCAGCAGTCGACCGGTTTCCGCAGATGGGAAAGTGTCATTCCATTTCTCACACGAGACAGTCACAAAGGGACCAGGCGGAGTCTCTATCCTCAGTTCCGGGTCAAGGCGGCGTTACCTCGCTGCCGGAGCCGCAGCTGAACACGAGGCATACATAACGAGACCGGAGGCCGTACCCACAATCTCTGCTGCCGACTTTGAAGAATATGCCGCAGGTCCTTGCGCAGTCGGAGGGCTAGATGGCCGAACCGCAGCAATCTTCAGCAATATTTCGGACGATCCAGAAAAACGGCGAGATTTATGGCTAAAGGCTCATCTGCATGAGAGAGAAGCCAACCCGGACCGTCTGGTCTTTAAAGCGAACTTCCTCAAGCCATCTGACTGGCGAAGATTGGCCAGCTCGGAAGGCCTCGGGGCTGAAGTGCGGGACATTGCGGCTCGCATGGCTGAAATCCCTGCCGGAACCTCGAAGGTTAAAGGCGATGCGATCTTGGAGGTCGACCTAGTCGAAGGTGCCAGGGTTAAGAAAGCTGCTGCATCAATAGTCGGTCCCTGGGACCGTAAGCGGCTGCCTATCCGTCTATCAAAGGGGCGTGGCGGTCGAACCCAGTTCCGGCTGACGGCAGAATTTCCTGACGGAATTGACGCAGCGGCCCGGGTGAGAATTACGCAGGCATATTGCCAGTACCTCGCAGAGTTCGGGGTTATGTACACGGCAGCGATTCACGCGCCCGACGAACACAATGATGAGAGGAATCATCACCTCCACATCACCTATTATGATCGTCCGTGTTCGCAACTGCCCGACGGCCGCTGGGACTTCGAGGTGCGAGAGAAGGTCGAGGGCCAGCACAACCGTTATCGTTACCCGCATCGCCAGCCCAAGATTTCCGAATTGGCGCGTACCGATGGAGCGGCAAATTACCGCGATCACCGCGCACTGGTCGTCACCCGAATGCGGGAGCACTTCGCCGACATCTGCAATGCAGAACTGACGAAGGTCGGCGTCCAGCGGCAGTTTGACCCTGGTCGATATACGCAGATGGGAATCGAACAGGAACCTACGCAGCCATTGGGCCCGAGAGCTGCCCCGCTCGAAGCTGCCGGCATCGCCACAACTGTTGGCATGAGCAACGCTGAAATCCTGTGGTCATTTCGATTAGAGCAAGAGCGGAAGGAATGTGAGGCGTCGCGGTGCGAAAGGCAGAACCTTCGTAAAAAAATTGCGAGCGCCGCCGCTCCTCTCGAACCGAGTAACGAGAAAAGTGCTTTGCTGAAGTTTGAGCGCGAACTGGCAGAAGCGAGTAAGGTCCTCGACGATAACGAGCATGAGATTGCGTTTTTTCGAACCATTCTCGAAATGGCATATGCAAGACCTGAGAAGGTTTCCGACACCTGCTCAAGAATTCTGGCAACACTGGATGCGGGCAAGGGATCAGCGAGGGACCGGAAGGACCGAGCCCTTATCGAGGCTCGATTGGAAGAAGCGGATGGCTTTTTCGACCAGATCCTCGCCATTCAGGAGCGAAGCCTCGGCGAAATCAATCCAATCGTCGATCAAGTGCATACCGCCCGGAAGAAAATTCGTGCGCTCAGCACTGAGGTAGAGCCCTACCTCATAGCTGACAGTTCGGTTGCGAAAAAAATGATTATGCAGGATCAGCCGATATCCTCGGCGATGGATATTGGGCCCAAAGGTGAAGACCAATCCCGGGCCAAGTTCGACAATCTCATGGATCGCATTCTTAGGGAACTCGTGGTTCTGCCCCCCACTGAGAGTCAGAAGCACTTTACCGTGCGGGGTATCAGCAAAGACGAATATCTGATGCTGAGCTCATCAGGCTTCGCACCCCTCGCTCAGGCGCGGCTGAAGAAGATCGCATCGATTCAGCATGAGCGCGTCGCCCAGGCCATTCGATTGCTTGAAGAGCACGGTCACCAGACCCTAGCGGATCTGGCCGAAACAGAGTCGAATGCCCGGCGCGCTTTGCTGCATTTGAAGGTTTATGCGGATCATCCGCTTCTCAAACGGTCATGCGCGAGCATGCAAGAGCCGATCGTCTCGGAATCAGGGGCACAGGATGGACCAGAGAGAGGCTCGGAGCCAATCGAGGCTATCCCCGCACGATCCGAGAAGACTGATCTGATTGACCTCGACAGCAAGCTTGCGTCGGAGAAAGAGGCGGCCAACCATGCGCGCGACCTAACCATTCGAGATTTTGTAACCTTCATCCGAGACAATCCGGGTGTCATTATCGAAGAACACGATGGTAGCTTGAGACTATCCAGAGAAAGCGCAGGCGACTGGAAAATCAGTGCAGACGTGTTCAGCGAGGAGCCGCTTGTGAAGGAGGCGCTCGCGGATAGGGCTCGCGCCAATCTTGAAATCGAGCAGCGAGAGGCGGCCGCTGCCAATGACGCACGGTGCGAGCAACACGATCAGCGCTTGCGGGCGCGGATCATGAAAGAGATAGACTGTGCAGGCGTGCGGCCAGTCTTCTGGAATGGTGAGCGCTGGGAAGTAACAACAGCCAGCGCCGACTTGGCTGAAATCGCCAACTCGTGGCAAGGCCATCCTGACCTGCAGGCGGCTTACAAGGCCTCCGATAGGATATGGGCTGGTCGAGAGTCGCTCGATCAGAAAAAAGCGATGGAGACAGTAAGCTCATCCTTCGACCTCACCGCGAAGGGCGATGGACTAAAATTGCTACGGGATGCGAAGGCTGATGATCCGGGTTACTCGGCCGCACTGCTCAAAAGGCATCAAGAAAACACCGGAGGCCGAGGCAAACGATAGAGCTTCTCTCTTCGGCCAAATTTCCATAGAAAATCTTGAGAAAAATAAGGTTCTTTGCCAAGCCTCCTGTTGAATGAGGGGGCAGCCTGTGGCGCACGAAGAACACTTCGATCAATTGAGGGCTGTTAAGCGCAGGCTGGGTTTAAGGCGTCGGGTCGCGACCACTATCGCAATCGGGCTCGGCCTCCTCTTCACATCGCTCGTCGCACTCAGTGTATACGATCCTCAACAAGTGCTGTTCGCGCATTTAGAGCCCGTCCGTATCATCGCATTGATGGGGCTCCTCGCTACGGTGGCTGTTCGTCTCATATTAGGGGCCCGGATTCGTCGACTTGCCTCATTCGAGGCCAAGGCGGACGGTGCCCTCAAGCTCGGAGACTCGTCTAGCTTAAGAAGCTGCATGAACGAACTCGCCGATCAAGCCGACTCAAACTCAGATTTTGCAGCTGTGATATCAACATTCTGGCCTCGCCTGTCTCGGCGTCTCGAAGAACTTTTGGATCGAGAGGCCAGGCTAAAGCGTGCCGCCAATATCGCTCAGCTTTGTGAAGAAGCGGACCGGCTAGTTAAGGATGCATTATGCCGCCAGCATGAGAGTAAACCCCATGTCCGCGCAAAATTGGAACTCGAACAAGCGCTGTCCCACCTCCGAAAGCTCGTCGCCGAAGCGGACCGGCAATTCGAAGAGGCTCTGGAAAAGAAATTTCTGAAAGCATGGGCAACAATCACGCGCCCTGGGCGGAAGGAACTGCGCAACGCTAGGGATCAGATTAAGGCTCTAGAGGCGGCGTTAGCGAACGTTTCCGCAAACTCAGAACTGATCGCCACCGAGCAGGAATATGAAGACCTCTTGAGGCTGGTTGATCAGCGGCTTTCGACTGCCAAAAAACTGGCATCGGAAGCTATCCCCGCCAGCCATCATCACCAATTTGAACCGGATCATGCCTTAAGTGTCGGATTGATTTCAGCTGCAATGTCAGTGCCAGTTTCAGTGGCGATGGACTTGGATCAGGCGGGAAGCGTCTATGATGCACTTCGCGACGTCAATGGGAACTATGCCTCACTGACTGACCTAGAAATCTGGCAAGAATCTCTGTCTATGTCAGCAGAGTCTCTCGCCGGCCTGGCCGCTCTAACCAAGGGTTCCTATTTCGAGGGCTTGGTCGAGAATGAGTTAGGCGGTGAACGCTTCGCGAATTTCAACCATCCGGATACGGACATTGTGATAGATGGGGTCGCTTTCCAAATTAAAGCGACCGACAATGCCGCCTACGTCGAAAGCGTCGCCGACCATATTCCTGTCGTAACGACGACGGAGGTAGCTGAACTTACCGGTGGTATCGACATCGGCTATTCCGACCTCGATCTCACAGAAGCTGTTGACTTGGCACTGGGCGGATCGGTCATCGATTTTGGCGACACGCTTCTCGACGGCATTTCTACAGGCATTGGTGGCGTGGGCATCGTCGCCATCATCCGCGGAGCAAATGCGGCGTGGGGCAAGTATCGGTCAGGGGGAAATGCAGCCAGCGCACTAGGGGCGGGCGTTACTGCAACTGCCGTAGATGTTGCGCGCACGTTCGTGAATGTCGCTGAGCTCGGATACCGAGGGGGGCAGATGGCGACGCGGACGATCGCCCGTTTGAGCTCTAGTGACAAGATGTTGGTCGATGAGGAGCGGAAGCCTGGGTCAGAGGTTCCTAGGCCATCGGAGTATAAAGCGCCATTCGACCTTCACTCAAACAACATCATTTACGTTGGAAGCAAACCGCTAGAGCCTTGATGACCGTGAGCGGGTGCCATTCGCCTCGGTAAGTTGGGACTTGTTTGGACATCTCGCTCTCATGCAGGGACTGCGGGTAACTGCGGGTGTGGTGGAGCATGCGCGCGTCCTCTGAGGACCGGTTTTACATGGCCTATGTATAGCTGGTGGATACCCGCAACTACCCGCAACTACCCGCTATCATCATCAACTATCGGCAACCACATTTACCGATCGGACACACCACTTCTGCTGTTTCTTATGAGCGTCGAAATTCGCGAGTAGTTTGAGGGAACCGATCACACGGTCCTTATGGCGGCCAAGGAAAATCCCGAGATCTCTCGAGGAAATCTCGCCCTCGCTGGAATTCTTGATCTCCAAAAGCGCCTCGCAAAGGTCCGGGTAGATGCGCTTCCCCTGATTATCGCTGCTCTTAGCCAGCTCGATGACCTCACCGGTCGTGAGCCATTTCTCCCCAACGGCCTTTTCAAGGGAATATAACATGCGTGACAACAAGACGATGGTAGGGTCAGTGGCGCGAGTCTCGGACATGGTTTCCACAGGGTCCGCATAACCAAGCCAGACGAGTGGTGAGCGGACCAACCGGCTCCAATCCCCAAACGAGGCAAGAGGATTTAGAAGGTTGGGATAGCCGGCTACTATGTATGCACGCACTACAGTGAGAGCTGCAGCAATATAGCGGCCCCTGTCGGACAAGATATCCTGAAACGGATCCCTTTTGAACTTGCGCAGCTCCGGACGCTCATGGTTCGTATCCAAGGAGCATGTAACCACCCTCCGCGTCATGTCTCCGACGAGCTGAATATTATTTCCGTTGCAAAACACAGTCGCTCGGTTTTCGACCGATACGGTTCGAGAAGTCCCAAGAATGCGGAGAGAGATCACCGGTCGCTCCACGATCTGACACAAAGCGTCGCTACCCAGTTTACCGTTCACGTTGTCGATATTGATTATCGGCTGACCTTTCAGCAGCTCTCCTGCGACACGCTTGTCGGTTTCATCTTCCCCAGCACCTGCAGCGATCACAGGAGCTCTATCTCCCGTGGCGACCGCAGACCAAAGATCAACTCCGTAAGATTTACCACTCGCAGCAGTAGGCGCCTTCATTGCATGCATCGGTACGACGAGAAGAGCCCCGCGGGCGACAGTGCTAAGAAATCCGGACAACGCGACTGCTCGGCTCGGAGCATCCACAAACGCAAATTCGTCAAGAAGGCTATCGAGAAGTCGCAATGCGGCCAATGCATCATCTTTGGTCGGAGCATCTGGAATTGCCGGCAATTCTGGGGGATCAAGCAGAAGTAACTGTGTCTGCTCGTCATAGCCAGGGCTGGAGAGGATCGAGCCGTCGGGCCTCAGCGTCGGAGTCGTGATGACGCCCGATAGTTGAGGGAAATGCCACTCCCCCTCTCTTGCGAGAATCACCGAAGCGACATCTTTGGGGGGGTCCACCGGGACCCACGACTGCCTGGATTGATGAAACCGCAAAAACTGTGCCGATCTGCTCATCTGATCGCGCATGTAGTCGATCGAGACGTCCTTGATCCGAGGCACTTTGGTCTTGTAACCGTGCGATGCAGTTGTGGTGTCGACAATTGGACGTACCAAGCCGGACCGAACGTAGAATGGGGCGCCGTTATTCCGCAACGCCAGCTCTGCCTCATCAGCAACGATGTGCAGCGAGCCTTCCTGGGTCTTGATGGTGGGGCGCTCTCCGCTTTGCTCGTTGACGGTCATTTCTGCGCAAGCCGGTTTACAAGGCTGCGAATACTGTCGACGCGCACGAGGGTGCGACGACCGAGCTTAACAGTCTGAATCTCTTCAGCGTTGATCAGTTCATAGAGCTTTGTAGTTCCAACCCCCAAGAGCGCTTTAGCGCCCTCAATCGTGACGGTGATGGGTTCCATGTGCAGTCCTCCATAGTTGGGACCGCAGATGAGCGATCCTTCGTGACCGCTCCCCATTATTCACACGTTTTCGCGATTGGCTTCGTACTTAAATGGATAAATTCATGAGACTAATTTTGTCTATTTTTGTCCAATTCCGTCTTCAATTTCCGGGTTAACCGACGAATTGTGCTGGCTTCACCTCCCCAGTTTTCGGCTAACGACAAGACAGCCCTTGCTGCGCCAGTGTGCGTCTCCACTTCGCCGCGTTGCAACAACTCAACCATCTTCTTTAATGGACGAGAGTCGTCGATATTGGGGCGACCCCGGCGGCGGCGAGAACTTCTAAGCTCATCAATATCAAAGTCGGAAGGTCCTGGAAAAAGGCGCACGATGTTTGTCTCATCAAGCTCCTGATGTGGCCGATAGGGCGCGAGCAGCTTCTGAAGACAGGCTAGATCGAACTCTATGCACAATAGTTGATATTTGAAGTCGGGCAGCCTCTCATCGCGCCCGAGAAATGAACCGTGGTCCCAGAGTTCTTCACTGCCCTCACGCCATGACCAAAATAAGGCTGGAATCTTGACATTGGTGCTTGAGACCCGCTCCCAAGTTATTGGAATGCCATCCTCATGCAAATCGATGGCGAATTGCAAATAAGCCTGTAGCTCATTTCCATCAAAAATCGCCAAACAGTCCTCGTAAGCTTCTCGTTCGCCGCCCAAAGTAAGGGTGGGTCTAACCCACTCCTCGGATCGCGCAGTCGTCTTCAATGTTCCCTGTGCGGCACGAGATATCAGCCACCCTGCAGCTGCTTCCTGCGGTAAATCAGTACATGCTTGGACCATCTCGATCGCTCGTGCTGGTCTAACTTTGTTCAATATCTTGGCCCTCGAAAATATGTTTCGCCCACGCCTCAAGTAGCTCGCGTCGCATCGATACGAATTTGGTGCGGCGATATGCTCGGACAATTTTGTCCGGGACTGCATGCGCGAGCGCAGCCTCAGCAACTGCGTCGGGAATGGCGGGCATTTGCTCGGCCGCCCAATCTCGGAATGAACTACGGAACCCATGTGCATCGAAAGGAAGTCCGGCGTCGCGTAAGACTTTCCGCATCGTCATGTCGCTTAGAGGGTTTCCACGTGCTCCAGGGAAAACCAAGCCGTTCTTCGATGGCAGTTGGGAGCCTTGTAGTTCCTTCAATAGGCCGACCGCTGCCGCATTGAGTGTAATAGTATGAGCCTCTCTTTCCTTCATGATCTCGGGGGGGCGATTCCAATCTGACTTTGCGAGATCAAACTGCTCCCAGCGTGCATGGCGTACTTCTCCTGGACGCGCGGCGGTAAGTATCAAGAATAATAGCGCGCGGCGGCCTGCGGTGGGCGAATTTTTTTGCAGTCCAGCGACAAACTTGGGCACCTGCTCATAAGGCATCGCCGAAAAGTTTCGCCCCTTTGGTTGTTTCGGCAAGCCCAAGGATACTGCCCTGTTTGGCGCTTCTGCTGCACGCCAGCCCTTCGAGTGGGCAAAGTTAAGGACCTGTCCGATCCTCATGCGGACCTTTCGGGCGAGTTCCGGTTTCGCGATCCAAATTGGTGTAAGCGCCGAAAGGATGTGAGCGGCTTTGATCGAGTCAACGCGTAGATCCCCCAACGTTGGGTGAGCGTAGGTTTCGAGCGAGGTCAAAAAGGCTGCCGCATTCTTCTCTACCCAGCTGGGTTTCAAAGCAGCATGGGTCTCGATAGTCGCCTCACGAAAGCTAGGTGTCGGCCTAATGTCGCGGTCCCGCTCGGCTACCGGGTCACGACCATTGAGAGCATGTTTCCGCAATTCCGCCGCTCTTTCGCGAGCCTCCGCCAAGGTGAGCGCAGCTACAGAGCCCAACCCGATGTCGCGGCGCTTCCCGTGCTTTTGAACCCGAAGAACCCATGATTTTGCGCCTGAAGGCTTGACCAAAAGGTACAGCCCAGCTCCGTCCCCGTGTCGACCGGGCTTCGCATTTTTTACCGCCAATGCGGTCAGTTTAGCCATGCCATTCCCTCATTCGTTCCCACACTATGGGGCGGCTTGAGGCGAAACGCAACGAAGGAATGCGAAATTTTATTGAGCATTTGCTCTGTTTTTTCAATGCCATGCGAAGGATGGCGAAGGTCAGCGAATGGACAGTTATAGACCTGTCGGGTGCGCCATGTTTTCGCTCTGGCTGTCGCTTCGGTTCACACACCTCGGCGCAAGCATGAGCCCGTTCGCACTCTTTTACCTCTAGGAATAAGCCCGCCTAAACGGTTAAGGCTCCGGGCGACCATGGATCACACCGTCTACCGCTTCGACCCGCTGGCGATGACCGCAGCAGCCGAGGGGCGCCCTGCCGCGCCGACCAGAGGCAGCGGCGCGTCGATTTCGCGCGAGCCGCAGATCGGCGTGATCTACAATCCGCGCAGCCATCGCAACAAGGGCCAGGATCTCGACTGTACCGAGCGGCCCGGCATTACCGTGGCCCAGCCAGACCGGCGCGAAGATATCGCCAGCGCGCTTGCGGATTTTGCGCAGCAGGGCATCGACTATCTCATCATCAATGGCGGCGACGGGACCGTGCGCGATGTGCTGACGATGGGGCAAAGCGTGTTCGGCGAGACGTGGCCTGCGCTCGCCATCCTGCCCAAGGGCAAGACCAACGCCCTCAATGTCGATCTGGGCGCACCCGCCGGGTGGAACCTGCCCGACGCGATCGACGCCTATGCGACCGGCCGCCGGATTGTGCGCCGTCCGCTGTCCGTGAAGCGCGAGGGCGCGGACGACACCCCGATGCTCGGCTTCATCTTCGGATGCGGCGCTTTCACGCTCGGGGTCGAGGTCGGGCAGGATGCGCATGACCTCGGGTTCTTCAATTCGCTCGCCGTCGGGGCAACGGGGTCATGGGGTGTGCTGCAGGCGCTGTTCGGCAGCGATACCAACCGGTGGCGGCGCGGCACGCCGACGAAGCTGACCTATCTGCCGTCCGGCGAGCCGATGCCGCGGTCGGAGCATGGTGACCCCGGGCGGCGCACGCTGGTGCTGGCGAGCACGCTCGAAAAAATGCCGCTCGATATCAAGTTATTCGCGCCAGGTGGCGAGGGCATCAGGCTGGCTGTGCTCGATACGGCACGGCGGCGGATCATGGGAATGGCCCCGGCAATCCTTCTGGGCTGGCGACCCGAATGGCTGGCGAAAGGCGGCTTCCATCAGCTCTCTGCGGAAAGCTTCGCGATCGAAGTGGGGGAGCCGGTCATCCTCGACGGAGAGAGTTTCCCGGCAGGCACCTACGTCGTCGGGCAGGGGCCCGACCTGACCTTCATCGCACCGTGACCGATACGCTGGGCGAGCGGGTGTGTGAAAGCCTTGCGCGCGATGTACGCGAGGAAGTGGCCGCCTATGCGAGGATGCTCGGCGAAGAGGCGGACGCGCTCGGCGTGCTCTTCTACGGCTCGAACCTGCGGACCGGGTCGCTGGAGGGAGTGCTCGACTTTTACGTCCTGTTGCCGGGGCCGCAGCGAGAGCGGATCTGGCCGCGCGTGAGCTATCGCGAGTGGGACTATCGCGGCGAGGTCCTGCGGGCCAAGATCGCCACCCTATCGCTCGAGCAATTTGCCAAGGCGGCGCGTGGGGCATCGCGTGACACCACGATCTGGGCGCGGTTCGTCCAGCCGAGTGCGTTGATTTGGGCGAGCGACGACGCGCCGAGCGTGGCGATAGCCGAAGCCGTATCGCAAGCGGCGCAAACCGCGGCTCGGCTGGCCGCTGCGCTCGGTCCTGAGAGCGGAACGGCAGGAGATTTCTGGCGGGCGCTGTTCCGGGCCACCTATCGAGCCGAGTTCCGCGTGGAGAAGCCGGGGCGCGAGGACTCGATCCTGTCGGCCAACCGGGCGCATTTCGTCGGGCTGTTGCCGCTGGCGTGGGAGGCGCAGGGGATCCAATTCACGCAAGATGGCGAGCGACTGTCGCCCCAACTTGCCGAGCGCCGGAAAGCCGAGATCCTGCGCTGGTGGCAGGCTCGCGCGCGCGCGGGGAAGGCACTCAACCTGCTGCGGCTGGCCAAGGCGACGACGACCTTCGAAGGCGCGGCTGACTATGCCGCTTGGAAGCTGCACCGGCACACCGGCATCGCGCTCGAAGTCACGCCATTCCGCGCAAAGCATCCGCTGCTCGCGGCGCCGGGAGCGCTGGTCGAACTCTGGCGTAAACGCGGCGCTCAGCGATAGCGCATCCGGATGCTGATCGATTCGACGCCCGATCCGACATTGAAGGCGGTTTTCTTGTAGCTCGGTTTGCCGAGGTTGAAGATGTTGATGCTGGGATTGTTCGACATCGCTCCGCCGTCGGAGAAAATGTCGGTCTCGCCATTGCCGTTGACATCGTGGCGTACGGCGATGCCGTATGTCCCGGGCCGCGGCACGGGCATGCAGAAGGTCATCGTACCGGCCCGTGCAGGCGCTTCCATGCGGTTGATCCAGCGGCCCTTCTCGAGCCAGTCTTCCTTCGTTCCGCGATAGCTCTGCACGCGGATCGTACCGCTCGATTCCTTGATGCCCGTAATGGTCACGCGCACGGCGGGCCCTGCGCCAGCGGCGCATTTTGCCGGATTTTCGGTGATTTTCTGGCGATATTGCGCGGCGGCAGGCGCGGTGAGTGTGCCGGCGGCGATCGCAGCAGTGGCGGCGAGGCCGGTAAAGGTCTTCAAGCGGCGTGTCATAACAATCCCTGTTGTCGTCAATCGCGCCCGGTCGCGGGCGGAACGGGTGCGTAATCCACGCACCTTCGATATGCCCCGTTCTCTAACCGGACAGCTCTGAATTGCGGCTGAACTTTTCAAGGGCACGGTGTTCAGGAAGGCCGCAGGCGGTCGCGTCGAGATCGACCGACGGGACCTCGTAGTCGATTTCGGTTTCGACGAGATCCAGGGCGCTCTTGCGCGGCGTGGTCATAAACCGACCCTAGGCGCATCGCGCGATGTGGAAAAGGCATGGTGGCTCGCTTGTTAACCGCCGTTTCGCGCGCGTAGGGCTGGCCGAGGCTCACACGCGACCAAGGCCCGCGCCCGTATGACCCAACCGTTGATCTCCCCCTCCATCCTCTCGGCCGATTTCGCGCGGCTGGGCGAAGAGGTCCGCGCCATCGACGAGGCGGGGGCGGACTGGATCCATGTGGACGTGATGGACGGGCATTACGTGCCCAATATCACCATCGGCCCAGCGGTGGTGAAGGCGCTCCGCCCGCACACCGACAAGCCGTTCGACGTGCATCTGATGATCGCGCCGATCGACCCCTATCTCGAAGCTTTCGCGGAAGCGGGGGCGGACATCATCACCGTCCATCCCGAGGCCGGGCCGCATATCCACCGCACGCTGCAGGCGATCCGCGGGCTGGGCAAGAAGGCCGGCGTGGTGCTCAATCCGGGCACGCCTGCCAAGATGCTCGACTATCTCATCGACGAAGTCGACCTCGTGCTGGTGATGAGCGTCAATCCCGGGTTCGGCGGGCAAAGCTTCATCCATTCGCAGCTGCGCAAGGTGGAGGCGATCCGGAAGATGATCGACAGGACCGGGCGGGATATCCACCTCGAAGTCGATGGCGGCGTCAATGAAGAAACCGCGCGGCTGTGCGTCGATGCGGGCGCGGATGTGCTCGTCGCCGGTTCGGCCACCTTCAAGGGCGGGCCGGGGCAATATGCCGCCAACATCGCCGCGTTGAAGGGCGGGCAGTGACGGAAGGCGTCCACACGCTGCTGCGCGAGGACGACCGTACGCTCGACACCGCCGATGCGCTCGCCCTGCCGCTGGGCGATGCGGACGAACCACTGGTCACCGATGGCGAGGCTGTTGCGGCGAATGACGTGCCGCAGGAGCCCGGACGTGCGCTCGCCCTTTCCGATTTCAAGCCGCCGCAGGCCGGACCGGTCGATTCCGCGCTGCGCTGGGCGTACCGGTTGGGCGTGCCCGGCAGCCTGCTGGCGGCGCCTCTGCGCAAGCCCGCTGCGCCGCGGATGCTCGGCACGGTCATGTCGCCGCTGGAGGGCGACCGGGCTGCCGGCATGGCGCTGAGGGCAGGGCAACTGCAGGTCCATGGGCTCAAGGCGCCGATCGACAAGGTCGATTTCGCCAGCTCCGCGCCGCTGACTCCGCCGTTTCTGCGCGTAGTGCATGGCTTTACCTGGCTGCGGGACCTGTCGGCCTGCGCCCCGCGCGAGGAATGCGCGCCGATTGCCGAACGTGCCTTGCGCAAATGGCTCAAAGCCAATCCGGCACCGGGCAAGGGCGCGGCCTGGACCGTCGAGAATGCGGGCCTGCGCCTGCTCGGCTGGTTCGTGCATGCGCCGCTGATCCTGTCGGGCGACCCCGCAACGAGAGCCAAGATGCTCGAGCAGATGGAAACGACCGCGCGCTGGCTCGATCGCAATGTGACAAGCGCCGATGACCGGCTGGGCCAGGTCGCAGGCTGGTGCGCGATTACCGCAGCCGGACTACTGCTGCCCGATGGCCGCCCGCGTCGGCTCTATAGCGAAGCCGGCCTGCTCCGCGCGCTCGGCGAGCTGGTGAGCGACGATGGCGGGGTCCTCTCGCGCAGCCCGCTGGCGCAGATGGAAGCGATCGCGCTGCTGGTCGATCTCAAGGCGTGTTACGATGCGGTCGATCGCGACCCTCCCGCCGCGCTCGAAACCATGATCGCGCTGCTGGTCCCGCCGCTGCTCACGCTGCGCATGGGCGACCGGGCGCTCGGCAGCTGGCAGGGCGCAGGCAAGACCTCCGCCGCCCGGCTGGATGCGCTGATCGAAGCTACCGGCGTGCGCGCCCGCCCGGCCAAGGATACGCGCCACTGGGGATACCAGCGGGTCGATGCCGGCAAGAGTGTGCTGCTGCTTGATGCCGCCCCGCCGCCGCGCCCGCGCCACGCCCGCCACGGCTGCGCCTCGACGCTGGCCTTCGAATTCTCGGCGAAGCAGCAACGCATCATCGTCAATTGCGGCGGCGCGGAGCTGGCGGGCGGGCAGGTGCCGATCCGCATCGAACAGGGCCTGCGCGGCACGGCCGCGCATTCGACGCTGGTGCTCGACGATGCCAATTCTACCGCCGTGCTGATCAAGGGCCAGATCGGCAAGGGCGTCGAGGAAGTCGATATCGCCCGCACCGTGGTGAAACAGCGCGGGCGCGACGCTACGCGGCTGGAAGCGGCACACAATGGCTATGCCGCGCGCCACGGCCTGCTGCACCGGCGCATCCTGCTGCTCTCGGCAGATGGCGAGGAATTGCGCGGCGAAGACCTGCTCGAACCGTCGGGCAAGGAAGGCAAGCGCGGCAAGATCGCCTTCGCGATCCGTTTCCATCTTGGTTACGGGATCGAGGCCGGACTGTCGGAAGACAATCGCGGCGCGGGCCTCGCCCTGCCCGATGGGACCTACTGGCAATTTAGGCTCGGCGGCGATAGCGGCGAGGCGAAAATGACGCTCGAAGACAGCCTGTGGGTCGATGGCCATGGCCGCCCGCGGGCGACGAAACAGCTGGTCGTCGAAGGACTGACGCCGCGCAGCGGGGGGCGCTTCCCCTGGCTGCTCAAACGCATGGGGTGAAATCAATGGCGGATGTGGCAATCAAGCGGGCACTGCTCTCGGTGTCCGACAAGAGCGGTTTGGTGGAGCTCGGCAAGGCACTGGCCGCCAAGGATGTGGAACTGGTCTCCACCGGCGGGACGGCCAGGGCGCTGCGCGAAGCGGGGCTGGAGGTGAAGGACGTTTCCGACCTCACCGGCTTTCCCGAGATGATGGACGGGCGGGTCAAGACGCTGCACCCAATGGTGCATGGCGGCCTTCTCGCCGTGCGCGACAATCCGGACCATGCCGCCGCGATGGAAAAGCACGAGATCGGCGCGATCGATCTGGTGGTGGTCAATCTCTACCCCTTCGAAGCGACCGTGGCGAAAGGGGCAGAGCGTGACGAGGTCATCGAGAATATCGACATCGGCGGGCCGAGCATGGTGCGCAGCGCCGCGAAGAACCACCAGTTCGTCACCATCGTCACCGATCCGGCGGATTACGATACGCTGATCGGCGAACTGGATGCGACCGGCGCGACCAGTCTCGATTTCCGGCGCAAATGTGCGGCCAAGGCGTTTGCCGCAACCGCTGCCTACGACAGCATGATCAGCCGGTGGTTCGCTTTCGCCGACCAGGAGCAGACCTTCCCCGATTTCCTGGCCGTCAACGGCAAGGCGCCGGTCGAGCTGCGCTATGGCGAGAACCCGCACCAGAAGGCCGCGCTCTATACGCCGGTCGGCCCCCATGCCCGCGGCATCGCGCAGGCCGAGCAGCTGCAGGGCAAGGAGCTCAGCTACAACAATTACAACGATGCCGATGCCGCGCTGGAACTGTGCGCCGAATTCAAGGGCGGCGATCCCGCAGTGGTCATCGTCAAGCACGCCAACCCCTGCGGCGTGGCGCAAGGCGCGACTTTGCTTGACGCGTGGAACGAAGCACTGGCGTGCGACAGCGTCTCGGCCTTCGGCGGCATCGTCGCCGTCAACACCGAGCTCGACGGTGAAACGGCGGCGGCGATTTGCGAGATCTTCACCGAAGTCGTCATCGCTCCTTCCGTAACCGATGAGGCGCGCGAGGCTTTCGCCAAGAAGAAGAACCTGCGCTTGCTGGTCACCGGCGACCTGCCGGATCCGCGCCGCGGCGGGTTGAGCGTCAAGCCGATTACCGGCGGCCTGCTGGTGCAAACGCGCGACAATGGCGCGATCAGCGAGGCCGAGCTGAAGGTCGTGACCGAACGCGCACCGACCGAGCAAGAATTGAAGGATTGCCTCTTCGCCTGGACAGTGGCGCGGCACGTAAAGTCGAACGCGATCGTCTATGCCAAGGACGGCGCCACCGCCGGAATCGGAGCGGGCCAGATGAACCGCCGCGATTCGTCACGCATCGCCGCGCTCAAGGCTGCCGAAGCGGCAGAGAAATACGGTTGGGACCAAAGCCGCGCCGTCGGTAGCGCGGTGGCATCGGACGCCTTCTTCCCCTTCGCCGACGGCTTGCTCGCTGCCGCCGAAGCGGGCGCGACAGCGATCATCCAGCCGGGCGGCTCGATCCGCGACGACGAGGTCATCGCCGCCGCCAACGAACGCGGGCTCGCCATGGTCTTCACCGGAATGCGTCACTTCCGCCATTGAGGACCCATTCAGCTTGCGGGCTGATCGGCTGAATAGTTCACAACCATCGCATTAAGCATGTCGCAATTGCGGCAGGTGTAACCATGTGGGCAAGACTGACGAAAGACCCACCATGCAACTCTTCACCCCCGACCTCTATCGCAACTTCGGCATCGGTTTCGCTGCCGGAGCCCTTGCCATCGCTATCGCCAGTGGCGGCGAGATACTTGCCGTCGTCCCGCAGCTCGTGGCATCGATATTCTGATGAAGCTTCGCGCGATCCTCCTCGCCGCTGCGCTCTCCTTTAGCGCAAGCGCCTGTATGGAGCCCGCCATTGCCGCCGAAACGGTGGTGGAGGCGCCGCAGGCCAAGCGCATCGCGCAGGAAGGCAGCGGCCTCAAGACCGCGATCTTCGCCGGTGGCTGCTTCTGGGGCGTCGAGGGCGTGTTCAGCCATGTCAAGGGCGTGAAGAGCGCCGTTTCCGGCTATCACGGCGGCACAGAGCGGCAGGCCGATTACAAGCTCGTGTCCAGCGGCGTGACCGATCATGCAGAGGCCGTGAAGGTCGTCTACGATCCCAAGGTCATCCGTTACGACCAATTGCTGCGCATCTTCTTCTCGGTCGTCACAGATCCGACCCAGCTCAACCGCCAAGGCCCGGACACCGGCGCACATTATCGCAACGCCCTCGTCCCGCTGTCGGCGGAGCAGAACGCGGTCGCCAAGGCCTATCTCGGCCAGCTGAAGGCAGCGAAGCTGTGGGACAAGCCGATCGTCACGAAGATCGAGCGGGCGCAGGCTTTCTACGATGCCGAAACCTATCATCAGGATTTCATGCTGAAGAACCCTCGCCACGGCTATATCGTGCGCTGGGATTCGCCGAAGGTCCGTGCGCTGAAGGCGATGTATCCGGGCGTCTACAGCGCGAAGTTCCAGCCGAACTGACTTGATAGCTTTGCAGGGCGGGCTTACCTCTCGCACCATGAGCGGCCATTCCCACAAAGAGCATGAAGGCGACGCGCTGATCGATGCGGCGCGCCACACACTCACCGAGCATGGCGAGCAGTGGACCGGCATGCGCCAGTCCGTGTTCGAGGAACTCGCGAAGCACGACCGGCCCGCAAGCGCCTACGACATCGCCGACAACCTCTCCGCCTCGCGCGGGAAGCGGGTCGCGCCCAACAGCGTCTATCGCATCCTCGACCTGTTCGTGCGCAACAACCTCGCCAACCGGATCGAGAGCGCCAACGCCTACCTCGTCAACACTCATCCAGGCTGCCGGCACGACTGCATCTTCCTGATCTGCGACGATTGCGGGAAAGCCACCCATCTCGACGACGAACGCGTAACCGGCACGCTGCGCGATGCGGGCAAGGCGGCGGGCTTTACCGATGTGCGGCCGGTGGTCGAACTCAGGGGCCTGTGCGACGATTGCGCGGCCTGACACAGGCGGCGAAGCGGGTCATTCGCCTGTCAAACCGTTCATCGACAGGTCGGATATGCGGGTGTAAGGCATTCGTATGAATACCCGTCCCAAGACGCCGCTGCTCGACACGGTCGACACTCCCGACGATCTCCGCAAGCTCAAGAAAGAGCAATTGCGCCAACTTTCCGACGAACTTCGGGAAGAGATGATCGATGCCGTGGGCACGACCGGCGGGCATCTCGGGTCGGGTCTCGGTGTGGTCGAATTGACCACCGCGATCCATTACGTTTTCGATACCCCGACCGACAAGCTGGTGTGGGACGTCGGGCACCAGTGCTATCCGCACAAGATTCTGACGGGCCGCCGTGACCGTATCCGCACCCTACGCCAGGGCGGCGGCCTCAGCGGCTTCACCAAGCGCGCGGAGAGCGAATACGACCCCTTCGGCGCGGCGCACAGCTCCACCTCCATCAGCGCGGCGCTGGGCTTCGCCATGGCCAACAAGATGCAGAACCGCCCGGGCCGCGGCATTGCGGTGATCGGCGACGGCGCGATGAGCGCCGGCATGGCCTATGAGGCGATGAATAATGCCGAGCAGGCGGGCAACCGCCTCGTGGTGATCCTCAACGACAACGACATGTCGATCGCTCCGCCGGTGGGCGGCCTGTCCGCCTATCTAGCGCGCATGGTGTCGAGCAGCGAATATCTCGGCTTGCGGTCCATGGCGTCCAAGATCGCCCGCAAGATGGGCCGCCGCGTATGGGGCGGCCTCGAAAAGGCGGAAGAATATGCCCGCGGCATGGTGACCGGCGGGACCATGTTCGAAGAGCTCGGCTTCTATTACGTCGGCCCGATCGACGGCCACAATCTCGACCACCTCATCCCGGTGCTGGAGAACGTGCGCGACAGCGAGCAGGGTCCGGTGCTGATCCATGTCGTGACGACCAAGGGCAAGGGCTATGCCCCGGCCGAAAACAGCGCCGACAAATATCACGGCGTCGCCAAATTCGATGTCGTCACCGGCGAGCAGAAGAAGTCCTCCGGCGGTCCGCCCGCCTACCAGAATGTTTTCGGCGAAACGCTGGCCAAGCTGGCCGATACGGACCCGCGCATCTGCGCCATCACCGCCGCCATGCCGAGCGGGACGGGCGTCGACAAATTCGCGAAGGCGCATCCCGACAAGGCCTTCGACGTCGGTATCGCCGAACAGCACGGCGTGACCTTCGCCGCGGGCCTGGCAGCGGAAGGCATGCGGCCCTTCGCGGCGATCTATTCGACCTTCCTCCAGCGCGCCTACGACCAGGTGGTGCACGACGTGGCGATCCAGAACCTGCCCGTGCGCTTCGCCATCGACCGCGCCGGGCTGGTCGGGGCCGACGGCTGCACGCACGCCGGCAGCTTCGACATCACCTATCTTGCCACACTGCCCAATATGGTCGTGATGGCCGCCGCCGACGAGGCGGAGCTGGCACATATGACCTACACTGCCGCCGAATATGACGACGGCCCGATCGCCTTCCGCTATCCGCGCGGCAGCGGCACGGGCGTGGAGATCCCTGAGAAGCTCGAGAAGCTCGAGATCGGCAAGGGCCGGATCGTGCGCGAGGGTTCGAAGGTCGCCATCCTGTCGCTCGGCGCGCGGCTGGAGGAGGCCAAGAAGGCCGCCGACCAGCTCGAGGCAAAGGGCCTGTCGACCACGGTCGCCGACCTGCGCTTCGCCAAGCCCCTCGACACCGCGCTGATCGAAAAGCTGATGCGCAGTCACGAGGTCGTGGTCACGGTCGAGGAAGGGGCCATCGGCGGCCTCGGCGCGCATGTGCTGACCTATGCCAGCGACAATGGGCTGACCGACGCGGGGCTGAAAGTGCGCACCATGCGCCTGCCCGATGTGTTCCAGGACCAGGACGATCCCGCGAAGCAGTACGACGAGGCGGGTCTGAACGCGCCGCACATCGTCGATACGGTTTTGAACGCGCTGCGGCACAACAGCGCCGGGGTGGAAGAGGCGCGGGCTTAACTTAGCGCAGCGTGGGTGAGTTGCTGAGCATTCCCGAATGGCTCGCAGTCACGTTGTGGGTCATTTCTGCGCTTAGCATTGCTATGCTTTATGGGTTCTGGAGCATTCGAAGGGCGCACCGACGCGTCGAAGCCAGCCGCCCCAACCCGACGAAGCAGCAGTTTATTGCAATGATGGAAGAGGATTGCTCTCCGGAAGTATCGGATTTCCTTTGGGAGAAAGCAGTATTCTACGTCGAGCCGAGACTTACTCCGCACCCTGACGACGATCTCATCCTCGATTTGAAGATCGACGAGGATGACATAGCGATGGACTGGCCACGAGACTGGGCCGAACAGCGCGGATTTCACGAAAGCAACTTTCCGAATTGGCCGAACGATTGGCCAGGGACGATCCGAAATTACGGCCGCTGGCTCGACATGAGTCCGACGGAACCGTCACCCCGGACTTGATCCGGGGTTCCGCTTTTCCCAATGTCGCGCTCGAAGGTAGCTTGACCCCGGCTCGGCGGCCGGGGTGACGAAGTGATTGGGTAGTGGCATGGAGTTGGGCGAAAGGACCTTCCGCCCATGACCCTGCTCTCCATCGATACCGCCGACCACGTCACCACGCTCACCCTCAACCGCCCGGACACGATGAACCCGCTCGGGGCATCGGGCGACGGGGATGCCTTCGCTGCGGCCTGCGATGCGATCAATGCGGACATGGATGTGCGCTGCGTGATCCTGACCGGGGCAGGGCGGGCGTTCAGTGCGGGCGGCGACATCAAGGCGATGAAGGAGCGGACCGGGACCTTCGGCGGGACCGCGCCGGAAATCTCCGATGGCTATCGCAACAACATCCACAAGGTGCTGCGCGCGCTCTACAGCCTGCGTGTCCCGCTGATTGCGGCAGTGAATGGCCCAGCCATCGGGCTCGGCTGCGACCTCGCCTGCCTCGCCGACATGCGCATTGCCAGTGACAAGGCGAAGTTCGGTGTTACCTTCCTCAAGCTCGGCATCATCCCGGGCGATGGCGGCACCTGGATCCTCCCGCGCATCATCGGCGAGGCGCGGGCGGCGGAGCTGTTCTACACCGGCGACGTGATCGATGCCGCGACCGCGCAGGATTGGGGCCTCGTCAGCCGCGTGGTCGAAGGCGAAGCGCTGATGGACGAAGCCCGCATGCTCGCGAGCAAGGTCGCAGCCATGCCCCCGCACGCGCTGCGGCAGGCGAAGAATCTGATGCGGCAGGGGCGCTCGGTCAGCTATGACACCGCACTCGAAATGGCGGCGAATACGCAGGCGTTGATGCACCTGACCGAGGATCACATGGAGGGCGTGGGCGCGCTGATCGAGAAGCGAGCTCCGAACTTCACCGGTAGCTGAGTCTTTGTCGTCCTACCGCTTCGCTACTTGAGGACATCTTCGTCGTCCTACCGCTTCGCTACTTGAGGACGGTCATACCCAGCGAAACACACCCGCCGGGATACCGCCCAGCGGCAGGTGCACCCACATCAGCACGCCCCAGGCGAGCAGGGCCGCGAGCCAGCCTTTCCAGCCGAGCGCGCCAAGCTTCGACAGGCGCGGGACGAAGCTCGTTTCGGCTTCCCATGCGAGCCACGCATCGCCCATCTGGCTGCGCTTCTTCGCGTCCTGCAGCTTGGCGCCGACCAGCGCGAGGACGAGGATCGCTCCGGCGACGATCAGCGTCCGCATGCTCCACCAGAGCACGATGTGCGACAATGCCCAGAGGGCGAAGCCCCACATCATCGGATGGCGCGTCACGAGAAACGCTCCCGCCGGTCCCGCCCGCGCTGCCGCCTCCGCTCCGGGCGTAGGCATTGCCGGATTGCGCGGGGTCATCGCGCCGAGGAACAGCGCCAGCGCAGGAAGGGTGAGGAGCGTCGCGACGGCCCAGCCCAGCTCGCCCGACCCTCCCAGATCGGCCGACGGAGCGTCTTTGAAGGCGAGATACATCCACACCATGCAGGCGATGGCGACCGCGTTGTAAACCAGCATGAAGCCGCCCTCGCGCAGCGCCGAGACAAGCGGGGCGCGCAGGGGATGCGACAGCGCGAAATGCGTGCCGACCAGCGCCACCGACGCAGCGAGAAGCGAAACGAGAGCTTGATCCATCACCCACTCCTATGTTTACAGCGTCAACATAGGTAGCAGATCGAAACCCTTTTGCAAGCGCCACGTTGCGTCGGACGAATGGGGTAGGGCCCTTTCCTACAGTCCGGGCCACGGTGTACGGATATCGGCTGAGGCGCAGAACGATCGAAGCATGCCCCCCGGGGGGCGAGACGGCTTTCAATGATCACCCCGGCCTGGGGAAAAAGATAAAGATAACCGGTTTTTGGATCGGTCACCCCGGGGCGACACTGCGTCGCCTTCGTCGCCAACCTGTCGCCCGGCGTCAGGGGCTTTCGAAATCGATCAGCTGGACCTTGAACAGCAGCGTCGCACCGCCGGGGATCGGGCCTTTGCCCTCTACGCCGTAAGCCAGTTCGGCCGGGATCGCGACTTCGATCGTGTCGCCCACGCCCATCTTCGGGATGGCGACTTGCCAGCCCTTGATCAGGCGGCCGAGCGGGAAGGTCGCCGGCTCGCCCCGGTCGAAGCTCGAATCGAAGGTCTCCCCGTCGATGAAGGTGCCCGCATAATGCACCGTCACCGTGTCCACGACGGTCGGGCTGCGCTCGCTGCCTGCATAATCGACATAGCGCCAGCGCAGGCCGCCCGGCTCGTAGCGCCAGCCGTCTTCGGCCTTCAGACCCGCGAGATAGCTCTGTTGCGCATTCATCCAGGCGATGTCCTGCGAGCGGTCGGGCGGGCCGTCCTGTGCCGACAGGGTATGGAACCCGACCGCCAGCGCCGCCGCCCCCAAAGCGAGAAAAGTCGTCCGCATATCTATGGTCACTTTACCAGTCGTAGGCCTTGGGCAAGTCGCTCTCGTCGAGATCGCGATAGCGATCGCGCAGGCGGCTCTGGTGGTTTTCGAGGGGTTGTTCCACCCCGTCGATGAACACGCGGGTCGGCATCGCGCCGACTTCCAGCGGGTCGCCATCCCAAATCACCACGTCGCCCGCGGCACCGGGCGCAAGCACGCCCGCACGACCGCCAAGCCCGCTGATCCGTGCCGGGACCGAGCTAATGGCGGCGAACGCCTGACCCCAACTCAGCCCGTCGGCGCCGGGTATGCGCGAGAGAGCCACGAGATTGCCGGCATACTGGTTGAGGTTGCGCGGATTTTCCATCGCCGCGGCATTGATTGCGACTGTTACACCAGCCTTGACCATGCGGCCGATATTGCTCTGCGTCGCGGCAAGTTCCTCGAAGCCCTGCGGCAGGTCGTCGAGCCCGTCGGCGATCACCGGAACTCCGGCTGCGGCGATGTCGCTCGCAACTAGCCAGCCCTCGCTCGCACCGACCAGCACGAGGTCGAGATTGGCGAATTCGCGCTTCAGGGCCAGCACGCTGCGGATATCGGATGCGCGTTCGACCATCACATATAACGGCTGCTCCCCGCGAACCACGGGCACCAGTGCTGCAGCATCGAAGCGGCTGAGGAGCACGTCGTCGCCCCGCTCCGCCCGGTTGTCGACCAGTCGCGGATCGAGCGGCACATCGTCGCCGCTGCCCTGCTCGGCGGGCCGCGAGCGGATGCCGGGGATGCGCCCGTCGCTGCCGAACTCGTTCGCCTCGCGCAGGGCGTTGCGCAGCAGGGCGTGGGCCGATGCACGGCTGCCACCGGCGAGGCGCGCACCGCTTTCGCCGAGCGACACGGTCTGGAACGCCCGCGCGCGCGTCACCGCCTGCGGATCGCTGCCGAGGTCGATGATTGCGCCCTGTCCGCCGAAGATCGAACTGCTGGCCGAAGTTACCGTGGCTGCGCGCGTGACGCCCGCCGCCCGGTGGATGGCGATATGCTGCGATGCCGGATTGACGATCGGCGCCGCATCCAGCGCAGCGCTGAAGGGCGAATCGCCCGCGCGGATATCGTTGGACTCGCTGACTGCGCCCACATCCCACAGGCCCAGGTTGGTGACAGTGGCGACGAGGCCGGGCGTGACCCAGGTACCGGGTGCTGCCTCCATCAGCGGCATCGCCGTTTGCGGCATGCCAGCAGCAGGCCCAGCGTAGACCACGCGGCCGTTCTCCACGACCACGGCGCCGTTCTCGATCGGGTCGGAGCCGTCCCCGGTGGCGACGGTCACGCCGGTCATGGCGATGTTCTGTGCGGCAGCGGGAACGGCGGAGGCGCAGGCGAGGAGTCCTGCGGCAACGGCAAGAGCGCGCTTCATTTCACATCTCCTTCGCCCGGCTGGCCAAGCTCGAAATCGCTCACCGGCCTGCGCTTGCGGTCCATTGCATCATACATCAGCGCTCCGTCGATCCAGACCTTCTCTGGCCGGGAGTAGACGCTCAACGGGTCGCCGTTCCACAACACGACATCGGCCATCTTGCCGGGTTCGAGGCTGCCGGTCATGTCGTCGATGCCCATCGCCTTGGCGGCGTTGAGCGTGATCCAGCCGATCACGGTCGCATCGGAAATGTCGATGCCGAGCCGGCGACCCGCGGCCTGAGCCTTCGCGGCCTCCTGGTTGAGGCGCTGGATATCTTGCGCGCTGTCCGAATGGATCACCACGCAAGCACCCTCCCGCTGGAGGAAGGCGGCGTTCTCGAGGATGCCGTCGTAAGCCTCCATCTTGAAGCCGTACCAGTCGGCCCAGATCGCGCTGCACACGTCGTTTTCGCGCAGCAGGTCGCCGATCTTGTAGGCTTCGACCGCGTGGTGGAAGGCGCTGACCTTGTAGCCCATCTCCTTGGCCATATCCATCACCAGCGCCATCTCGTCGGCGCGGTAGCAGTGGTTGTGCACCAGGATTTCGCCGTCGAGCACGCCCTTCAGCGTCTCCTTGGCGAGGTCGCGCTTCTTGCCATCATAGGCACGCGCATCGAGCCAGGTCTGCCGGTTGACCGCGAAATTGCCCATGCGAGTCGACGGCATGCGACCGCGGTTGCCGTAGACGCGCTTGGGGTTTTCGCCGCAAGCCATTTTGAAGCCGTAGGGCGCGCCGGGGAACTTCATCCCCTGCACCGTGCGCGCAGGCACGTTCTTGAGCGTTACCGAGCGGCCACCCATGAGATTGGCCGAGCCGGGTAGGATCTGCAGCGCGGTAACCCCGCCATTGGCGAGCGCGCGGCTGAAGCCGGGGTCCTGCGGCCAGACCGAATGTTCGGCCCAGACTTCGGGCGTGGTCGGGCTGGTCGCTTCGTTGCCGTCCGAATGCGCATCGACGCTCGGCGTGGGATAGTCGCCGAGGTGCGAGTGGATGTCGATGATGCCCGGCGTCACGAACTTTCCGCTGCCGTCAAGAACATCGTAGCCGGACGTATCGAGTGTAGCGTCGCCGACACCGACCACCTCGCCATCGCGAAACAGCACCGTACCATCGTCGATGCGGTTGCCCGCGCCGTCATAGACGGTCGCGCCAACCAGCGCGGTGGGCCGACCCGGATAGCGCTCGTAGGTAGAGGAGAAGGGCGCGTTGCCGTCTTCACCGACCGGTGCCGTCCAGTCGGCATCGGACGCATCGTCGGCACTTCCCGTGGTCGAACATCCGGCCATCGCGAGGGCGGCGGCGCAGGCGAATAGAGCGTAACGTTTCATGGGTCCCCCAAAGCAGTCGGGCCGGAGCATCGCTGCCCCGGCCCGCGCGGTCAATTGCCTTTCGTCGAGACGTATCCGACGATCAGCGGTTCTCTTCGTGCTTGCCGGGCATCTGCGGATTGGTCGCGGGGTGCATGCCGGCTTCCTGCGCCTCGAGACCGGCACCGGCCTGGCCTTCGAGATCGTCGCCGACATTGTCGTCGCGCAGCGTGTCGAGGTGCAGCAGCTTCTTGACCAGGGGGCTGAGCACCATGACGCCGACGCCGATGCCGACGGCCCACCAGCCGACGGTCCCGTAAACGTCGAGAACCAGCTGCTTGCCGGCTTCCTCACCGACACCCTCGGCGCCGGTGGCCGCAGCGATCAGGCCGGCGGCGAAGTTGCCGGTGGCCGACGCGAAGAACCACGTACCCATCACCAGCGAAGCGATATGCGCCGGGCTGAGGCGGTTCATGGCCGAAAGGCCGACCGGGCTGAGGCACAGTTCACCGGTGGTGTGCAGCAGGTAGATCAGGAAGATGAAGATCACCGGCGTCGGGACGTTCACGCCCACGCTTTCCGCGCCCCAGACGAGGACGAGGAAGCCGAGACCGACCTGCACGACGGCAAGGCCGAACTTCATCGGCGTGCTCGGCTCCATGCCCTTGCGTGCGAGGCCCTGCCACAGCATGGCGAAGACCGGCGCGAGCAGGACGATGTAGATCGCATTGACCGACTGGAAGATCGACGCGCTGACACCCGCGGTATCGACGTGACGATCGGTGAACAGGTTGAGGCTGGAACCGGCCTGTTCGAACAGGGCCCAGAAGACCACCGAGACGATGATCAGGAACATGGCCGCGAAGATGCGGTCGCGCTCGTGGAAGGTCTTTACCATCGATTGCTGGATAAGGACCCCGATCAGGACCAGCAGCGAAGCGCCAGCCGTGTACTGGGCCGGTTCGCTACCCTGCGAGGCCGCGATCAGCGAGACGATCAGGCCGACCGCGCTGGAGATGTAGATGAAGAAGGGCACCGTCGGTGCCGCTTTCCACGACCCGTAGGCCATCTGGAAGGTCACGATCGAGAGGACGTAGGCGACCAGCGCCCCGCCGAACCCGCCGAGGAGGACGCCGACGAGTTCCTGATACTGGATGGCCAACCAGCACAGGGCGACCATGCCGAGGCCCGCGCCGTAGATCAGGTATTCCTTGCCGCCTGCAATGCGTTCCGGATGCTGCGGTTCGCCCTTGCCGCGCAGCAGCGGCTTGCCAATGACGAAGAACACGAGACCGATGAGCATGCCGAAACCGGCGAGGCCGAAGCCGTACTCCCAACCCACCGTCTGGCCGAGGTAGCCGCAGATGATCGAGGCGGTCGCCGCGCCGACGTTAATGCCCATGTAGAAGATGGTGTAGGCGGGATCGCGGCGGATGTCGGTGCGCGAATAGAGCTGCCCGACGAGGACCGAGATGTTCGCCTTGAGAAAGCCCGAACCAACGATGATCAGCGCCAGCGCAAGCCAGAACACGTTGAGCATCGGGTTATCTTGGCCGAGCGACCCGTCGCCTTCGAAGGCCATAAAGAAGTGCCCGAAGGTCAGCAGGACCGCGCCGAACAACACCGCCTTGCGCTGCCCGACATAGCGGTCCGCAAGATAGCCACCGACGACCGGGGCGATGTACACCAAGGCGGTATAGGCGCCGTAGATGACCGAGGCTTCGGCATCGGAAAAGAGCCAATGTTGAACGAGGTAGAAAATCAGCAGGGCGCGCATGCCGTAATAGGAGAAGCGCTCCCACATTTCGGCCATGAACAGCAGGAACAGGCCCTTGGGATGGCCGATCACCTCTTCCTGCGGGCGGGTGACAAGCACCATCCCGCCGATGAGGAACGAGACCAGCGCCACGACCGCGATGCGGAAGGCCCACATCTCGTACGCGGAACCGAATGTGAAGAAGGCGCCTTCGACCATGGTGTGCGATTATCCCTATTCATGCGGCAGCCGCGTGTTCGCGCGCCACCTCCCCGAAGAAAGCGCGCACCCTAGCGGCTTGGGCGCGCATGTGAAGCCTTAGTTACAGTCGTGACCGCATTGCGCGCGGCTGAATGACACACAGCGGGCGAGGGGCGGGAACCTTGTGCGCCGCGCTGTATTATGGCACTGTAGCAGTCTGTCTCGGGGAATCGCGATGCCAAACCAGAACAAACCGGTCTATCTGAAGCTGCGCGACATGATTGCCGCGGCAATCATCGACGGGCGCTATGCCGAAGGCGAGATGCTTCCTTCGGTCCGGGCACTGGCATCGGAGCAGGGCGCCAATCCGCTGACCGTGGCCAAGGCCTACCAGCAGTTCCAGAACGACGGGCTGGTGGAAGTGCAGCGCGGCGTCGGCATGTATGTCGTGCGCGGCGCGGCCGATCGCCTAAGGCAGACCGAGCGGCGCGCATTCCTCGACGAAGAATGGCCGGAAATCCGCGCCCGGATGAAGCGCCTCGGCGTGGAACCCTCAAAACTGCTTCAGGATGCCTGAACCGGGCCGATAAACCACAGAAAATCCTAACTTGCGGGCAGGCGGGGCTTCTGCCACTATCGCCTCGTCCGGACACGCAAGGGATCGCGCGTCGGGCGGGTCGCGAAAAACACACATCGTGCTGGCTGCCGAAAGCGGGGCCGGTCGGGAGAACGCAGATGATCCGTTCCGAACTTCTTGCCGCCCTGGCGCAGGACAATCCCGACTTGCGTAGCGAGGAGGTCGAGCAGGTGCTCGACATTTTCTTCGAGGAAATCGCCCTGCGCCTGGCAGAGGGTGGCCGCGTCGAACTGCGCGGTTTCGGCGCTTTCTCGACGCGCGAACGCGAAGCCCGTAAAGGCCGCAATCCGCGGACCGGCGAATCTGTCGATGTTCCCGCGAAACGCGTACCGTATTTCAAGCCGGGCAAGGATATGCGCCGCCGCCTCAACGAGGACTGACCTGGCCCACCCCGCCCCCTGTCATCGGCGATTGCGTCGCTCTTCTTAAAACCCTAACCCTGCCGCCGCGGCGGGTGTGGCGGAATGGTAGACGCTGGGGACTTAAAATCCCCTGATCCTTGATCGTGTGGGTTCGAGTCCCACCACCCGCACCATCGCGTCCGTTCGGCCGTGGACCGCCTTATCCTCGTGTTAACCCGTAACTGCCTATTTCCCATGATTGAACGCCGTTCGGGATAGGGGATTTCGAACGGACAGTTGTGAGCCGTGAGCGATTTGGGGTTGGGCGAACATGGATTTCACGGCGGGGCATCTGGCTGCCGATACGAACACCGAGAACGGAACGGAGAAACGCTCTGCGGAGCGCTATACCTCGCTGATCCGTGCGGCGAAGCTGGTTTGCGGACAAGGCGAGTTCGTCTGCGTCATTCGCGATGTATCGGCGACCGGCGTCAGTATTCGCACGTTCCACGCGCAGCCGACCGACGCTGCGGTCGCACTGGAGCTGCAGAACGGCGAGAGCTACGAACTGACCAAGGTTCGCTCGCGCGATTTCGATGCCAGCTACAAATTCGCGGAAAAGGTTGATGTCGATCGCCTGATCCGGGAGAACTGGAGTTTTCCCAAGCGCCAGCTGCGGCTCAACATCATGATGCCCGTGACCGCTTCGACCCTGACGCAAAGATCGAATGCCTTCATCACCAACATCTCGCAGCAGGGCGCGCGGCTCGAATGCGGCAATGTTTTCGCAGTCGACCAGAGCCTGCGGATCGAGAACGAATTTCTGAAGGAAACGCGCTGCAAGGTGCGCTGGCGGCGCGATGCGAATTATGGCCTGGCGTTCGAGAACTTCCTCTCGCTGCGGGAATTTGGGCTTCTCGCCGCGCGGGTACAGTGCCCGATCCTGCTCAAGAACTGAGTCGGTAGGTCCGGCCCGATCAAGCGGGGCGGAAGTCCATCGCGACGCCGTTGATGCAGTGCCGCTTGCCGGTCGGCTTGGGGCCGTCGTTGAAGATGTGTCCCAAATGCCCGCCGCAGTCGGCGCAGTGCACTTCGGTGCGCGGATAGCCGATCTTGTAATCGGTGCTGGTGCCGACCGCGCCCTTGTCGATCGGGGCCCAGAAGCTGGGCCAGCCGGTGCCGGATTCGAACTTGGTTTTGGACGAGTAGAGGCGGTTGCCGCAGCCTGCACAGGTGAAGGTTCCGGCGCGCTTCTCCTCATTGAGCGGCGAGGAATAGGGCCGCTCGGTCGAGGCATTGCGCAGCACGGCGAACTCGCTCCTGGTCAGCTTCTTGCGCCATTCCGCCTCGCTCAGGTTGACCGGAAAGGTCTTCGCCTCGGCCCGGCCAGACCCGCATGCAGCGAGCGCAGCGAAGCTGGCGGACGCGCCTATCCAGCCGAGAAAGCCGCGGCGGGTGGGTACGGTCTTGGTCATCGTGTTTCTATCCATGATGCGGGGAGGATAGCGCCCCGCATCTGAACTACGCTTGAAAACAGCCCGAGGTTACAGGCGCGCGGCTCTCCGCCTAGAACTCGGTGACCTCGACCTCGAGCTTGCGGAAGCCGTGGACGAAATTCGCTCGCACGCGCTCGATGTCGCCCGCGACATGCACGCGGATGCGGCGCTTGTGCATCTCCTCCAGCAGAATACGCAGCTGCAGTTCTGCCAGCCGTGCGCCGACGCAGCGGTGGATGCCGTAGCCGAAAGCGATGTGCCGGCGGGCATTCTCGCGCGTCAGGTCCAGCTTGTCGGGGTTCTCGAACACTTCTTCGTCGCGATTTGCGCTGAGGTACCAGAGGACGACCTTGTCGCCCTTCTTGATCGTCTGGCCGAACACCTCGGTGTCCTCGGTGCAGGTGCGGCGCATGTGTGCCAGCGGGGTCTGCATGCGGAGCATTTCCTGCACCGCATTGGGAATGACATCAGGGTTCTGTTCAAACAGCTTGCGCTGGTCGGGATTCTTGTCGAGCTGGTAAACGAACCCGCTCATCGAATTGCGGGTCGTGTCGTTGCCACCCACGATCAGCAGCACGAGGTTGCCCATAAATTCTTCGGGGCGCATCTGGTTCATCGCCTCGGAATGGATCATCATCGAGATGAGATCGTCGCCCGGTTCCTTGTCGTGCGTGCGTTCGACCCACAGCGACTGGAAATAGGCGCCCATTTCCTTGAGGATTTCCCAGCGCACCTTGTCGAGCGCTCGGACCGAGGCGAGCTCGGTATCACCCGACCAGTCTGACCAGAAGGTCAGCAGCCGGCGGTCTTCCCAGGGAAAGCCAAACAGGATCGCGAGCATGCCAGTGGTAAGCTCGATCGAGACCTTGTCCACCCAGTCGAACACCTCGCCCCGCGGCAGCGTGTCGAGCAGTTCCCCGGTACGCTGGCGGATTTCGCCTTCCATCTCGGCCATGCCGCTCGGGGTGAATTTCGGCGCGACGGTGCGCCGCTGTCCGGTGTGCTGGGGCCGGTCCATGGCGATGAACATCGGCAGTTCGCGGCTGTCCTCGCCGGCTTCCGCCAGCTCCTCCTCGGTAAGCCGGTTGAGAATGGTGATCCCCCCATGCTCCCAGCTGGAAGAGAACACATCCGGCAGTGCCTCGATATGCTGGATCGCCTTGTGGCCGACCACTGCCCAATAGGGGCCGAAAGGGCTCTCGGGAATGAAGTGCAGCGGCCCCGCCTCACGCATTTCGCGGAAGATCGGATGCCAGGTATTCTCGGCATAGATGTCGCTGCGGCTGACATCCCACTTATGCGGGTGCTCGAAGCGCTGTTCGGGATACTCTTCGAAATGCTTCTTGAGCGCATCGTAGGCAGTCGGCTCGGAGCGGACTTCGGGGCGGGTGACAGCGGCGGGGGCCATTTTTCTCTCCTCGTCGGAGCGACTCTGCAATGCGGTCGCCCTCTTCGCTTCGCATCCTGCCCTAACTGACATTGGTGTCAACAGTGCGTTGCGAATCGGAACCTATCTATTGCAGAAATCGGCGCTGCGCTTGTCGGCATGCGACAATCAGGCGGTTTTCGTCCCGCCGACGTGGCCTTTCACCGCGCGCCCGGCCTTGCCGGATTTCATCACCCGGCGCTTGAACAGCAGCGCGCCGAAGCGGACGAACAGCACCACGCACAAGGCCTGCCATGCCAGCGCCAGCGCATGCGGCCACAGTGCGTCGGACTGGGCGGCCCGGGCGAGCATGGCGAAGGGCGACGACAGCGGGAAGATCGCCGCGGTCAGTTCCAGCGGAGATCCGGGCGTGGTGATCGCGGCGGCGGCCAGGAAGAACACCAGCAGCTGCATCATGGTGACGGGCATGGACAGGGTCTGCACCTCGCGCACCGTGGCCGCCATCCCGCCGATGGTCAGGAACAGCGAGCCGAGCAGCAGGTAACCCATCCCGAAATAGGCGATGCCGAGCGCGATAAATGCAGGCCAGCCCAGCGCAGGCTCCGGCAATTGTGGCAGCTGGTTGCCGAGCAGGAGAGCCGCCACTCCGCCGAAGCTCGCCCAGACTGCGATGCCGACGAAACTCACCCCCAGCATGGCGAAAAGCTTGCCAAGGAACACTGCGTCCATCGGGATGGCCGCGGCGAGGACTTCGATGACCTTGTTGGCCTTCTCTTCGACCAAGTTGGACAGCACCATGCCGGCCAGCAACATCATCAGCAGGAACAGCAAGAGCTGACCGGCCTGCGCGGTGCGGATGCGCTCGCTGCGCGACGTGGCGGCGCTGGAGGCCACCGGCTCCGTCACGATTTCTGGAAAGCTGCTCGGAGAGGTGCCGGTGGCGGTTGCCGCCAGCAGGGCGACGGGACCGCGCCAGCGCTCGATCTGGTCCTCCGGTGCCGTGACCACCGGCGCTTCGAGCGATCCGGTGACCACTGCCGCAAAGTTCGCGCCTCCGCGCTTCAATATGTCTGCCGGGGCCTCCCCGCTCGCATCGGGCACGAGGCGCGGCAGCGCATAGCGGACCTGATCCGAGAGCGCTGCGGAAGCGGACTGGAGCGCCGCCGTGTCGGCCTCGCTCATGGCAACCGCCACCAGATTGGTCGCCGCATCGCGCTGGACCTGGCCGCCGATACCGCCCGCCAGCGCACCGATGACCAGCGGGAACAGCGGGCCGAGCAGGAAGAAAAAGAACGCGCGGCTGAATAGGATCGCGCGGAAATCGCGGCGGGCTACGACGCGCGCAGCTTCGAACAGCGAGAGGCGGGTGGTATCGCTCATCGGCCAGTCTCCAGCGCGTTGTCTTCGGCAAGGGCGCGGGCTGCGGCCTCACCGGCGATTTCGACGAAGGCGTCGTGCAGTCCCGCGCGCTCGATCGAGAGCGAGAGAATGCCCGCGCCGCCGTCGATCAGGTGCTTGAGCAGCGTTTCGATCCCGCTGTCGGGGACTGGGAAGTACCAGAAGTGATTGCCGCCTGCTTTCGCGTCGTGGCGCGCATCGCCCGGCAGGGCGGAGCGCCAGTCGCCGGTGTCGACCCTCGTTTCCAGCCTTACCTGCGCCGGAATCCGGTCGCGTGCCGCGTCGACCGATCCGGCATAGGGCACCTTGCCGCCCGCGACGATCGCGACCTCGTCGCACAGGCGCTCGGCATGATGGATGACGTGGGTCGAGAAAATCACCGTGGTCCCGCTCTGCGCGAGTTCGCGGATCATTACCTCAAGCTTGCCCTGGTTAATCGCATCGAGCCCGCTGAACGGTTCGTCGAACACCACCAGCTTCGGGCGGTGCACCAGCGTGCCGAGCAATTGCACGGTTTGCGCCATGCCCTTCGACAGCTGCCGGATCTGGCGGTCGACGGCATAACCGAGGCCGTGCCGTTCGAGCAGGTCGCGCCCGCGCGCCTTGCCCTCGTCCAGCGGCAGGCCGCGCAAGGCACCGAGGAAGGCGATGGCCTCGTCGCATTTCATCGCCGGGTAGAGCCCGCGTTCTTCCGGCAGATAGCCGATAAGCTTGGCGACTTCGTGCGGGCGGTCGTGGCCGAACACACGGCGCACACCCTCGTCCGGGTCGATGATGCCCAGCAGCATGCGCAGCGTGGTCGTCTTGCCTGCGCCGTTCGGGCCGAGGATGCCGTAGATCGCGCCTTCGGGCACGGAGATGTCCACCCCGTCCACCGCCAGCGTGTCGTCGAAACGCTTGACGAGGCCGCGCGCTTCGATGGCGAGTTTCGCCGCGGGGTCTGCAGGGGGTCGCGTCATGAAGCCGGTCTCGGTAAGCATCGTGTCAATCTAGTCCTCGCCAGTGAACGGAGCATAGGTGACCGGGGTTAATTCGCAGTTGCAGGCGGACTTGCGCGAGGAAGCGGCGCGGCTGGGCTTCGTCGCCTGCGGTTTTACCTCGGCCGCGCCCGATCCTGTGCGCGCCGAGCGGCTTGAGGAATTCCTGGGCGAAGGCCGCCACGGCTCGATGGAATGGATGGAGGCGCGAAAGGCCCAGCGTGCATCGCCGCAGGGGCTCTGGCCCGAGGCGCGGAGCGTCATTGCGCTCGGCATGAGTTACGCGCCCGATGGCGATCCGCTGGCGCTGGAGAGCGAACCGGAGAAGGCACGTGTTTCGGTCTATGCGCAGGGGCGCGACTATCACGATGTGGTCAAGAAGGCGCTGAAGGCTCTCGCCCGCTGGCTTATCGCGCGGGAGCCGGAGAGCGAGCTCAAGGTCTTCGTCGACACCGCGCCGGTGATGGAAAAGCCGCTGGGCGAGGCGGCGGGGATCGGCTGGCAGGGCAAGCACACCAATCTGGTCAGTCGCGAGCACGGCAGCTGGCTGTTCCTCGGCGCGATCTATTCGACTCTGCAATTTGAGCCCGACGAGCCGCATGCCGATCGCTGCGGCAATTGCCGCGCCTGCCAGGATGCATGCCCGACCGATGCTTTTCCGAGTCCGTACCGGCTCGATGCGCGGCGCTGCATTTCCTACCTCACCATCGAGCACAAGGGGCCGATCCCGGAGGAATTCCGGACCGCGCTCGGCAATCGTATCTACGGCTGCGACGACTGCCTTGCCGTGTGCCCGTGGAACAAGTTCGCCGATGCCGCGCACCGTCACCTGAAGCTCGCTCCGCGCGAGGAGCTGGTCGCGCCGGACCTCGCAACATTCCTGCAGTTCGACGACGCCGGCTTCCGCCAGTTCTTTTCCGGATCGCCGATCAAGCGGATCGGGCGGGATCGCTTCGTGCGCAACTGCCTCTATGCGGCGGGCAATAGCGGACAGGCGGCGCTGATCCCGATGGTGCAAGCTCTGGCCGAGGATCCCGACCCGGCAGTGGCCGAAGCTGCGCGCTGGGCGCTGGTCAGCTTGACGCCATCTCCTTGAGCTGCGTCTCGCTATCGGCGAGCAGTTCCGGATCGATCTGCGCGCGGTCGACCACCAGCTTGCGGCCCTGGACGTAATCCTTGACCGAATTCACGCAGTCGAGCGCAATTACGCGGCCCTCTTTCAGATAGACCACGCTGAATTTCGATGCTGCCGGATCGCCGCGCAGTACGGTGCTGTCGTAGCCGTTGGAGATGCCGACGGTCTGGAGCTTCAAATCGTACTGGTTGGACCAGAACCATGGCACCGCGTTGTAGTCCTGCTTGTCGCCCATGATCGCCTTGGCGGCACAGCTTGCCATGTCGTTGGCATTCTGCACCGATTCCAGCCGCAGCACGGCATTGTCGGCGAAGGGGTTGGCATGGCTGGCGCAGTCGCCGATCGCATAGATATCGTCGAGCGTCGTGCGGCAAAAGCTGTCGATATCCACGCCGTTGCTGCCCGCCGCGCCGGCCGCGATCAGCGGACCGACGGAGGGAACGATGCCGATGCCGACAAGCACCACGTCGCAGGCGATCCGCTCGCCATCGGCAGTGACGACTTCGCCGGCCTTGCCGTCCTGCACCTCGATCCGCTCGACCGCCGTATCCAGCCGGAGGTCGACGCCCTGGGCGCGGTGATAGTCGGCATAGAAATCCGACAGTTCCGGACCCGCGACGCGCGCCAATACGCGGTCGAGCATCTCCAGCACGGTGACTTCGCAGCCCAGCTTGCGCAGGACGGCCGCCGCTTCCAGCCCGATATAACCCGCACCGACGATAACAGCGCGTCGCGCCCCACCGTCGATCTCGGCCTTCAGCGCATCGACGTCGCGCCGCGTGCGGACATAATGGATGCCCTCCGCATCGCAGCCGGGGCAAGACAGGCGCCGTGCGTCGCCGCCACCGGCCCAAATCAGCTTGCGGTAGGTTACCGCGCTGTCGTCCGACAGCGAAAGCTCGTGCCGCACCGGGTCGATCTCGTTGACGTTGTAGCCAAGCCGCAGGTCGATATTCTTTTCGGCCCAGAATTTCTCGGGCCGGATCATGATCCGCTCGAACGGCTTGTCGCCGGCGAGATATTCCTTCGACAGCGGCGGGCGCTCGTAGGGTGGATTACGGTCGCGGCTGACCATGAGGATGCTGTCCTCATGGCCGTTCTGGCGCAAGGCGATCGCGGCCTGGGCACCGCCGTGCCCCGAACCCACTATGACGACGTCGTAATGCTCCATCGGCGCTGTGGCTGGCGGGAAAACGCCTGCCGGTCAAGCGTAGCGGCGCCGGGGGCGCTACCGTCCCAGAAGGTTGCGCGCCATGCTGGCCACTTGTGCGAGCATGGCCGGAGCGACCGGCGACTGCGCCTGCGCGCGGGCGATCATCGTGCGGAACCCGCGCACCGCCACATCCTGTTCGTCGGCCCATTTCTCCACCGTGCCGGGCATGTCCTTCTTCGCATCCTTGCGGCGCGAGAGGCGGCGCAGGAGTTCCAGCCGCATCTGCTGGAAATCGCGGGCGAGGCCCGAAACAAGCAGGCGCTCCCAAACATCCGATGGGCTCATCATCGCAGCGGTCGACTGAGCCCAGTCGAGGCCGAGACGGCGCCCGATTTCGGTGAAGCCGAGCGTGAGGCCCTTCGGCTCGATACCCGTGTCGCTGGCCAGCTGGGCCAGGCCGACCGACCCGTCGAGGTCGTAGAGATGGCTCACCCGGGCGGCGAATTTCTCCGGCGCGCCCGCTTCGGTCAATTGCGCCTCGAGGCGCGCGGATTGCTGGCGCGATTCGGCCGACAGCAACTGGTCGGTCGCTTCTGCAAGCACGCGAACGCCCTTGCCCAGTTCGGCAACGAGTGCGCTCGGATCGACCTTGCCCGACGCGCTGCGCAGCACGTCGGACATGAGATTGCCGACCGCTGCGGCCAGCCGGTCGAACAGCGTCAAGCGCGCCTGTTCCGACATGTCTGCCACATCGATTTGCGCCCATAATTCCTCGAGGCCGAACAGCTCCTCGCACGCCACGAACGCCGCGGCGACCTGCGACAGTTCGACGCCCTCTTCCTCGGCCAGTTCGAAGGGATGGATCGTGCCCAGCCGATTGACGATCTGATTGGCGAGCTTGGTCGCGATGATCTCGCGGCGCAGCCGGTGGCCCGCGATCTGCGCCTTGAACTTCTTTCGCATCGGCTCGGGGAAGGCTTCGAACAGCGTACTTTCGAGCAGCTTGTCGTCGGGCAGGTCGCTATCCTCGATGGCCGCCTGCAGCACCAATTTGGTGGACGACAGCAGCACGGCGAGCTCCGGACGGGTCAGTCCCTGCCCGTCGGCCGCGCGGCGAAGCAGCGTCTGGTCGTCGGCCAGCCCTTCGGTTCGCCGGTCGAGATTGCCGCCGGCTTCCAGCGTTTCGATGATGTGCCGCTGCGATGCCATCGCGCGGTCGCCGCCGATCTCGGCAATCGAAAGCGCGAGCGCCTGGAGGCGATTGTCTTCCAGCACGAGGTCGGCGACTTCCTCGGTCATCGATTCGAGCAGTTCGACGCGCTTGGGTTCCGAAAGCTTGCCCGCGCGCTTGGCGGCAGCGAGCGCGATCTTGATATTGACCTCGTTGTCCGAGCAATCGACCCCGGCCGAATTATCGATGAAGTCGGTATTGCTGCGCCCGCCGATGTGGGCGAATTCGATTCGTCCCGCCTGCGTAATGCCGAGGTTCGCGCCCTCGCCGATCACCTTGGCGCGCAGTTCGCGCCCGTCCACGCGCAGCGCATCGTTGGCCGGGTCGCCGACCTGCACGTTGTTCTCGTGCGCTGCCTTGATGTAGGTGCCGATGCCGCCGAACCAGATCAGGTCGACCGGCGCTTTCAGGATCGCGCTGATCAGGGCCTCGGGCTCGATCTCGTCCTGTTCGATGTCGAGCTTGGCCTGCATCGTCTTCGACAGCTTGATGGTCTTCGCATCGCGCGGGAACACCCCGCCGCCGCGCGAGATCAGGTCGCTGTCGTAATCCTCCCAGCTCGATCGCGGCAGGTCGAACAGGCGCTTCCTCTCCTTCCAGCTTTTCGCCGGATCGGGATCGGGATCGAGAAAAATGTGCCGGTGGTCGAAGGCAGCCACCAGCTTGATCGCCTTGGACAGCAGCATGCCGTTGCCGAACACATCGCCCGACATGTCACCGCAGCCGACGACCTCGATGGGGTCGCTCTGCACGTCGACACCCATTTCGAGGAAATGCCGCTGGACCGATACCCAGGCGCCGCGGGCGGTGATGCCCATGGCCTTGTGGTCGTAGCCCTTGGAGCCGCCGCTGGCGAAGGCATCGTCGAGCCAGAAATCCCGGCTTTCCGCGATGGCATTTGCTACGTCGGAGAAGGTGGCCGTGCCCTTGTCGGCAGCGACCACGAAATACGGGTCCTCGCCATCGGTGATGACGACGTCTTCTGGATGCACGACCTTGTCGTTGACGATATTGTCGGTGACCGACAGCAGCGTGCGGATGAAAATCTCGTAGCTGGTGCGCCCTTCCAGCGCCCAGCCCTCGCGGTCGATGGCAGGGTTGGGCAGCTGCTTGGGATAGAAACCGCCTTTCGCGCCGGTCGGCACGATCACCGCGTTCTTCACGCGCTGCGCCTTCATCAGGCCGAGGATTTCGGTGCGGAAGTCGTCGCGCCGGTCGGACCAGCGCAGGCCGCCGCGCGCCACCGGGCCGGCGCGCAAATGAATGCCTTCGATGCGGCGCGAATAGACGAAGATCTCGCGATAGGGGATAGGCTTGGGCAGGCCCGGCACGCGGGCACTGTCGATCTTGAAGCCGAGCGCCTCGCCTGCCGCCGGAGCGAAAGCATTGGTCCGCAGGATCGCGTCGATCAGCGAATTGTAGAGCCGAAGCAGGCGGTCGTCGTTGATCGCCTTTACCTTGGACAGGCCGCGCTTGATCGCGGCGCGTGCATCCTCGATCGCCTGTTCGCGGCCGCTGCCGAAATCGGGATCGTGCCGAGCGGTGAACAGCGCCACCAGAGCGCGAGTCACATCGGGTGCGGCGGCCAGCGCATCGACCACCGTGTAGATGGTGAAGCCCATGCCGACCTGCCGCAGATAGCGATAGAAGGCGCGCAGCCAGTTGGCCTCGCGCGCGGACAGGCCGGCTTCGGGCACAAGCCGGTTGAAGACGTCGTTCTCCGCCTCGCCATTGAGCACTGCTGCGATCGCTTCCTCGATCGCGTCGGCGCGTTCGACCAGCGCGGCCGGATCGCCGCCCGGCTTCAGCTCCAGCCGGAAGTCGTGGATCGTGCCGAGCCGCCCGTCGTCGAGCACGGTCGGCATTTCCGACTGCACGTGAAACCCGAAGTTTTCCAGCGCGGGTACGCCCTCGGACAACGGCAGGCTGCCTTCGGACTGATAGAGCTTCAGGCGCAGGCAGGTTTCGGCTTCCCGCTCGCACTGATACATGCGCGCACCGCGGGCGATCTCTTCGCTTTCGGCGCTGGCGCCAAGCCGGTGCAGCCGCACGATATCGAGCGCGGCTTCCTGCGGCCCGAACCGGCCGCGGAAGGCAGTCGGGAAACTTTCGGCAAAGCGCATGGCCAGCGCGGCGGCACGCGGCGGTTCCTCGGTCTGGCCGAGTTCCGCCTCGACCGCTTCGCTCCAGCCGCGCAGCAATGTCTGCAGGCGCTCCTCAAGGGTCACTTCATCGGGTGCGCCGGAGCCGTCGCGGATGTCGAGGACGAAGCGCAGCGTAGCGACATTGCCGCCTTCGACCTCGAGGCTCCAATCGAGCAGGCGCGCAGCGGCGGTGTCTTCCAGCAGGGCCTGGATCTCTAGCCTGACCTGCGTCGCCAGCATGTCGCGCGGCAGCCAGACGAAGGCGAAGAGGTGGCGCGCCAGCGGGGCCTCCACCAGTGCCAGACGCGGGCGGGGGCGGTCGACCAGGCTCATCATGGTCGTCGCGACGCGATCGACGTCCTCTTCCTGAAAACCGATCATCAGGTCGTGGGGCAGCGTGGTCAGCGCATGCACCAGCGCCTTGCCCGCATGGCCGCCCTCGTCGAAGCCATAGCGATCGTAGAGCCGCTGCAGCTGCTCGCGCAGGCGCGGGACGGCGCGGGGCGGGGCAGCGAGGGCGGCGCTGGTCCATACCCCTGCATGGAGCGAAAGCGCCACCAGCTTGCCACCTTCCCGCAGCGGCACGATCAGCACGTCCAGCGGGACCCGCCGGTGGACCCTGCTCAAATGATTGGCCTTGATGACCAGCGGCACGCGGGTGTTCTTTGTGTCGTCGAACCACGCGAAGGCGCGGTCGAAAGACGCTTCGGCGAGCAATTGTTCGGTGCTTGTGCGGCAGATGCCCAGCGGATCGTCCTGCGTGCCGTCGCGGTGGCGGGTCACGTGGCCGAGCTGCGTCAGCATGCCCGAATTGAGCCATTCGAGCAGCGCCGCCCCCTCTTCATCGACATCGGCGATGCGATTGGCATCGGCGGCCATGGCGGCTTGCAGTTTCGGCCAGTCTTTCACAGCGGCGCGAACGTCCTTCAGCGTCTCGACGATGCTATCCTCGAGCTGGCGGCGCGTCTTCGCATCGACCCGCGCGGTTTCGAGGTAGATCATCGATTCCCAATAGGCATCCTCCGGATCGCCCTCGGGGATGGCTTTGAGCACGCAATCCTTCTTGCGCTCCACCGGGACGACCGGGTGGACGAGATGGTCGATCGAGAGGCCGAGCGCCGCAATCGCCGCAGCCAGCGAATCGACGAGGAAGGGCATGTCGTCATTGACGATGGCGATGCGCGTGAAGCGGCGGTCTTCGGTCGCGCTTTCGACATGGATGGCAGGCTCGCCGAATTCGCGCTGATAGGCCGTTTCGCCGAGGAAACGCGCGGCCTCGTCCATCTTCGCGTCGGTAATCGGCGTATCGCCGCGCAGCAGCGACTGGCGCATGCGCTCCACCAGCTCGGCGTGCAGTTTCTTGGACAATGTGCCGGATTTCGCTTTGGCGGCGCTCTTCGAACCCATGGGGACCTCTCGCAGGATCGCGTAGTATCGTTACTTCGCCGCGCAATTTTCGACTCATGCGGCGAAGATGTCAGAGGCCGCGCCTAGGCCCCTTGTCGGCGCGTCGCAAGGTGGCACATGCGCAGACGTGCATTCCTATGCGGAACGGCGGGTTACGCTACGGCGCGTAAGGGCTGGAGCGCGTCCATCGCGAGTTCGAGCGACCGGATGCGCGCCGCAGGGTCATAAGTGCTGCCGCCGAAAACGATCTCGTCCGCACCGGTACGCGCGACGAAGCTCTCGACCGTGTCGCGGGCCATTGCGGGCGTGCCGATCGCGCTCGCCTGGCCGATGTGGGCGAGCATGGCCTGCGCCTGAGGGGGGAGGCTATCGCGGAAGTTCTCGCGCGGCGGGGGCAGCTTTCCGGGCCGCCCGGTGCGCAGCGCGACGAAGGCCTGCAACTGCGAGCTGGCGAGATATTCGGCTTCGGCCTCACTGTCGGCGACGAACAGGTTCATCGCCGCCATGACATGCGGCTTCTCGCAAGCCTCGGATGGCTGGAAATCGCGGCGATATAGTTCAAGCGCGGCATCGAGGTGATCGGGCGCAAAATGGCTGGCGAAGGCGTAGGGCAGGCCGAGTTTCGCGGCCAGCTGCGCGCCGAACAGGCTCGATCCGAGCATCCAGAATTCGGGCTCTGCGCCGCGTCCGGGTGTGGGGTGGATCGCCCCTTCGCCCTTCATCAGCGCCATCAACTCGACGACGTCCTGCGGGAACATCTCGGCGGCGCGGTGCAGGTCCTTGCGCAGCGCCCGCTGCAATTCCGGTCCCGCCCCCGGTGCGCGACCAAGGCCCAGGTCGATGCGGCCGGGAAACAGCGCGTCGAGCGTGCCGAATTGCTCGGCGATCTGGAACGGCGTGTGGTTCGGCAGCATGATGCCGCCCGATCCGATGCGGATGGTGCTGGTGGCATTGCCGATATGCGCGAGCACGACCGAGGTCGCACCGCCGGCAATGCCTTCCATCGCGTGATGCTCGGCAACCCAGAAGCGTTTGCAGCCCGCGGCCTCGGCAGCTTTCGCAAGGTCGGTCGCGGCGGTGAGCGCATCGCCGACGCTGCCGCCTTCGCGAACGGGGACGAGGTCGAGGACGGAAAAATCGGTCATTGGGCAAGTTGCTCCAGATAGGCGCGGGCGCGGTCGGCTTCTGTGCTTTCGGGTGCGACCAGCAGGACCGATTCGAAGCTGCGCCGCGCGTCGTCGTCGCGGCCGGACAGGGCGGCGATCACGCCGGCCTCAAGCCCGATCACCGGGTTGCGCGGATCGATTTCGGCAGCACGCTCGATCTGCAGCTGCGCCTCGCCCAGCCGATCAAGGCGGCGGGAAAGAGTTGCGGACAGCAACCATGCGCGCGCATTGGCCGGGTCCTCTGCGCGGGCCGAGGCGAGCGCCTCTGCCGCATCCTCCTGACGACCCGCCGCCACGAGCGCACGGGCGCGGTCGACATGGAGACTCGCTGCGAGAGCGCCGTCGCCCGCTGCCGTCGCATGGGTGATGGCCTGCGCGAACAGCGGCTCGGCAGTGGCGGGCTTGTCGTCGGCTAGCGCGGCATTGCCGGCCATCGCCCCCAGCCGGGCACGGTAGGCGGGCAGGGTATCCGGCGCTTCGGCACTGGCAGTCTCGAAGATCGTGCGCGCCTCTTCGTATCGCTCCAGTCTCACCAGCCCCAGCCCGAGACAATGGGCCGACTGCGCCAGTTCGAGATCGCTTTCCACCTGCACGCGCCAGGCCTGCGCGAAATCGAGCGCCTCTTCCGGCTCGCCGGTCGTCAGCGCCAGGCACCGCGAGAGATATTCGCTGCGCGGGGACGGCGTCGTTTCGATAATATCGGCAGTCTCGCGCTGCGGGCGATTCGCCAGCTCATCGGGCACGTCGGGAATCGCGCCGACGGATGGATTGGGGCCGACCTGCATGATCAGCAGGGCAAGGGCGGACATGAACACTCAGACGTCTCCGGACAAAGATTCGACCGTGCGCAGCAGCAGGGCGATATCCTGCTCGCGCGACAGCCGGTGATCGCCGTCCTTAACCAGCAGCAAGTGTACCGCGTCCGAACGCAGCGCTTCGGCCAGCTTCATGCTGATCTGCCACGGCACGTCGGCATCGCGCTGGCCGTGGAGCAGGCGCACCGGCGCATCGATCGCGATTTCGCCGTCGAGCAGGCGCTGCTCTTGCCCGTCGGCGAAGAAGCCCGGATGCATCGGCGTGGGCTCGGGGCCATAGGGATTGGGATCGTAGACCGTCTCGCCTGCGCGTAATTTCGCCTTGTCCTCGTCGGAGCGACCCCATTCGGTGAAGTCGGGCGCGGAAGCGATGCCGACCAGTCCGGCTAACCGCTCGCCCAGTGCGATGGCGACCAGCAACATCAGCCAGCCGCCCATGGACGAGCCGATCACGATCACGCGGCCCTCGACATGCGCATCGATCAGCGCGAGCACTTCTTCGGCCCAGCGCGACAGCGTGCCGTCGGCGAAGTCGCCCCCGCTCGACCCGCAACCCGAATAATCGAGCAACAGGCAGCCCTGCCCGCGCGCCTTCGCCCAGGCGACCAGCGCAGTCGCCTTGCCGCCATCCATGTCGGACATGTAGCCGGGCAGGAAAACGAGCGTCGGACCCGCGCCCGGCGAATGGCGGAAGGCGATGCGTCGACCGTCGGGCATGGTATGGAATTGCGTGTCGCTCATGGCGTCAAGATGTCGAACCTCGGGGGCGCGAATGCAACCCCGGCTCCGGGCGAAGCGTCAGAAGAAGTCGAACTCCTCGACGTCGGGATCGTCCTCGCACATCGACTGGAGCGCGGCGAATTCCCGTTCCGAGAGGACCGGCGGATAGTCCGCGCCTTCCTTCGCCGCGTTCTTGTAAGCCCGCGCTCGCTCGCCCGCCGCAGGATGGCTCGCCAGCCACCCCGTCATCGCATTGCTCTCGCCATCGTCGCCATATTCCTCGGCCATGCGCTCGAAAAAACCCGCTGCGCCCAGCGGCGAAACATCGCTTTCGGCGAGGCGCGCGCGGGCATAGTCGTCCGCCTCCCTCTCGGCATCGCGCGAATAGCCCATGGAGGCGACGCCAAAGACCGTGTCGCCGACGCCCGAGTTTGCGCCCGCCAGCAGCACCGACATGCCAAACTGGCGCAGCAGCGCGGTCATCACATGCCGCTCCCGCACATGGCCGACCTCGTGGGCGAGCACACCGGCGAGCTCTTCCGGGCTTTCGGCCTGCTGGATGAGGCCGTCGAACAGCAGCACCTGCCCGCCGGGCAGCGCCACCGCATTGACCATGTCGATATTGGCAACGTCCGCATTCACCTGCGTCGTCGCCGGATCGACCTCGTCGAGCAGCTTGGCAAGGGCTGCGTCGCCTTCGGGCGTGCTGCACAGCCGGCCGCCGAAATCGCCGATCATCGCCTGGCCCAGATTGCGCTCCCAGCTTTCGGGCACGCGCGGGCCGAGCCATTCGGGCGCGGTCATGAAGAGCGCCACGGCGACCGCGCTGGCCGCGGCGAAAATCACCGCCGCCTTGCCAAGGCCCAGCCGGTCGATCCACGCGCCGTATTCGCTTTTCTCAGGCAAATGCCGTGCCAGCCCCGGCGGCATGTCGGCGGGCAGGGTCAGGCGGAAATCGGTCTCGCTCTCGCGGCGATAGAAGACATGCTCCCCCCGCGCCTCGCCGAAGCGCAGGTCGTCCAGCGGCACGGCAAGCTGGCTGGTCGGCGCATCGAGCAGCAATTGCCCCCCGCCGTCCCAGCGCGCATGGCCTTCGTGCCGGACGGCCGAGTGTCCGTCGTACCAGCTGGCCGGGACCTGGAAGCTGTCGTCCATCGGCTCAGATCGCGCCCATGTCGAAAGCGTCGAGAAGGCCCTCGCCATGGCGCGCGGTCTTGGTGGTCGACTGCGTCAGTTCGTCGAGCAGGATTTCCCCGCTCGCCTCCAAGTGAGTGATGAAGAACTTCCAGTGCCGATAGGACAGGAAGATAAGGCCGATCCCGAACGTGAAGACTACCAGCAGCACATCGCCGACCAGCAGCTTGAACCACTCCAGCGTCGAAGCCTCGAAGCTGAAATCGAGATCCTTCCACCGCGTCGCGCCAACCACTTCGCGATAGAACTTGGCGTAGAAAGCCACCGCAATCAGGCCGAGGCCGAGATAGAAGAACAGGACGAGGCCAAAAATCCCAAGCACACCGCCGAAAGCTGCGCCATCCTCGCCGCCTATTCCATAGCCTGCAAGCATGCCCATCCCCGCCATGAACAGGGCTCCGAAGAACATTATAAACGGGGCAAGATAGAACAGCAGGAACCGGACAAACACGCCGCCCGCCTCGGCATTGGCTTCGAAGCGATAGGGGCCGAAGCTCATCTTGCTCCAGCGCTCGTTCCACAGGCTGGTCATCGACCAGGGGATCAGCAGGCCGAGCGGGAGCCAGCCGACGATCGTCTTCCACATATAAGACAGGCCGAACACGAAACCGGGATTGTCGCTCCCCCCGCGGATGCCACGCCAGCGCGTGCGCGACAGGCGATAGCGCAGGGCGCGAAAGCGCGCGACGCCCATCAGGTAGAAGATCGCGACGAATGCCAGCACGCCCAGGGCCGCGCCGATCTCTTCATAACCGCGCGCGATCAGCGCCTGCGCGCCGAAGGAGATGATGAAATAGGGCAGTCCGAACAGGACCAGCACGATCAGGAAGCCGAAGAACAGCTCCTTGCCCGTTCCGGCCCATTCGAGATGCTCGTCGACGAAGCGGCTGCGCGACCACAGATATTGCCGTTCGCGGGTAGTGGCCCAGAAGCGGTAGATTCCCAGCGTGACGATGGTCAGCAGCAGATTGGTGAAGGCGATCGGTGCGAATTCGCGCCAGTTGCCTTCGAACACGAAAGCGCTTTCGCCGCCCTCGCCATCGTATTTACCGTGCATGATGCAGTAAAACCCCTTCGATCCCGTCGCCGGATGCTCGGGGATCGAAGGGGCTGTGTCAATCAGAGCGAGCGACTATTCGTCGCGCTGGAAGATCTCCTCGATCGCCAGCTCGAAGACTTCGGCGATCCGGAAAGCCAGCGGCAGCGACGGGTCGTAACGCCCGGTCTCGATCGCGTTTACGCTCTGGCGGCTCACCTCGAGAAGGTCGGCAAGCTGCTGCTGGCTCCAGTCGCGTTCGGCGCGCAGCACCTTGAGGCGGTTCTTCATAGCGCGCCCCAGGTGCCGTAGCTGATGCGGTTGGCAATCGCTCCGACGAACTGGCCGAAGAACCATGCGACCGCCCACCAATAGGCGTCGAGGTGGATGACGACGCCAGTCGATTCGAGGAACCCCCACAGCGTGGCGGCGGCAAGTGCGAAGCCGGTGGCGATCAGCGACTGGCGTACGATCAGCATGCGCAGAAACTCGTCCTGCTCCTCGACGATCAGCCGGCCAATCGCCCAGAACACCCCGATGATGGCGAAGGCGGGTAGCAGCGCCAGCGCCACGCGAGCGGCGGTCGACGGATCGCCATCGCTCAGCAACGAGACCTGCAACGCGATGGCAACCAGATAGGCGCTGCTGAACACCATCACCCGCTTGATATAGCGTTGCTGTGCCTCGCCCTTGGCGCTGCAGGGCCCGCGATTGTTCGCGGCCCGGTTGGCCGCGCGCATCGTCTGGAAGAACAGCGCTGCCGGAACGATCAGGAGGATCATGGCCGTGGTCGAGTTGATGGCATCGCTCAGCGCCAACCCCATCGCTGCGCCGAAGCTGGCGAAGGTCAGTCCGGCCCATACGGGCACCGAGCTGCGGAGCGCGTTTTCGCTGCTATCGGTCACGAAAAGACGCCCTTGAGCGACGCGCAGCATTTGCCCGGCCGGATCGTCGCGATCGCCAGTGCCGGGAAGACAATCAGCATCGGTTCACCGACCGCGGCGTCAATTGCGCCCAGAGACACGCCGAGCGCGGTCAGCAGCATGGCAATGGCGAAGCCACTGGAAAGGATTGTACGGTTCATTGGTCAAGCTCCTTTGCTATGGTGTAAAGTGTATTTGTCATAGGAGGCGGGTTATGTCAAGCACACTTTCCAATATGGAGCGCGACCTTTCCAGCAGTGTCGAAAGACTTGTCATGCAGGGGTCATCCGGCGCAGGCAGCAGAATGAGTGAGGAGAAACAAATGATCGCCACCGAACCGCCTGCTGCCGCGAAGCTGCCGTCGCTCGATCGCCGGAGCGTGATCAAGGGTGGAGTGCTCGGCGCAGGCCTCGCCGGGATGCCGCTGGCCGCGCAGGTGCCCGTACGCGGCTTCACGCATGGGGTCGCAAGCGGCGAGCCTGCGGCGAATGGCGTGTTGGTGTGGACTCGGTTCGTGGCTAATCAGGACACGCCGCTGACCTATGAGCTGTCGGAAAGCGCCGATTTCGGCAGTATCGCTGCGGGCGGCACGGTCACGGCCAGCGCGGATAACGACTGGTGCTGCAAGGCGACCGCGCGCGGCCTTGCCCCGGCACGCTTCTATTACTTCCGCTTCGTCGCGCCCGACGGTTCGATGTCCGATGTCGGCCGCACGAAGACACTGCCCGAAGGCCCGACCGAGCGGTTCCGCATGGCGGTGTTCTCCTGCTCCAACATCGCCTTCGGCTGGTTCAACGCCTATGCCCATGCCGCCGATGCGAACGCCTTCGACTGCACGCTGCATTTGGGCGATTATTTCTATGAATACGGGCCCGGCACCTACCCCTCCGCCGACGAGGCCTTGTCCGGCCGTACGCTGTTCCCGGCGAAGGAGATCGTCAGTCTCGACGAATACCGCCGCCGCTATGCGCTCTATCGCAGCGACCCGGATCTGCGCCGCCTCCACCAGATGTATCCGATGATCAGCGGCTGGGACGATCACGAGAGCGCGAACGATTCGTGGGAAGGCGGCGCCCAGAACCACCAGCCCGATAGCGAGGGCGAATGGTCGGTCCGCAAGGCGGCGGCGATCAAGGCCTATCGCGAGTGGATGCCCGTCTCCGACGAGCCTTGGGCGGCTTACGAAATCGGCGATCTCGCCACGCTGTTCCGCCTGGAAACGCGACTAACCGCGCGGGCGGAGCAGTTTTCCTATGGCGATATCCTGACCGGCCAGACCTCGGCCGACGAGGCGATGACTGCGCTGACCGCCTTCCGCGAGGGCGACTATCGCGATGCCTCGCGCGAATTGCTCGGGGCGCGGCAGCAGGCGTGGCTCGCCGATGGCATGCGGCGCTCCGCCGGGGCAGGCAAGCCGTGGCAGGTGCTGGTGCAGCAGGTGCTGATGGGCAACCTCTCCACCGCCCCGGGTCTGACCGAGGGCCTGCCGGGCGATCTTCCCGACTTCATTCGCCAGCGCATCCTGGCAGGCGCGATGGCCGGGCGGGCGGAACTGCCGCTCAATATGGACGCATGGGACGGCTATCCCGCCGCGCGCGAGCGATTGTTGAAATCCGCGCTCAATGCGAATGCGAACCTGATCAGTCTTGCTGGCGACACGCACAATGCCTGGGCCTTCGATCTCGATCACGCCGGGCAGCCGGTCGGCGTTGAGTTCGGCGTGCAGGGCGTCACGTCGCCGGGGCTCGAAAGCTATCTGTCGTTCATTCCGAAAGACCGGCTGGAGCGCGCGATCGTCGACCACAATCCGCAGCTTCAATGGATGGATTCGGCGCGCCGCGGCTATATGGCGGTAGAGCTCACGCCCGGCAGCGCGTCGAGCGAGTTCCGCTTCCTCTCCAGCGTGCGCGAGAAGGGCGCGGGCGTCTCCGCAACCCACCGCATGACCACGTTGGCGGGCAACCGCAAGCTGCAAGCGACTTGAGAAGCGCAGGCACCCGCGCTATCTGTCCGGCCATGACGCAACTGCGCTTCACCACCACGACTACCACAACCCCGGGTCTCCGGGGGCGGATGGTCGCGGCCTAACCGCAGCCACCGCCGCCCGGTTTCGGGTGGCGCGGCGTTCCTCTCGAAACCGGAAATAACGCAAACGCCGCTTCAATGGCGCGCGCGCCTGTGTCATGGCGCGCCAAACGACGGACGAGATACGATGACGGAACTGCTCAAGATCAGCCTGCCCGACGGTTCGGTGCGCGAAATGGAACCCGGCAGCACGCCCGGCGATGTCGCCGCCGCGATCGGACCCGGCCTTGCCAAGGCCGCCATTGCCGCGCGCGTGGACGGCGAACTGCGCGACATCAACCGCCCGTTCGAGGGCGATGCCGAACTCGCACTGGTCACGAGCCGCGACGAGGAAGACGCGCTCGAGTTGGCGCGGCACGATTTCGCGCACGTCCTCGCCGAAGCGGTCCAGTCGCTCTATCCCGGCACGCAGATCACCTTCGGCCCCGCGACGGACGACGGCTTCTATTACGATGTGAAGGCACCCGCCGATCGCGAGCCGTTCAGCATGGACGATCTCCCCGATATCGAAGAGGAGATGCGCCGCATCATCAAGGCCGATAAGCCGCTGCGCCGCGAAGTCTGGAGCCGCCAGCAGCTGATCGACAAGTGGGAAGCCGAAGGCGAGGTCTTCAAGGCCGAATGGGCCAAGGAACTGCCCGAGAACGAGGAGCTGACGGTCTACTGGTCGGGTGAGGACTGGCTCGACATGTGCCGCGGTCCGCATCTCGCCAGCACGGGCAAGCTCGATCCGCAGGCCTTCAAGCTCACGCGCGTTGCCGGGGCCTACTGGCGCGGCGATCAGAATAATCCGCAGCTCACGCGCATCTACGGCACCGGCTGGCTCAACAAGAAGCAGCTCAACGCCCACCTCACGCGTCTGGAGGAAGCCGCCAAACGCGACCACCGCAAGCTGGGCCGCGAGATGGATCTCTTCCATTTGCAGGAAGAGGCGCACGGCAGCGTCTTCTGGCATCCCAAGGGCTATCGCATCTGGCGCGAGCTGGAGGCTTATATGCGCCGCAAGATGGACAAGGCCGGCTATCGCGAGATCAAGACGCCGCAGCTGATGGACGTGCGCCAGTGGGAGCAGTCCGGCCACTGGGGCAAATATGCCGAGAACATGTTCGCCGTGCCCGACATGGTCCCGGAGGTAGAGGAGCTCGGAGACGGACCGGCAAACCCCAGCGTCGCGCCCGATGCGGACTGGATGGCGATCAAGCCGATGAACTGCCCGGCGCATGTGCTGGTATTCAAGCAGGGCATCACCTCCTATCGCGACCTGCCAATTCGGCTGGGCGAAATGGGCTGCTGCCACCGCAACGAACCGCATGGCGCGCTTCACGGGCTGATGCGCGTGCGCCAGTTCACGCAGGACGATGCGCATATTTTTTGCACGGAAGATCAGGTGGTCGAGGAGGTGAAGGCCTTCATCGAGCTAGCCGACCAGGTCTATCGCGACTTCGGTTTCACCTACGACGTCAAGCTCGCCCTGCGCCCCGAAAAGCGATTCGGTTCGGACGAGGACTGGGACAAGGCGGAGCAGGAATTGCGCGATGCCGTCGCGGTCAGCGACATGCAGGGCGAAGGTGACGGCAAGCTGGAAGAACTGCCCGGCGAAGGCGCCTTCTATGCGCCCAAGCTCGAATGGCACCTAACCGATGCGATCGGCCGTACCTGGCAGGTCGGCACGATCCAGGGCGACCGCGTGCTGCCCGACCGCCTCGATGCGAGCTATGTCGGCGAGGATGGCGAGAAGCACCGCCCTGTCATGCTCCACCGCGCGATCTTCGGCAGCTACGAACGCTTCATCGGCATCCTGATCGAGCATTTCGCAGGACGTCTTCCGGTCTGGCTCGCGCCCGTACAGGCGGTGGTCGCGACCATCGTCTCCGACTCCGACGATTATGCGAAGGAAGCGGTCGCCAAGCTGGAAGCCGCGGGCATCCGCGTCGAGAGCGATCTTCGCAACGAGAAGATCAACTACAAGGTGCGCGAACACAGCCACGCCAAGGTCCCGCACCTGCTGGTGGTCGGCAATCGCGAGGCCGAGGAAGGCACCGTCGCCATTCGCACGTTGGGCGAGAAGGAGCAGCGCGTGATGAGCCTCGACGAGGCGATCGCGATGCTCAAGGCCGAAGCGACGCCGCCCGACCTGCGCGAGGGCTAGGCCGCCGATGGACCTGCTTGCGGGCTACGGCACGGCGGCCATCGTCGCCGCGCTGGTTGCCGCTTTCGGCTCGGCCTTCGTGCGCGGGCTGACCGGGTTCGGCATGGCGATCCTGATCGTGCCGATCCTCGCGCTGGCACTGACGCCGGTGGATGCAGTGCTCCTGACGAACTTCCTTTCGGTCTTCATCGGCCTCTCGGAAATCCGCCGCCTGCTGCGCGATGCCGAGCGCTCTGCCTGGGCGATCATCGGGCTGGTTGCGCTGACGACGCCTGTTGGGCTGTTCCTACTCGGCGCGACCACGCCGGACATCGCCCGCGTGGTCATCGCCTTCATCGCCCTGTCGGCCTTCGTCGCCATCCTCCTGCCACGCCGGGGCGCTCTGGAGCATCATCCGGCGACAACCGGCGGGGTGGGGATATTGAGCGGGCTGATGACCGGCTATGCCGGCATGCCCGGCCCGCCGGTCGTGCCCTATTACGTGGGGCGCGATATCCCGCGCGCAGTGGCGAAAGCCTCCATGTTGCTGATTTTTACCTGCGCCTCGTCCGCTGGGCTGGTGAGCGGCGCGGCGCTGGGCATGCTCGACTGGGCGCTCGCGCTGCTTGCGGCTCTGCTGTTCCCGGCCGTGCTCGCGGGCAATTGGCTGGGCAACAGGGTGTCGGGCCGGATCGAGGACCGCACCTGGCGCATTTGCGTGGGCGCGGTGCTAGGCGGGGCGGCGCTCGCCGCGCTGTGGAAGGCGTTCGGCTGATTTAGCGTGTCAGAAAGGCAGGACCGGCCCGGCAAGGGCCAGTGCGAGGCCGCATCCGCTCACGATCAGTGCGCGCGCCATGTCGGTCGCCGAGATCGGGGCGACATGCGTACGGGCGAGAGCGATAGCCTTGGCCATGCCGCCATTGTCGCGGGCAAATCCTAACGAAGCGTTAAAATATGGCTCTCGCCGCGGGCATTTGCTGGCTGGCGCAATGGAAACCTCCGCCTCCGGCAAGCACGGCATCGGCGGGAAGGCCGATTGTCGCGCGGTCGGGGAAGAGTTCGGCGATGGCCGCCACCCCGTCCTCGTCATGCGGGCTACCGAAGGTCGGAACGACGACCAAATGGCTGGTGATCGCGAAATTGGCGTAGCTGGCGGGCTCGACATGATCGCCGCTGGTAACGAGGCCGGGCGAGGGAATCTCGGCGACCGCCACCCCGGCGTCCTGTGCGCGCCGATTGGCGTCGGCGTAAATCGCGGCATTGGGATCGTCGTTGCCGGTCGCGCGCGGCAGGCACAATGTGTTGCGGCCGACGAAGCGCGCGAGATTGTCGACATGCCCGTCGGTATGATCGTTGATCAGCCCGTCGCCGAGCCAGAGCACGCGTTCGAAGCCGAGATCGCGCTGCAGCCGCGCCTCGATGTCTTCGCGCGAGAGCTGCGGATTGCGATTGGGGTTGAGCAGGCATTGCTCGGTCGTGACGACGAGGCCCGCGCCATCGCCATCGATCGCGCCGCCTTCGAGGATCCAGTCCGACACCTCGAGCGGCAGGCCTGCATCCTCCGCCAGTTCCGCGCCGACGGTCTGGTCGCCTTCCATCAGGAACTTGCCACCCCAGCCGTTGAAGCCGAAGCGCCGTGCCATGCGCTTGCCCTCGCGGTCGGCCAGCACCAGCGGCCCGGTATCCCGCAGCCAGACGTCGCCATAGGTGCGGCGCTCGAGCCTGACCGATCCGGTGACCAATTGCCGCGCCCGCGCCTCGTTCGCCCCATCGCGGACCAGCAGGCGAACCTCCTGCCCGCTTTCGGCTACTGCATTGGCGAATGCCGCGATCTGCTCCTGCGAACGCGGCAGGACTTCGGGCCATTCATCGGCATTGTGCGGGAAGCCGATCCACAGCCAGTCCTGCGGCGCCCATTCGGGCGGCATGGTGTAAGGCATGGATCGGTTCTTTCGCTTAAAGGGCGATTACGACCCGCAAGGCCCGTCCGCGCAATCGGCATCGCGCGTGGCCTTGAACTCGTCGCCCGGGTTCCAGTTGGGCCAGCTGTCGCTTTCCGCCAGCATGCGCCCGATGCGGTAGAACAGTTCGAGATCGCTCATCACTCCGGACCAGTCCCAGTCCGGGTTATATTCGTCCTTCGGCCCGTGATAGCGGTTCTCGGTATAATCGCGCGCGACCTCTGCCCCGGCGATCGTGCCGCCTGCCACCAGGTCCTCTCCGCCGTCGATATACAGCATCGGCACGCCGCGCTTGGCGAAGGCGAAATGGTCGGAGCGGTAGTAATAGCCTGCTTCCGGCTTCGGATTGGGCGTCGCCACCCGGCCTTCGGACTCCAGCGCCGCGTTCATGAACAGGTCGAGTTCCGATTTGCCCGGACCGACGACGGTCACGTCCCTGGCCGGGCCGGCAACCTGGAAGGCGTCCATGTTGATGCCGCCGACCGTCTGGTCGAGCGGGAAGACCGGATTGGCGGCGTAATAATCCGCGCCGAGCAGACCCGATTCCTCGGCCGTTACGGCGAGGAAGACGAGGCTGCGGTCTGCCGCGCCTGCCTTTGCATGCGCTTCGGCCAGTGCGACCAGTGCGGCCGTGCCGGTCGCATTGTCGACCGCGCCGTTGCAGATGTCGTCGCCATCGGGCGCGGGCTTGCAGCGGCCGAGATGGTCCCAGTGGGCGGTGTGCATCACATATTCGTCCGGCCGCTCGCTACCCGGCAGCATGCCGATCACGTTACGCGACTGGAAAGTGCGGATATCGTTTTCGAAGCTGGTCGAGGCGGTCAGGCCGAGCGGCACGGCCTGGAAGCCCTTCTGTTTGGCTGCTGCGGAGAGCTGCGCGAGGTTCTGGCCTGCCGCCTGCATGATCCGTTCGGCGACGCTCTTCTGCACCCAGCCGTTCATCTTGGTCATCATCGGCGCATTCGCACCGCGCGCGGCATAGGCCTGCGGACCGCTCCAGCTGCTTTCGACGACGTTCCAGCCATAGGAGGCAGGCGCCGTATCGTGGATGATGATCGCGCCCGCCGCGCCCTGGCGGCCGGCCTCTTCGTATTTATAGGTCCAGCGCCCGTAATAGGTCATGGCCTTGCCGCCGAACGGTCCTTCCAGCGTCTGCGCGCCGAAATCGGGATCGTTGACGAGGATGACCGCCGTCTTGCCGCGCATGTCGAGCCCGGCATAATCGTTCCAGCCCTTTTCGGGCGCATTGATGCCGTAGCCGACGAACACCAGCTCGCTGTTTTCGAGCGAGGTCGCCGCGTCTTCGCGATAGGAGACGCCGACCCAGTCGTCGCCGAAGTCGAGGCTCATCGGTCCGCCGCTGCCGCCTGCGATGGTGAGCGGGGCGAAGTCCTTGCCGGTGATTTCCACCAGCGGCACGTTCTGCACCCAGCTGCCGTTATTGCCCGGGGTCAGGCCGGCGCGCGTGAATTGCTCGATCAGATAGGCGACGGTCTTTTCCTCGCCCGCCGTGCCGGGCGCGCGACCTTCGAACTCGTCGGAAGAAAGCCGCTCGGTCACGGTCTTCATCGTCTGCTCGGACAATGTGCCTTCGGCGACCTCCGGTACGTCGATGCCGGTCGGGGCGGCGCTCATGTCGCCAGCCGGTTCCATGGTCGTGCAGGCGGACAGCAACAGCGCTGTCGTGGCGGCAAGGGTCAGGCGTTTCATCGTTGCGAACCTCTCTCTCGTGTCCCGTTCTCGGCCGCGCTTCTTGCAGCATGGCGGCGCGAGGGCAAGCTTGCGCGTGCGGCGCAGTGGCGGCAGGGAAGCGGCGATGGCTGCCGACTGGACCTCCGCTCTCGATCGGGCGCACACTCACGCGCCGTTTCTGGCGCGCGCGCTGGAGAAGCGCGAGGATCTGGCTGCGATGCTGGAGCAGGGGCGCGGCGAGGATGCGCTGCTGGCGGCGAAGAGGACGCGCGAAAGTGACGTCGCGGCGGCGCTGCGCAGCGAACGCCTCGGCCTCGCGCTGGTGCTGGCGGTGGGCGATCTCGCCGGGGCGTTCGACCTCGACAAGGTCATGCGCGAACTGTCGACCTTCGCCGACCGGGCGCTGCATGCCGCCATCGGCGCAGCGATAACGCGGCGGGTGGAGGATGCCCGCAACGAAGGCATGATCGGCCTCGCGCTGGGCAAGCATGGCGCGGGCGAACTCAACTATTCCTCCGATATCGATCCGATCCTGCTGTTCGATCCCGAAACCCTGCCCCGCCGCGAGCGCGACGAGCCGGGGGAGGCGGCGCAGCGCTATGCCCGCGAAGTCGTCCGCCTGCTCTCCGAAGTGACGCCGCTGGGCTATGTCTTCCGCGTCGACCTGCGGCTGCGTCCGCAATCCGAAGTCAGCCCGCTGGCGCTGCCGCTCAATGCCGCCACGGCGCATTACGAGAGCTCTGCGCTGGCGTGGGAGCGGGCGGCTTTCATTCGTGCGCGCGCCTGTGCGGGCGATATTGCAGCGGGCGAGGCCTTCCTCGACCATATCCGCCCTTTCGTGTGGCGACGCAGCCTCGATTTCGGAGCAATCGACGAGATCCGTCGCCTGACGCGCCGCATCCGGGAGCAGCAGAGCGGGCCGCAACAGCCCGGGCCGGGCTACAATCTCAAGCTCGGGCGGGGTGGCATCCGCGAGATCGAGTTCTTCGCCCAGACCCACCAGCTCATTCATGGCGGGCGCGATCCATCGCTGCGCGTGCGGGGAACGCGCGCCGCGCTCGACGCGCTGGCGGCAAGCGGGCGCATAGCGGAAGAAGACGCGCTTGTGCTGGGCGAGGGTTACGACACCCTGCGCACCATCGAGCACCGATTGCAGATGGTGCGGGACCAGCAGACGCACTCGCTCCCGTCCGGCGAGGCGCTGGACAATGTCGCGCGGCTGCACGGGCTGGATGACGGCGCGGCGCTTGTCGCGCTGCTGAATGACGTCACGGCGCCGGTGGGCGAGCGGTTCGATGCCCTGCTCGACGAAGATCGCGTGTCGGTGCCGGGGCATGCCTTGCACGTGGCGGGCACAGACGCCGCTGCGGCTCCGGTGCCGCAGGAGATCGTCGCCCGCGTGGCTGAATGGAGCGACGGGCGCTATCCGCCCCTGCGCAGCCCGGCGGCGCTGGCGGCCTTCGATGCGATCCGGCCTGACCTGCTCCAATCCGTCGCGGCGTCGGCCGATCCGGAGCGGACCATGGCGCGCTGGGAGACCCTGCTGGGCCGGCTGCCGAGCGCGATCAACCTGTTCCGCCTGCTAGAGGCGCGCCCCGGCCTGTTCGACCTGCTGGCAAAATGCCTCACCCTCGCCCCGCCGCTGGCCGACGAATTGTCGCGGCGGCCGGATTTGCTCGACGCGCTGATTGATCGAACCGCGCTCGATCTGCCCGGCGATGTGGCCGCATTGGTATCGGCGATGGCACAGCGCGAGCGGGGGGACGATTACGAGGACCGGCTCGATCGCATCCGCATCGTCACGGGCGAATCGCGGTTCGGGCTCGGGGTCCAGCTGATCGAAGGCGCGCGCGATCCGATCGCCGTTGCCGAAGCGCTTTCGCGAACGGCGGAGGCGGCCCTGCAGGTCGCGGTGGCAGCGGCGGAGGACGAATTCGCCGCCAAGCATGGGCGGATCGAGGGCAGCGAACTCGTCATCGTGGGCTTGGGCCGCCTGGGTGGTGGCTTGCTCACTCATGCCTCCGATCTCGACATTATCTACCTCTTCACCGGATCGCACGACGCCGAATCCGATGGCGAGCGCCCGCTCGGTGCGACGCTCTATTTCAATCGCTTCGCCCAGAGGGTGACTGCCGCCCTCAGTGTCCCGACCGCGCAGGGCGCGCTCTACGAAGTCGACACCCGCCTCCGACCGCAGGGGGCGCAAGGCCCGCTCGCCGTCAGCGTCGACAGTTTCGCACGTTACCAGCGCGAGGATGCGTGGACGTGGGAGCACATGGCGCTGGAGCGGGCGCGGGTGCTGGTGGGCAGCGAGGCGGCGCGCGATCAGGTGCAGTCCGTCGTGACGTCGATCCTCGAGATGGAGCGGGACGCGGAGCAGCTGCGCAAGGACGTTCTCAAAATGCGTGGCGAGATGGCGCGGCATAAGGAAGCACGTGGGCCACTCGACGCCAAGCTGTTGCGTGGCGGCCTGGTGGACATCGAGTTCCTCGTCCACTTCCTTCAGCTCGAGCACCGCAGCGCGCTGACGCCGCGTCTGGGCGATGCAATCGCCGCATTGGCCGTAGAGGGCCTGCTGCCCGATACGATCGCTCCGGCGCATGACTTGATGACGCGCCTGCTGGTCGGTACGCGCCTGCTGGCACCCGATCTTGCGCGCCCCAACGATGCCGCGGCGGCAATCCTGGCGCGGCAGAGCGGGTGCGAGGATTTTGATGGCCTCACCGGCCGCTTCGCGCAGGCACGGCGTGACGTCGCGGCAGCGTGGGGCGAGATATTCGGCGAAACACTGGAGATGGATGAATGAGCACACCCCCCGGCGAAGGCGATCCGATGCCCGATGTCGCGATGGAAACCCCCGATGGCGGCACGGTGCGCCCGTCCGATTTCAAGGGGAAGAAGGCGGTGATCTTCTTCTACCCCAAGGACAACACCCCCGGCTGCACGACCGAGGCGAAGGATTTCACTGCGCTCAAGCCTGAATTCGACAAGGCGGGCGTAGCCCTGCTCGGCGTCAGCAAGGATTCGCCCAAGAAGCACCAGAACTTCATCGCTAAGCATGATCTCACGGTCGATCTTGCGACCGATGCGGAAGAGGGCGGGCTGTCCGACGCGCTCGGCGTGTGGGCGGAGAAGAAAATGTACGGGAAGACCTTCATGGGCATGGTCCGCTCGACCTATTTGCTGGGCGAAGACGGCAGGATCGCCCGCATCTGGCCGAAGGTTAAGGTCAAGGGCCATGCCGAAGACGTGCTGGAGGCCGCGCGCGCCCTCTGATGGCCATGACGCTGACGTCCCCGCGCCAGACTGTGGCTGCCGCAATCCGTGCGGCGTTGCTGACAGCGGACCCGACGGCGAAGGTCTTCGCCGCGCGGCAGGTGGCGCGCGACTGGCGGTTGGGCCGGCTCGATTTCGCCTTCGACGTCGCCATGCCCGACCGGCCCGCCTGGCCGGAAAGCCTCGAACTCCTTCCGCCGCGCGACATGCCCAAGCGCGGCAAGATGGGTTCGCAGCGCAACCGCATCGCGCTGTGGCATTCGCTCGCGCATATCGAATTCGTTGCCATCGACCTTGCGCTCGATATGGCGGGCCGCTTCGGCGAATCTATGGGTGAGGGCTTCGTGTCCGACTTCCTGTCGGTAGCCTCGGACGAGGCGATGCATTTCGCCCTGCTTGCGCGAAAGCTGGAGACGCTCGGTTCGGCTTACGGCGCGCTGCCCGCTCACGATGGCTTGTGGAGCGCAGCGCAGGACACGGCGCATGACGTGGCGGCGCGGCTCGCGATCGTGCCGATGGTGCTGGAGGCACGCGGCCTCGATGTAACGCCCGCCACGCTGGAGCGCGTACGCGCGCAGGGCGACGGAAACGGCGCGAAAATCCTGCAGCGAATCCTTGACGACGAGATTCGCCACGTGGGCATCGGGTCAAGGCACTTCCACGAGCTGTGCGCCAAGCGCGACGAAAGGCCGCCCGAAACGTGGCAAAATCTTGTCCGAGTTCACTTTTCAGGGGGTCTGAAGCCGCCGTTCAACGACTCGGCGCGTTTGGCAGGCGGCCTACCGCTGGAGTTCTACGGGCCTATTGCCTCGTTAACTTCTTCGCCGTTACCCAATACTCACGAGACGCCGGGGGGTTCCGGCAGTGACTGAAAAAAGGTGACGGGGCGTCAGGGACGTCGCTTCGATCATCTCGGGAAAAGGCGCCCCGAGGCGTCGGACGGGTTTAGCAATGGCTACGAAGCGCACCACGCTCGCACTGGCGATCATGTCTGCAGGACTTACGATCGCCGCCGCACCGGCACATGCCGGCGAAACGAACACCGCCGCCGCAGTTGGCGCCATCGACATGTCGAAGGTTTCCGGCGTTACCGAGAAGGGTGACGACGCGCAGTTCCAGCAGTTGTTCGCCAAGTGGGAAGAACTGGATCGCCCCGCACCGGCGCAGGCCGTGGTTTCCGTGCCGAGCCGTATGCCGCTCGACGATACCCGCCTGACCAGCGATTACGGCATGCGCACCCATCCGGTGCTCGGCGGCCGTCGCTCGCACAATGGCGTCGATCTCGCCGCGCCGACCGGCACGCCGATCTACGCCACTGCCGACGGCTACGTCAGCAAGGCCGAGTGGTTCTCCAGCTACGGCAAGTACGTCTCGATCGAACATGGCGCAGACCTGCAGACGCGCTTCGCCCACATGTCGGATATCGCCGTTACTTCGGGGACGCGCGTCAAGAAGGGCCAGCTGATCGGTTACGTCGGTTCGACCGGCCGCTCGACTGGCCCGCACCTGCATTATGAAGTCCGCATCGCCGGCAAGCCGGTCAATCCGGTTCCCTACATGGTCGAATCGGAAGCGCAGCGCGCCTATGCCCTTGCTATGGGTGAAGGCGGCCAGGGCGGCGGCGACGAATAAGGCAAACGCCTTTCGGGATTGATGAAAAGGGGCTGCGGAGCGATCCGCGGCCCCTTTTCTCATGCGCCCCAATTTTCCTTGCTCATGCGCGCATGTCGGGTAGGTTTCATCCGGCAACCGGACGAGTCCCGCCGATAGATGCGGACCGACGGAAAAGAGAGGAAGCCCATGCACCCGATCGTTCACGCGCAGGCGCGCCCCGACCATCCCGCCCTCATCATGGCCTCGAGCGGAGAGACCGTCACATACGGTGAGCTCGATGCCTATGCCAACCGCTTCGCCCAGCTGATGCGCGCGCGCGGATTGGGCCGCGGCGATCACGTCGCGATCCTGATGGAGAACAGCCCGCATTATCTGCAAATGGTCTGGGGCGCGCAGCGCAGCGGCATTATGATGGTGCCGATCTCCACCCGCCTGACTGCGCCGGAGATCTGCTACATCCTGCAGGACAGCGATACGAAGCTGCTGCTCACTTCGACCTATTTCGACGACGTGCTGGGCGACATCCGCGGCGAGTGCCCGGATATACCCATGCTGATTGCTGGCGGGGAGGGCGACGAGAGCCTGGAGGATGCGCTCGCAGCCCAGCCCGCAGAGCCGATCGCGGACCAGTTGCCCGGGCAGTACATGCTCTATTCCAGCGGCACGACCGGGCGGCCAAAGGGCGTGCGCCCCGCTCCGCCGGCGGATGACGACATCCAGGCCGTGAACCCGCTGGTCGGCCTGGCAGTGATGGGCGCAGGCATGCCGGCCGACGGCTCGATGGTCTATCTGTCGCCCGCGCCGCTCTATCACGCCGCCCCGCTCGGCTGGTGCACGACCGCGCATCGTCTTGGCGGCACGGTCGTGGTGATGGAGAAATTCGATCCCGAAAGCGCGCTGGCGACCATCGAGAAATACAAAGTGACCGACAGCCAGTGGGTGCCGACGCATTTCGTCCGCATGCTCAAGCTCGAACCGGAACAGCGCGAGGGCTACGATCTGTCGAGCCACCAGCGCGCGCTCCACGCCGCCGCGCCCTGCCCCGTGCCGATCAAGCGCGAGATGATCGAATGGTGGGGGCCGATCATCAACGAATATTACGCCGGGTCCGAAGGTATCGGCATGACTCTGATCAAGGCGGAAGACTGGCTCGACCATCCCGGCAGCGTCGGCAAGGCGATCCACGGCACGCTGCATGTCTGCGACGAGAATGGCGAGGAAGTGCCTGCCGGGCACGACGGGCTTCTCTACTTCGAAAACGACCTCATCCCGACCTATCACAACGACCCGGAAAAAACGCGCGAGGCGATGCATCCCAAGGGCTGGATGACGCTTGGCGATATCGGCCACGTGGACGAAGACGGCTATCTCTACCTCACCGACCGCAAGAGCCACATGATCATCAGCGGCGGGGTGAACATCTACCCGCAGGAGATCGAGAACCTGCTCGTCACCCATGACAAGGTGATGGACGCTGCCGTGATCGGTGCGCCCTGCCCCGATTTCGGCGAGAAGGTCGTCGCCGTGGTGCAGCCGATGGATATGGGCGAGGCCGGGGACGGGCTCGAGGCGGAACTGCGCGATTTCCTCGCGCCCAGCCTCGCCAAGATCAAGATGCCCAAGCTGTTCGACTTCCGGCCCGACCTGCCGCGCGAGGCGAACGGCAAGCTCTACAAGCGCGAGCTGCGCGACGAGTATTTGGCGATGGCCGAAGAACAGACGGAGCAGGCATGATGGCGACCAGGGACCGGCCCACGCTCGACCCGGCGACTGCACGGACGGTCATCGATCCGGCCAGCTATGCCGCATGGGATCCGCTGCTCGATACGTTCGACCGCCTGCGGGAGGAAACGCCGGTCGCCTGGGTCGAATCGCAGAACGACCATGCCCATCCGCCCTTCTGGCTGGTCACGCGGTATGATGACGTCATGCGCATGTCGAAGGACAATGCGACCTTCCTCAACAATCCGCATACGGTGGTCTTCAGCCTGACCGAGGGGATCGAATTCGCCAAGGCGATGACCGGCGGTAGCGAGCATCTCGTCGCCAGCCTCGTCACCTTCGACGGCGATACGCACCGAAAATATCGCAAGCTGACGCAGGACTGGTTCATGCCCAAGAATCTGCGCACCGTCGAAGATGAGATCCGCGGAATTGCGCAGGATGCAGTCGATCGGTTGATTGCGGCAGGTCCGGAAGCCGATTTCTGCAAGCTCGTCAGCGCGCCCTATCCGCTGCACGTCGTCATGCAGATCATGGGCGTGCCCGAGGAGGACGAGCCGCGCATGCTGATGCTGACCCAGCAATTGTTCGGCGGGCAGGACGACGATCTCAACCAGTCGGGCATCAAGGACCTGCCGCCCGAGGCTGTCACCCAGCTGGTGGCCGGAGCCGTCGCGGATTTCGAAGCCTATTTCGCCAAGTTGACCGCGGAAAGGCGCGCCAATCCGACCGACGATGTCGCCAGCACGATCGCCAATGCGGTGATCGACGGGGAACCGCTCAACGATCGCGACATGATGGGCTATTACATCATCCTCGCCGCTGCCGGGCACGACACCACCAGCGCCAGCACGGCGGGCGCCATGCTCGCATTGGCGCAGGACCCCGAGCAATGGGCGCGGGTCAAGGCCGACCGCTCGCTCCTCGGCGGGATCGTCGAGGAAGCCATCCGCTGGACTACTCCGGTGCAGCATTTCATGCGCACGGCGGCGGAAGACACCGAAGTTGGCGGGCAGGCGATCGCCAAGGGCGACTGGCTGATGATGAACTATGTCGCCGCCAACCACGATCCCAGCGTGTTCGATGACCCGCGCAAGTTCGATGCGGCGCGAAGCCCCAATCGCCACCTCGCCTTCGGGGCGGGCGCGCACCAATGCCTCGGCCTGCATCTCGCACGGCTGGAGATGCGCATCCTGTTCGAAACCCTGCTCGACCGGATCGACAGCATCGAACTGGCAGGCGAACCGGCGCGGTCGAAATCAACCTTCGTCGGCGGTTTGAAGACGCTGCCGCTGCGCTTCACCGCCGCCTGAAGTCCCGAGGCTCGCGGCGGCGTCGCGGTCCAAGTCGCGCCACACCTCGCGCCCAGTAATCGCGGCGAAAATCGTACGCGTGAGTTCCGATTCTCCTCGCCAATTCGCGCGAATTCTGCTAAGTGTTCCACATGATTAAAACAGTAGGACGACGCGCTTTCGGCCCGGTCGGAGATGGATAGTCCTGCGCATCTGGAAGGGGGTCACATGACATTGCTCGAACCGCACAACCTGCCCTTTGCGGCGGCGTTGGTGGTGATGCTCGTCCTGGCCGTCGTCCAGCTGATCGGTGTCGCGGATTTCGGCGATGCGGATCTCGATTCGGGCGGCGACGCCGACGGCATGCCGGACGCCAGCATGTTCGACGGGCTGCTGACGCTGCTCGGCATCGGGCGCGTGCCGCTGACCATTTGGCTGGCGCTGTTCCTGTTCCTGTTCGCCGGCATCGGCCTGTCGATCCAGGAGCTTGCGCAAAGCCTCACCGGCAGCCCGCTCTACAGCTGGCTCGCGGCCCTTTTCGCCGGGGCGGCAGCCCTCCCCGTGACGGGCGTCTTCGCGCGGCCGCTGGGGCATGTCATGCCCAAGGATCACACGACGGCCGTCAGCACCGAAAGCCTGATCGGTCGCCGGGCGACGATCACCGATGGCGTGGCGCGGGTTAATTCGCCCGCTCGCGCCAAGGTGAAGGACATTCACGGGCAGACCCATCACGTAATGGTGGAACCGCATGAGGCAGCGTCCGAAATCCACGCGGGAGACGAGGTGCTGCTCGTCCGCCGCGAGGGCAACCAGTTCTATGCGACCGCGCTTGCCGAGCGCCGCCTGTCGCCAACACACAGTTCGTAAGAAGGAGGGGTAATGGACAATCTGTTTGGAACATCGCTGGTCATGATCGGAGGTGCCACTCTACTCGGCATCATCATCATCACCTTCCTGCTGAAGATGTACCGCCGTGCGTCGAAGGAAATCGCCTTCGTGCGGACCGGTGTCGGCGGCGAGAAGGTCGTGATGAACGGCGGCGCGCTGGTGCTGCCGGTGTTCCATGAGACCATGCCGGTGAACATGAACACGCTGGTACTCTCGGTCGTCCGCCGCGACGGCGAGGCGCTCATCACGCTCGACCGCCTGCGGATCGACGTGAAGGCGGAATTCTACGTCCGCGTGAAGCCCGATAGCGAAGCGATCGCCATGGCGGCGCAGACGCTCGGCCAGCGCACGATGCAGCCGGAAATGCTCAAGGACCTGGTCGAGGGCAAGTTCGTCGACGCGCTGCGCTCGGTCGCGGCGGGCATGACCATGAACGAGCTGCACGAACAGCGTGCCGACTTCGTGCAAAAGGTGCAGCAGGTGTCGTCCAACGACCTTGCCATGAACGGGCTGGAGCTGGAGTCGGTCTCGTTGACCGGGCTCGACCAGACGAGCATCGAGCACTTCAACGCCAACAATGCCTTCGACGCCGAAGGCCTGACCAAGCTGACCGAGCAGATCGAGGCGCGCAAAAAGCTGCGCAACGACATCGAGCAGGACACGCGCGTGCAGATGGAGGCCAAGAACCTCGAAGCCGATGCGCGCAGCTTCCAGATCAGCCGCGACACCGAGTATGCACGGCTGGAGCAGGAGCGCGAGGTCGAGGTCCGGCGTGCCGCGCAGAGCTCGGAGATCGCCCGCGAACAGGCCGAGCGGACCCGCGAAGCCGATGCTGCGCGGATCGAGGCCAAGAAGCAGGTCGATGCCCAGCAGATCGAGGCGGACCGGCTCGTCGAAGAGGCCCGGATCGACCAGCAGCGCGCCCTCGAAATCGCGCGGCAGGAACAGCAGATCGCGGTGCAAAACAAGTCTCGCGAGGAAAGCCAGGCCAAGGCCGAAGCCGACGAGGCCCGTGCCAAGGCCGTCGCAGCCGAAGAACAGGTCGCGACCAGCCGGGAGACCGAGATCGCCGAGCGTCAGAAGCGGATCGAACTGATCGAAGCCTCCAAGCAGGCGGAGCGCGATGCGATCAGCGTCCGCGTCGAAGCCGAGGCGGAAAAGGACGCCGCGACCAACCGCGCCGAAGCACTGCGGCTGGAAGCGCAGGGCGAGGCCGAGGCCGAGAAGCTGCGGGCCGAAGCCGCCCGCGTGCGCTTCGAAGTCGAGGCCGCCGGTCAGCGGGCGATCAACGAGGCGGCGAACATCCTGTCGTCCGACCAGATCAGCCTGCAGACCAAGCTGGCCCTGCTCAAGGTCATGCCCGACTTGGTGCGCGAGAGCGCCAAGCCGATGGAAGCGATCGAGAGCATCAAGATCGTCCAGGTCGACGGCCTCACCAATGGCGGCGGAAAGTCGTCGGGCGGTGCAGGCGGATCGGGCGGCGGTTCCGGCAACCTCGCGACCGATGCGGTCAGCGCCGCGCTGGCCTACCGTGCGCAGGCTCCGGTGCTCGACGGGCTGATGAAGGAGCTGGGGCTGGACGGCTCCTCGCTCGACGGGCTGGTGAAGGGCCCGGCGCAGGCCGAGGCTCCCAAAGAGACCCCGCGCCTGGCCGAAGTGCTCGACGACATTGCCGAGCAGGTCGAAGAGGTCGAAACGAAAGCCGAGAAGCCCGCCAAGACGAATGGCGAAGGCGACGCATCCAAAGCCTGATTAAGGGATCTCAACGGGAAAGGGGGCGCCACGGCGTCCCCTTTTTTGCATTCTCGGCCAACACCCCGAGTGCAACAGTTCCATAACCCGAGCAATTTATGGAAAAAGTGGAAAGGGGTCGAAATGCATTGGATAATCAATGAAGGCTTGAGGCGGGAACCCAGCTTCCCGATACTTCTGGATCATCTGGAATTGCGTGCAATTCCCTACACACTGGTGAGAAAGCCGCCGGAAGTCGGCTATCTGATCGCGATGCACGACGATCTGGACGAGACCGGACAGCACAAGCCGATCATGCTTGATCCCATCGAAGGACCCGTTTTCGTTCTCGGGACGACGTCCATGCGGGCGGTTAGCGACGCGCATGGCTGGCAACCTGGCTTCATCGACGCACCCTCGCAGGAGGAATGTATCGATAACTGGGGCGAGCACATGCTGAATGCCGGAGCTCGTTTCGGTAAACTCGGAACGATCGAACCGCCCGCCTGCGACGAATTCTTCATCCGGCCCGATCAGGCGGGCAAGGCGTTCTCAGGAACGGTGCTCAAGACGGACGATTTTGAGAACTGGCGGCGGGATATCCTCGACGATCCGGGGCGATCGAAGGCGACAACCGAAACCGCCGTCATTGCAGCTCCGGCCATCCCCATCTGGTCAGAATACCGCTGCATAATAGTCGATGGTCGGTTCGTGACGGGGTCGCGATACAGGACAGGCAAAACCTGGGCGGAATCTCCCGAGGTCGGTAACCGGATCGTCCGATTCGTCGAGGAACGGGTCGCAGAATGGCAGCCCCGCCGTGCGATCTGCATCGACGTCGCCGATACACCGGCCGGCCTCAAGATCATCGAGACCAATTCGGTTTCCTCGGCCGGCTTCTACGCGAACGACATGCGGCTGTTCGCGGATGCTGTCGACATGATCGGCAAATCAGGGAGTGCTTAACTCTACTCCGCCAGCAACCGCTCCGCCATCTCGCGGACCTCTTCGCCCATGTCCTCCCGCTCCAGCGCCAGCGCCAGCGTCGCCTCGACGAAGCCGGTCTTGCTGCCGCAGTCGAAGCGGCGGCCGGCAAAGGTCACCGCGTGGAAGGCCTGATTGCCGATCATCCGGGCCATCGCATCGGTCAGCTGGATCTCCCCGCCCGCGCCCTTTTCCTGGTCTTCCAGCACACGCATGACTTCGGGCTGGAGAATGTAGCGGCCGGAGATGATCTTGTTCGACGGGGCATCCGCGACCGGCGGCTTTTCCACCAGGCCGGTAACCTCGGTCAGTGTGTCCGACTTGGTTTCGCCCGGCGCGATCACGCCATAGCTGGAAACCTCGTCCTGCGGCACTTCGAGCACCGAGATCAGATTGCCGCCGACTTCGTTGTAGGCGTCGACCATCTGTTTCATGCAGCCGGTCCCGCCGCCCTTCTGCGCGACCATCAGCTCGTCGGGCAGAAGAATGGCGAAGGGCTCGTCGCCGACGATGGCGCGGGCGCACCAGATCGCGTGGCCGAGGCCCAGCGGCACCTGCTGGCGCACGGTGATGATATCGCCCGGCGTGGCTCGTGTCGGGTCCAGCACGGTCATGTCCTTGCCGCGCTCTTCCAACGTCGACTCGAGCTCGTAGGCGACGTCGAAATGTTCGACGATCGCGGTCTTGCCGCGGCCGGTAACGAAGATGATCTGTTCGATCCCCGCCTCGCGCGCCTCGTCCACCGCATACTGGATCAGCGGGCGATCGACGATGGGCAGCAGTTCTTTCGGGATGGCCTTGGTCGCGGGAAGGAAGCGAGTGCCCAAGCCGGCGACGGGAAACACCGCCTTCCTGATGGGTTTATGCTGCGAAGTTTCGTGGTGGGTCATGGGCGAGGGCGTAGGTCCGCTATCGAAGGGGGTCAATTGCCATAGGTTAAGCGCGCGGCCAGCTGGATGCTTTTTGTAACACCGGTGTGACGCTTGCCAGCGGCGCGCGTGCGACTAAGGAGACGGCATGGACAAACTGATCGTACGCGGCGGCAATCGCCTTTCCGGGACCATTCCCATTTCGGGCGCGAAAAACGCCGCGCTCACGCTGATACCCTGTGCGCTGTTGACCGAAGAGGCGGTGACCCTGCGCAACCTGCCGCGGCTGGCGGATATCGATGGCTTCCAGCATCTGATGACGCAATTCGGCGTCAGCCACACGATTCCGGGCAAGCGGCCGGAGGAATTCGGACGGAACGTCACGCTTGAAGCCATGCGCATCACCAGCTCGGTCGCGCCTTACGATCTGGTGCGCAAGATGCGCGCCTCGATTCTCGTGCTCGGCCCACTGCTGGCGCGCACCGGCGAGGCGACGGTTTCGCTGCCGGGCGGCTGCGCCATCGGCAACCGGCCGATCGACCTGCACCTGAAGGCGCTGGAGGCGTTCGGTGCGCAGATCGAACTGGCGCAGGGCTATGTGAAGGCCAGTGCGCCCGACGGCGGCCTGCCGGGCGGGGATTTCGATTTTCCCGTGGTGTCGGTCGGCGCGACCGAGAATGCGGTGATGGCCGCGGTGCTGTGCAATGGTACCAGCGTGCTGCGCAATGCCGCGCGCGAGCCGGAAATCGTGGACTTGTGCAATCTGCTCACCGGCATGGGCGCGGAGATCGAGGGTGTGGGTACGTCCGAACTGACGATCCACGGGGTGAAGAAGCTCCACGGGGCGACCTATCGCGTGATGCCCGATCGGATCGAAGCCGGGTCCTACGCCTGCGCCGCCGCAATAACGGGCGGCGAGGTGATGCTGCAAGGCGCGGATGCGGGGGACATGGGCTCTACGCTGCATGCCCTGCGTAACATCGGCGTCGAGGTCGAAACCGAAAAGGACGGCGTGAAAATAGCCGCCAACGGACCGCTGAAGGCATACAATCTGACGACGGCCCCTTTCCCGGGCCTTGCGACCGACATGCAGGCGCAATTGATGAGCCTGCTGTGCAAGGCCGAAGGCACCAGCGTGCTCAAGGAAACGATCTTCGAAAATCGCTTCATGCATGTGCCCGAACTGGCACGGATGGGCGCAGATATCGAAACCGAAGGACGCACCGCGATCGTGCGCGGCCCATGCGAGCTGACCGGGGCGGAAGTCATGGCGACAGACTTGCGCGCTTCGATGAGCCTGGTGATCGCCGGGCTGGCAGCACAAGGAGAGACGACCGTCCGTCGCCTCTACCACCTCGACCGCGGTTACGAGCGGCTGGAGGAGAAACTTCAGCTGGTCGGCGCTGATATCGAACGTGTGGGCGACGACTGAGCACTGTGTCAGGACCTTTCCCGCCGCGCACTCGTTGCTTTGGGGTAACCCAATTCAAGGAGTCGTAATCATGTTGCTCAAGCTTCTCGCCCTCGGCGGTCTCGGATACGCCGGATATCGCTATTACGAAAAGAACCGTGTCGACGAAAACGGCGTTGCCTTTGCCGGCGGTGAACCGGAAGGCAAGTTCCGCAATGCAGGCGCAGCCTCGACTGCGTCGCACGACCGGATGAGCTCGACCGACGAAGCGCTCGACGAGACCTATCCGGCGAGCGACGCTACCGCGAAATACTGACGCGGCGTAATCATTTTCCGGCTAGTTGCCGGACGGAAGAGCGGCTGGAGCGATCCAGCCGCTTTTTTCGTGGGTGACCAGCCAGATCCGGATCGCCCCCGCGAGACCTGGCGGGTTTTCAGCCTGGATACGCTCGGCATCGATTTCTGCGACCAGCGCGTTGATGGACTGTGCGCGGGCATAAGCCGCCTTGCCGAGCATTTCCCAGAACAGCGGCTCGAGACTGATCGAGGTGCGATGTCCGGCGATCCGGACGGAATACTTCTTGGGTGGATGGTAGGGGGGAATCATCGCCCTCCCTCTACAAACCACCGGACCCCGCGCCCACGAATTTTTTGGGGTGGCTGGCCAGAGGTGGCAATCGTAGGTCTGGGGCATGGAGCAGGCGCTGGATGAGCTGACCGACAAAGAAAAGCAGACGCTGCGCCTGATCGTGCGCGGGCACGACGCAAAGAGCATGGCGGCAGAGCTCGACCTGTCGGTGCACACGATCAACGAACGCCTGCGCGTGGCGCGCCGCAAGCTGGGCGTGACGAGCAGCCGCGAGGCGGCGCGGCTGCTGTTCGAGAGCGAGGGCGGGGGCTACGAAAGTTTTGCGGACAAGGATTTGGGGGATGCCGGGCGTGGGGGAAAACCCGATTTCGGTGATGTGCCCGAAACCCGTCAGTCAGGCAGGTGGGCAAACGGGCGCGGCGTCGCCCTGGTAATTGGAGGTTTTGCCATGTCCATCTTTGCTGCAATACTACTGCTTGGTACCCCGCTCGCGAATGGCGAGGCCGGTTCGGCGGACACCGACTTGCAGGCTCGAGATACTGCAATCGAGGCCGCAGCACGCGATTGGCTTGCCTTGGTCGATGCGCGCGACTGGAAAGCAAGCTACGCCGAGACCGCCGCTTCTTTTCGGAACGCGAACACGCTCGAGCTATGGAGCGAAACGGCGAATCAGGTTCAGGGAAATCTCGGTGCTACCAAGTCGCGGCAGTTTCTCGGCGTCGACGATGTGCCTTCGCCGCAAGGAATCGTAATTGTCAGATTTCGCACAGACTACGCAAATAGTCCCGGCATGACGGAGACAGTGTCGATGGTGTCCGAGGATGGCGTTTGGAAAGTTGCCGGCATCTATGTGACGTGAAGCACGTGCAGGGAGCGCCGCACCAAGGGTGCACGCGCCCTGTTGCGATCAATACATGTGCTGGCCGCCATTGATGCTCATGGTCGAGCCGGTCACGAATTCGGCATGTTCGGAGCACAGGAAGCTCACCCCGCGCGCGATTTCGCTGGCCTGGCCGAGGCGGCCGACGGGGATCTTGGCGACTATCTTTTCCAGCACCGGCTCGGGCACGGCGGCCACCATGTCGGTGTCGATATAACCCGGAGCGATGGCATTCACCGTAATGCCGAAGCGCGCGCCTTCCTGGGCCAAGGCCTTGGTAAAGCCGTGGATCCCGGACTTGGCAGCGGCATAATTGACCTGGCCGTATTGCCCTGCCTGCCCGTTGATCGATCCGATGTTGACGATCCGGCCCCAGCCGCGCTCCTTCATCCCCGCGAAAGTCGCCTTGGCCATGTTAAAGCAGCCACCGAGATTGGTGCGCATGACCGCGTCCCAATCCTCGTAGCTCATCTTGAGAAGCGTGCCGTCGCGTGTGATGCCGGCATTATTGACGACGATTTCGATCGGTCCGTGCTTTTCCTCGACGGTCTTGCACGCGGCTTGCACGGCCTCGTAATCGCCGACATCGAACTTGACCGTCGGGATGCCGGTGTCGTCGGTGAACTTCTTCGCCGCGTCGTCATTGCCAGCATAATTGGCGACGACGGTGCAGCCGCGCTCGTCGCGTAGCCGTTCGCAGATCGCGCGACCGATTCCGCGCGTTCCTCCGGTTACGATAGCAACACGTCCCATATTTCGCTCTCCCAAGCTTTCCGTAGCGTTTGCGAACGGTCTTGGCAGAGAATCGAAAGCACGCAAAGCCATTCGGCAGCGCGGGGGCTCCGAACAATCGTATTCAATCTGTTACGGAGGGCTAAAGCCCGATCAGAAGCGCAGCTGCGTTCCGACGTAGACGGCCTGGTCGTCCTCGACCCCATCGGTCAGCGGCGAGAGGCGATTGCGATCCTGCGACAGGCGGACGCCTGCGGTCACGTTGAGATTGCCCTTCACGCGATACGAACCCTGCAGATCGACGCTCTGTTCGCCGAGGCCTTCCAGAGTGCGGGGCGAGCGTCCAGCCTTGCTGTCGCTCTCGATCGCGAGGCGCGATCCGAAGCGGCTGGGCTTGCCGGAGGTTTCTTCCGCCGGGCGATAGGTCGACAGGTCGGGCATCGACAGGTCACGCACGCCAGTTGGCAGCGTCGCAGTCTTCTCCGGCTGGGCGAAGCCCTGATAACCGCGGGCGATGCCCAGATTGTAGCGAGTCGGCGCGATTTCGAGCGCGCGTTCACGGCCTTGCTCTGCACCGACGGAGGTGGGTGCGGTGCGGAAGGAAATCGCCCGCGCCGTCGCATCGTCGACCCGCACCGCCACGGTGACCGTGCGCTCGGCCTGGCGCTGGATCTTGGTGGCGGGAGTGAAGCGCAGGCCATCCTCGCCGATGATCGCGGCCACTTGGCGAGCCAGCTGCGGATCGATATTGGCGGGGGTGAAAGGCAGCGACACGATGTCGGCCGCTTCGATTGCGCTATTACCTGTGCCGACCGCAAGGCCCGCGCCCGGAATGGCCAGTGCAAGCCCGGCAGCGGCCAACGCCACGGGGATCGCCCGCCTTGCGCTGATGCTGTTGACCTTGCGTCCCATTATCCGTTCACTCTTCCCTGTCGGCGACCATCAGAAACATCGGAATTTATCGAACAGGGCCTGAATGCACCCTGACGCGACTCGTTCCGCAGTCGTTATCGTTTCGACAACCTATGGACGCTTTGCACGCATGGCCAGCTTTTCCACAGGGCCCGCCTTTCGATTGCGAGAAAGTGTTGCGCTTTGCCCACAAAGGCTTCGGCGGCCTGGAAATTCAGGACGCATTCACGGCTGCCCGTGGCAGAACGGTGCGGGCGGTTGGGAAAACTTGCCCGCGCCTTCTCAGGCTTTATAGAGCCGGAAAGATCATCGCCGTGGAAAAGCGGCTGGAAATGCTAAGGATGAACATGAGCGCTTTCGCCAATCTCCCCCGCCCTGCCACCCTCGCCATGGCGCTGGCCGCCAGCGCCACCCTCGCAGCGTGCGGCGGTGGCGAGCGGCCCGAGGCCGATCTGGCCGCCTCGCAGGTCACGACGATCGGCGTGAATTCCTATCTCTGGCGCGCTTCGCTCGAAGCGGTCAGCTTCGCCCCGCTGCTGCAGGCGGATAGCAATGGTGGTGTGATCGTGACCGACTGGTACGCCAATCCCAGCAATCCGGGCGAGCGCGTGAAGGTGACGATTACGATCCTCGACCAGGATTTGCGCGCCGATGCGCTGCGTGTTGCCGCCAGCCGCCAAGTTGCGCAGGGCGGTGGCTGGGTCGATGCACCGGTGCAGGCGGCGACCGTGCAGAAGCTGGAAGACATCATCCTGACCAAGGCGCGCGAATTGCGCCGCCAGGCCGTCAGCTAAACCGCCTTTAAATCACGCGCAAAACGGGTAAGGCCGCTCGCATGAGCAGCGATACCCGTTTCGATCCCGCCAGCGCCGATGCGCGCTGGCAAAATGCGTGGGAGGAGGCGGAGACCTTCCGCGCCGACAGCGATTCTCCCAAGCCCAAGAGCTACGTGCTGGAGATGTTTCCCTATCCCTCGGGGCGCATCCATATCGGCCACGTGCGCAATTACACGATGGGCGACGTGCTGGCGCGCTACAAGAAGGCGACCGGGCACGAGGTGCTGCACCCTATGGGTTGGGACGCCTTCGGCATGCCGGCGGAAAACGCCGCGATGGAGAAGGGCGTGCATCCGGGCGGCTGGACCCGCGACAATATCGAGCACATGAAGGCGCAGCTTAAGCGCCTCGGCTTCGCGCTCGACTGGAGCCGCGAGCTGGCGACCTGCGAGCCGGACTATTACGGCCACGAGCAGGCGCTGTTCATCGATTTATACGAAGCGGGCCTCGTTTACCGCAAGGAGAGCGAGGTCAACTGGGACCCGGTCGACATGACCGTGCTCGCCAACGAGCAGGTGATCGACGGCAAGGGCTGGCGCAGCGGCGCGGAGGTCGAGAAGCGCAAGCTTAACCAGTGGTTCCTCAAGATCACCGACTTCGCCGAAGAATTGCTGGAGGGTCTCGGGAGCCTCGAGAACTGGCCCGACAAGGTCCGGCTGATGCAGGAAAACTGGATCGGCAAGTCGAAGGGGCTCGAATTCAGCTTCGACCTCTCGAATGGCGAGAAGCTGCCGGTCTACACCACGCGCCCAGACACGATTTTCGGCGCGAGCTTCGTCGCGGTCGCCGCCGACCATCCGGTGGCGCAAGCGATCGACAGCGAGGAAGCGCGTGATTTCATCGCGCTGTGCAAGCGCGGCGGCACGACGGCTGCCGAACTCGAAACCGCCGAAAAGCTTGGCTTCGACACCGGCATCACCGCCAAGCACCCCTTCACCGGCGCGGATTTGCAGGTCTACATCGCGAACTTCGTGCTGATGGATTACGGCACCGGTGCCATCATGGCGGTGCCCGGTCACGATCAGCGCGACTTCGAATTCGCGACCAAATACGGCCTGCCCATACCGCGCGTCGTTGCCCCGAGCGTCAAGGAGGCTGGCAACTCTTTCGACGGCGAGGCGGAGGCGGGTGAGGGTGTGATCGTCAATTCGGATTTCCTCGACGGCATGAGCGTTGAAGACGCCAAGCGCGAGGTCATCCGCCGCGTCGAGGAGCAGGGCCGGGGGACAGGCAAGACCGTCTGGCGCCTGCGCGACTGGGGCGTTTCGCGTCAGCGATACTGGGGCACGCCCATTCCCTTCATCCACTGCGATGCCTGCGGCGTCGTGCCTGCGCCCAAGGACAGCCTGCCGATCACCTTGCCCGAGGACGTCGACTTCCAGACGCCCGGCAATCCACTCGTCCGCCACGATACGTGGAAGCATGTCGACTGCCCCAAGTGCGGCGGCAAGGCGGAACGCGAGACCGACACGCTCGACACCTTCGTAGACTCGAGCTGGTATTTCCTGCGCTTCGCGAGCCAGCCCGCGGACAAGCCGTTCGATGCGGAAGAAGTCGCCAAGTGGCTGCCGGTCGAGCAGTATATCGGCGGCATCGAGCACGCGATCCTGCACCTGCTCTACGCCCGCTTCTGGACCCGCGCGCTGGCGCATATGGGGCAGATCGAAGTAAAGGAGCCGTTCGCCTCGCTGTTCACGCAAGGCATGGTCACGCACGAGACCTACAGCCGGAAAGAAGGTGGCAAGACCGTCTATTACGCACCCGACGAGATCAGTCGCGAGGCCGATCGCGCGCTGCTGACCGCCGATGGCGGCGAGGTCGAGATCGGCCGCGTCATCAAGATGTCGAAGTCGAAGAAGAACGTCGTCGACCCCGACACGATCATCGACAGCTACGGCGCAGACGCGGTGCGCTGGTTCATGCTCTCCGACAGCCCGCCCGAGCGCGACCTCCCGTGGTCGGAAGCCGGTATCGAGGGATGCAGCCGCTTCGTCCACCGTCTGTGGCGGCTGTTCTTGGCATTTGATGAGACGGCCGGAGGTGAAGACAAAGCGCTTGATCGCAAGACGCACCAAACTGTCGCAGCGGTGGCGGAAGACATCGAATCACTCGGATTTAACAAAGCCGTTGCGCGCATCTACGAACTGACCGGAGCGGTGGAGAAGGCAGATCCATCATTCAGCCGCTCAGTAGCCATTCGTACGCTCATGCAAATCGTCGCGCCGATGATGCCGCATCTTGCAGAAGAAGCGTGGACCTCGATTGGTGAAGGTTCCTTGATTGCAAACGCAGGCTGGCCCGAGGTCGATCCGGCGCTGCTGGTCGAAGATGAAGTGACCATCGCGGTCCAGCACAAGGGCAAGCTGCGCGATACGCTCACCGCTCCGAAAGGCGCGGCCAAGGAGGATCTCGAAGCGATGGCGCTCGCCAGCGAGAAAGTGCAGCGCTCGATTGACGGGGCCGAGATTCGGAAGGTCATTGTCGTGCCCGACAGATTGGTGAATATCGTCACGTGATGCGCGCCTTTTTTGTCTCCCTTTCCGCCCTGTTGCTGACCGCCTGCGGCCTCTCGCCGATGTATGCGGGCGGCGGCGATGGCGTAGTGGCGCGCGGACTGGCCGCGGTCGATGTCGCGCCGATCGAGGGGCAGGCCGGCTGGCTGGTCCGCAATGCGCTGAACGACCGGCTCGGCGCGGCAGGCGCGGCCAGCCCCCAATATCGCCTCGACGTCCGACTCGACGACCAGCTCGAAGGGCTCGCGATCCTGCGCGACGACACCGTCAGCCGTGAGAGGCGCACCCTGCGCGCGCGCTACCAGCTGATCGACCTCGCCAACGGAGAGATCGTGCTGGATGCGACTGCCGGATCGGATGCCGGGATCGATGTCGTCTCCAGCGAATACGCCACCATCGCCGCCGAGCAGACCGCGCTCGAGAACCTCGCCGAGGATGTGGCGCAGCGGATCGTCACGCGCGTGGCGCTGACGTTGCGCGGGGAATCGTGAAGCTCACCAGTAAGGACTTCGCCGCCAAGGGCCGCAATGCGGCGCAGGATTGCGGCGTGTTCTTCTTCTGCGGCCAGGACGAAGCCGGGGCGAGCGCGGCGGCCAGCGACCTCGCCAGCTGGCTTCCCGAACCGGGCGAACGCGTGGAGATGAGCGGCGCCGACCTGCGCGGCGATCCTGCCCGGTTAGGCGATGAAGCCCGCTCCACCTCACTGTTCGGCGACAAGCGCCACATTTGGGTCAGGGCAAGCGGCGACGAGGCGCATGATGCGCTCAAGACGCTCCTTGAGACCGGCGACATGGGCGCGGGCGAGGCGTGCCCGGTGATCGTCGTCGCCACCTCCGCCACCGACAAATCGCGCACCGCCAAGCTGCTGGAAAAGCGCAAGGATGCGGTCGTGGCATTGTTCTATCCGCCCGACCTGCGCTCGGTTTCGCAGAGCGTGCGCGCGATGGGCGATGCAGCGGGCGTGCGGCTTGGCGGTGATCTTGCGGAGCGCGTGGCGCGCGGGGCCAATCTCGATGTGCGGCTGGCGCAAAGCGAAGTGACCAAGCTCGCCACCTATCTCGACGCCAGCCCGCAAAGCCCGAAACCCGCGACCGCCGAAGACCTCGACGCGGTCGGCGCGGTGAGCGAAGAGGATGGCTTCATGCCGCTCGTGAATGCGGTGATGGGCGGGCAGAGCGCGAAGGTCGCCCCGGAGATCGCGCGGATGAAGCAGCTTGGCCTCAACCCTGTGGGGGTGCTGCTGGCGTTCGAGCGGCGCGCGGCGCAACTGGCGCGGATCGCGGCGGCGCTGGGATCGCGTGGTTATGGCGATCTCGACAAGGGCGAGAAGGCGCGGCTGGGTATCTTCTGGAAGGAGGATCGCGAGATCGGTCAACAGGTCTCGCGCTGGCGCGGCAAGGGGCGGCTCGACCGGCTGACCCATGGGCTTACCAAGATGCATCGCGATTTGCTGACCAACAGCCAAGCTGCCGAACTTTTGCTGGCGCAGGGCCTCACCAATATCGCCCAGCTGGCAGGCGCCGGGCGGCGCTAGGCGCGAAGCCAGTCGTCGAGCGCCTTATAGCCGTATATCGCAAGACGGGGCCACTGCCGTAAATGCGACCGTCGGCCACCAAGCTTGGCCAGCTTCGGGTTTATCGGCAGCCCCTCCATGGGCCGTGCCTCAGTTTTCGGGAACGGAGAAGGTCCCGGTCACGCGGCCACCCGAAGTTGTTGAGCTCTGCCCGGTGACGGAAGACGAGCCGCTCGCGCTGCCGTCCACGCTGGAGACGCCGCTCGCAAGATCGATCACCAGCCGTCCGCCGTTCAGCGTGTCCCCGCCGCGATTGAGGCGGACGTTGCCGGCCATGGTGATGATCCGCCGGTTGAAGTCGTAGACCGCCGTGTCGCCGCGCGCGCGCTCGTTGCCGCGCTGCACGTCGACGCCGCCGGTGGCCATGATCCGCTGGATTTGGAGGCTGCCCGCGTCCGAATAATTGACGATGGTGCGACCGGCGGTGAGCGACAGACCGGCCTGCGTGATGCGGACGCTACCTGACAGCACCACGCGGTTCTGCCGGTCCTGCAGTTCGATCCGGTCGGCGGCGTAGGAAACGGGCGCGTTGGAATTGTGCCCAGCGATCGCCTGCGCCTGCAATTGCATCCCGCCGACGGCAGCAAGCGTGGCCACGAAACCGGCGATGCCCCAGCGGGCCATGGTGGGAACGAGCTTGGTCATCTCAGGCATCCTCAATTCGGCATTCTCAGCTTGCCGGGCACCATGCGCAAGCGCGCATTGCCGGACAGGGAAATGGTACGCGCTTCGAGATCTGCATCGAAGCGATTGCCGCTGAACGTCCCTGCAGGAATTGCTCCCTCGACACCGCCTTCGCCGGTTACGGTCTTCTCCGCAAGGTTCACCGACACGCCGCGCGCCACCATGCGATAGCCATCGGCAGCCACCATCAGCAGCGGGCCGTTCACCGACACGATCTGATCGTCGAGTTCATATTGGCCACCATTGGCAGAAACGCGCGCAGGCCCGTCGTTCAGCAGCAATCGGGCGACCAGATCGTTCATCCGCACGATGCCTTCCGCGCTCGATCGCTGCACCGCCTCGCCTGCCGTAAGCGAGAACGGTCGTCCGTCGTCGTCCTCGCCGCGATAGAGCGCATTATCGACCCGCAAGCGCTCGTCGATTACCGCGACCTTGTCCCGGTCGAGCAGGAAGCTGATCTCGCCGCGCGGGCTGAGCGGCGTGATGACCATGAAGGCTGCAAGGACACCCACCGCCATCGGCAGCGCCTTGGCGAGGAATCCAACGAGCTTGTCGTGCGACCCGCCCGGTTCGGCCCAGTCCTGCCGCCGGCCCCGCAGCGCCTTCGCATCGTCCGTTTCGATCCTGCGTTGCCGGAACACCATGGCGCGGGCTTGCCCTTTCGCTCCTTACGCGTGGCTGAAGATGTCGTGATCCGCCCATCCGGCGATATCGAGCCGGGCGCGAGTGGGCAGGAAGTCGAAACAGGCCTGCGCCATTTCCATTCGGCCTTCGCGTTCGAGCCGCCGATTCAATTCCTCGCGCATACGATGGAGGAAGCGAACGTCGCTCGCCGCATATTCGCGCTGCGCCTCGTTGATGTCCGGACCGCCCCAGTCGGAGCTTTGCTGGACCTTCGACATGCTTTCGCCGAGCAGTTCGTCGACGAGATTCTTGAGCCCGTGCCGATCGGTATAGGTGCGCACCAGCTTGCTGGCGATCTTGGTGCAATAGCAGGGCGCGGCCATCACGCCGAGGTAATGCTCGATCGCCGCGAGGTCGAAGCGCGCGAAATGGTAGAGCTTGAGGCGGTTCTGATCGCCCAGCACCGCCTTGAGATTGGGCGCATCGTAATTGCTCTCCGGCCCGAAGCGGACGAGATGCTCGTCCCCCTGGCCATCGCTGATCTGGACCAGGCACAGCCGGTCGCGCTTGGTAATCAGCCCCATCGTTTCGGTATCGACGGCCACCGGGCCATCGGCGAGCACGCCTGCGGGGAGGTCTTCTTCGTGGAAATGCACTGCCATGGGCGGGAGCCTTAGGCCGATTGGGGATTGCTGGGAAGGGGTGCTGGTTCATCGGTTCGCCTGTCTCTATCCCTTTCGCTTGAGAGCGAAGTGGCGGGGCGGCAACGTCCACGTCTCGCTGCTTCGCTCGATCCCGCAGGACGATGGCCTTGGCAGAAACCATACCCGACAGTTGGAAACCGGTGCTCGACCCGGTCCTCGATAGCGAGGAGGCGCGGCGGCTCGGGGGCTGGCTGCGCGCCGAGGAAGACGCCGGCAAGACGATCTATCCCGCACGCGGTTGTCGTCTCAGGGCACTGGAACTCACTCCGCTCGAAGCGGTCAAGGTCGTCATTCTCGGGCAGGACCCCTACCACGGTCCGGGGCAGGCGATGGGCCTGTGCTTCGCCGTGCCGGAAGGCGTGAAAGTCCCACCGAGCCTCGTGAATATCTACAAGGAACTGGAAAGCGATCTCGGCATTCCGCGCCCCACACACGGCGATCTCTCGGCCTGGGCACGGCAAGGCGTGCTGCTGCTCAACAATGCGCTGACGGTCGAGGCGGGGCAGGCGGGCAGCCATGCCGGGCGCGGGTGGGACGCCATCACCGATGCCTGCGTTGCAGCAGTCGCGGCGCGCCCGACCCCGAGCGTCTTCATCCTCTGGGGTAGCCACGCGCAGGCCAAGGCCAAGCGCATTCCCGGCCTGCGCGATGGGAGGAACCTTGTGATCGAAAGCCCGCACCCCAGCCCGCTATCCGCCCATCGCGGGTTCTTTGGGTCGAAGCCCTTCAGCCGGACCAATGCGTTTCTCGCTGCCAACGGGCGGCAAGCTATCGACTGGGCTTTGTGAGCGGGCAAAGCCCCGTGCAGTATCCGGCCACTTGTGGCGCTGGCGATCAAACCGGAACCGCAGTCTCGTATTTGATCCGTGAATAGACAACATTCGACGTACAGCGCCGCACCGAGGGATCGGCCAGTATTTCCGCGTTGATCCAGTCCTCGAAGCTTTGCATGTCCGGCATGACCACATGTAGGATCAGGTCGGCCTCGCCGGTCACGCTGTAGCATTGGGTTACCGCGTCGGCGTTTCTCATCCGGCGCTTGAAGCGGTCGTAGCCATCGCTGTGCTCTTCCAGCATGAAGACCGAAACGATGATTTCGATACCGAGCTTCGCGGGATCGACGATCGCGACTTCCTTCCGGATCACGCCCTCTGCCCGCAGCCGCGCAAGCCGTCGGCGCAGGCTGGACACGGACATTCCCGCTGCCTGGGCGATGTCCTCCGGCGGTCGCCGCAGGTCGGTCTGCACTTCGCGAAGAATGCGCTTGTCTGCGGCATCGAGAGGGCTTTGGCCGATTTCGCTCATCTTGAACGCAATCCTGAACTAAAACGATCGCCATGCAAGTCCTATCGGGCGCTACCACGCTTGAAGGCGCAGTACATCGGTACGACCAGACCGGACACTTCCAGCAAGGATTATCCTATGCTTGACGCCCTCATCGTATTTTTCACCAGCCTCTTCGGTGTCCCGACCGACGAGGTTCCTCGCGAAAGTGCCGAACCGCCGACCGCCTTCGAACAGCCTCGGCTCTTTGCTCCCGAGGCGCTCGGGCAAGAGGGCCGCGCGACCCTGTCACCGGGGTTCAGCCCGGATGGCCGGACGATCTATTTCGCCCAGGCCGATTGCCGCCTCATCCCCGACTGCCCGCAATTGCTCATGCGGGCCCGCCGAACACCGACGGGGTGGAGTGCGGCGGAGCGTGTCGACTTGCCGAAGCCTGGCCGAGTGGACTATCCGAGCGTTACGCCCGACGGCGAAAGATTGCTGTTTTCGTGGTCGCCGTCTCGCCCGCGGCATCGGGGCGAGAATGTCGATAACGACTTCGATCTTTTCAGCCTCGATCTTACAGAGCCCGACGCACAGCCGGTCCCGATCGACGAGCCCGACATCAATCGCATCCGCGGCGGCAAGGTCCGCACATTGCGCTTCGTGAACAACGAAACCGCGCCGAGTCTGACCACGGAGGGAGACCTCTATTTCTGGACCGAGCGGACCGATGGCGTTGGCTTGCGAGACGTCTATGTCGCCAAGAGCGACGGCGCGGGCGGTTACCGCAAGGCGCAGCCGCTGCCTGCCCCGATCAACTCCATCGGCGAAGACGACGGCATGTGGGTGCGACCCGACGGTCGGCTGATGCTGATGTCCTATGCCGATCGTGGCGGCGAAGGCGGATCGGACGTGTTCGTTTCGGTTCGGTTGCCGAGCGGCTGGTCCGACCCCGAACCGCTCGGTCCGGCGGTCAATTCTCGCCACGCCGATTTCGCGGCCCGGGTGACGCCGGACGGCGAGTACATCGTGTTCACCAGCAGCCGGCCACAGCGCGGCGAAGCGGCAGGCCTTTACCAGATCTGGTACATGCCGGTCGCCGAGGTGCCCGTGCTGCAGCGCGCGTGGAAAGCGGCCAAGCCTAATGTATCAGAAAATCGAATAACCCCCGTCGATTACCACCGAATCGCCGGTGTGGAACTTGCTGGCATCTGAGGCGAAATAGACGGCGATGCCGGCGAAATCCTCGCCCTCGCCCCAGCGGCGCATAGGGACGCGGCCGATGGCCTTTTCGTTGAAAGCGTCCCAGTTTTGCAGGCGCTCGGTCATTTCGGTGGCGATCCAGCCGGGCAGTACCGCATTGGCGCGAATGCCGTGGCGGGCGAGCTCTACCGCCGTACCGCGCACCATCGCCAGCACCCCGGCCTTGGTCGCGGCATAGGCCTGGTTCTGCGGAGCGCCGTGAATGGCGGACACGCTGGAGGTGACCAGCAGAGATCCGCCCTTGTCGCCACTCTCAGCGCGCTCGACCATGTGCTTCGATGCTTCGCGGAACGTCCAAAAAACTGCGTCGAGATTGACCGTAGTAACCTTGCGCCACTGCTCGGTGGTCTGCTCGGTGAGCGGGGCACCGCCGCCCACCCCGGCATTGGCGATGCAGGTGTCGATCCGGCCAAGGCGCGAAAGGCTTTCCGCCATGGCATCGACCACCGCCTGCTCGTCGGCGACATCGACCTCCAGCGCCTCGACGCGCGTGCCATGCGCTTTCAGCCGATCCAGAGCGGAAGCGTTCTTGGACGCGTTGCGGCCCCAGATGGCGACATCCGCCCCGGCCGCGGCGAGCCCTTCGGCCATACCAAGGCCGATGCCGCCATTGCCGCCGGTCACCACGGCCACCTTGCCGGTGAGGTCGAAGGGTTGGAATGCCATCTGCGCGTCTCCTCTCGTTTCTCTCGCGCGCACTCAACGCGAGTGACGGGCCGATTGCAAGCTGCAACCTATCCGCTAGTCTGCACGGCATGACCGATCTCATCCTCACCGAAATCGCCGACGGCATCGCGACCGTCACCCTCAACCGTCCCGAAGCGATGAATGCGCTGTCGAAGGCGCTGCGCCACCGGCTCTATGAGGTGATGACCGGGCTCGACGCGGACGACGAGGTGCGCGCGGTGATCCTGACCGGAGCGGGAGAGCGCGCTTTTACGGCCGGCCTCGACCTCAAGGAACTCGGCAGCGAAGCGGGCGCGCTGGGTGCCGCCAATGCCGAGGGCGCAGACGAAAACCCGGTCAAGGCGATCGAAGTGTGCCGCAAGCCGGTGATCGGGGCGATCAACGGCGTGGCGATTACCGGCGGCTTCGAGGTCGCGCTCGCCTGCGACGTGCTGATCGCCAGCACCAATGCGCGGTTCGCCGATACCCATGCGCGAGTCGGCATCGTGCCGGGCTGGGGGTTGTCGCAAAAGCTCAGCCGCATGATCGGCATCAGCCGGGCCAAGGAATTGAGCTTCACCGGCAATTTCCTCGACGCCGAAACGGCCGAGCGCTGGGGGCTCGTCAACCGCGTGGTCGCGCCCGATCAGCTGCTGCCCGAGGCACGCCGCATCGCCGCCGATATGGCGACCATCGATCCCGCCTTCCTCGCGCAATACAAGGCGCTGATCGACGAGGGCTATGCGGCGAGCTTCGGCGAGGGGCTTGCGATCGAGCACAAGCTGTCTTCCGCAAAGAACAGCGCGGTCAGCCCGGAGGAAGTCGAGGCGCGCCGGACGGCGGTGCAGGCACGTGGCCGCACCCAAGGCTGATGCGCCTGACGCAACAGGCGATGACGGGTAAGCGCTTCGCCTGACATCGGGAAAGGTGTAGGTAGGGGACATGGAACGGCAGCTTCCCGCCCGCCTGATCCGCCTCGCGCCGATCGTCCTCCCCCTGCTTGCCATAGCGTTCGCGCGCGCGATGACCTTTACCGATTGGGCGGCGGCCAATGCCGCGCTCGCCGCGCTGCTGTTCGCCTGGATCGTCGCCGAAAGCCTGCTGCTCGCAACCATCGCGAAGGCCGAGGACCGCAAGCCCGGCCTGCGCGCGATGCTGGGCGCAGGCGCGGCGGCGAGCGTCGTCGTGCTGGTCGGAGCCGCCGCGCCGGTGCGCGAAGCGATCCACGGCATGCCTCCGCTACTCGCTGCTGCCGCGCTGACACTGGCACTGTTCGTGGCGTGGAGCGGCGCGCTGATCGTCCACACGCTGTCTGGTGGCGCTTCGGTCGAGGAAGCCGCCGCGATCGTCCTGCCGCCCAAGCTCGTCCGCTTCATAAGCGCCGAATCACGCATCATGCGGCTCGCACTATGTGGCTGGTGGCGCGCTCAGGACGTTCCCGCAGGCGCGCAAGGCTTCTCCTATCACCGCTTCCTGCTGCCGATGATCTATGTGTTCCTCGCGCTGCAGGCGATCGAGCTGGCGATGGTACATTTCCTCCTCATGCAGTGGAATGCGACCGTCGCGTGGATCTGGTTCGGCCTCGGCATTGCGGGCGGCTTGTGGATCGTCGGCCTGGCGCAAGGCTTCCGCATCCACCCGGTGCTGTTGACCGAGCACGGCCTGCGGGTGCGCAGCGGCGCGATGGTGGACCTGCTAGTGCCCTACGATGCGATCGCGTGCATCGTGCCCAGTTTCGGTGCGGAGCACGTGAAGGCGGCCGACACGTTCGACCACGCGATGCTGTCCTGGCCCAATGCGATGCTTGAGCTGGATCGCGAACTGACAGTGCGCCCGCTACTTGGCGCGGAGCAGCGGGTCCGCCGGATCGCGCTGCGGATCGATGAGAGCGCCGCATTTCTCGGTGCGCTAGAGGATCGCGTGCCGCAGCTACGCGGCTAGGTGCGCCAGTACGAAATCGGCGCGCTCCTCGACGCTGACGAATGGTAGCTCGACGGGCTTGTAACCGAGCGTGGGAAGCAGCGATGCCAGATGCTTAAATTCGGCCACGGCTGCTTCGAAGTCGTGTTGGCGCATCGAGTCCTTTGCATAGATTTCGGCCCACGGCGGTGCGAGAAAGACCCCACCTGCATAAGGCCGATCCGCACCGAGCGCCTCTGCAACCGTCGGCCCTCCGTCCCGCTCCAATCCGGCAAGCGCGTCGATCAGCCCGCGATCGTAGAACACCGGCCGTGTGGCCTCTGCGTGCCAGCCGAGATCGGCGCGGGCCATGTCGGCGGCGGCGGTAAGAAAACCGCGCAGATGACCCCACGGGGTTACACCCGCCGCTATCAGGCGCCGCCCGGGTTCGCGCACGACAGTGTGGCCGCGCCGTTCCAGTTCATCGAGCAGCGTCGACTTGCCGCCGCCCGAACAGCCCGTGATAAGGATGTCGGCCACGCGCCTAGCGCGGCAGCTGGGTCTCGCCCATCAGCGCCTTGTCGACTGCATGCGCCGCCTGCCGGCCCTCGCGAATGGCCCAGACGACCAGGCTCTGCCCGCGTCGCATGTCGCCGCAGGCGAACACGTTCGGCTCGCTGGTGAGGTACCATTCGGTATCCGCCGCCACGTTGCCGCGCCCGTCGAGATCGACGCCTGCCCGGTCGAGCAGCCCGCGCCGCTTGGGGCCGGTGAAGCCCATCGCCAGCAGGATCAGATCGGCCCTGAGCGTGAACTCGCTGCCCTCGATCTCCTGCATCTTGCCGTCTTTCCACTCGACGCGGACGCATTCGAGCCCGGCGACATCGCCGTTTTCCTCGACCACGCGCTTGGTCAGCACGGCCCAGTCGCGGTCGACGCCCTCTTCGTGGCTGGACGAGGTGCGCAGCTTCACCGGCCAGTCGGGCCAGGTCAGCGCCTTGTCTTCGCTTTCGGGCGGCTTGGGCATGATTTCCAGCTGAGTGACGCTGGCCGCGCCCTGGCGGTTGCTGGTGCCGACGCAGTCACTGCCGGTGTCGCCGCCGCCGATCACGATCACGTGCTTACCGGTTGCCGTGAGTGAACCACGCGGCGCGGCGCGCACTTCGTCGTCGCCCGCATTGCGCTTGTTCTGCTGAGTGAGAAATTCCATCGCGAGACGCACGCCGTTGAGCTCGGAGCCGGGAATGTCGAGCATGCGGGCCTCTTCCGCGCCGCCCGCGAGGACGACCGCGTCGAAATTCTCCTGCAGCGCCTGGAAGCTGACCTCGACACCCACTTCGCTGCTGGTGCGGAACTGGACGCCTTCGGCCTCCATCTGCACCGCGCGGCGATTGATGAGGTGCTTCTCCATCTTGAAGTCGGGGATGCCGTAGCGCAGCAGCCCGCCGATGCGGTCGCTCTTTTCGAACACCGTAACGGCATGGCCAGCACGCGCCAGCTGCTGCGCGCAGGCGAGGCCGGCAGGGCCGCTGCCGATTACCGCCACCGACTTTCCGGTCCGCTTCTCCGGCAGCTGAGGCTTGACCCAGCCTTCCTGGAAGCCGCGATCGATGATCGCGCATTCGATGGACTTGATGGTGACCGGGCTGTCGATGAGGTTCAGCGTGCAGGCCGCCTCGCACGGGGCGGGGCAGACGCGGCCGGTGAACTCCGGGAAGTTGTTGGTCGAGTGCAGGACCTCGAGCGCGTTCTTCCAGTCGTCCTCGTAGACGAGGTGGTTCCAGTCCGGGATGATGTTGTTCACCGGACAGCCGTTGTGGCAGTAGGGAATGCCGCAGTTCATGCAGCGCGCCGCCTGCGTGCGGAGCTGGTCCTCCGACAGCGGGACGACGAATTCCTTGTAATGGTTCAGGCGTTCTTCGGGATCGCGATAAGTGCGATCCTCGCGCTCGTATTCGAGAAAGCCGGTTTCCTTGCCCATTATTCCGCAGCCTCCATCGCTGCATTCTCGCGTTCGTCTTCGAGAGCCTTGAGCGCCTTGGCGTAGTCGCGCGGCATGACCTTGCGGAAATGCTTGAGCTCGCCGGCCCAGTTGTCGAGCAACGCCTTCGCCTTGGCCGAGCCGGTGTGCAGCTGGTGCCGCTCGACGAGGATCTTGAGCCGCGCGGCATCGTGATAGAGCGGGTCGCCCATGCCTGCATCGTCGACCGACCGGCCGCGTTGCTGGGGTTCGCCCCAGCTCTTCTCCGCGCCTTCGCCATCGCCGGGCGTGACGTCGAGCAAATCGACCTGGGCGTGGTTCAGGAGCTTTTCGAAGGTGCCTTCGGGATCGTAGACATAGGCGATCCCGCCGCTCATGCCCGCGGCGAAGTTGCGGCCCGTGCTGCCGAGCACGCAGACCACCCCGCCGGTCATGTATTCGCAGCCGTGATCGCCGGTGCCTTCGACCACTGCGACCGCGCCCGAATTGCGTACGCCGAAGCGCTCGCCCGCGACGCCTTCGAAATAGGCCTCGCCCGCGATGGCGCCGTAAAGGACGGTATTGCCGACGATGATGTTGTTGCCCGGCTTGCGCGGAGCTTCGTCCGGCTGGCGCACCACGATCCGACCGCCCGAAAGGCCTTTGCCGACATAGTCGTTGGCATCGCCCGTCAGGCTCAGCGTGACGCCGTGGGCCAGCCACGCGCCGAAGCTCTGGCCGGCCACACCGGTGAAGTCGATCCGGATCGTTTCAGGGGCGAGGCCGGCATGCCCATGCGCCTCGGCGATCCGGCCTGACAGCATGGCGCCAACGGTGCGGTTCACATTGCGGATGGTGCGGGTCAGCTGGACTGCTTGTCCGCTCTCGATGGCGGGCTTGCAGGCGTCGATCAGCTCGACATCCATGGCCGCGGCGAGCCCGTGGTCCTGGGTTTCGGTGTGATAGGGCTTGCGGCCCTCCTCCAGCGGCACGGCATGGAGAATGCGCTTCAAGTCTACGCCATGCGCCTTCCAGTGACGTTCCACCCGGCGCATGTCGATCCGCTCGACGCGGCCGATCATTTCTTCGACCGTGCGGAAGCCCATGGTCGCCATGATCTGGCGCAGCTCTTCCGCGACGAAGAAGAAGTAGTTGATGACGTGCTCGGGCGTGCCGACGAAGCGCTTGCGCAGCACCGGATCCTGCGTCGCGACACCGACCGGGCAGGTATTGAGGTGGCACTTGCGCATCATGATGCAACCCGCCGCGATCAGCGGGGCCGTGGCGAAGCCGAACTCGTCCGCGCCCAGCAGCGCGCCGATGGCAACATCGCGGCCCGTGCGCAGCCCGCCGTCGACCTGCACCGCGATGCGGCTGCGCAGATCGTTGAGCAGCAGCGTCTGCTGCGTTTCGGCAAGGCCGATTTCCCACGGGGACCCGGCATGCGTCAGGCTGGTCAGCGGGCTCGCGCCCGTGCCGCCTTCGTAGCCCGAGATCGTGATATGGTCCGCTTTGGACTTGGAGACGCCCGCAGCGACCGTGCCGACGCCGACCTCGGAAACCAGCTTTACCGAGATACGGCTCTTCGGTTGCACGTTCTTGAGGTCGTGGATCAGCTGCGCCAGATCCTCGATCGAATAGATGTCGTGATGCGGCGGGGGCGAAATCAGGCCCACGCCCGGGGTCGAATGCCGCACCTTGCCGATGCGCTTGTCGACCTTGTGACCGGGCAGCTGGCCGCCTTCGCCGGGCTTGGCACCCTGCGCCATCTTGATCTGGATATCGTCCGAATTGACGAGATATTCCGTGGTCACGCCGAAGCGGCCACTCGCCACCTGCTTGATCCGGCTGCGCATCGAGTCGCCATTATCCAGCGGCACGAAGCGCTCAGGCTCCTCGCCACCCTCACCGGTGTTCGAGCGCCCGCCGAGGCGGTTCATGGCGATGGCCAGCGTCGAATGCGCCTCGTGGCTGATCGAGCCGAAGCTCATCGCGCCCGTGCTGAAACGCTTCACGATCTCGACTGCCGGTTCGACCTCGTCGATGTCGAGCGGCTGCTCCGCCGGGGTCAGCTCCATCAAGCCGCGGATGGTCAGCAGGCGTTCGCTCTGCTCGTTTACCGAGCGAGCGAATTCCTCGTAATTCTTCGCATCCTTGCCACGCACCGCATGCTGCAGCTGTGCGACCGATTGCGGGGTCCAGGCATGCGCCTCGCCCCGGATGCGATACTGGTAGATGCCGCCGACATCGAGCATGCCCTTGTAGAGCGGGCTGTCGCCATAGGCCTGCGCATGGCGCATGACCGCTTCTTCCGCGACTTCCTTCAGGCCGATGCCCTCGATCGTGGTCGCGGTGCCGGTGAAATAGGTGTCGATGAAATCGGAATTGAGTCCGACCGCGTCGAAGATCTGCGCCCCGCAATAGGACTGGTAGGTCGAGATGCCCATCTTGGACATGACCTTGAGAATGCCCTTGCCGATGGCTTTCACATAGTTCTTCGCGACATCACCCGGTTCGAGATCGGGGAAGCGATCCGCGCGCAAGTGCTCCAGCGTCTCGAAGGCGACGTAGGGGTTGATGCCTTCCGCGCCATAGCCTGCCAGCGCGCAGAAATGGTGCACTTCGCGCGCCTCGCCGGTCTCGATGACGAGGCCGGTCTGCATCCGCAGGCCCTGGCGTACGAGCTGGTGGTGCACGGCTGCCGTCGCCAGCAGGGCGGGCATGGCGATCCGGTCCGGCCCCTGCGCCCGGTCGGACAGGATCAGGATGTTTGCATCGCCGAGAACCGCTTCGGTCGCGGCCCAGCACATTTCCTTCAGCGCCATCGCGAGGCCGTCGGCCCCGGTGCTTGCATCCCAGGTGATGTCGATCGTGGCGGTGCGGAACGCACCGTCGAGTGCGGCTTCGACCGAGCGGATCTTGGCAAGGTCCTCGTTCGTGAGGATCGGCTGGCTGACTTCGAGGCGCTTGTGCGTACCCCCGTCGCGGCCCAGCAGGTTGGGGCGCGGGCCAATCATGGAGAGCAGGCTCATCACCAGTTCCTCGCGGATCGGATCGATCGGCGGGTTGGTCACCTGCGCGAAGTTCTGCTTGAAGTAGTCGTAAAGCGGGCGGCTGCGGTCGGACAATACGGCGATCGGCGTGTCGGTGCCCATCGACCCGATCGGGTCCTCGCTGCCGCGCGCCATCGGCTCGAGGAAGCGGGAGATGTCCTCCTGCGTGTAGCCGAACGCCTGCTGGCGCGTAAGCAGGTCGCTGGCCGACAGGGAGCCTTCAGCCGCGGGAAAATCCGACAGCTCGGCATCGATATGGTCGAGATCGGCGAGCTTGTACTGCGCCTTCTTCAGCCACGCCTCGTAAGGCTCCGCCGCAGCGAGGTCTGCCTTGACCTCCTCGTCCTCGACGATGCGGCCTTCCTCGAGGTCGATCAGCAGCATCTTGCCGGGCTGGAGGCGCCACTTGCGCGTGATGTCCTCGTCCTTAAACGGCAGCACACCGCTTTCCGAGGCGAGGACGACGAGGTCGTCCTTCGTCGTGCACCAGCGCGCCGGGCGCAGGCCGTTGCGGTCGAGGCAGGCACCGATCTGGCGACCGTCGGTGAAGCACACCGCAGCCGGTCCATCCCAGGGCTCCATCAGCGCGGCGTGATATTCGTAGAAAGCGCGGCGCGCTGGATCCATAAGCGTGTTCTTCGCCCATGCTTCCGGCATCAGCATCATCATCGAATGCGCGAGGCTGTAGCCGCCGGTAATCAGCAGCTCGAGCGCATTGTCGAGGCAGGCAGTGTCGGACTGGCCGTGCGGGATCAGCGGCCACATCTTGTCGAGGTCCGCGCCTAGCAGGTCGCTTTCCATCGTGCGGCGGCGCGCTTCCATCCAGTTCACATTGCCCCGAACCGTGTTGATCTCGCCATTATGCGCCATGAAGCGATAGGGGTGCGCCAGCCGCCAGCTGGGGAAGGTGTTGGTGCTGAAGCGCTGGTGGACGAGGCCCAGTGCGGACACGCAATCGGAATCGCGCAGATCGTCGTAGAAACTGCCGACCTGGTTGGCGAGCAGCAGGCCCTTGTAGACGACGGTCCGGCTCGAAAAGCTCGGGATATAGGCGGTCGAAAGGGTCGGGATGCCGTGCTTCTGCTCAAGCGCCGCAAGCGGGTTCAGCGTCTGCTTGCGGATCACGACCAGCTTGCGCTCGAAGGCGTCCTGGTCGGTGCAATTGGTGCCGCGCCCGATCACGCATTGGCGGATGACCGGCATGGAATCGACCACGGCCTTGCCGAGCCCGTCCAGCGTGACAGGTACGTCGCGCCAGCCGATGACGCGCTGGCCTTCCTTCTCGGCGAATCGTTCCAGCTGCCGCTCGACGAACTCACGCGCTTCGTCGGCTTGCGGCAGGAAACACATGGCCACCGCGTAATCGCCTGGCGCGGGGAGGTCGTAATCCCTCGCCTCGGCCCATTTGCGGAACAAGGGATCGGGGATTTGCAGCAGGATGCCCGCACCATCGCCGAGCAGGGGGTCCGCACCGACCGCGCCGCGGTGGTCGAGATTGGCGAGAATCTCCAGCGCCTGGGTGACGATGTTGTGGCTTTTTGCGCCCTTGATATGCGCGACCATGCCGACGCCGCAGGCGTCGTGTTCGTTGCGGGGATCGTAAAGACCACCATGATCGAGGGGCGGCTGACTGCCCATAAGCGAAGCGTCCTCCTCCGTGCCCGCGCATACGCTTCCTCAACGAAGCGAACCGGGGACAGGTTTCCAGGTGCCCAGTCGGCACCGCAAAATTGCGCGAAGCCTCGTCATGGCGGCGCACTCGCTATTTTGCAACTGCGAAGAGAGAAGCAATATTTCACCCGCACGAAGATTTCCGCACGGTTTGGTGCCAATATTACGCCGCGTTCGATGGAAAATTTGTAATCGCGAAGGGTCGCATTGAGCGGTTCAGGACCGCTTACTGACCTGCGACAAACGCTCAAGCGCGCTTCTCAGGCTGGTTTGCGTATCTTCCTTGTCCTCGCCCTCGGCCGATGCCGGAGGGGCCTTGCGGTCGGCTTCGCGACGCAGGAAGGCGATCACCGGGTCGGCATCGGGAGCAATCGATTGTGCGTCCCCGTCCTCTGCCTTGCGCTGTGCGGCGAGCGCCCTTTCGAGCCGTCCGGTGAGTTCGGCCAGCGACAGGTCGCCCATCGCTTCGCTTCTGGGCAGCGCGGGCTGTGTTTCAGGCTCAACGACTTCGGGCATATCGGCGGTAGTTGCTGCCGGCTCTTCAAGCTCTTCCGAGCCTTGCTCCGACCCGACGTCGAACCATTCGTTCGTAAGCTCTGGTTCGGCCTCTCGGTCGTGATCTTCGGGTTCGAGATGGCCGGACTCCGCGGCGACCTCCACCTCTTCGAATTCGGCGTCGACCGGTTCGGTGCTGACGATGGTGTCGCGCTCTATTTCAGGTCCGGTTTCGAGACCGTCTTCGGTCAGATAGTCGCGGGGATTGAACATCCGGTGAGGGGCCTCCTCAGGCGCGGACCTCTCTGGTTCTTCGCCGAGATCATCGTCACCCAGCCACACGGCGTCCTCATGCGGTTCGCTGTCGTCGTGGGCGCTGTTGTCGGGATCAATAGCCGGCGCGGCTAATTCGGTGTCGCTGCGTTCGTCGGAGAGCTTTTTCGCCTTCGCCCCCGAGACGCGCCGGGCGATTGCGACGCCCACAAGCAGGCCGAGGATGCCCGCCAGAACGCTCAAGACCAGCTTGGCCGAAAGGGCATTGCCGACCAGCGCTTCGATCCCCAACCAGCTACGCAGGTTCACATGGACCGCATCCGGCATGACGAACAGGCCACCGGCCAGCAGCACAGCGAAATAAAGCCCCACCACCCATGGAAAGGCGGGGTGGCTGCTGATCGGCATTCTGGTCTCGGTGCCGCTCATCTCTCGTCGTTATTCCTTCGCATGGTGCGCGCAAGCGTTTCGGCTCGCCTGATCGGCCTTCGCGTCTAGCAGTTTTTGGTAAACGCCGAGATAACGATCCACGTTCCGCGCCCAGTCGTGGTTCTGGGCCACATGGCTGCGCGCTGCTTCGCGCATGGCAGGCCAGCCGGTTTTCGCCTCCACCAGCCCGCCGAGCGAGTTGGCGAGTGCGCTGGGGTCGTCGGGCGGGAAAAGCATGCCGGTCTCGCCGTCCGCGATCAGCTCGCGATGGCCGCCGACATCGCTCGCCGCCACGATCCGGCCCTGCGCCATCGCCTCGAGCGGCTTGAGCGGGGTGACCAGTTCGGTCAGCCGCGACCGTTTGCGCGGATAGGCGAGGATATCGATCAGCGAATAATAGCGCTCGACCTCGCCATGCGGGACTCGGCCAGTGAATACTATCGCGTCTGCCGCCCGTGATGCCGCCGCCTGCGCGCGCAGGGCGTCGCCCATCGGCCCGCCGCCGATCAGCAGCAGCTGGGCTTGCGGATGGTGCTCGCGCAGCAGCGGGAGCGCGGCGATAAGGTCGTCGAGCCCCTCGTAATCGTAGAAGCTGCCGACGAAGCCGATCACCGGACCGTTGCCGATTCCGATTTCGGTAGCCAGCGCCTCGTCGCGCGGCACCGGCTCGCCGAACAGCGTCAGGTCCACACCATTGGGCGAGAGCCCGATGCTAGCGCCGTCGTGCCCTCGGGCGACGAGATCGTCGCGCAGGCCCTTGGCGATGGTGAAGACCGCATCCGCGCCGCGTACCACCCGATCCTCCAGCCAGCGCGTCAGCCGGTATTTGAGCGATCCTTCCCGGCCCGTGCCATTGCCGACCGCCGCATCCTCCCAGAAGGCGCGGATTTCATAGACTAGCGGTAGGCCGAGGTGCCTTGCCGCGCGCATCCCCGCCATGCCGCACAGGGCGGGCGAGTGGGCGTGGATTACGTCCGGCTGCCACTCGGCGGCGAGCGCATCGATCGCCTCTCGTAGCGCATCGATCTCACGCCATTCGCGAAGGCCGGGAAGGCCGGAGGCGCTTCCGGAAGTACGATGAAAAGTCAGACCCTCTGCCTGCTCAATCGCAGGCCCCTCGGCGAAGTGCCGCTGCCCGGTGATGCCACGCACTTCCAGCCCGGCCGCCGCCTGCGCCTTCATGATCGCGCGGGTGCGGAAGGTGTAGCCCGAATGCAGCGGCAGCGAATGGTCGAGGATGTGCAGGACGCGTGTCATTTGTATCGGCTTGTGACACAACAGGCTTAAGAGCGCGTCAACCGTAAGCTGGTAGTGGCCGCGCAAAGGACGGACAGCAGCTTGATCGACTACATCGCCCTCGGATTGACGCATGCGCTCATCATGCTGGCGCTGCTCCGCGTGCTTGTGCGGCCCGATCTCGACCGCGAGGACCCGCTGGCGGACGAGCCGGAGACTATCCCCGCGCCGCCGCCCTCGCCGCGCGACAAGCGGCGGGCGCGCCAGGCCGGAAAGCGAAGCGGCGGTGCTTGATATCGCGCTGTTCCTGACGGTGGCGATAATGCTCGCCTTGGGAATCAGGCGGCCCTTCATCTGGGTGCTCGCCTATCTCTATATCGATATTCTCGCCCCGCAGAAGATGAGCTGGTCGCTGCTCCAGTCGCTGCCGATTTCGCTGATCGCCTTCCTGCTCGCCTTCGCCGGGTGGATGATCGGCGATACCAAGGCGAACACGCAGTTCACTGTGCGACAAGGCATCCTGCTGGCGCTGCTCGGCTGGTGTTTCATGACGCTGCAATGGGCCGATTTCCCGGATTCGGCGCAGGCCAAGTGGGACTGGGTGTGGAAGGCGCTGGTATTCGGCATCTTCCTGCCGGTCACACTGATCACGCGGCTGCGGATTGAGGTGGCGACCCTGGTCATGGTGCTGACGGCAGGCGCGATTATCATTTCCGCCGGCATGAAGACCGTGCTCGGAGGCGGAGGCTATGGCGACCTTTACCTGTTCGTGAACGACAATTCGAACATGTACGAAAGCTCGACCCTGGCCACGGTGGCCATCGCGATCATCCCGATCATCCTGTGGCTGGCGAAGCACTCGACGATCTATCCGCCCGACTGGCGCGTGAAGACCTTTGCCGCCCTGCTGATCTTCGCCTGTCTGACGATCCCCGTAGGGACCGAAGCGCGCACGGGCCTCGTCTGCATCGCCGTGCTGGGCGTGCTTATGCTGCGCGACGTGAAGAAACGCATGCTTTACCTCACCGGGGCGGCAGTGTTGGGGCTTGCCGCGTTGCCGTTCCTCCCGGCGAGCTATTACGAGCGCATGTCGACTCTGGGCTCGGTCCAGCAGGACCAGTCGGCTTCCACACGCATGCAGGTCTGGGGCTGGACGCTCGACTATGTTTCTGAGCGGCCGCTGGGTGGCGGCTTCGACGCTTATCGCGGCAATAGCTTCACTTACAACCTGCCGGTGGTCGAGACCGACGGCACTACGACCTCGGTCGAGTACAAGGAGATCACCGACGGCGGGCGGGCCTATCACAGCTCGATCTTCGAAATGCTCGGCGAACAGGGCTGGCCGGGCCTCTTCCTGTGGTTGGCCTTGCACGCCATCGGACTGTGGCAGATGGAAAAGATCCGCAAGCGCTGGCGCGAACGCAAAGCGGTGGGCGAGCAGTGGCAGGCCCCACTCGCCAGCGCATTGCAGTTCGCGCAGATCGTCTACCTTGTCGGCGCGACCTTCCAGGGTATCGCCTTCCAGCCTTTCGTCCTGATGCTGGTCGGCCTGCAGATCGGCCTGTGGACCTATTGCAAGAAGCGCGAGTCGGCCAAGGTCGAGCTCGCCCGCAAGGCCGCGCGCGACGCCCGCCGCGCGGCTGCCTCGGCCAATCCCGCGATGCCGTAAGGGCAGCATCGGCGCGGTTGCGCCGGTCCTGTCCATGCGCCATGAGTCGCGCCGCATGCGCGGCTGCGGAGTCGCGCAAACCCTAGGATTTCGCGAAGAGGAGACGCGTCTATGAGCCCGCAGGAACTGGCAGAGAAAGTCGGCGAGAATATCGGCACCAGCGAATGGGTCGAGATGAGCCAGGAACGCATCAACCAGTTCGCCGATGCGACCGGCGATCACCAGTTCATCCATATCGATGAGGAAAAGGCCAAGATGACGCCGTTCGGCGGCACCATCGCGCACGGCTTCCTGACCCTGTCGATGATCCCCTATCTCGGCGCGAATTCGGACATGCCGAAGATCGACGGCGTGAAGATGGGCGTGAACTACGGCGGCAACAAGACGCGCTTCATCAGCCCCGTTCGCAGCGGCAAGCGCATCCGCGGCCACTGGAAGCTGGTCGAAATGATCGAGAAGCGCCCCGGCCAGTGGCAGCAGACCAGCGAGATCACGATGGAGATCGAAGGCGAGGACAAGCCCGCCCTGATCACCGAATGGATCACCCAGCTTTTCGTCTGATTTCCCCTCCTCCCCAAGAGGCATCGGACCCCAATAGCAATTCAAGGAAATACCCATGCGTGACGCAGTCATCGTCTCCACCGCCCGCACCGCCATCGGCCGCGCCTACAAGGGCGGGTTCAACGACACCAAGGGCCCGACGCTCGGCTCCTACTCCCTGAAGCCCGCGATCGAACGCGCCGGTATCGAAGCCGGCGAAGTCGACGACGTGCTGTGGGGCGCAGCGCTCCAGCAGGGCACGCAGGCCGGCAACCTCGCCCGCCAGGTCGCGCTTCGCGCCGGCTGCCCGATCGGCACCAGCGGTATGACCATCGACCGCCAGTGCTCGTCCGGCCTGATGAGCATTGCCACGGCGGCGAAGCAGATCATTACCGACCGCATGGACGTGGTCGCGGCAGGCGGTCAGGAAAGCATTTCGCTGGTCCAGACCAAGGAAATGCGCGTGATGCCGGATCCCGAGCTGATCGCGATGCACGGTGCCATCTACATGCCGATGCTGCAGACCGCAGAGACGGTCGCCCAGCGCTATGGCATTTCGCGCGACGCGCAGGACGAATACGCCCTCCAGAGCCAGCAGCGTACTGCCAAGGCTCAGGAAGAAGGCCGCTTCGACGACGAGATCGTGCCCGTCAGCACCACCCACAAGGTGCAGGACAAGGAAACCGGCGAGATTTCGGACGTCGACATCACCATTACCAAGGACGAGGGCAACCGCCCCTCGACTACGCTGGAAGGCCTGCAGGGCCTGAAGCCGGTGATGGGCGAGGGCACCACGATCACCGCCGGCAACGCTTCGCAGCTGTCGGACGGTTCGTCGGCCTCGATCCTGATGGAAGCCAAGGTTGCCGAACAAAAGGGTCTCGAGCCGCTCGGTCGTTATGTCGGCATGGCGGTCGCCGGGACCGAGCCCGACGAGATGGGCATCGGCCCGATCTTCGCGATCCCCAAACTGCTCAAGCGCTTCGACCTTAGCGTCGACGACATCGGCATCTGGGAGCTGAACGAAGCCTTCGCGGTGCAGGTGCTCTACTGCCGCGACAAGCTCGGCATCGACAACGACAAGCTCAACGTCAGCGGCGGCTCGATCTCGATCGGCCACCCCTACGGCATGACCGGCGCACGCTGCACCGGCCACGTCCTGCTCGAAGGCAAGCGTCGTGGTGCCAAGTACGGCGTCGTCACCATGTGCGTCGGCGGCGGCATGGGCGCAGCAGGGCTGTTCGAGATCTTCTGATGCGTATCGGCTCACCCCGCATCGCCCCGGTCGATGCGGGGCAGGCCGATGCAGACCAGAAGGAATTGCTGGAGTCGCTCGCCAGTGGCGGGCGACCTTCCCTCAACGTCTTCAAGACCTTTGCCCGCTTTCCCGACGCGGCGCGGGCTTTCCTCGCGTGGGGCGGCTACATCCTTTCTCCGCGCAACGCTCTCGACGCGCGGCGACGGGAACTCGTGATCCTGCGGACCGGCTTCAATTGCCGGAGCGGATATGAATGGACGCAGCACGTCCCCATCGGCCAACGCGCCGGTCTGACCGACGAGGAAATCGCACGAGTCAAGACAGGCCCCGGCGATCCGGCGTGGGACGCTCTCGATCGTGCTTCACTGCAAGCGTGCGACGAACTGCACGCAGATCAGTATGTTCAGCCGACGACCTGGTCCGCGCTCGAGCCGCTCGGCGACAAGGGGCGCATGGACCTCGTGATGACCGTCGGCCAGTATACGCAGGTGTCGATGTTCCTCAACTCGCTGGGCGTGCAGCTGGACGAAGGCCAGACGCTCGATCCCGATCTCGACCACCGGTGACCGGTCGCCTGTCAGGCAAGACGGCAGTCGTCGTCGGGGCGGGGCAGCAGCCCGGCGACACCATGGGCAACGGCCGCGCGATTGCCCTGCGGTTTGCGCAGGAAGGCGCTAATGTCCTGTGCGTCGATCGCGATGACGAGCGTGCGGAAGCGGTAGCGAACGAGATCGGCGAGGGGGCCTTTGCCCTCGCAGCCGATATCGTGACGCAGGCGCCCCTTATCATTGCGCGGGCGCACGACCAGTGGGGCCGCATCGATATCCTCGTCAACAATGTCGGCATCGGCCATCGCAACGATGGCCCTGCGCACCGCTGCGACGATGACGCCTTCCACGAGGTCTTCGCTGTCAATTTTACGGGAGCGCGGCGGGTGATTGCCGCAGCGCTTCCGGCGATGCGCGAAGCCGGTAGGGGCAGTATCGTGAACATCAGTTCTCTGGCATCGACCGCCGGTGCCAATATGATCGCCTACGAAGTGTCCAAAGCTGCGCTCAACCGGCTGACGATTGCGACTGCTCTGGGTTCGGCAGCAAAAGGGGTGCGCTGCAACGCGATCCTGCCCGGCCTTATCGACACGCCGATGGGGGTCGGCGGCACCGCAAGCCGCGACGGCCGCAGCTTGGAGGAACAGCGCGCGGCGAGGGCGGCCATGGTGCCTCTGCGCGGAGCCATGGGGCAAGCACAGGATGTGGCCAATGCGGCGCTCTATCTCGCCAGCGACGAGAGTTCATTCGTGACCGGTGTGCTCTTGCCGGTCGACGGCGGTCAGGGCGCGCGCATCGGCTGAGAGACTGCCGGACTATCTGCGCGCGATACGGCCCGAGCCGTTGCGTTCCTGACGCAGGATGCGCTTCGCCGAACGGTAACGGATTTCGCCCGAGCCGTTGAGTACCGCGTCGAGTTCCCGCACATCGCCCGCCTCGATCTTGCCCGAGCCGTTCAGCGTCGCGTCCAGCTTGCGCAGCGAGCCCATGCGGATCTCGCCCGAGCCTTCGATGTCGGCGTCGACATAGGACAAGCGCGTAGGAGCAAGGTCGATATCGCCGGAGCCAACGATCAGCGCGCGAACGTCGCCCACCTCGCCGCCCAGCTCGATGTCGCCCGACCCGCCGATCACAAGGTCGATCGCGCGGGCATTCCAGCCTTCCAAACGCACGTCGGCGCTGGCATTGATTGCGACCGCATCGAGGCTCGGCACCGTCAGCACCGCGCGGATACCGATACGTGTGCGGAAGCTGCCGGTAGTGTCGAGCGACAACGTCCCGCCCTCGCTGCGGGCGCGGACTAGGCCGATCAGATTGTCCTCCGCGGTAATCATTAGCGACCGGGTCGAGCCCTGACGGATCACGACATCGACCGGGCCGTCGATCGCCAAGCGGTCGAAGCTGCCGATGGAGCGGTTTTCCGTCACGAGCTCACCCGAACCGATGATCAGGTTTTTGCCGTAACCGTAGCTCGAGGCTTTCCAAACGCCCTTGTCGCCCGCTGTCGCTCCTCCGCAGGCCGCCAGCGCGACAAGTGCGCCGCAGGTCGCGGTCAAAATCTTGAGTTTTGTCATCATCGGTCTCCACATGTTTACAGGTGTAAACGTTAAGGCGCCGAATGTGCGACAGTCAATCGGCGGATCGGCAATCCGTCGGGCGGTCAATGTCGTTGGACGAAGCGCGCCGTTCAGGCTTATGCTGCCGATCCATGGGCATCATGGAAATCATCGGCATCGCCGGAAGCGTCAGCCTGCTGGCCGGCTGGCGGCTCTATCTCTGCATCTTCGCCACCGGCCTCGCCATGCGGATGGACGTCGTTCCCCTGCCCGAGCATCTTGCGAGCCTTGATGTGCTCGCCAGCCCGTGGGTGATGAGCATCGCCGCGCTGGCTGCAGTGGCGGAGTTCTTCGCCGACAAGGTGATGTGGCTCGATTCGATCTGGGATGCGGTGCATACCTTCGTGCGACCCATTGGCGGTGCGCTGTTGGCACTAGCCATCGTCGACCCGTCCGATCCGGCAGTTCAGGTCGTCGCGTTCCTGCTCGGCGGCGGTGCCAGCTTTGCTGCGCACGCAGGCAAGGCCGGGGCGCGCGGCGTGGTCAATGCGAGCCCCGAGCCGGTCAGCAACGTCGCCGTATCGACTGCCGAGGACGTCGCGACAGTGGGCTTGCTCTATCTCGCTTACGAATTTCCGCTGATCGCAGCGGGTATCGCAGTCGTGCTGCTCGGCCTGACGATCTGGCTTTTGGTGATCGCCCGGCGCATCATCGGCAAGCTGCTCGGGCGCCGCAACGAGCCACCGGTCGCCTGAGCCGCCTAGCCGTGCGCGGCGATGAATTCCTCGACCACCGGGGCGATTTTCGTGCGCCAGCGGCTACCGTTGAAGATGCCGTAGTGGCCTGCGCCTTCCGCCATGAAGTAGCGTTTTTTCGACGCGTCGAGACCCGGCGTCAGTTCCAGCGCGGCGCGCGTCTGGCCTAGCCCCGAAATATCGTCGCGCTCGCCCTCAATGGCGAGGATCGCGGTCTCGGCGATATCGCCGAGATCGACGCGCTTGCCGCGATGGGCGAAGGTGCCGTTCGGCAGGGCATGGTCCTGGAACACGACCTCGACGGTCTGGAGATAGAATTCCGCCGTCATGTCGGCGACGCTGCGATATTCGTCGTAGAAATCCTTGGTCGCCTGCGCGCTTTCGTCGTCGCCTGCGGTGAGGTGCTTGAACATCTCGTAATGGCTCATGAGGTGATTGCCGAGGTTCATGCTCATGAAGCCGGCCAGTTGCATGAAGCCGGGATAGACCCGGCGCCCCGCGCCGCGATACTGCATCGGCACTGTGGCGATGACATTGTGGCGGAACCACTCGATCGGGCGATCCATGGCGAGATCGTTGACCGTGGTCGGCGAACAGCGGGTGTCGATCGGGCCGCCCATCATGGTGAGCGTCTTCGGCGTGCACGGATGCTCGTCGCGGTTCATTATTGCGGTGGCGGCGAAGACCGGCACCGACGGCTGGCATACGGCCATCACATTCGCGCCCTCACCGATGTGCTCGAGGAAGCCGATCACATAGTCGATGTAATCGTCGAGATCGAACTCGCCCTCGTGCATCGGGACGGTCTTGGCATCGGCCCAGTCGGTCACGAAGACGCGGTAGTTCTGCAGCATGCGCTCCACCGTGCCACGTAGCAAGGTGGCGAAATGGCCGCTCATCGGGGCGACCACCAAGAGGCGCGGCGCATCCGCCGGCAGGCCTTCGCGGTAGAACTCTTTCAGATCGCCGAAGGGGCGATTGACGACAGTCGCCTCGATCACCGGATCCGCTTCGCCGTCCACCTCGACCGTCTCGATCCCCCAGGCGGGCTTGCCATAAGGCGCGGCGGCATGGGCGAAGACTTCCAGCGCACTCGCAGCGGTCGAGCCAAGGCCCATATAGCCCATCGGGCCAACGTAGTTCATCGGGTTCGACGGGTTGGAGAGCATCTCCGCCCCGATCGAAGCCCAGGCACTGGCGGAATTGAGCCAGCTGCGCTGGAGTTCGTAGGCGTGGTATAACATGTTCGTCCCCTGCTGGCCGGTGGTTCGTCTTTTACCGTGCCGCGACCTGAAAGTCGGGTATCCTGACGTCTGTGCGCTCATTGTGCAATGCACAAGGGAAGGAAATGTGTCGAATGCCGCGTCCGCAGTGGATTTTCGCGTCTGCCGCGCTTACGTGACCCGCATGGACGGGCCGGCCGATACTGCACCGCGGAAAAAGCGGTTGTTCCAGCGCAAAGCTCGCGGGGACGAGCAGCAACCCCGCTCGCTCAAACCGCTGCGCATGGTCTGGCAGTCGGCGAAGCGATACCCTGGCCATGTCGCCCTGGCGATCCTCGCATTGTTCATCACCGCCGGCGCGACCCTGGCCATCCCGGCGGGGTTCAAGATGGTGATCGACCGCGGCTTTGCCGAAGGCGGCAATGCGGACGAAATGCGTTTCTGGTTCCAGTCCCTGCTCGGTATCGTCGGCGTGCTCGCGGTGGGTACGGCGATGCGGTTCTATTTCGTCAGCTGGCTGGGTGAGCGTGTCGTCGCCGACATTCGCCTACGCGTGCAGCGCAACTTGCTGCGGCTGGCCCCGGGCTTCTATGAAGAGAATAGCCCCAAGGAAATTTCCAGCCGGATGACCAGCGACACGGCGCTGATCGAGACGGTGGTCGGCACCACGATTTCTGTGGCGCTGCGCAACACGCTGATGGCGATCGGCGGGACCGCCTATCTCTTCTGGCTCGTGCCGAGCCTCACGATGGGGTTGTTCCTAGTGATTCCGGCAATCGTCGTCCCGATCACCTATTTCGGACGGCGTCTGCGCAAGGTCAGTCGCACCAGCCAGGACCGCGTGGCCGATATCGGCGCCATGGTGACCGAGGTGCTCTCAGCGATGAAGATCGTGCAGGGCTTCAACCAGGAAAACCGCGAGCACGAGCGCTTCGAGGCCGCCGTCGAGCGGACCTTCATCGTCGCCAAGCGGCGCGTCATCATCCGCGCGATCATGACCGCGGTCGTCATTCTGTGCGTCTTCGGCGGGATCACGCTGCTGGTCTGGCGCGGCGCGGAGGCCGTGGGCGAGGGCACCATATCGGGCGGTACCATAGCCGCATTCGTGCTGACGGCAGGCCTCGTGGCAGGTGCCTTTGGCGCGCTGACCGAAGTTTATGGCGACTTGCTGCGCGGTTCCGGAGCGGCGAGCCGCCTCGCCGAACTGCTCGAGGAAACGCCGACCATCACTCCGCCAGCCCGCCCGCAGACCCTGCCGGAGCCGCCACGCGGCAGCCTGTCGTTCCGCAATGTGACGTTCCGCTACCCCACCCGGCTGGAGGCACCGGCGCTGATCGACTTCAACCTCGAAGTCGAGCCGGGAGAAACGGTCGCAATCGTCGGTCCTTCCGGGGCGGGCAAGTCGACCATTTTTCAGCTGGCCGAGCGCTTCTACGATCCGCAGGCCGGCTCGATCCGCCTCGACGGCGTGCCGCTGACCGGTGCGGATCCGGCGGAAATCCGCCGCCGCATGGCCTACGTCCCGCAGGAAGGCGTGCTGTTCAGTGCAAATGCCCGCGACAATTTGCGCTATGGCAATTGGGACGCGAGCGACGAGGCGATCTGGTCCGCTGCGCGGGCGGCCAATGCGGCGGAGTTTCTCGAGAAGCTGCCCAAGGGCCTCGACACCTATCTCGGCGAGAGCGGCACGCAGCTATCGGGCGGCCAGCGTCAGCGGCTGGCCATCGCTCGCGCCCTGCTACGCGATGCGCCGATCCTGTTGCTGGACGAAGCGACCAGCGCGCTCGATGCGGAAAGCGAGCGGCTGGTGCAGGATGCGCTCGAGCACCTGATGGCGGAGCGCACCACGTTGGTCATCGCGCATCGCCTGTCGACCGTACGCGCTGCCGACCGCATCGTGGTGATGGAAGACGGGCGGATCGTCGAGCAGGGCACGCATGACCAGCTTTCGGCGAACGGCGGCCTTTATGCGCGGCTCGCAAAGCTGCAATTCGTGCTCGAAACCGCCTGATTCCTCGCTCAAAGCGTTGTTTGAGCCGATAAACTGCATCGCACGCGCGACGAAAGCTGTTAGTTAATGATTATCCGATTCCGGCCCCCCGGCCGGGTGACTGCGATTGGGAGACTGCACATAATGATCCGTACCATGCTTGCCGCCGGTGCGAGCGCTCTTGCGCTCGGCCTGGCGACCCCGGCCCTCGCCGACGACCATACCGAAGCCAACATGGCCGAGGAAACCAATGAACTGCCCACCATGAGCTTCGGCGAATGGGGCTTCGATCCGGCGACGCTTTCCCCGGATGTCGATCCGGGTGACGACTTCTTCGCCTATGCGAACCAGGAATGGCTCGACGCCAACCCCCTGCCTGCCGAATTCAGCAGTTTCGGCGCCTTCAACCTGTTGCGCGAAAAATCCACCAGCGACGTGAAAACGCTGGTGGACGAACTGAACGCCAAGGACCCGGCCTCGCTGACTGCGAACGAGAAGCGAATCGTGGCGGTCTACGATTCCTACCTTGATACGGATGCTATCGATGCCGCCGGCATGTCTGCCGCCCAGCCGTATCTGGAGCGTATCCAGGCCGCCGACAGCATCGACGCTCTGCTGACGCTGTGGGCGACTCCGGGATACCCTTCACCTCTTGGCGGCGGCGTGAATGTCGATGCCAAGGAAACCGATCGCTACTCGGTCTATCTCAGCTCCGGCGGCCTCGGCCTGCCCGATCGCGATTATTATACCGACACCAGCGAGAAGGGCGAAAACATCAAGGCGAAGTACAAGGAGTACCTCACCTTCCTGATGGGCAAGGCCGGTTACGAGGATCCCGGTGCAGCCGCGATGGCGGTTTATGCCTTCGAGGACACCATCGCCCGCACGATTTCGAGCGACCGCGCGGCCAGCCGCAATGTCGACCTGTTCTACAATCCCTTCACCCCCGCCGAACTCGGCGAGCTTGCGGGCGATTTTCCGATCGAGACCATGATCGAGGCCTCGGGCTTCGGCGAAGCGGATCGCTTCGTCGTGACCAACCTGCGCCCGAGTGCGGAGCGAGCCGAGGAAATCGGCCTCGACGCGGAAGCCATGGCGAAGCTCGGCAAGGGCTTCACCGGGATGCTCGAACTGCTCGGGACGACCGACCTCGCCACGCTCAAGGCGTGGACGATCAAGGAGTTCCTCGACAACAACGCCGCCATCCTCGGCTCCGACATCGATGAAGCCGACTTCGCGTTCTACGGCACGCTGCTGCGCGGCACGCCCGAACAGCGCCCGCGTTGGAAGCGCGCCATCGGCGAGACGGAAAGCCAGTTCGGCGAACTGCTCGGCGCATCCTACGTCGAGCGGTATTTCCCGCCCGCCAGCAAGGAAGCGATGGACGAACTGGTCGCGAACCTGCGCATCGCACTCGCCGAATCGCTCGCCGAGATCGACTGGATGAGCGAAGCTTCGAAAGAGCAGGCCATGGCCAAGCTCGACAGCTTCGATCCGAAGATCGGATACCGCGACAATCTCGAGACTTACGAGGGTCTGGATGTGAAGGCGGGCGATCCGCTCGGCAACCGGATGGCAGCGGCGCACTGGGCGTGGCGCGACATGCTCGACAAGCTGGGCGGTCCGATCGACCGGACGGAATGGGGTATGTTGCCGCAGACGGTGAACGCCTATTACAACCCGCTGAAGAACGAGATCGTTTTCCCCGCCGGTATCTTGCAGCAGCCGTTCTTCGGGCCGAATGCGGACCTCGCGGTCAACTACGGCGCGATCGGCGGCGTGATCGGGCACGAGATCGGCCACGGTTTCGACGACCAGGGATCGAAGTTCAGCGCCACCGGCGCGCTCGAGAACTGGTGGACGGACGAGGATCGCGACAATTTCGACGGCCTTACCGATGCGTTGGTGGAGCAGTACAACGGCTTCTGCCCGCTCGACGATGGCGAAACCTGCGTCAACGGCCGCCTCACGCTGGGCGAGAACATCGGGGACCTCGGCGGTCTCTCGATGGCCTACCGCGCCTACAAGCTGGCGACCGAGGGCAAGGACGTGCCGGTGATCGATGGCCTGACCGGCGATCAGCGCTTCTTCCTAGCCTGGGCACAGGTCTGGCGTACGGCCCAGCGCGACGATGCGCTGCGCCAGCAGCTGCGCACCGATCCACACAGCCCGCCCTATTACCGGGTGAACGGTGTCGTGCGGAACTTCGACGAATGGTATGAAGCGTTCAACGTGACGCCGGAGGACAATCTCTACCTGCCGCCGGAAGAGCGCATCCGCATCTGGTAATAGCGCGGCTTGCCGCAAAAACATCGAACGGGCGGGGCGGGTCACTTGACTTGTCCCGCCCTTTCTCCATTGGCCCGCTATGACCTTCCTGCAGCAATTCATCATCGCCATCGTCCAGGGGATCACGGAATTCCTCCCGATTTCCTCCTCGGGGCATTTGATCCTGATTCCGAAGCTGACCGACTGGCCTGACCAGGGTCCGCTGATCGACGTGGCGGTCCATGTCGGCTCGCTGCTGGCGATCATCCTCTATTTCCGCAAGGACGTGATCGGTCTCGCGCGGGGCGGCTTCGCCACTGTCGGGCTGGGCGAGGATCCGGAGCAGCGGCGACTGTTCCTCTTCGTGCTGGCAGGCACGATCCCGGCGGTGATCGCAGGGCTCTATCTCAAGCTCGGCGGGCATCTCGAAAGCCTGCGCTCGACGCAGCTGGTGGCAATCAACCTCATCGTCTTCGGCATCCTGCTCGGCATCGCCGACCGGATCGGCAAGGCAACGAAAACCTATGAAGACCTGAGCCTACGCGATGCCATCATCGTCGGCGTGGCACAGGCGATGGCGCTGATTCCGGGCACCAGCCGTTCCGGCGCGACCATGACCGCGGCCCGCTTCCTCGGATACGATCGGGTGGAATCGGCGCGCTTCTCCTTTCTGCTCGCCATACCCGCAGTTGCAGGGGCGGGCCTGATCGCCGCGCTCGACCTGGCCGAAGCAACGCGCGAGATGCAGCTCGATGCATTCGGCGCTGGCGTGATGACCTTTTTCGCGGCTCTTGCGACGATGATGTTCCTGATGAATTTCCTCAAGAAGGCATCGATGATGGTGTTCGTGGTCTATCGCGTTATCTTGGGAACCGCGCTGCTGCTGCTCTTCTGACACCGTGGCAATTCGGCCAGCAGGCGACATTTTCCTGACACAATTGCGGAACCTTTTGTCGCGAGAAGACTTTCTTTCGCGAATGTAGTCACGAAGGAACGCCTGTCATGGGTCTTCTCATCCTGATCGTCGTCGGTGCCATCCTCGGATGGTTGGCGACCATCGTTCTCAGGATCGAAGACGGCCGCACCATTGCGATGAACGCAGGTGTCGGCGTCCTCGGATCACTGCTCGCCGGCCTCGTTGCCAGCGGCGGATCCGTGGTCGGCGCGGTCAGCGGCATCGCCCTGTTGTGGGCCGTTGTCGGAGCTGCCGTTGCAATCGGCATTTTCAATTTCGTGCGCCAACGCGCCTATCATTGAACGATAGACTGCAATCGTACCACGAAAGGAGCTGTCGCATGCTGCAGCGGCTCGCCAATACAAGGGGAATAAACATGAAGTTCAACAAATTCTCGATCGTCGCTTCGGCCGCCGCGCTGAGCCTTGGCCTCGCGGCTTGCGATGGCCCGCAGGAAAACGCGATGGAAGCAGAAGCGGAGCAGATGGAAGACAATCGTGACGCGATGGTCAACGACATGGAAGCTTCGGGTGAAATCACCGACGAACAGGCCGACGCCATGGACGATCAGACCGACGCCATGGAAGAAAGCATGGAAGAAACCGCTGACGACATGGACACGCCGTAAGCGTCCATCTCAGCGTCACGCTGATCAAGGGGGGCCGGAGCGATCCGGCGCCCCTTTTTTGCTGCATGAAGTGGCTGTCTCGCCTTGCGTCAGACCGCGTCGGCACCGCTCCCGCGCCCGCCGCGTAGCGTATATTCCAGCGTGCCTTCGTTGACCACGTAATCGACGTCGATCACCGCCGTATTGGCATAGGTGAAGCCCGGGCCCAGGCTGCGATAGAGCTTGTCGAAATCGCGTTCCACCGTCTGGCGGTAGAGATCCTCGAAGCTCTCGATCACGAAATAGGTCGGCTGCAGATCGCTGATCACGTAATCGGTGCGCATGACGCGGTCGACGTTGAGCATGATGCGGTTGGGGCTCTGCGCCTCGGTCGCATAGACCACTTCCGTCGGGCCGGAGAGAATACCGGCACCATAGGCGCGGATATCGCCCGGCGCCTCCAGCAGCAGCCCGAATTCGACCGTGTACCAGTACAACGCGCCCAGCGCCTTCAGTCGGTTGTAGCGCATCGCCTTCCATCCGGCGCGGCCATATTCCTGCATGTAATCGGCATAGACCGGATCGGTCAGCATCGGCACATGACCGAAGACGTCGTGGAAGACGTCCGGCTCCTGGATGTAGTCGAAAGTCTCGCGCGTCCGAATGAAGTTGCCGGCCGGGAAGCGGCGATTGGCGAGGTGCCAGAAGAAAACGTGATCGGGGATCAGCATCGGCACTGGCACCACGCTCCAGCCGGTGAGCTTGTCCAGCTCCTCGCTCAGCGTGCCGAATTCGGGCACACCGCCACGGCCGAGATCGAGCTTTTCGGTGCCTTCCATGAAGGCCGACGCCGCGCGGCCGGGCAGCACCTTCATCTGGCGCGCGAAGAGATCGTCCCAGATCGCATCGTCTTCGCTGTCGTATTCGGTCTGCTTCGGCTCCAGCCAGTCCTCGCCGACGTGCTCGGGCCGTTTTAGCGGAGCGGTGAATACATCTGCCGGAAGGTGCGGCAGCCGGCTAAAGTCCTGGTCGGAATCGGCCTGTGCGCTATCTGTAAGTGTTGCCATATCGTTACCGGTGATACTGGGTTTGCGTCCTTTGTTCAAACGAAGCCGGAGATCGCCAGATGAAACGCAAGCAATACGAAGCCGCGCTCGACCCGATGGAGGAAGAGCTCGTCGGCATGGCCCGCTGGGCGCGCACGACCGGGCAGCGCATCGTGGTGCTGTTCGAGGGCCGCGACACGGCAGGCAAGGGCGGCGCAATCAAGGCGGTTCGCGAACGGCTCAATCCGCGCCAGTGCCGCGTGGTCGCGTTGTCCAAGCCCACCGAGGCCGAGCAGACGCAGTGGTATTTCCAGCGCTATGCCCAGCACCTGCCCAGCGCAGGCGAGATCGTCCTGTTCGACCGCAGCTGGTACAATCGCGCCGGGGTGGAGCAAGTGATGGGCTATGCCTCGCAGGCCGAGGTCGATGCATTTCTGGAACAGGCGCCGGTGTTCGAAAAGATGCTGATCGACGACGGCATCCTGCTGTTCAAATACTGGCTGACCACCGATCAGGTGCAGCAGGAAGAGCGCCTGCGCGAACGACTCGAAGATCCGCTGAAGCGGTGGAAGCTGTCGCCGATCGATCTCGCCGCGCGCGCAAAATACGATGCCTATACGGCGGCGCGCGAGGCCATGCTGGCCGCGACGCATACCGAGCATGCGCCCTGGACGCTGGTGAATTTCAACGACCAGAAACGCGGCCGGCTGACGCTGGTGCGTGACCTGCTCGACCGCCTGCCCGACACACATGTCGATCCGCCCGCGATCGATTTTCCCGGGCTGGGCCGCGATCCCTCCGCAGAAAGCTACTCGGTGCTGGAGCCGATCGCGCCCTATCCGCTCGACTAGGTGAGGCTGGCGCGGGCCTTCAAGCATTCGCGCCCGTCGGCAGCGATCGCGGCGAGTTCGATGCCCGCCTCACCCTGCCGCAGCGCCAGATGGAGCGGCTCGTCGGCAATGGCCGGGCTGATCGCGCGGAAGCCGAAGCTGGCGAGGCGATTGTCGCCGAACTCGCGCGCCGCCAGTTGCAGCAACAGGCTCGCCATCAGCGGCCCATGCACCACCAGCCCGCGATACCGCTCCACATCGCGCGCATAGGGCGCATCGTAATGGATGCGGTGGGTGTTGAAGGTCAGCGCCGAATAGCGGAACAGCAAGCGGGGATCTGGCACCAGCGTATGATGCGTGTCCCAATCCGCTGGGTCGAATTGATCGACTGTCGCGGGCGGCGGGCTGAGCGGAGCATCGCTTGCGGCCGCCTCGCGATAGACCAGCGTCTGTCGCTCGGTAACTGCCAGCGCGCCGTCGGCACTGGTGCGGTGATCGACGTCGACGAAGACGAGAGTGCCGCTGCGGCCCGATTTCTCCTCGATCGATGCGATCCGGGACACGCGTTCGATTTGCGCGCCAATGACCAAGGGCGCATGGAACTGCATCTTGCTCGCCGCCCACATCCGGCGCGGGAGCGGCACCGGCGGGAAAAAACTGTCGGCCCTGTCGTTGCGCTCGGGGTGACCGTCCTCGCCCAAGGCCGCGGACGGTGCATCGGGTGTGCACAGGCACAGGTGGATCCCCTGTGGCATAGCACCGGCGTCAGGAGCCGCAAGGTCGAAGGTGCCCGCCCAGCGGGCCGCTAGCGCCGGGTCGAGCAGGTCGTGCGAGACCTGCTCGCGACCCAGCCAGCCGGACCAGTCATGCGTGGCGGCGTCGCCCATCAGGCAGCGCGTTCGAAGATGGCCGCCATGCCTTGTCCGCCGCCGATGCACATGGTCTCGAGACCATAACGGACTTCGCGGCGCTGCATCTCGTGCGCCATGTCGGCGAGGATGCGGATGCCGGTCGCGCCGATCGGATGGCCGAGCGAGATGCCGGACCCGTTGACGTTGACGATTTCGCGGCGGCTATCGTCCTCGGCAAAACCCCAGCCATTCAGCACGGCGAGTGCCTGCGGCGCGAAAGCTTCGTTCAATTCGATGAGGCCAATGTCGTCCCAGTTCATGCCGGTGCGTTCGAACAGCTTCTCGACCGCCGGCACCGGGCCGATGCCCATGCGGCTGGGGTCGCAACCCGCCGCGCTCCAGCTGTTGAACCACAGGATCGGTTCGAGGCCGAGTTCCTCGACCTTGTTCTCCGCCACCACGAGGCAGGCCGCCGCGGCGTCATTCTGCTGGCTGGCGTTGCCTGCCGTCACGATGGCATCGGGATCGCGCTTCAGATCGATCGCGCGCAATTTGCCCAGCGTCTCCATGTCGGCATCGGCGCGGAAGCCTTCGTCTTTGGCGAAGACGACCGGATCGCCGCGGCGCTGCGGAATCTCGACCGGTACCAGCTGCTCGTCGAACTTGCCCTCCTCCCAGGCCTTGGCGGCGTTCTGGTGGCTGCGTACGGCAAACGCATCGGAGGCCTCGCGCGAAATATCGTAATCCTTGGCGAGATTTTCCGCCGTTTCGATCATGCCGGTGATGACGCCGAAGCGCTCGATCGGCTGGCTCATCAGGCGCCCGCGCGTCAGGCGGTCCCACAGCACCATGTCGCCCATGCGCGCGCCCATGCGGGCCTTGGTGGTATAGTGCTCGACATTGGACATGCTTTCGACGCCGCCCGCCAGCACGCAATCGGCGACGCCGGTCTGCACCATCATCGCTGCCGTCGCGACGGCCTGCAGGCCGGAGCCGCAGCGCCGGTCGAGCTGGAAGCCGGGCACTTCGATCGGATAGCCTGCCGCCAGCCAGCTCCAGCGCCCGATGGCCGGTGCCTCGCCGCTGCCGTATCCCTGGCTGAAGACGACATCGTCCACGCGCATCGGATCGACACCGCTGCGCTCGACCAGCGCCTTGATGATGATCGCGCCGAGCTCGCCTGCCTCCAGCGGGGAGAGCGTGCCGAGGAACTTGCCCACCGGCGTGCGCAGCGGCTTGCAGATGGCGACGCGGCGGAGGGACTGGCTGGGTGACGTCATGGCATAATCCTGGTTTTCGAGTAGTCGTGGGCTTCGTCGCTCGGGGCGGCAATACCGCTGTCGATCAGTTTGCCGATGGCCCCGGAGGACAGGCGGAGCGTGTCGGCGAGCACCTGTTCGGTATGTTCGCCCAGATAGGGCGCGCGCTGCGGCTCGCCGCGCGGTTTGTCGGGCATATTGGCGAAGCTGCGGGCGACCGGATAATCGAAACCGCTGGGATTGTCCGGCGTGCGCCCGAACAGCGGATTGTCGCCGACCAACTGCGGGTCCTGCGCCGCTTCGTAAGGCGTGCGGTAGCGTTCGTAGGTCGTGCCTGCCGCCGCCATGCGCTTTTCGAGCTCGGCATAATCGTGCTGGCCGGCAACGGACTGGAACAGGCCGAGCAGCCGGTCACGGTGCTGGAAGCGCGGCGTGTCGCCAGCGGCGAAGCGCACACCGAGCTCTGCCTCGAGCGCGGCGATTTCGTCGGAAAGTCCGAAGGCCTCGACGATGCCGTGCCATTGCTTGGCGGTCAGCGCCGCGACCATGAAACGTACGCCATCGCGCGTAATCATGTCGCTGCCGAATGCGCCCCAGATGGCGTTGCCGAGCCGCTCCCGGTCGCCGCCGCGGAACAGCATTTCCGCGATCGTGCCGCTATTGGCGAGCGTGCCGATGGCGACGTCGCCCAGCGGCACGCGGATTTCCGCGCCTTCGCCGGTGGCGTCACGGTGGCGCAGCGCCGCGAGCAGGGTGAAGGCGCAGTAGGCGCCGGTGAGAAAGTCCCAGGCCGGCACCAACTGATTGACTGGGGGCGCGGTCTCTGGATCCCAGTCTGCGGGTCCGGTCATCAGCGGATAGCCGCTGGCGGCATTGACGGTGAAATCCATCGCTTGGCGCCCGTCGTGCCAGCCCATGATACGGACGGAGATCATATCCTCGCGTGCTTTCGCCATGGCGGCGTGGCTGAGGAAGCTTCTCTCCGGCAAATTGGTGACGCACTGGCCCACGGCGTTGGCAAGCTCGACGCACAGCTCCCGCCCCTCGCCGCTGCGCAAGTCCAGCGCGACCGATTTCTTCGCGCGGTTGAGGTTCTCCCACGCGAGCGAACGGCCGTTGTCCGCCAGCATGTAGCGATCGTAATCGAGCCCGCCTTCCTTGTGGTCGACGCGAATGACCTCGGCCCCGAACTGCCCGCAGTACAGGCCGACCGTCGGCGAGGCGACGAAGCTGGAGACTTCGAGGACGGAGAGGCCGGAGAGGAAGTCGTACATGGGAGAGTCCTTGTTGCGTGCGGGCTGGACATCCGTCCAGCCCTTGCTGTTCCATCCCGCTCCCCCACCCGGCCACCCACGCCACGGTATTTTATGGGTGGCCGGGTGGGGGAGCGGGACGGAACAGCCGAGCCGTCAGCCAAGCCGATCAGACACTATTCGCGAAATCCCGCATCATGTGCTTGGCGATCTGGAGCTGGAGGATCTGCGTCGTGCCCTCATAGATGCGGTAGATGCGCGCATCGCGGAAGAAGCGCTCGGCATCGTATTCGGCGAGATACCCAGCGCCGCCATAGACCTGCACCACCCGGTCGACCACGCGGCCGCACATCTCGCTGGCGAAAACCTTGAAGGCGGCGGCGTGCTTCACCGTATTCTCGCCGCGATCGACGCGCGCGGTGACGTCCGCCATCATCGCTTCGGCGGCGTAAATCTCGGTCCAGCTTTCGGACAGCATCTGCTGGATCAGCTGAAAGTTCGCGATCGGTTCGCCGAAGGCCTTGCGCTCATTGGCATAGCGGACCGCACTGTCGAGCGCGCGGCGGGCATAGCCGGTGCTCGCCGCGCCGACCGAGATACGCCCGTTGTCGAGGCTCATCATGGCGAAGCGGAAGCCCTGGCCGGTTTCCCCGCCGAGCAGGGCGTCGCCCGGCACATGAACATCGTCGAGCATGATGTCGGCGATGTGGCTGCCCGACTGGCCCATCTTCTTGTCCGGGCTGCCGACCGATACGCCGGGCGCGTCCATCGGCACGATGAAGGCGCTGACATGCGCGTTCTTGGGCTGCGCATCCTTTTCGGTCCGCGCCATAATCAGGCCGACATCGGCGTAGGGCGCGTTGGTGATGTAGCGCTTGGTGCCGTTGAGGATCCAGCCGTTGCCGTCGGGATCGGGCTTGGCGAAGGTCGCCATGGCCGCGCTGTCGGACCCGCTACCGGGCTCGGTCAGACCGAAGCAGGCGATCGCGCCTTCGGCGATCTTCGGCCACCATTCGGCCTTCTGCGCATCGGTACCACCGTTCTTGATCGCAGAATTGAACATGCCGACGTTGATCGAGAAGATGCTGCGGAAAGCAGGCGCGGCATAGGCCATGGTCTGCACGACCTTGGCATATTGCGTGACGTTGAGGCCCGCGCCACCATAGTCCTCCGGCACGGTGAGGCCGAACAGCCCCATCTCCTTCATCTCGTCGATGATCACCGGCGGCAAAGCATCGTTTTCGATGACGTCTTTCTCTGCCGGGATCAGCCGCTCGCGCACATAGCGGTCGAGCTGTTCGAGGAACTGGTCGAAGGTGTCCGGGTCCATCCCGGGGTTGTCGGCTGCTGCTACGGTCACTGGGTCGGGGTCTCCTGCGGTGTGTCTGCCGTTTCGGTATCGGCCTCCTCGCCCAAGGCTTCGGGCGGCAGGCGGCGCTCGTCGATCATCGAGGCTGCGTCGTCGAGCGCTTCGGCCTCGCTGGCGGATATCGCCCGCAAGTCCTGCGGCTCGTTGTTTGAGCAAGCGGTCAGGGCGGCGGTGCTGCAAAGCGCGAGGGCGAGTCGGATCATACCGCAGCTTTAGCTGCTCGGGGGCGACATGCGAAGAACGTTACGTAACTCCGGCCTGGCGGGGGTACGGCGTGCCACACCCCCGCGCCGAAAGCTCAATTTTCGAAGTCGTCTTCGCTCATCGCATCCATGGCGGCTTCGGCGGTGGCAGCGGCATTGTCGCCCGCTTCCTGTACCGATGCGGCTTCCGCTTCGGCGGCGTCACCATCGCCGGCGGTGGTGACGGGAGCGGGGTCGGATTCCATGGCGGCCGGGTCTTCCACCGGCTCTTCATCGACGCCTTGCAGCGCTTCGTCGGCGGGAATTTCGACCGTGTCGGCTTCGGCTTCGGTCGATGCGTCTTCGGAACTGCCGCAGGCGGCAAGGGCGAAAGTGGCGGTCGCAGCCAAGGCGATGCGCAGGTTCATGGTGGTGTCTCCTCTAAGAAGCGTTGGAAGTCGCAGGGTGTTAAGCGCGACTCCCGCATACGGAGCAAGGGGAAAATGCCCGCGCGCCGGTTGCGCCGGAAGCCGCAGGCAGCGATCAGGGGATATGGTCGAAACCGCCATTCCCCTGCTCGACTCCGCGCGCGAGCGCCTGAAAGCCATCTTCGGCTTCGACGATTTCCGTGGGCGACAGGCGGAAGTAGTCGACCGCGTACTCTCCGGCCAGTCGACGCTGGCGGTTATGCCGACCGGGGCGGGCAAATCGCTCACTTACCAGCTGCCCGCGACGATGCTGGATGGCACCTGCGTGGTCATCAGCCCGCTGATCGCGCTGATGCACGACCAGCTGCGCAGCGCGCGCGCCAATGGCATTCGCGCGGCCACGATGACCAGCGCCGATGCCGACTGGCGTGAAACGCAGGACGCCTATCGCGCCGGTGAACTCGACTTGCTCTACGTCGCGCCCGAACGCGCCAGCCAGCCAGCCTTCCGCGACTTCTTGGGCACCGCCCCGCTCGCGCTATTCGCGGTGGACGAGGCGCATTGCGTTTCCGAATGGGGGCACGATTTCCGCCCGGACTATCGCATGCTGCGCGGATTGATGGACGCCTTTCCGGACGTCCCGCGCCTCGCGCTGACCGCCACTGCCGACAGCCAGACGCGCCGCGACGTGATGGCGCAGCTGGGCATTCCCGACGGCGGGCTCGTGCTGGCGGGCTTCGACCGGCCGAACATCCGCTACGCCATTCGCCTTCGCGACAATCCGGTTCGCCAGCTCGCCGCGCTGATGGCCGAGCAGCCGGGGCCGGGCATCGTCTACGCGCCGACCCGCCGCAAGGTCGAGGATCTCGCGGAGAAGCTAGGGGCGGCGACGGGCAGGGCGGTGCTGCCCTATCATGCAGGGCTCGACCCGCAGACCCGCGCTGCCAACCAGGCCGCCTTCGTGGCGAGCGAGGACATGGTCATCGTAGCCACGGTCGCTTTCGGCATGGGGATCGACAAGCCCGACGTGCGCTTCGTTGCCCATGTCGGCGTGCCCAAGTCGATCGAGGGCTATTACCAGGAGACGGGCCGCGCCGGGCGTGACGGCGATCCGGCCCGCGCGACCATGTTCTGGGGTGCTGGCGATTTCGCCACGGCGCGCCAGCGGCTGGCCGAGGTGGACGAGGCGCGGCGCGGGGCGGAGATCGCGCGGCTCAATGCGCTCGCCGGACTGGTCGAGACCGCCGAGTGCCGCCGCGCCGTCCTGCTGCGGCATTTCGGTGAGGACCCGCCGGCCGAATGCGGCAATTGCGATAACTGCCTCGAGAAACCCGGCGTCACCGACGTGACCGAACTCGCACGCAAGCTGCTCTCCGCAGTCTACCGCACCGGCCAAAGCTTCGGCATGGGGCATTTGCAAAAGGTCCTTACCGGCAGCGAGGACGAGCGCGTGCGCCAGCGCGGGCATGATCGCTTAAGTGTCTTCGGCATCGTCGGGGGCGAGGATGCCCGACTGCTCCAGTCGGTGGCGCGGGCCTTGCAGGCGCGCGGCGATCTCGTGGCGACCGAACATGGCGGCCTCGCACTGGGCGGATCGGCGCGCGCGATCCTGAAGGGGGAGAGCGAGGTCGAGATCGTCGTCCCGCCGAAACGCAGCAAGCGGCGGCGCGGCGACAGCACGCCCAACCCGGTCGGCGATCCGCTGTTCGATGCCTTGCGCGAATTGCGCCGCGAGCTGGCGATCGAGGGACAGGTCCCGCCCTATGTGATCTTCCACGACGCCACCTTGCGCGAAATGGCCGCGCAGCGTCCGGCTTCGCTGGCCGCACTGGGCCGCTTGCCCGGTGTCGGGGCGAAGAAGCTCGAGGCCTATGGAGAGCAGTTCCTGCGCACCATCGCGCGCCATTGACGAGCCGATACGGTCGATATAAACATGATATCATAATTATATCGGAGGTGATTCGTCGTGACATTGGAACTCAGGGGAATGAAGACGAGCCGCGAAACTGTGGCGACGTCTTACAATGGCTATATAATGCTGATCGTGCTGGCGGCCTTGCTGGCGTTCGCCGCAATTGCGCTGCCGGGCATGGCGCCGCCGTCGGGTGCGGAGAAGGCGGCCAAGCTGATGTTCGTCGGCACGCTGGTGGTTACGGTGCTGGCGCTGTGTATCGTCGCGGCGGGGTTCTTCATGATCCAGCCCAACCAGGCGGCGGTGATTACGCTGTTCGGCGAATATCGCGGCAGCGAGCGGACCGAGGGGCTGCGCTGGGTGTGGCCGTGGATGATGCGGAACAAGATTTCGGCCCGCGCGCACAACATCCACTCCGAACGCGTGAAGATCAACGACTTGCGCGGCAACCCGATCGAGATCGCCTGCAATGTCGTGTGGCGCGTGCAGGATACGGCTCAGGCTAGCTTCGATGTCGACGATTACAAGGAGTTCGTGAACATCCAGATCGAGGCGGGGCTGCGCACCGTCGGCTCGCGCCACCCCTATGACGATTTCGAGGACGAGGAAGTGACGCTGCGCGGCAGTGCCGACGTGGTCAATCAGGAGCTGCTCGAAGAGCTGAACGACCGGCTGAAGGTCGGCGGCGTGGTGGTGGACGAGGCGGGCCTCACCCACCTCGCCTATGCCAGCGAGATCGCCAGCGCCATGCTCAAACGCCAGCAAGCCGATGCGATCATCGCCGCGCGCAAGAAGATCGTGCTCGGCGCGGTCGGCATGGTGGAGGATGCGCTGGTCAAGCTGAGCCAGGACAACATCGTCGACATGGACGACGAGCGGCGCGCGACCATGGTGTCCAACCTGATGGTCGTCCTGTGCGGCGAGAAGGACGTGACGCCGGTCGTCAACGCCGGTTCGCTCTACTAGGCGGCCTGGCGGAGCGCGTCCGATGGCGAAAAAGGCCTTTGCCCTGCGGCTCGACCCGGCGGTGCACGCCGCGGTCGAACGACTGGCGGCGGATGAGCTGCGCAGCGCCAACGCCCAGATCGAAATGCTGCTGCGCGAGGCGCTCGACCGGCGCGGGATTTCCGTGGCCAAGAGCAAGCCCGCCCGCCGGGGAAGGCCACCGAAAGATGACTGATAGGCCCACAAAACCTGACGACGCGTGGTTTTTGCCGAAGGCGTTCGGTTATGGGGCGGGCTGGCCGATCAGATGGCAGGGCTGGGCGCTGGTTATCGGCTATCTTGTCATCGTCGGGGCATGCGAGCGCGTGCTCGACTGGGACACGATCGTCGGTGCAGGAACGGCTTTCGCCATCATCGTTCCCGCCACCCTTGCCTTGATCCTCATCGCAAAGGCCAAAACCCGCGGAGAGTGGCGCTGGCGATGGGGCAGTACCGACTAACCCGGTCCGGCATGTGAAAAGCTTATCACCCTGTTAACCATTGCGTGCTAGGCGTATGCCATGACGACTCCGCTCGCCCCCGCTTCGGACCGCTTGCCCGGCTGGCTGCTGGCCGGCATTACAGGCTTCGCTCTGGCAGCCATTCCGCTTGCTGCCGCAATGGCGCAGGAGCCTGCGCCCACACCCTTCACGGTCCAGGAGACCGGCCAGGGCTTCGTAACGCTGCAACAGGCGGTCGACGCCATCGGCGACGGCGAGGGGACCATCCGGATCGCGCCCGGCAACTGGCGACAATGCGCCGTGCAGAGCGCGGGATACGTTACCTATACCGGCGAAGTGCCGGGGCAGTCGCTCCTTGGCGGAACGGCGTGCGAAGGCAAGGCGCTGCTCGTCCTGCGCGGACGCGGTGCGCGGGTCGAGGGGCTGGTGCTGGCCGACGTCAGCGTCGGCGACGGGAACGGTGCGGGCATTCGGCTGGAGAAAGGCCCGCTGCATGTCTCGCAAACCTGGTTCCGCGACAGCCAGCAGGGCATCCTGACCGTCAACGGCGTCGATAGCGAGATGGTGATCGACAAGTCGACCTTCACCCGCCTGGGCACTTGCGAGCACTCGGCAGGCTGCGCGCATTCGATCTATGCCGGCGATTACGGCAGCGTCACGGTCACCCGGTCGCGGTTCGAACAGGGGCGCGGCGGCCATTATTACAAGTCGCGCGCCGGGCGGAACGTGGTGGTCGATAACAGCTTCGACGATTCCAAGGGCCGCGCCACCAATTACATGATCGACCTGCCCAACGGCGGCGGCGGCGAGATCCGCGACAACTGGTTCGTGCAGGGCGCGGACAAGGAAAACTGGTCCGCGCTGATCGCCGTGGGGGCCGAAGGCGCGCAATACAGCGCCGATGGGCTGGTGATCGAAGGCAACAACGCCCGCCTCGCTCCGGGTCTCGGTCGCAATCCTGCTTTCGTCGCCGACTGGACGGGGCACGATCTGCTCATCCGCGGCAATACGCTCGGCACGGGTCTCAAGCGCTACGAGCGCCGCTGAGCCTGCCACACCGGTGAAACCTTGGGCGGCCCGACCCGTTGGGCCGATGAAGGAGATTGCCGCATGGCAGGCGGATGGGCGCGGGACGGCGCCGTTCAGGACCAGATAGACGATACGGTGAGCGACGCGGTCAGCGCCGCACGCTCGCGCATGCCAAGGGGCGAGAGCTCCGAATATTGCGACGAATGCGGGGAGGACATTCCCGAAAAGCGTCGCGCGGCGCTGCCGGGTGTGCGCACCTGTGTCGAATGCCAGTCCCGCCGCGACGGCGCGCTGCGCCAATCGGGCATCAATCGCCGCGGCAGCAAGGATAGCCAATTGCGCTGATCTGCGCGGCGCGCCAAGGCTTCCGCATGGCATCCCCTTTCATCCTCCTCCAGCACGCCCTGCCGCATCACGCCGTATCGCGCCTTGCGGGCAAATTCGCATCGAGCGAGACGCCGTGGCTGAAAGACCGGCTGATCCGTCGCTTCATCGCCACCTACGATATCGACATGTCGCAGGCTGCGCGCAGCATCGAGCAATTCGCCAGCTTCAACGACTTCTTCACTCGCGAGCTGAAGCCGGGAGCGCGCCCGTTGGCCGATGCGGATGAGTTCGTCCTTTCGCCCGCCGATGGCGCGGTCAGCCAGATCGGCACGATCGAGCGCGGCGAGATCTTCCAGGCCAAGGGGCGCGCCTTCACCGCCCGGCAATTGCTGGGCGGCGATGCCGCAGCGGCCGAACGCTTCGAAGGCGGCAGCTTCGCGACGATCTACCTCAGCCCTCGCGATTATCACCGCGTCCATATGCCCGCCGCCGGAGTGCTGCAGTCGACCACCTATGTGCCGGGCGATCTGTTCAGCGTGAACCAGGTCACGGCGGAGAATGTCGATGGCCTATTCGCGCGCAACGAGCGCCTCGCCTGCCTGTTCGATGGGCCGGTGGGACGCTTTGCCAGCGTGATGGTCGGCGCCATGATCGTCGCCGGGATCGAGACCGTCTGGTCCGGCCGGGTCGAAGCGCATGCGCCGAAACTGGTGCATGAGGATTTCGTATCGCGCGACGTGTCGCTGGAGGCTGGCGCCGAAATGGGCCGTTTCTTCCTCGGCTCGACCGTCGTGCTGCTGTTCGAACCGGGCCGGGTCAAATGGCTCGACGGTTTCGAAGCCGGAAGCACCGTGCGCATGGGCGAGGCGCTGGGGCGCAGGGTTCAGCCGAAGGCGGGCGCGTAGTTTACAGTGCCGCTAGGCGCATCGCCTTCGAGGACGAGGCGCTGGAAATACTCCGTCGGCGGCCCCGGATACCGCAGGTCCGGATCATGCTCGAAGCCGAAGCGAGCATAGTAGGCCGGATCGCCGAGCAGGACGATGCCGCGTGCGCCCATGGCGCGAAAGTCGGCAATGGCGCGCTTCATCAGGCGCAAGCCGATGCCTGCGCCCTGGCATTCGGGCAGCACGCTGATCGGGCCGAGACCGTACCAATCGCGGGAACCGTCGGTGATGGTCACGGGCGAAAGAGCGACGTGGCCCACAAGGCGCTCTGCAGTCTCGGCGACGAGCGACAGGGTGAGGTCGCCATCGCGGCGCAGCGCATCGACGATTCCCGGTTCGGAGCCATCGGCATGGGGCGCATCGCGAAAGGCGGCTTCCGTCAGGTCGTGGATCGACTCGACGTCGCTTGCCTGCTCGGGCCGGATGGTGATGGCGCTCATGGCAGCAAATGTCCCGCGCGGTCGCGCTTGGTGGCGAGATAGTGCGCATTGTGCGGATTGTCGGGCAGGCTGTGGGGGACGCGTTCGCTCACCGTCACTCCTTCGCATTCCAGGGCTTCGACCTTGGCCGGATTGTTGGTCATCAGCCGGATCGTGTCGACCCCCAGCAGGTCGAGCATCCGCGCGGCGGTCGGAAAATCGCGTGCTTCGTCGGGCAGGCCGAGCCGCGTGTTCGCGTCCACCGTGTCGAAGCCCTGATCCTGAAGGCGATAGGCGCGCAGCTTGTTGACGAGGCCGATGCCCCGCCCTTCCTGTCGCATGTAGAGTAGCACGCCCCATCCGCCAGCTTCTGCCTCACGGGCCATCGCTTGGAGCGCCGCATCGAGCTGCGGGCCGCAATCGCATTTCAAACTGCCGAGTATGTCGCCGGTAAGGCATTCGGAGTGCAGACGGACCAGCGGCGGGTGGTCCGTGCTTGCGGTGCCGATCACCAGAGCCACATGCTCGCGCGTGTCGTCGGGGCTGCGGAAGGCGACGATCTGCGCATCTTCGGCGGCAGCGACCGGCAGTCTGGCGCGGGTCGCGACCTGGAGGCGCGCGGCGTCGGCGAAGTGGGCGACGTCCTCAACCTCGAGCGAAACCGGCTCCGCCGCGCCTTGCGGATCGACGAGGAAGGCAGGCAGAACGCCTGCTATGCGCGCCAGCTCCAGGGCCGCGCGCGCTTGCTCTTCCCACGCGAGCGGTAGCGCCTTGAACGGCCCTTTGAGCGGTCGCTGCAAATCCAGGGCCGGGTCCGCAACCGCCAGGGCTGCGCCGAGATCGAACGTCTCGGCAGCGCGCATCAGCACCGGCTGGCGCGGCACGGCGGCCTCGATCTGGTTCGCCAGCTTGAGCGTCGCCGCGCGTGTCGCCGAGAGCAGCATGGCCTCGCCGGTGACATCGCCGAACGCGGTTTCGACCGGTTGCAGCACCGGTGCCCCGGCAATCGCCAGCGGCCAGCCGTGCCGCAGCGCATCGACCGCCTGCGCCGCGCGGCGGGAGGCGCTCGCTTCGCTCAGAGGGTGAACTCCGTCACCAACGGCACATGGTCGGACGGCTTTTCCCAGTCGCGCGCATATTCGTGCACCGAATGGCTGGTCGCCTGTTTCGCCAGCTCGGGGCTCGCCCACATATGATCGAGCCGCCGCCCGCGATCGTTCGCCTTCCAGTCCTTCGCGCGATAGCTCCACCAGCTGTAATAGCGCTCGGGCGCCCTGATCTGCTCGCGCCCGATATCGGCCCAGCCATGCGCGTCCATGAAGCGCTGGAGGCTGTCGACCTCGACCGGCGTATGGCTGACGACTTTCAGCAGCTGCTTGTGATTCCACACATCGCTTTCCAGCGGCGCGATGTTGAAATCGCCGACGATCAGCGTGGGGCGATCCACCGCATCGGCCCAGCGAGTCATGCGCTCGAGGAAATCGAGCTTCTGCCCGAACTTCACATTTACCTCGCGGTCGGGCTCGTCGCCGCCTGCGGGGACATAGACGTTCTCGACGATCATGCCTTGGTGATCGGTCAGCTCCACGCCGACGTGGCGCGCCTCGCCATTGTCCTGCCAGTCGTGGCGCGAGAATTCCTTCAGCGGCGTCTTCGCGACCGTCGCAACGCCGTGATAGCCCTTCTGCCCGTGAACGGCGAAATGCTCGTAGCCGAGCTCGCGGAACGCGTCATAGGGGAACTGGTGCTCCTGACACTTGATCTCCTGCAGGCAGAGCACGTCGGGCGCCTGCTCCTTAAGGAAACGCTCGACGATGGGCATGCGGAGGCGGACGGAATTGATGTTCCAGGTAGCGACAGAAACCATGGAGCGTCCTTATGGCGTCTATCCGGCCAAGGCTAGCGCCTTGTCCTGCGCCCGGCACCAGCCCACTCCCCCACCCGACCACCCACGGCACGGTATTTTATGGATGGTCGGGTGGGGGAGTGGGCTGGTGCCGAAGGAAAGCGCGGATGCGCTTTCCGCACCCGACAAAAACATGCCCAGCCACGACCGCCAACAAACACAAAAAACCCCCGCGCCGGGGGCATTGGCACGGGGGTTTCTCTTTTAGCGTTCGTCACGCTTGGAACGAGGCGAACCAGGATGAGGGGGTCAACAGGGGGGAAACCCGCCTCTCGTCGTCTCGCAATTGGAAATTAGGCCTCGAGCGATTGCCCTTCAATGAACAGTGCGCTGCGAAATGTCGTAAATTTCCAACTTCGCAAGGCCGAGCCGTTTATCCCGGGCGACGGGACGAACGGCGGGGGTCCTTGAAGGTGAACGCACTGTCGGCCACCGATACGCCGTAACGCTGATTCCGCAGGCGCACGGTGGTGCGATGGTTCTGCGAATCGAGCGCGACCCAGTGGGTCAGCTGCAGCCCACCCGGGGCGCTCGAATCGCGCGCGAAGATCAGCGTGATGACGCCGAATTCGGGGCGCTTGGGATCGCGTACCTGAATGCTGACGACGTCGGGGTGTCCCGAATCGATCAGCTTGCCGTATCTCTTCACATCACGATTGGGGTCGAGCAGCGCACCGAGCGGCGAGTTGCTGATCGGCCAGCGCTGGACCTGATTGACCTCGTAATCGACGAGATACATCGACTTGCCGTTGGACACGACCAGCATCGGCACGCCCTTGGCGTATTCGAAGCGGATTTTTCCCGGACGCTTCAGCGTCATCACGCCCGAAACCGATTGCCCGTTGCGGTCGGTCTGCGTGAAATCGGCCTTCATCGTCGTAATGCCGCGCAACGCGGTTACCGCACGGTCGAGATCGCCGGCTGCGGCTTCGACGGGCGCGGGGGCCAAGATGGCGGACGCAGGAAGCGCCGCAGCAACCCCGAGGGCAAGCGCGGCGCGGATCGATTTGGTTTTGAAAGACAAGGTGCTCATGCTCCGTGTTCTAGGATCGGAGCATTGAACCATCACTGAACCCGCGCAGTTCCCACCATTCAGGAAAAGCGGGCCGGGATGATTACTTGATCTTCGCTTCCTTGAACTCGACGTGCTTGCGCGCGACGGGATCGTACTTGCGGAAGGTGAACTTCTCGGTGTGGTTCCGAGGGTTCTTCTTCGTCACGTAATAGAAACCCGTGTCGGCAGTCGAGACGAGCTTGATCTTGACGGTTGCGGGCTTCGCCATGGCGTGTTCCTAAAGATCCTGTGAGGCCATCTGAGGGCCGAAAAAATAAGGGCGGCGCGTCGAGCACCGCCGTCCGGCGCGCCCTTTGTGTGATTCACTGGGAAAAGTCAAGCGTCGCTACAGCTTCACCGGCCCGCGTTTCGCCTTCACCTCGCCGCGCGCCTTCTTGGCCTTGAGCCGCTTCACCTTGCCGACGCGGTTCACGCGGCTCTTCTTGCGCTTTTTCGGCGGGCTCAGCGCCTCGTTCAGAAGCGCGACGAGGCGATCGCGGGCCGCTTCGCGATTCTGCTCCTGCGTGCGATATTCGTTGGCGGTGAGGACGATCTCGCCGCCCTTGGTCAGCTTGCTGCCGGCGATCTCTTTCAGCCGTTCGAAGGCGTCCGGCGGCATGCCGATCTGGAACACATCGACGCGCAGCTGCACCGAGGTCGCGACCTTGTTGACGTTCTGGCCGCCCGGGCCGGAGGAGGCGATGAATTTCTCCTCCGCAATCTCGAGCGCCCGGTCCGCAATCTTACCCATCGGAATAGCCGAGCGCGGCGAAGTCGCGGGGCAGGGGTGCGCTGGCATCGATCGGCGGTTTGCCGTCGCGCGGCACGGTCAGTGCGGCGGCATGCAGCATGGTCCGCCGCGCGCCTTTTCCGTTGCCATAGACCGGATCGCCGAGCAACGGGATGCCGAGGCCGGTCAGCGCATGGACGCGGATCTGATGGGTGCGCCCGGTTTCGGGGCGGAATTCGACGAGCGCGCGACCGTCCTTCACATCCAGCATGCGCCAGTGCGTGACGGACGGCTTGCCCTTTTTCGCGGCAATCATCCGCCAGCCCTTCTCGGCGCTGCTGATCTTGGCGAGCGACAGCTCGATCGTGCCCTCCGCCTCCTCCGGCACCCCGTCGAGGATACCGAGATAGCGCTTTTCCACCAGCCGTTCCTCGAAGGCCTTGGCGAAGCGCTTCAGCGCTTTCGGATTGCGCGCCAGTAGCAGGCAGCCGCTCGTATCGGTGTCGAGCCGGTGGACCGGCATGGGCGGCCGCTGAAAGCCGAGTTTCAGCTGTTCGTAGTGATCTTCGAGGCTGATGCCGCCCTTCCGCGGCCGCTCGATCGGCAGCCCGCCGGGCTTGTCGATCACCAGCGCTTCGCCGTCTTCGAAGAGGATCGGGATGTCGGTCATGTCTTGAGCCTTGCTGCCAGCATCAGGCGCAGGCCGTTGCCGAGATGAAATCCGTTTTCGAGATCTTCGATCCGCAATTCCGTCTCGCGCGCCTCGCCGCTGGCGATCAGCGACTGGCGCAGCACGCCGGGCAGCAGGCCGAGCGAGGTGGGCGGGGTCAGCCACACGCCGTCCTCCCCGCGCACGAAGATATTGGTGATGCTGCCCTCGGTCAGCAAGCCGTCCTCGCGCACGAACAGCGCCTCCTGCGCGCCGCGCTGCCAGGCAACATTGCGTGCGTCGTCGTAAAAGGAGCGGTCGCTGGTCTTGTGGCGCAGGCGCCAGTCGCCGGGATCGACCGGCAAGGGCATGACCACGGCCGTCGCGGGATCGGGCCACGCCTGCGGCATGTCGAGCGCTTCCAGCGCGATCGCTCCGCTGCGCGAGGCGAGCAGGCGTACGCGGCTGGGCTTCTCGATTACGAAGCACAGCGCGTGCAGCTGGTTGCGCGCCTCGTGCCGGTCGAAGGCGAAGCCCAGCTCCGCTGCGCTGGCTTTCATTCGTTCGAGATGTGCTTCCAGCATGGGAATGCCATCCTCGGGCGTGAACCGCATGGTTTCGATCAGGTCGAACCGCGCGGCGCGGTGGTTGGGCGAGCTGGAGCGCGCGAAGGCACCCTTCAGCAGCGCCTCGCGCCATTCGGTGCGCGGTTCGCTATCGGCGACGATCGCGCCGCCCACGCCGAGCACGGCCTTGCCGCGCCGGTTCTCGATCTCGGTCAGGCGCAGCGTGCGGATCGCGACATTGAAGGCGGCATCGCCATCTGCACCGATCCGCCCGATCGCTCCGCAATAGGGGCCTCGCGGCGCGGTCTCGACCTCGTCGATCAACTCCATTGCGCGGATCTTCGGCGCGCCGGTGATCGAGCCGCAGGGGAACAGGGCGCGCACGAGATCGACTGCGCCTTCGCCTTCCTTCAGCTGAGCCCGAACCACGCTGACCATCTGGTGGACCGTAGGATAGCTTTCGATGGCGAAGGGTTCGTCCACCCGGACGCTGCCGGGTTCGGCCACGCGGCTGAGATCGTTACGCATCAGATCGACGATCATCAGGTTTTCGGCCTTGTCCTTGACCGAAGTGGCGAGCTCCTCGGCCATTGCCCGGTCGGCCTCTGGATCAGCCATGCGCGGACGCGTGCCTTTCATCGGCTTCGCCTTCGCCTCGCGCCCCTTGAGGGACACGAACAGTTCCGGGCTGAGGCTGAGGAGCCAGTGCGAGCCATCGAAGACCACCCCGCCGTAACCCGCCTGCGCCGCCGGACGCAGCGCGGCGTAGAGGCCCAATGGATCGCCGGTGAAATTGCCCGCGAGCGGGAAGGTGAGATTCGCCTGGTAGATATCGCCTGCGCGTATCGCCTGCTGCAACGTCTCGAACGCTTCGGCATAGCCGCCGGGCGAAAGCTGCGGCTCGAGCGGCCCGACACTGCCATCGTCCTTCGCATGACTGGTCAGCCACGCCGGAACCTCGGCGGCTGGGATGCGGGTCGGCGCGTCGAACAGGCCGAGCCAGACAAGCGGTCCGGCCCCGCCGCTGCGCGCTTCGGCCAGCGCCGCCAGTTTCGGTTCCAGCGCCAGTCCTGCTTCGTAAGCGATATAGCCTGCCAGTTCGCCGCCATCGCGCCGCGCGGCATCGGCCTGCGCCAGCACCTCTTTGACCTCGTCCGGCCTCCGTGCCACGAAGGTTTCGCGCGGCTTCTCGAACAGCAGGGCATCGGCCGCTCCGCTGGTGCGCGCATCGTCGAGCAGGATGAAGGGATGCCGGTCGGTCATCGTGCGACAGCCTTTACCCGCTCGCGCAGCGCTGTCGAGGGATAGCTTGACCTCGCGCCGCGCCCTGCGCCACACCGCAGCCCGATCGGATTTCGGGAGCGGGCGTTTTATGGGTGACATTTTCCTCGGACTGGGCGGCAATGGCGAGAACCAGCATCTTCGCCTCGCGCAGGCCAACCGTCACGGGCTGATCGCCGGGGCGACCGGCACCGGCAAGACCGTGACGCTGCAGGGCCTCGCCGAGAGCTTTTCCGCCAATGGCGTGCCGGTGTTCGTGGCCGATGTGAAGGGCGATCTGTCGGGCATCGCCATGGCCGGCTCGCCGCAGTTCAAGCATGCCGACAAGCTGGAAGGGCGTGCGAAGGAGCTGGGCATGGAAGACTATGCCTATGCCGACAATGCGGCGGTGTTCTGGGATTTGTATGGCGAGAAGGGCTTCCCGATCCGCACGACGATCTCGGAGATGGGGCCGCTACTGCTCGCCCGCCTGCTCGATTTGAACGATACGCAGGAAGGCGTGCTCAACATCGTGTTCCGCTATGCGGACGAGAACAACCTGCTGCTGCTCGATCTGGGCGACCTGCAGGCCATGCTGAGCTTCGCTTACGAGAACGCGAAGGATCTGTCGGGCACCTACGGCAATGTGTCCAAGGCCAGCGTCGGCGCGATCCAGCGCCAGCTGCTGAGCTTCGAGAGCCAAGGCGCGGACATGTTCTTCGGCGAGCCGGCGCTCGAGATCGACGATTTCCTTGCCATGGACGAGCAGGGTCGCGGGATGATCAACATTCTCGCCGCCGACAGGCTGATGCGTAGCCCGAAGCTCTACGCGACCTTCCTGCTCTGGCTGCTCGCCGAACTGTTCGAGACGCTGCCCGAGGTGGGCGATCCCGAAAAGCCCAAGCTCGTCTTCTTCTTCGACGAGGCGCACCTGTTGTTCGACGACGCGCCGGAAGCGCTGGAGGACAAGGTGGAGCAGGTCGTCCGACTGATCCGCTCCAAGGGTGTGGGCGTCTATTTCGTCACGCAAAACCCGATCGACATCCCGGAGAAGATCGCCGGCCAACTGGGCAATCGCATCCAGCATGCGCTGCGCGCCTTCACTCCGCGCGACCAGCGGGCGATCCGGGCGGCGGCGGAAACGTTCCGCATCAATCCCGAGCTCGATGTCGAGCAAGCGATCACCGAGCTGAAAGTCGGCGAGGCTCTGGTCTCGACGCTGGACGAAGATGGCGCGCCTTCGGTGGTCCAGCGCACGCTGATCAAGCCGCCGCATTCGCGCCTCGGCCCGGTCACCGAGAAAGAGCGCAAGATCATCAATTCGGTGAGCGATCTCGACGGAAAATACGACGAGCCGGTCGATCGCGAGAGCGCGGAGGAAGTGCTCGCCGCGAAGACTGCCGACGCTGCAGAAACGGCGAAGCAAGTCGAGGACAAGGGCCGCGAAGAGGTCGCCAAGCAGGAGCGCAAGACCCCGTCTATGTGGTCCAAGGCGGGCAAGGCGGCGGCGCGGGCAGCGGCAGGTTCGCTCACCTCGGTCGCGGTGGCGACGGTATTGGGCAAGAAATCGAGCGCCGATCCGGTGCGCACCGGGCTCAACGCTTTCGTGCGCAATATCGTCGGCGGGCTGATGCGGTAGAGGGTTTCGGAGCGGGCCGATACCGACTGTTCAAGCAGGAATACGCAGTTCCGCGCGCAAGCCGCCTTGCGGGCGGTTCGCCAACACCAGCCTGCCGCCATGCTGTTCGGCAATGGCCCGGGCAATGGTGAGGCCAAGGCCTGCGCCGCCGGTCGCGCGGTTACGGCTCGCCTCGCCGCGGGTGAAGGGCTCGAGCATTTCGGCGATGCGATCGTCCGGGATGCCGGGGCCGCTGTCTTCCACCGCGATGACCGCCTCGCCGCCATCGCGGGTCAGCGCGATCTCGGACGAACCGCCATATCGCAGCGCGTTGGAGACGAGGTTGCGTACGGCGCGCTTCGCCCAGGTGAGGTGGACGGGGGCCGCCACCCGCTCGCCCTCCAGCAGCACTACCGGCTCGCCCATGTCCTCGAATTCCTCCACCACCGACACGAGCAGTGCGTAGAGATCGGTGCGTTCCGCAGGCCGGTCCGTGCGGCCGAGGCGGGCCAGCAGCAGAATTTCGTCGAGCGTGCGGGTGATGTCCTCGATGCTGCCCACCATGCGGGCGCGGGCAGTGTCGTCCTCGACGCTCTCGACCCGCACGCGCAGCGCAGCGAGGGGTGTCTTGAGATCGTGCCCGATGGCGCCGAGCATGACGTCCTTCTCGTCCAGCATGGCGCCGATCCGCGCCTGCATGGCGTTATGCGCTTCGATCAGGTCGCGCACGTCGTCCGGCCCGGTGGGATGGACCGGCGTTTCGGGATGGCCGATCCCGCCGAAGCGCCGGGTGCTGTCGGCCAGCGCGGCAAGTGGCCGCGTGATCCGCCGCAGCACGAACCACAGCAGGCCGAAGAGCACGATGAACAGGACCACCGTCTGGAAAACGAGTGTACGCACGATCGAGCGGTCGCGCGGGGGGATCGGCAGGCGCGCGACCTGCCAGGTATCGCTGCCTTGCTGGCGCAGGCCGACCACGAGCATGTCCTTCGGGGCGTCGCGCAGGCGCGCGGCTAGGCGGGGAAATCGTTCCTGTGCCTCGGCGATCAGCGGGTCGGCAAGTGTCGCGCGGCGGGCGACGACAAGTTGCTCGACGCCGATACCCTGCGCCTCGAGCACCTCGCGCAATGCCGCTTCGCGATCGGATAGGCGGATGTCCGCTGCGGTCAGCGGGCTGGTTTCGCTTTCCGAATAGCGCAGGCGGCGTGGCAGGCGGGGGCCGCGAAATTCTCCCCTCTCGCCACGGCTAAAAAGCGGGCGACCGCTATCGCGGCGGCCCTCGGCTCGGGCCTGTCCGGTAATCAACTGGAAGGCGGCAGCATTGGCCAGCGCCAGTTCGAGGCGCTGTTCGGCGGCGCGGTATAGCAGGGTGGTGGAGATTGCCTGCGCGACCAGCAGGGCCAACGCCATGGCCAGCATCACCTGGCCGAACAGGCTGCGGGGCAGCAGCCTCGTCACCGGCTTTCGCGGCCCGTTCGGGTCACGTCGGCAGAGAGCCGATAGCCGCCGCCGCGTACGGTCTGGATCAGCTGCGGATTGCGACTGTCGGCCTCGATTTTGCGGCGCAGGCGGCTGACCTGGTTGTCGACCGCGCGGTCGAACAATTGCGCTTCGCGGCCCTGCACCATGTCGAGCAGGCGGTCGCGATCGAGCACTTGGCGGGGATGGTCGCAGAAGGCGCGCAGCATGCGGAATTCGGCGGTCGAGATGGGCACGGTCGCGCCGTCCGGATCGACCAGCTTGCGCTTGAGCGGATCGAGCGTCCAGCCATCGAAGCGATAGACCAGTTCCTCGTCCTGCAAGACGGGCGCACGCTCTGTCCGCCGCAAGACCGAGCGGATGCGCGCGACCAGTTCGCGCGGTTCGAAGGGCTTGGTGACATAATCGTCCGCGCCGATTTCGAGGCCCACGATGCGGTCGGTCGCCTCGCCGCGCGCGGTCAGCAGGATGACCGGCAGGTCGCGCGTCTCGACGAGGTGGCGGCACAGCGACAAGCCGTCCTCGCCCGGCATCATGATGTCGAGCAGGACGAGGTCGGGCGTCGTTTCGCCCAGCGCGGTGCGGGCGGCAGCGGCACTTTCCGCCTCGAGCACGGAAAACCCCTGGCCGGAGAGATATTCCGCCAGGGGTTCCCGCAGTCCCGGCTCGTCGTCGACGAGCAGGATGGTGGTGGGCGCGGTGTCGGTCATGGTCTGTCCTCGCCGCGCCTACCGGGTAAATCGGCAAGCGATCAAGCGCTTACTCTACAACGCTTACTGGGCCTGGCGCGCCGCGCGGCGTTCCTGCCAATTCGCACGACGTTCGGCCTTGGCAGCTTCGCGTTCCTCGGCCGTCACCTGGCCATTGCCGTCGGCATCGAGCCGGGCGAAGCGGGCGGCGACCTGCGCGTCGAACTCGGCCTTGCTGATGGCCTGATCGCCATTGGTGTCGAGGCGGGCCATGCGGTTCATGCCGCGTTTGCCGCGATGACCGCGTTCGCCGCGGGCTTCATGCATCGCCTGCATCTCGGCCATGGTCAGACCGCCCGAATTGTCGGTGTCGGCCGCCGCGAAGCGCTCTGCCATGCGTTCGGCGCGATTGCCGCCACGGCGGTTCATACGCTCGGTGCGTTCCACGCCGCGCTCGGCCATGCGCTCGGCCCGCTTGGCGCGGCGAGCCTCATGGGCAGCCTGCATTTCGGCCTGTGTGACTTCGCCGTCATTGTCCGCGTCGATGCGGGCGAAGTGCTCGGCCATCTTGGCCTGGCGATCGGCGGTGTTCAGCACGCCATCGGAATTGCTGTCCATACGGGCGAAACGCTCGGCCGATTTGGACTGCATTTCGGCGAGGGTGATGACGCCGTCGCCATTGGCATCGGCGCGTTCGCCCTTCTGGGCGAAAGCGACGCCGCCGGTCAGGGCGAGCGCGGCGGCGGAAAGGGAAAGGATGGTCTTGTGCATTGCAAATCTCCGTAAGGGTTCAAATCGGAGAGCTGCGACGGCGGGGGTGGGGGAGGGAGACCGGTTCGTCCGCCGCAGCTCGTGTGCCCTTTCTAGGCCCGCCATGTCGCAGCAATATCCCGGATCGCAGGGGAATTGTATCGGATTGTATCGGCCCGCCGGAACCGTTCATCCACGCGAAAGCGCTGCGTTGGCGGCGCTCAGCGCGGGCGGTGCTGCGTGCCTTCGCCGGCGGTGATGAAGATCGCCGTGGCATTCCCCTCGACATCGGCGGTGTGCCAGACGCCGGGCGCGTTGATCGCATATTTGCCCGCCTCCAGCGCGACCTGCTTCTGGCGACCGTCGGGAAATTCCTGCATCAGCACCATCCGACCCGCTGTGCAGATCACCACCTCGTCGCCGACGGGGTGCATCTCCCAGCTGTCCCAGTCCTCGGTGAAAGTATACTGGCTGACCAGTCGCCCTTCGCGACCGTCCGCGCCGTGGCGCTGGCCATAACCTTCGTACCATTCCATCCCGCCCTCGAAGGGCGGCTGCGGCACGGCCGTCGCGCCGAGGCCGAGATGCACGAAGCTCTCAGCCAGTCGGCGCGGGCCCTCGCTCACTCTGCCTTATCCATCAGAAAGGCGTTGAGCTTGTTGCCGTCCGGATCGCGGAAATAGGCGGCATAGAATACCATGCCGTTCGCGTCCGGCTCACCGCGCGGGCCGGGCTCGCCCTCGTCGCTGCCGCCATTGGCCAGCGCGAGTTCATGCAGGCGCTTGACCTGATCGCGGTCCTTGCATTCGAGCGCCACCATCACGCCGTTGCCGACGCTGGGTGCATTGCCGTCATAGGGTTTGGTCGCGGCGATACCGGGCGCGCCATTCGCATCGCCCCACGCAATGAAGGTCGGGAATTCCATCATCCGGCCGACGCCCATTTCGGCGGCGATCGGGTCGTAGAATTTGGCCGAGCGTTCGAGGTCCTGGCTTCCCAGCGTGACGTAACCGATCATGGCATTTCTCCTCTGTCAGCGACTCGCGACCGCTTTCGATTCGTGGAGAACATTACAAGAACAAACAAACTCCTACAAGGGCGCGCACTGCTCCTTGAGCCAGTCGAAGTCCTCGCCCTCCATCTGCGGGCCGAGGATCGCCTCGACCTGCTCGTGATAGCGGTTCCACCAGCCGATCTCGGCCTCGGTAAGCAGGCCTTTGTCTACCAGCGTCCGGTCGAGCGGGACGAAGGTCAGCGTCTCGAAGCCGAGATACTTGCCCTCGCTTGCGATCGGTGCCTCGACCACCAGCACGAGGTTCTCGATCCGGATGCCGTATTCGCCGGGTTTGTAGTAACCGGGCTCGTTGGACAGGATCATGCCTTCGCTCAGCGGCGTCTCGGTGCCGGGGAAAGCCCCGCCCGGCTTGCTGATCCGCTGCGGCCCTTCGTGGACCGAGAGGTAGCTGCCGACGCCGTGGCCGGTGCCGTGGCCGTAATCGACCCCGCCCTGCCACAAATGCATGCGCGCAAGCGCGTCGAGTGCGCCGCCGGTCGTCTGGTCGGGGAAATACTGCATCGCCAGCTGGATGTGGCCCTTCAGCACGCGCGTGTTGCGCTCGACCATCTCGGCACTCGGCTCGCCCGGGCCGATCCACACCGTGCGCGTGATGTCCGTGGTGCCGTCGTCATACTGGCCGCCGGAATCGACCAGGTAGATCGAGGAGGGCGGGATCGGGATATTGCTGTCCTCGTCCACCTTGTAGTGCGGCAAGGCGGCATGGCCCGCGGCGGCGCTGATCGTGTCGAAGCTCGCATCGCGCAGGATGCCGCAGTCCTCGCGAAATTCGCGCAGCTTGGCGGCGGCGGCGAGCTCGTCCACGCCGCCCTTCGGTGCCTCGATGCCGAGCCAGCGTAGGAAGCGGCTGACCGCAACCCCGTCGCGCGCCTGCGCATCGCGGTGGCCCTGGTGTTCGGCGGGAGTCTTGATTGCCTTGGGCATGATCGTCGGATCGCCGTCGCGCACCACCTTGGCCCCGCCTGCTTCGAGCGCATGGAAGATCCCTGCGACCGCGTGGTTCGTATCGACGGCGACGGTCTTGCCCTCGAGGTCTGCCAGCGAGGCTTCGAACTGATCGCGCGGGCGCACGGTCACTGCATTGCCGAGATGTTGCGCCAGCGCGGGCGTCACCTTCTCCGGCGCAATGAACAGTTCGGCCGTGCCATCCGCATGGGCGAGCACGTAGGACAGCGCGACCGGCGTATTGTCGACATCCTTGCCGCGCATGTTGAGCAGCCAGGCGACGGAATCGAGCGCAGTGATCACGGTGGCGTCATAGCCTTCGCGCTTCAGCCAGTCGGCGACCTCGGCGCGCTTGTCCGCGCTGGAGCGGCCGGCGAGCGCTTCGTCATGCGGCGCGGCCTCGGCAGCGGAGGGTTCGGGCTGGTCGTCCCAGATCGCGTCGATCGGATTGCCGTCCACCGGAACGAGCTTGAGGCCCTTCTTGGCGAACAGCTTTTCCGCGCTCTCCGCCCATTCGATGCCGTGCAGCCAGGCGTCGTAGCCGATCGTGGCGCCTTCGGGCGCAGCCTCCGCGATCCATTTGGCGGGCGAGGTCGCGGGCACGTCCTCGTAATCGTAGAGCTTGCCGTCCACCTGCTCGCGCACCTGCACGGTATAGCGGCCGTCGGTGAACATCGCCGCGCGGTCCTTCAGCACCACGGCGCTGCCCGCACTGCCGCCGAAGCCGGTCAGCCATTTGAGGCGCTGGGCATAGCTGCCGACATATTCGCTCATATGCTCGTCGGAGATCGGGATAACGAAGCCGTCGAGGCCGCGTTTGCCGAGTTCCTTGCGCAATCCGTCGAGACGGGCTTCGTATGTCTGCATGAGCATGGGCGGGGTCCTTTGCTTATCGTCGGGCCGGATCGTCGCACCGGCGCTTGCGGCGCGCCCCTAGCCATCTTAGGTCGGGCGCGCAGAGTCATGCGCCCCACTTACGCCTCACCGGCACCCTTTTCCACCCGTTGCGACGCCAAGGAGTTCTCCCATTTCGACCAGCCGCCCCGCCGCGCCGCCCAAGGCCGAGAAACGCGACTTTTCCTATTCGCACCACGGGATCACCATCGCCGATCCCTATGCCTGGCTGCGCGATCCCGGCTATCCGACGGTCGAGGACAAGGACGTGCTCGCGCATCTCGAAGCGGAGAATGCGTGGTTCGAAGCGCGGATGGAACCGCAGCAAGCTCTGGTCGACGAGCTGTTCAAGGAGATGAAGGCGCGCATCAAGGAAGACGATTCGACCGTGCCCCAGCGCCGGGGCGACTTCCTCTACTGGTCGGAATTCGAGGAGGGCGCGGAATACCGCAAATACTACCGCAAGCCTGTCGGGGGTGGCGATGCGCAGCTGATTCTTGACGAGAACGAACTGGCCGAGGGGCACGAGTATTTCCGGCTGGGCACCTTCTCCGTCTCGCAGAACGGCAAGCTGCTCGCCTACTCGGTCGATACCAACGGGTCGGAGCGGTTCACTGCGCGTGTGAAGAACCTCGAGACCGGAGAGCACTTGGCCGACGAGATCCCCGGCACGCTGTCCGGCCTCGTCTGGGTGATGGGCGACACGGCGCTGGTCTATGGCCTCGCCGACGAGAACTGGCGCGTGCACGATGCCACGCTGCACGTGCTGGGCACGCCGCTCTCGGAGGATATCGAACTCTATCGCGAGACGCTGGACGAGGGCTTCCGCGTCGGTGCGGGCCTCAGCGCGCAGGAAGACTGGCTGGTCATATCGACCGGCGACAACGAGACCAGCGAAGTGCGGCTGGTTCCGGCCGACGATCCGACTGCCGAGCCGATCCTCGTCAAGCCGCGCATGAAGGGCGTCGAATACGATGTCGATGTGCGGGACGGGACGCTGTGGGTCCACACCAATGACGACCACGTCAACTTCCGCCTCGCCACCGCGCCGCTCGACGCGCCCGATGCGTGGGAGACGCTGATCGAGGGATCGGACGAATTCTATCTCGACGGGTTCGAACTGTTCCGCGATTTCTTTGTTACCGAGGGGCGCGTAAAGGGCCTCGACCAGATACAGCTGCGGTCTTACGCGCAGCCCGATTTGGTGAAACCGATCGCCTTTGCGGAAGCCAGCTTCACCGCCGGACTGACCAACAACCCCGAATACCACCAGGACATACTGCGGCTGTCCTACCAGAGCATGGTCACGCCGGATTCGGTGTTCGACTATCACGTCGAAAGCGGCGAGCTCGAACTGCTCAAGCAGCAGGAAATCCCGAGCGGCTACGACCCGGAAGCCTACACCACCGAGCGCGTCGAAATCGAGGCGCGCGACGGGACGATGATCCCGGTCAGCGTGGTCATGCGCAAAGATCGCGGCGATGGCCCCGGCCCGCTGCATCTCTATGCCTATGGCGCTTACGGTTTCGCCGTGCCGCCGGGCTTTTCGACCACGCGCCTCAGCCTGGTCGATCGCGGCTTTGCCTATGCCATCGCGCATATTCGCGGCGGCGACGATCTGGGGCGCAAGTGGTATTTGCAGGGCAAGCTCAACGAGCGGCTCAATACTTTCACCGATTTCGTCGATGTGGCGAAGGGGCTGGCGGCCAAGGGGTTCACCGAAGAGGGCAGGATCAGCATCTCCGGCGGCTCGGCAGGCGGCGAGCTGATGGGCGTGGTCGCCAATACCGATCCGCAATTATGGGGCGCGATCGTGGCGCATGTCCCCTTCGTCGATGTGCTCGCCACCATGCTCGACGAAAGCCTGCCGCTGACGCCGGGCGAGTGGCCCGAATGGGGCAATCCGATCCTGTCGAAGCAGGCTTTCGCCTATATCCTGAGCTATTCGCCTTACGATCAGGTGGTGGCGCAGGACTATCCGCCGATGCTGGTGACCGCCGGTCTCAACGATCCGCGGGTAACCTATTGGGAACCGGCCAAATGGGTCGCGAAGCTGCGCGAACTCAAGACCGACGGTAACGAGCTGCTGCTCAAGACCAACATGGGCGCGGGCCACGGCGGCAAGTCCGGCCGCTTCGAAAGTATCCGCGAGGCGGCGGAGGAGGTCGCCTTCGTGCTCTGGCAGCTGGGCGTCGAGACGTGACGGCACCGACCTTCGAGAAGACTTTCACCGCGTCCGCTGCGCACATCGACGAGCTCGGCCATGTGAACAATGCCGTGTGGGTGCAGTGGATTCAGGACATGGCGACAGCGCATTGGGAAACGGCTGCGCGGCCTGCCGATCGCGAGGCGTTCTTCTGGGTCGTGACGCGACACGAGATCGACTATCGCGGCAATATCGCGGAAGGTGACCGCGTGACCGGCACGACCTGGATCGAAGGTCCGGCGCGCGGTGCGCAATCCACCCGCCGGGTCGAGTTTCGCGATACCGAGGGCAAGATCATCGTCTCCGCGACGACGACCTGGGCGATGCTCGACCGAGCGACGCAGCGCCTCGCGCGCGTGCGCCCGGAGGTGCTCGCGCCGTTTACCTAGCCGAGGATGTCGGCGACCGTCCGGTATTCGTAGCCCAGCTCCTCCGCCACGGCTTCATACGTCACGGTGCCCTGGTGCACATTGAGCCCTTCGGCGAGGTGCGGATCGCGGCGCAGCGCCTCCTTCCAGCCGTGATCGGCGATGCGCAGCGCATGCGGTAGCGTCACATTGTTGAGCGCATAGGTGCTGGTGCGCGCGACGGCGCCGGGCATGTTGGCGACGCAATAATGGACGATATCGTCGACCACATAGGTCGGATCGGCATGGGTGGTCGGCTTGCTGGTTTCGAAGCAGCCGCCCTGGTCGATCGCGACGTCGACCAGCACTGCGCCCTTCTGCATGTCGCCGAGCATCTCGCGGGTGACCAGCTTGGGCGCCGCTGCGCCGGGGATCAGCACCGCGCCGATGACAAGGTCCGCCTGGCAAACCGAATCATGGAGATTTGCGCGGTTGGAGAACCGGGTGGAAGCCCGCGCTTCGAAGAAGGTGCCGACCTTTTCCAGCACTTCGGGATCGCGGTCGAGGATCGTCACGTCAGCGCCGAGGCCGACCGCCATCTGCGCCGCATTGAAGCCGACCACGCCGCCGCCGATGACGACGACCTTGCCCGGCATCACGCCCGGCACGCCGCCCAACAGCACGCCGCGGCCGCCATGGGCCTTCTCCAGTGCGCTGGCGCCCGCCTGCACGCTCATGCGCCCGGCCACCTGGCTCATCGGCTTCAGCAGCGGCAGCTGGCCGCGCGGGCCGGTGACCGTTTCATAGGCGATGGCCGTCACGCCGCTGGCGACCAGGTCCTTGGTCTGCTCCGGATCGGGCGCGAGGTGGAGATAGGTGTAGAGAATCTGGTCCTCGCGCAGCTTGGCGCGTTCCACCGCCTGCGGTTCCTTGACCTTCACCACCATCTCGCACGCGGCGAAGATCGGGTCCGGCCCGTCGACGATTTTCGCTCCGGCAGCGACATATTGCGCGTCGGTCGCATCGATGCCGCAACCGGCCTCGGTCTCGATCCACACCTCGTGGCCCCGCGCGGTCAGTTCGCGCACGCTCTCCGGCGTCAGGCCGACGCGGTATTCGTGGTTCTTGATTTCCTTGGGGCTGCCGATGCGCATGGGGAGGACTCCGTTGTCTGCGCCGCCCGTTACATCTGCAACCATCTACGGGCAAGCCCGCCCTCGACGGAATGCGAACAGAGGTCGGCCAAGCGGACGTACTACATCGGGTCGCTCAGGGGGTGGTGTCGGACCCTGGCGCAGACCATGCAGTTGCGATGGTGCTTCCGTCGCCGGAGATCCGCGTCTCGACGAAACGGGCATCGTCTCCGAGGCCCGCCATCGCCGTATCGATCGCCTCTTCGCCGCCGGTCAGCACGGCCCGCACGCCGGTGCGGCTGGCGGCCCAGCCGACCAGTGCGAGGCGCAGGGCATTGTCGGCATCAAGTCCGTCTTCGCCCACCGTAATGTCGGGCAACGGCAAAAGCGGCGGGCGCAGCTCTACCGACCAGCCGGGTGCCTGCGCTGCCAGCCGCCGCTCGAGTTCGCGATAGCCGGTTAGGGTAAGCCCCTCCAGCGTATTGGCCTGCGCCACGGCGCGGCGGTTGTCGCGATCGACCAGCACGGCGGATCGCTCGACCCCGGCGACCAGCGCCAGCCGCTCGCCAAGCGCGGCAATCTGTCGTTCGGTCGCTTCCGCCTGCTCGCGGGCACGAGCTTGCGCCAGGGCAGCCTGTTCTGCCGCACCCGGATTGGTGCCGACGCGGAACTGGTCTATCCTGACCGAAAGCTCTTCGTCCAGCGCCCGCGCAAGCGAGCGCCCGAGGTCGGTGTTGGCATTGGCGCGGAATTCGGGCGTGAGGACGCTCGCGGTAATGAGCACCGGATCGGCATCCCAGTCGATCTCCAGGGTATCGATGCGGGACTGCGGGTCGAACGCGTCTTCGATCGTATTGCGCACGATGCGTTGCCCGTTGCTCTCGTTCGCGATCTGCACCAGCGAAAAGCCCAGCGGAATGGCGAGCGCAATAAAGGTGATTAGAATGCCGACGCTTTCGAACATGCCCTGCCGGCTCGATCGCGTGGACTTGAAGCCATACAGCCGCGCCATGACGAAAGCGGACAGCGCGATGGTCAGGAGGTTGGTGACGAACAGCATCAGCGCCCCGCCGAATACCGTCCAGTTCCAGGTCGCGAGGCCGAAGCCGACTACGGCGAGCGGCGGCATCAGGGCCGTGGCGATGGCGACGCCGACGATGGTCCCCTCGCGCCCGCGGATCATCGCATAGCTGCCCGCTAGCGCGGAAAAGAGCGCGACGAGCAGGTCGAACAGGCTCGGCCTTGTGCGCGAAGCGATCTCCTCGGTCACGGTCTGGAGGGGCGAGAGCCAGACGATCAGCGCGCAGAAGAGGATTGCGACCAGCGTGCCCCAGAACAGCGCCTTGGCGCACAGGCGCAGCCAGGTGAACTTGCCCTCCGCCAACGCGAAGCCTGCGCCCAGGATCGGGCCCATCAGCGGAGACAGCAGCATGGCCCCGATGACCACCGCGGGCGAGGACAGGAGCAGGCCGAGGATGGCGATCCCCGCCGACATGCAGATCATGAAGATATAGCGCGGCGTCAGCGAGCTTTCGGCGGCGATCTTCTGCAAGACCTTGCCGTGCTCGACCCCGTCGGCCACATCGTTCCGCCACCAGCCCACGGTATAGCCCCACAGCGCATCGATCGGCGTGCGGTATTGCGACTGGGCGGATGTCACGGCGGCGCTTTGCGGCGCGGTCATGGCAGTTCGTCTCCTACGTGCGGTGCCATCTAAGAAAGGCTTGCGCGACGATGTAGAAGGACGAGGCGCGTATGTCGCGCTTCAATTTCGGACCGGCGGATCGACCGGCGCGAGCCGAGAGCTGGTCGTTTAGTCGCTTCTTTCCGCGAGCATCGAGAGGCGGGCCATCGGAACGATTTCCCCAAGCTCGAACGCCCCCTCGATCCGGCCCTCGAAAACGTCTCCCTCGCGCAGCCAGCGGTCCTCGATACTGGTCCAGTTGGGATTGGGGAATGCACCGTTGAATTGGACATTGCGGCGCACACCCGGACTGACGACCTCTACGCGGACTGTACGTCCAAAGAGCCCGTTCTTGACGACGCCAACGATGCGAAATGTAGGTGTGTCGGTCATGTAAGGTGGTTTCTCATGAGTCAGTTCGAGATGACAATCACTCCTCCAATTCTACGAACTGATCGAAAGCGTCTGCCTCAGATCGGATTGCCGTCTTGGTCGCGGAAGATCTCGCGGCGGCCGACGTGGTTGGCCGGGCCGACGAGGCCTTCGCTTTCCATCCGCTCGATCCATTTGGCCGCGGTGTTGTAGCCCACGCCCATCTGGCGCTGGAGCCACGATCCGCTGGCCTTCTGGTTCTCGATCACGATCTGGCAGGCCTGGCGATATTTGCGCTCGTCCGGATCGTCGGAGGCGGTGAACTCGTCCTCGAAGCTGTAGCCGCCGTCTTCGGGTTCCTCGGTGACGGCGTCGACGTAATCGGGCTTGCCCTGCTCGCGCCAGTGGTCGGCGACCTTCTCGACCTCTTCGTCGGACACGAAGGGGCCGTGCACGCGCAGCATGGCACCGGTGTTGGGCTTGTAGAGCATGTCGCCCTTGCCCAGCAGCTGCTCCGCGCCCTGTTCGCCCAAAATCGTGCGGCTGTCGATACGGCTGGTGACCTTGAAGCTGATGCGGGTCGGCAAATTGGCCTTGATGACGCCGGTGATGACGTCGACCGAAGGGCGCTGCGTCGCCATGATGAGGTGGATGCCGGCCGCGCGGCTCTTCTGGCTGAGGCGCTGGATCAGCACCTCGATTTCCTTGCCGACGGTGACCATCAGATCGGCCAGTTCGTCGACGATCAGCACGATCAGCGGCAGCGGTTCGTAATCGAGCTGCTCTTCCTCGTAGATTTCCTCGCCGGTCTCGGGATCGAAGCCGGTCTGCACCCGGCGGCCCAGCGGCTTGCCCTTCTCGGCTGCCTTCTTCACCTTCTCGTTGAAGCCCGCGATGTTGCGCGAGTTGACGCTCGACATCATGCGATAGCGCTTCTCCATCTCCTCGACCGCCCATTTCAAGGCGCGCACGCTCTTGTGCGGCTCGGTCACCACCGGGCTGAGGAGGTGGGGGATGTCGTCGTAGGTCTTCAGCTCCAGCACCTTGGGATCGATCAGGATCAGGCGGCATTCGTCGGGCGTGAAGCGATAAAGCAGCGACAACAGGATGGCGTTGAGGCCGACCGACTTGCCGCTGCCGGTGGTGCCTGCGACGAGCAGGTGCGGCATGGCGGCAAGATCTGCGACGATCGGCTCGCCTGCGATATCCTTGCCGAGGATCATCGGCAGACTTCCCGCGTGATCGACGAAGGCCCCGCTGCTCGCCAGCTGTTTGTAGCTGACCATCTGGCGGTCGGCATTGGGCAGTTCGATGCCGATTACGGTCTTGCCCGGAATGGGCGATACGCGCGCGCTGATGGCGCTCATGTTGCGGGCAATGTCTTCGGCGAGACCGACCACGCGGCTGGCCTTGATGCCGGGGGCAGGCTCCAGCTCGTACATGGTGACCACCGGCCCAGCGCGCACGGCGGTGATCTCGCCCTTCACGTTAAAATCATCGAGCACGTTCTCGAGCAGACGCGCGTTGCGCTCCAGCGCCATCTTATCGAGCTTGGGCGCGGAATTCTCCGGCGGATCGTCGAGCAATTCGAGCGTCGGCAATTGGTAATTGGCGAACATGTCCCGCTGCTTGGCCTTGGCCGGTTTGGGCTGGGCGGGCATGGGCGCGGGATCGGCGATTTCCGGAGCGCGGCGCGGTTCGCGAAACTCGACCGGCTCGGCCTCGTCCTCTTCGTCGGCTGCTGCGGGTTTGGCACGCTTCTGGCGCTTGGGAATCAGCGGTAGGTCCGCATCGACGAGCGCCGGGCGGCGCTTGACGAAATCGGGCAGGGTCAGGAACTGCGCCCAGTCGATGGCGAAGACGCGCGTGACAAGCGCAATGCCGCCCGCCAGCGAGACGAGCGCCAGCGCCAGCACGATCCAGCCCGATGCAGCCTCGCCGAACCGCGCGGCGACGGCTTCGATACCGAGACCGCCCAGCTGGCCGAAGAGCCCGCCTAGCCCAGCGGGCAAGCTGCCTGTCGCGGGATCGAACAGCAGCGCGAGCACGGTGCCGAGCAGCACCATGGCAGCGAGCAGCATGGCGAAGGGGCCCCACCAGCGGCCGGGCGTCTCCTGCTCGTCATCGTCCTCTACGCCGGTCCACAATCGGCGCGCGGAGATATAGAGCAGCGGCAGCAGCAGCGCGGCGGTGATGCCGAAGAAATTCAGCGCGCGTTCGGCGGCCCAGGCTCCGGAGAGGCCCATCCAGTTGCCGATATCGGTGCCGTCGGCGGCAGTCGACGGGCTCGGGTCGGTCTGGGTATAGCTTGCCAGCGACAGGGTCAGGAACAGCAGCAACGCGAACAGCAAACCCGCCCCCGCCATATGCGTGGCGCGGCGGAAGGAGCGGCGGAATGCCGCCCGCCAGTCGGGTGCTGCGCCAGCGCGCGTGGCCATGTGTCTCGCCTCTGTGTCGTCGGGAGCGGGCAGTATGAATCCTCGGCGAGTCCGAGGTCAAGCGGAGTTCGTCGAGCGGGTGTATTTTCCATACAACACACCCGCCGTCGCGGGAGCTGGCGAAGTGGTTACGCAAGGCCGTCGATCGCGCCCCAGCGGGGCCAGTTCAGTTCGCGTGCGCGCTTGGCATTCATGCCTCCCAAAGCGATGACCGGCACAGGGGATTGTTGCGCGAGCACGGAAAACCCCATCGCACCGAGCGTCGCACCGCCTGGATGCGAGGCCGTCGGGAATACAGGCGAGAGGAAGATCCCGTCCGCTTTCGCTTCGATGGCGGCTTCGATCTCCTCGCCATTATGCGCGGTTGCGAGACGCAGCCCATTCCCGAGGCGCTCCGGCGCTCCATAGTGCCCATCGGCACCCCAGTCCTCGTCGCCAGACAGCACCACCACATGGCCGCCTTCGCGCGCGATGGCGGCCAGTTCCTCGAACCGCCTCCGCCGCTTCGCCGGGTCGAGATGATAGTGCCGGAACACGAAGCCCGACCCTTTCGGCAACGCGCGCAAACCCGTCTCCAGCCCGGCATCGTTGCGGGCATCCGACAGCAGCCAGAGCAAAGGGAGGGCCTGTCCATTCATGCGGCGTCCGCTATAGCGCATGCCCATGGAAAAGGCAGACACTCCGCTCCAGCAGGTTCAGGCCAATATCGCGCAGGCGTGCAAGATCGCGCGTCGCGATCCGGGCGAGGTGACGCTGGTCGCGGTCAGCAAGACCCATCCGGCAGAGGCGATCCAGCCGCTGCTGATCGAGGGCCAGCGCCATTTCGGCGAGAACCGCGTGCAGGAGGCGCAGTCCAAATGGCCCGCGCTGCGCGACGAATATCCGGCGGTGCAGCTTCACCTCATCGGCCAGCTGCAATCGAACAAGGCGGAGGACGCCGTGGCGCTGTTCGATGCGATCCATTCGCTCGACCGCCCGAGCCTCGTGAAGGCGCTGGGCAAGGCGATGGACAAGACAGGTCGCCGCGTGCCGTGCTTCGTGCAGGTCGATGTCGGCGAGGAAGAGCAGAAAGGCGGCTGCCCGATCGCCGAACTGCCCGCGCTGCTCGACCAGGCGCGCGAGGCGGACATCCCGATCGCAGGCCTGATGTGCATCCCGCCGTTCGACATCGAGCCGACCCCCTTCTTCGCCTTGCTCGACAAGCTGGCCCGCGACCACGGACCAGCCGATGACTCTTGGGGCCGCAGCATGGGCATGAGCGGCGATTACGAGACCGCCGTCAAGCTCGGCGCGACGCATGTGCGGGTGGGGACGGCGTTGTTCGGGGAGCGCGGCTGAGCCTGCCGCTTCAGGCGTTCTCCAGCCGGTCCTGCGTGGCATCGCTGGCAGCTTCGATCAGCCGGGCTTCGATGCGGTTCATCCGTTCGCCTTGCTCCAGCTTGTGGCCGGTGAGGTCGGTGATGTAGAAGGTGTCTGCCGCCCGTTCGCCGTAGTTCGTGACGTGGGCGGAATGCACGACGAGGCGGCTTTCGAACAGCACCCGCGCAAGGCGGTTGAGCAATGCGGGCCTGTCGCGCGCGTTGACTTCGATCACGGTGAAGCGATTTGAGGCCTTGTTGTCGAACAGGACGCGCGGTGACACGTCGAAGGCGCGCGCGCGGCTGTGTGCCAGCGGGCGCTGGGCGAGGCGCGGGGCGAGATCGACGCGATTGGCGAGCGCATCCTCGATGCTGGTCTTCAACCGCTCGAGCTGGCCTTCTTCCGCGAAGGCGCCGCCATGCGGGTCCTGTACCAGGAAATTGTCGAGCGCCCAGCCCTGCCGGGTGGTATGAATGCGCGCATCGATGATGTTGCCGCCGGCGAGGTGAATGCCGCCCGCGATGCGGTAGAACAGGCCCGGATGGTCGGCGGCGATCACCGTGACCAGCGTCGCGCCGCGCTCTTCGTAGAACTCGCAATGGATCGAGAGGTCGTGCTTCTGTTCGCGCGCCGCGGCGTAATGCACCAGGTTGAGCGCGATGATATCGACCGGCTCGGCGATCCAGTAGGAGTCGCCCATCGCTCCGCCCACGCTTTCGGCCAGATCGGCCTTGTCGCCGAGCAATTCCGCGACCTCGGCCTTCTTCGCCGCGATCTTGCGGTCTCGTCCTTCGCGCATATGGCCGAGGCGGAGCCGCTCGCTCGCCGTGTCGTAAAGCTCGCCGAGAAGCTGGCCCTTCCAGCTGTTCCATGTTCCCGGACCCACGGCGCGGATGTCGACCGCGGTCAGGATCGCGAGATGGCGCAGCCGCTCTTGGCTCTGCACCTTGCCGACGAAGTCCTCGATCGTCTTCGGATCGGTAAGGTCGCGCTTCTGAGCCGTGTGGCTCATCAGCAGGTGGTGCAGGACCAGCCAGGCGACCAGCTCGGTCTCGCTGTCGGAAAGGCCGAAGCGCGGGCACAGTTCGTGCGCCACCTCCGCCCCTAGCTCCGAATGATCGCCGCCGCGTCCCTTGGCGATATCGTGCAGCAGCGCCGCCACGTAAGCCACGCGCCGCGAGATGACCTTGTGGATCAGCCGCGTCGCACGCGGGTGGTCGTCGGCAAGCTCGCCCTTCTCGATCTTGTTGAGCAGGCCGATCGCGCGGATGGTGTGCTCGTCCACGGTATAGTGGTGGTACATGTCGAACTGCATCTGCGCGTTGACCTTGCCGAAATCGGGTACGAATTTCCCGAACACGCCGGTCTCGTTCATCCAGCGCAGGACCATTTCGGGATCGTTGCGCCCGCAGAGCAGGTCGAGGAAGAGGGCGTTCGCGCGCTCGTCATTGCGCACCGCCCTGTCGATCAGCCCGCTGTCGCGATCGGCCTGGCGCATCGTTTCGGGATGCACCTCCAGCTGTTGTTCCTCGGCGATCTGGAAGATCTCGATCAGGCGCACGGGATCCTTGCGGAACCAGTCGTCGGACGGCGCGGCGATCTTGCCGCCGAACACGCGGTAGCCTTTCACGGTCCGCGCTTTCTGCTTCCAGCCGGCGAAGAAGCCGGAGCGGGCGCTCTTGGCTTCGAACTGCTCGTCGATATGCGCGAGGAAGACGCCGGTGAGCGAGCCGACCCGCTTCGCGTGCAGGAAATAGAGCTGCATGAACCGCTCGACCGAGCTCTTGCCCGGCCGCTCGGCGAAATTCATCCGCTCGGCGATCTGGCGCTGCATGTCGAAGGTCAGCCGGTCCTCGGCGCGGCCGGTCAGGACATGCAAATGGCACCGCACGGCGAGGAGGAAGTTCTCCGCCCGGCGGAAGCTGCGGTATTCGGCCTGCGTGAACAGCCCGACATCGACAAGCTCCGCCGCCGCGCGCACACGGTGGATGAACTTGCCGATCCAGTAGAGCGTGTGGAGGTCGCGCAGGCCCCCCTTGCCGTCCTTGACGTTGGGTTCGACGACATAGCGGCTGTCGCCCATGCGCTTGTGCCGCGCATTGCGTTCGGCCAGCTTCTCGGTGACGAAAGTGCGCTCATTGCCGCGCACGACCTCCGATGTGTAGCGGCGAGAGCCTTCGTCGTAGAGGGCCTGGTCGCCCCAGACATAGCGGCCTTCGAGCAGGGCGGTGCGGATGGTGAGGTCGTTCTTCGAGAGGCGCATCGCCTCGTCCAGCGTGCGCGTCGAATGGCCGACCTTCAGGCCGAGATCCCACATCAGGTAGAGCATCGCCTCGACCACCTGCTCGCACCAGGCGGTCTTCTTGCCGCCGACGAGGAAAGCGATGTCGACATCCGAATGCGGCGCCATTTCGGAGCGGCCATATCCGCCGACGGCCATGATCGTCAGCCGCTCGGCCTGAGAGCGGTTGGCGCTGGGGTAGAGATGGGTCGTCGCATGATCGTGGATCACGCGCAGCAGCTGGTCGACCAGGAAGGAATGCCCGCCCGCGCATTCGTGCCCGGCCGAATGCTTTTCCTCCAGCCGCCGCGCGAGCTCGGCGCGGCCCTTCTCCAGCGCGCCTTTCAGCAACTCGACAATATGCGGCCGTGCTTTTTCGCCGTGCTCCTCTACCAGCGCGTCGATCCGCGCGGCGACATCGCGGCGGTCGAAGATCGCGCGCTGGCGGGGGATGCGAAACGTGCTCAAGCGGCCTCGTAATCGCTCGCGTAAGTGGCCTTGACGGTCCGCTTGTCGACCTTCTGCGTGCCGAGGCGGGGCAGCTGTTCTTCAGCCTGCCACAGCACGCTCGGTACCTTGAAGGCGGCGATATGCTCCCGCAGGAACTCCTGCAGATCGTCGGAGGACAGCTCCTTGCCTTCATGCGTCAGGTAGACGGCTGCGGGGATCTCGCCGAAGCGCTCGTCGGGCAGGCCGAAGACGGAGCATTCGGCCACTGCCGGATGGGCGTAGATCGCCTCTTCCACCTCGATGCAGGAGATGTTCTCGCCGCCGCGGATGATGATGTCCTTCTTGCGATCGACGATGAAAAGGTAATCGTCCTCATCCATGTAGCCGAGATCGCCGGTGCGGAAGAAAGCATCCTTGCTGAAGGCCGCCTTGGTCGCTTCCTCGTTGCGCCAGTAGCCGAGGAAATTGCAGACCGAGCGGATCGAGATCTCGCCCACTTCGCCCTGCGGCAACTGGTTGCCGTCGTCGTCGAGGATGGCCATCTCCACCAGCGGACGCGAAGGCATTCCGGTGCTGTTGGGCTTGGCGAGATAGTTCTCGTTGAGATTGCCCGCGCCGACACCGTTGGTTTCGGTGAGGCCGTAGCCGAGCACGGGATAGCCGTCCTCGAAGGCGGATTTGATCTTCTTCACATGTTCCACCGGGCGCGCCGATCCGCCGGCGGCAAAGGTCTTGCACTGCGAGAGGTCGTATTTCTCGCGGTCGGGATGCATGGCGATTTCGTAGCTCATCAGCGGCACGCCGACGAAATAGGTGATCTTCTCCTCGTCGAGCAGGCGCAGTGCCTCGCCCGCGTCCCACTTCGGCATGAGCACCAGCTTGCGGCCCATGGCGAAGCTCTGGAGGAACAGCGGCACTTCGCCCGTCACGTGGAACAGCGGCACGGCGACGAGCGCGCTCGGCTGCACGGTCGGGGCTTCGCCCCGCTCGGTCAGCAGTTGCAGGATCATCGCCGTCTGGCAGACATAGTTCATCGTGCCCGAAACGACGCCGAGATGGTCGGAATAGGCACCCTTGGGATGGCCGGTCGAGCCTGAGGTGTAGAGAATGGTCGCAAGATCGTCCGGGCCGATCTCGCCCAGCATTTTCATCGCCGTATCGCCAGCGGCCCAAACTGGTGCCAGGCCCTCACTCGGCGTGCCATGGTCGAAGACGACGACCTTGGCGGGGTGCTCCACGCCCTCGAGGCGCGCGGCGCGCTGCGCATCGGCCAGCACCAGCTTGCATTCGCACAGGTCGATTCCATAGGCGAGCTCCTCGCCCGTCCACCAGCCGTTGAGCAGCGTGGCGCAGCCGCCCGACATCAATATGCCCATATAGGCGACGATCCAGTTGACCGAATTGCGCGCCGCGATGCCCACGCGGTCGCCTTTCTCGATGCCGTGCTGCGTCGCAAGGCCGTGCGCCACGTGGCTGGCGGCATGCCACACCTCGCCGAAGGTCATGCGCATGTCGCCATCGACGAGGAAGGTCTCGTCCTTCTTCTCGTTGCAGAAATGGGCGAAGAAATGCGCGAGGCTGGGGGGCGCGTTCTTGAAGGCGGGCATGGTAACGCCGCGGCGCGTCGCCTCGGTCAGTTCGAACATCTGGCCCGGCGCGGTCACGGCGTCGGTAATGCGGTGGATGTCCTTGTCGAGTTCGGTGGGCATGGTGGTCAGGGTCCTCTCTCAAAACGGCGCACGGCCCCGATTCGAGGCTCGCGCAGAAATTGCGGCTCGACGCAGGCTTTCCCCAAAACTCCTGCTATGCCAAAAGCCGCGGCCGATGGGTCGTCGGATGCGGCCTTGCACATGTCTCTAAGAGGATAAGCCCTTGCTGTCACTACTCGCCGCGAGCGGCGCTACCGACCCGATCTACTGGCAGGATCTGGGGCTGCGGCCCTACCTGTTCGAGATCGGCGGCTTCCAGCTGCGCTTCTATTCGCTGGCCTATCTGCTCGGCATCCTGTTCGGCTACTGGCACCTGTCGAAGATGATCAAGGCGCCGGGTAGCCCGATGGCGCAGCGCCATGCGGACGATCTGTTCTTCTACTGCACGCTCGGCGTGATTCTCGGCGGGCGGCTCGGCTATGTCGTTTTCTACCGGCCCGAACTGTTCGGAACGGTGGACATGTTCAAGCTGTGGGAAGGAGGGATGAGCTTCCATGGCGGGGTGATCGGCGTGTTGGTGGCGATCAGCTGGGTGGCCTGGCGCGGGCACCTCAACTGGCTGCGTATCTGCGACTATATCGCGGTGAATGTCCCGCTGGCCTACATGCTTGGGCGGCTGGCGAACTTCGTGAACGGCGAGCTGTACGGCCGTCCGGTGGAAGGCGATTTCCCCTTCGCGATGATCTTCCCGAGCGATCCCCTGCAACTGCCGCGCTATCCCAGCCAGCTGTTCCAGGCGGGGCTGGAAGGCCTGCTGCTCGGCGTGATCCTGATCGCGCTGTTCTGGAAAACCCGCGCGCGATACCGGCCGGGCCTGCTGGTCGGCCTGTTCACCGTCGGCATGGGCGTCGGGCGCTTCGTCAACGAGTTCTTCCGCGAACCCGACGCGCATCTGGCCAATGTGGTGGTCGAAACCGGCCTGTCGCGCGGGCAATGGCTGAGCCTGCCGATGATCGCGGTGGGCCTCGGCGTGCTGGCCTTCGCGCTGGCTCGCCCGGCCATCGGCGGTGCGAAGGCGGGCAAGCCGGCAACCGCATGAGCGAGGGCGCGCCCGGCGATCTGGCAGCCAGCTTTCGCCGCCTGATCGAGCGGCACGGGCCGATGCCGGTCGCGCGCTACATGGGCGAGAGCAATGCGCGCTATTACGCCAGCCGCAATCCGCTGGGGGCAGCGGGCGATTTCACCACCGCGCCGGAGATCAGCCAGATGTTCGGCGAGATGGTCGGGCTGTGGCTGGCCGATATCTGGACCCGCGCGGGCAAGTCGCCAAACGCGATCTATGTCGAGCTCGGCCCGGGGCGGGGCACGCTGGCGAGCGATGCGCTGCGCGCGATGGCGAGCCAGGGTTTGCGGCCCGAAATGCATATGGTCGAAGGCTCGCAAGCCTTGCGTGCGGTCCAGTCCGGCGCGCTTGCAGGTGCGCAGTTCCACGACACGATCGATAGCCTGCCGGAAGATCGACCGATCCTGCTGGCGGCGAACGAGTTTCTTGACGCGCTCCCGGTGCGCCAGCTGGTGATGACGGAGCGGGGTTGGCGCGAGCGGATGGTGGCGCTTGACGAGGAGGGTGGCTTCGTCTTCGCCGCCGGGCCGAGTCCGATGGACGAAGCCGTGCCGGCGGAGCAGCGGGGGGCGGAACCTGGCACGATCATCGAAACCTGCCCTGCGGCGGCGGCACTGGTCGACGCTCTGGCCGAGCGGCTGGAGCGGCAGGGCGGCGCGGCGCTCTTCATCGACTACGGGCACCTAGCGCCGCGCTCCGGCTCGACGCTGCAAGCCGTCAAAGCGCATGAGAAAGTCGGCGTGTTCGACAGTCCCGGCGAAATGGACCTCACCGCCCATGTCGATTTCGCGGTGCTGGTGGAGGTCGCCAAACGTGCCGGGCTCGCCACTGCCACCGCGAGACAGGGCGATTGGCTCAGCGCAATGGGGATCGGCCTGCGGGCGCAGACGCTCGCAAACGCTTCGCCCGATCGCGCGAAGGACATTGCGGCAGCGCATGACCGGCTCGTTCAGCCGACGGCCATGGGGGACCTGTTCAAGGTGCTGGCCCTCACGCCGCGCGATTGGCCGCGCGGGGCCGGATTTGCCGAAGGCGAGAGGCGGAAGGAAAAGACATGAGAGTAATGGTCGCATCGCTTGCCGCAGTATTGCTGGCATCGCCCGCGCTGGCTGCGGATCCGGTCCAGGGCCGCTGGATCACCGAAGAAAAAGACGCCGTGATCACCATCGCCCCCTGCGGCGCGAAGCTGTGCGGGCGGCTTTCGAAGTTTCTGGTCGCCCCGCCGCAAGGCATCGACCAGCGCGACGTCAACAACAAGGATGCCTCCAAGCGGAGCCGCAAGCTGCTCGGCATGCCGGTGCTGACCGGCTTCGTCGAAAATGGCGACGAATGGCGCGGGACGATCTACGATCCCAAGAGCGGCAAGACCTATCGCTCGATCCTGCAGCGCAAAGGCTCGAACCAGCTGACCGTGAAGGGCTGCCTCGGGCCGTTCTGCCAGACCCAGACGTGGCGCAAGGCGGGCTAAAGGCCGATCCGGTCCGCGAGCCGCCGGGCCGCTTCCTCGAAGGTCAGCTTGTCCTCCTCGCGGTCGACAGAGAGGTTGGCCTCGCGCATCGCCTCGACATCGATCGCGCCGACTAACGGCTCGATCGCGGCGCGGATCGCGGCGTCGCTCCCGGTTTCGGGGGAGAGCAGCACGATGGCATCGTAATTGGGAAACGCGCCCTGCGGATCCTCCAGGATCGTCAGCCCGTCCGCCGCGATGCGCCCGTCCGAGGTATAGGCGCCGATTACATCCGCCTCGCCCGATTGCAGCGCGTTGTACATGAAGGTGGGCGAGAAATTGCGCTGCTCGGCAAAGCGCAGTCCGTAGGTATCGCGCACGGCAATCCATTCGGGCCGCTCGAAGAATTCGGGATCCCCGCCCACCGTCATGCCGCCCGCCGCGCCTGCCAGACCGGCAATCGATTCGATGCCGAGCGCCGCCGCGCGCTCGCCGCGCATGGCCAAGCCGTATGCGTTCTCGAACCCCAGCCGCCCCAGCACATGGGTGCCGCTGGTGTCGGTTTCCCACGCGGCGATTTCCTCCAGGATCGCGTCGCGCGGCGGATTATCCGTCCGCCCCATCTGATTGGTCCAGATCGTGCCGGTGTAATCGACCAGCACGTCGATCGCGCCGGTGGTGACTGCCCGGTGCGCCACTGCCGAACCGAGACCGTCGCGATAGTCGACGGAGTAGCCGTTCGCCTCGAGCCGCTGGCCGATCAGGCGTGCGAGTATGTATTGCTCGGAAAAGCCCTTGGCGCCGATGACGATACGTCGCTCGTCACTGCCACCGAATTGCGCAAACAGCGCCGCGCCGACACCCAGCGCGACAGCTGCCAGCCCGCCGAAAGTAAGCGCGCGGCGGCGGGTCTTGAGCCCCTTTTCGATAGTGCCGAGCAGCCCGTCGGCGATGAGCGCCAGCCCTGCACTCGCGATGCACCCGGCCAGCACCAGCACCCAATTCTGCGTCTGCAAGCCGGCGAAGATCGGATCGCCGAGGCTCTTCTGTCCGATGGTCGTCGCCAGGGTCGCGGCCCCGATGGTCCAGACCGCCGCCGTGCGGATGCCCGCCATGATGTAAGGGGCGGAAAGCGGGGCCTCGACCAGCCGCAGGCGCTGCCAGAAGGTCATGCCCACGCCGTCCGCCGCCTCGATCACGCCGGGGTCGAGGTTGGCCTGTGCGGTGATCGCGTTGCGCAGGATCGGCAGTAGTGCATAGAGCGACAGCGCCAGCAGGGCGGGCAGGAAGCCGAGCGTCGGCAGCCCCTCGCCAAAGACGGCGCGCAGGCTAAGCAGGATCGGGAAGAACAGCGCCAGCAAGGCCAGCGCCGGGATGGTCTGCACGAGGCTGGCGAAACCGAGCGCGGCTCGCGACACCGCAGGCGAGCGGCTCGCCCAGACGGCCAGGGGCAAGGCCACCGCGATCCCTAACGCGATGGCCGCCGCCGACAGCAATACATGCGCAGCGAGCTGGTCGCCGAGGTTGAGGAGAGCGTCCCAGATGTCGCTCACCGCGCCAACTCCGCCAGCCGGCCGGCCTGGGCGCGCGGGACGGCGACCAATTCCTGCGCGACTGCTCCGCCGCGCCCTTCGAGCAGGGCTTGCGGGGTCTCGTCGGCCACGATCGCGCCTGCATCCATCACCAGCACGCGGTCGGCCAGGAGCAGCGCCTCGGCCATGTCATGCGTGACCATGATGGTCGTAAGGCCAAGCTCGTCGTGCAGCTTGCGTACCCGCCCGCCGAGAGCATCGCGCGTGACCGGATCGAGTGCGCCGAACGGCTCGTCCATCAGCAGCAGATGCGGGTCGGCCGCCAAGGCGCGGGCCACGCCAACGCGCTGGCGCTGCCCGCCGGATAGGGCATCGGGCATGCGGTTTGCCATGTCGGCGTCGAGCTCGACCAGTTCGAGCAGCTCAACAATCCGCGCAGGCGACAGCTTCTCGCCTGCAAGCCGCGGACCGATCGCGATGTTCTCGCCTACCGTCATGTGTGGGAACAGGCCGATCGACTGGAACACATATCCGACCCGACGGCGCAGGGCGGATAAGCGCAGGCTGCCCACCGGATCGCCTTCATAAACGACCTCGCCACTATCCGCCTCGGCGAGGCGGTTGATCGTCTTCAGCAGCGTCGACTTGCCCGATCCGGACGCGCCGACCAGCGCGACGAACTGACGGGGTGCGATCGTCAGCGAAACATCGCGAACGGCTTCGACCGCTCCGTAACGTTTGCCGACAGCCCGGAATTCCAGCGCAGCTTGAACTTCGGTCGTCACTCGTCCTCGGTGCTCGACTCATCGGGCAGGCGGTAATCGACGCGCTGCAATTCGATCCTTCGGTCTTGCGGCCCCGTCGCGTCCATCATGTCGTCGGTCATGCTCTCGGGCTTCCAGCATCGTTCGACGCCGTTTTCTTCGTCGGGAGTGAAGCACAAGCGCTCGTCGCCGGTGGCATTGAAGGTCCACTGGCCTTCCTGCCACAAGTCTCCGTTGCGAAGGTCGCGATAGCTGCCGTCGCGGTCGAGATAGGTCGTGTAGCGCGCACCGTCTTCCGACGTGATGCGCCAGGCGGTCTCTGTGAAATCGCCCGGCAGGGAGGTGTCTTCCGTAGCCGCTGTAGCGCCATTGCCCTGGGGGTCTTCTACCACCTCGGAAGCTGTTTCATCGGGATTGCTGCAAGCCGCGGCCAGAAGCACAGCTCCCGCAAGGACTACCATTCGCATTCAGGGCCTCTCCTCTGCCGATCCGCGCACCCTAGCAGGCTGGGCCACCGGGGAAAGCCGCTGCGCGCTTAGGGGACCAGCTTGTCGACCGGGAATACCAGATCGACCGTCAGCCCTTTATCGGCAAGCGTGCGCTCAAACCGCCCGCCGAGCTGGCTTTCGACTGCCATCCGCAGCAGGCGCGAACCGAAGCCCTCCCGCTCCGAATCGAGCGGATCGCACACACCCTCCATCGTTTCATGCCAGGTCACGCGCAGTTCTTCCCGATCGCCTTTTTCGTAGGCCATCTCGATGCAGATCGTCCCTTCGTCGCAGGCGAGCGCGCCGTATTTGGCGGAATTCGTCGCCAGCTCATGGAAGATCAGCGCCAGCGGAGTCGCTGCCTGGGGGCCGGTCTCAATATCGTCGCCCTTGACCAGCAGGCGCTCCGGCCGACCGTCGCCATAGGGCTTGAGCAGATCGCGCAGCAGGCCTTGCAGGCTGTCGCTGGCGCGCCCGTCGCCAGGGCGGACGTAATCATGCGCCGTGCCCAGCGCGCGGATCGCCTCGTTGAGTTCCTTGGCGAAACCCTCGACCTCGGGCTTCCCGCGCGAACGGATCGCGATGAGGCCGGACACGACCGCGAAAATGTTCTTGATGCGGTGCGACAGTTCGCGCGCCAGCAGGTCGTTGCTTTCCGAGAGGCGGTGGGTCTCGTCGATATCGATCCCTGCGCCGAACCAGGTTTCGACGTTGCCGGCCGCATCGCGCATCGGCCATGCGCGCAGAACCATCCAGCGATACTCGCCATCGGCTCGCTTGAGGCGCGCCTCGGATTCCCAGCGCTCCTCGGTCTTGCGCGATCTTGCGCGCAGATCGGCGACAGCTTGGCTCTGTTCTTCGTGGATCAGCGATTCGAAGTCGATCGACCCGACGTCCTCGGTACCGCAATATTCGTAGAATGCCTCGTTGCCGAACTCGATCGAGCCATCGGGCCGCGCTGCCCATGCGAGCACCGGAATATGCTCCGCCATCCGCCGCAGCCGCATGCTTTCGCGCATGAGCTGTTCCTGCACCGCCAGGTATTCGCGCCGCGCGTTGAGACGCCGCATCACGGAAGCTGCTAGCACTTCGAGGCCCTCGCGCTGGAAATCGGTCAGACCTTCCAGACGGGGTTCGGTATCGATGACGCAGAGCGAACCCAGCGGTGCGCCCTCCGACGACAGGAGCGGGGCACCGGCGTAAAACCGGATCTTCGGCTCGCCGGTCACCAATGGGTTGCGCTCGAACCGCGGGTCCAGCAGCGCATCGGGCACCACCATCGGCTCGCGCTCCATCATGGCATGGGCGCAGAAACTGGTCGGGCGGGGCGTTTCGGTCACGTCCAGACCGGCGCGAGCGAGAAAGCGCTGGCGCTGTTCCTCGACCAGGCTCACCAGCGAGATCGGCGCCCCGCATAGCTTTGCGGCGAATTGCACGATCTGCAGCAGCTCGTCGTCGTTCTCCAGCTCGTCGAGGCCATAGGACGCCATCACCGTCAGGCGGTCCTGCTCGCCGCAGAATGCCGGGTTCGGGCCTTTGGTGGTCGGCCAGGATGTGGACGTGTCGAGAAGCATGACTGGCCAACGCTTTTAGATTCATCGCCTTGTTTTACAAGCCACAGCGGCCCGCAGGACCGCGCAATACTTCGATCACGCAAAGCGGGTTTGCTCGCCGCGCTTCGTTTCGCTATCGCGCGCGCAACGATATTACGCGAGCCCCGAGGTTTCGGGGGATCTTGAGGAGAGACCATGCGCGCGACCCCCGATTTCGATTTCCAGCTGGGCGAAGCCGCCGAGATGATCCGCGAGAGCGTCGGCCGCTTCGCCGACGAGCAGATCGCGCCGCTGGCCGAAAAGGTCGACCGCGAGGACTGGTTCCCGAAGGCGGAATTGTGGCCTGCCATGGGCGAGCTGGGGCTGCATGGCATTACCGTCAGCGAGGCGGATGGCGGTCTGGGCCTCGGCTATCTCGAACATGTGATTGCAGTGGAGGAAGTCAGCCGCGCGAGCGCCTCTGTCGGCCTCAGCTACGGCGCGCATTCCAATCTCTGCGTCAACCAGATCGCGCGCTGGGGCAATGACGAGCAGAAGGCGAAATATTTGCCCAAGCTGATCAGCGGCGAACACGTCGGATCGCTCGCCATGAGCGAGGCGAGTGCAGGTTCGGACGTCGTCTCGATGAAGATGAAGGCCGAGAAGGTGGACGGCGGTTATGTGCTGAACGGAACAAAGTTCTGGATCACCAACGCCCCTTATGCCGATACGCTGGTCGTCTACGGCAAGACTTCGCCCGAAGCGGGCAGCCGCGGGATCACGACCTTCCTGATCGAGAAGGATTTCGAAGGCTTCTCCATCGGCCAGAAGATCGAGAAAGTCGGCATGCGCGGTTCGCCCACCAGCGAGCTGGTGTTCGACGACTGCTTCGTGCCCGAAACGAATGTGATGGGGCCGGAAAACGGCGGCGTCGGTGTGCTGATGAGCGGGCTCGATTACGAGCGCGTGGTGCTCGCCGGCTTGCAGCTCGGCGTGATGCAGGCCTGCCTCGACACGGTCATTCCGTACCTGCGCGAGCGCACCCAGTTCGGCAAGCCGCTTGGCAGTTTCCAGCTGATGCAGGCCAAGGTGGCGGACATGTATGTCGCGCTGCAATCGGCGCGGGCCTACACCTATGCCGTGGCCAAGAGCTGCGATGCGAACAAGACGACGCGCTTCGACGCGGCGGGCGCAATCCTGCTCGCAAGCGAGAACGCCTTCCGCGTGGCCGCCGAAAGCGTCCAGGCGCTGGGCGGCGCGGGCTACACCCTCGACTGGCCTGTCGAGCGCTACATGCGCGACGCCAAGCTGCTCGATATCGGCGCAGGCACGAACGAGATCAGGCGGATGCTGATCGGGCGCGAACTGATCGGGGCTGCGGGATGACAGCACCCGTTCCCACCTCCACCCTCGACCGCGAGGCGCCTGATGCCAAGGCGCGCTTCGAGCACAACAAGTCACTCGCCGCGGATTTGCGCTCCACCGTAGCCGCCGCTGCTTTGGGCGGCTCCGAAGGCAGCCGCGAGCGCCATGTCGGGCGGGGCAAGCTGTTGCCGCGCGAGCGGGTGGAGCGGTTGCTTGACCCGGGCAGCCCGTTCCTCGAGATCGGCCAGCTTGCCGCCAACGGCATGTATGGCAAGGACGAGATCAACGGCGCGGGGATGATCGCCGGGATCGGGCGCGTGTCGGGGCGGCAGGTGATGATCGTGTGCAACGATGCCACGGTTAAAGGCGGAACCTATTATCCGATGACGGTCAAGAAACACCTGCGCGCGCAGGAGATTGCGCAGGAGAATCGTCTCCCGTGCATCTACCTCGTCGACAGCGGCGGGGCGAACCTGCCGCACCAGGCCGAGGTCTTCCCCGACCGGGACCATTTCGGACGGATCTTCTTCAACCAGGCGAACATGAGTGCGCTCGGCATCCCGCAGATCGCCTGCGTCATGGGCAGCTGCACCGCAGGCGGGGCCTATGTGCCCGCCATGTCGGACGAGACGGTGATCGTGCGCAACCAGGGCACGATCTTCCTTGCCGGACCCCCGCTGGTGAAGGCCGCGACGGGCGAGGAAATTAGCGCCGAGGATCTGGGAGGCGGCGACCTCCACGCGAAGAAATCGGGCGTGGTCGATCATCTCGCCGAGAACGACGAGCACGCGCTCACCATCGTGCGCGATATCGTGAGCCATCTGGGCGACAATTATGCGGAGGCAAAACATGTCGCGCTGAAAGATCCGCGCCCGCCCAAGTTCGACGCCGACGATCTCTACGCCATCGTCCCTGAAGATGTCCGGGCGCCCTATGATGTGCACGAGGTCATCGCGCGGCTGGTCGACGGCAGCGAGTTTCACGAATTCAAGGCGCAATACGGCAGCACGCTGGTCTGCGGTTTTGCGCACATCTGGGGCATGCCGGTGGCGATCCTCGCCAACAACGGCGTGCTGTTTTCCGAAAGCGCGCAGAAGGGCGCGCATTTTATCGAACTGGCGCAGCAGCGTCGCATTCCGCTGCTATTCCTCCAGAACATCTCCGGCTTCATGGTCGGCGGGAAATACGAGGCCGAAGGCATCGCCAAGCACGGCGCGAAACTTGTCACCGCCGTCGCCACAGCAACCGTTCCGAAAGTCACCGTGGTCATCGGCGGCAGCTTCGGCGCAGGCAATTACGGCATGTGCGGGCGCGCTTATTCGCCGCGCTTTCTGTTCACCTGGCCCAACGCGCGCATTTCCGTGATGGGCGGGGAGCAGGCCGCATCGGTCCTCGCCACCGTGCACCGCGATGCCGATAGCTGGACCGAGGAACAGGCCGAGGAGTTCAAGGCCCCGATCCGGCAAAAATACGAGGACGAGGGCAATCCCTATTACGCCACCGCGCGTTTGTGGGACGACGGCGTGATCGACCCGGCGCAGACCCGCGACGTGCTGGGCCTTGCCTTCGCCGCGACGCTCGAAGCGCCGATCCCCGAACTCCCGCAATTTGGCGTCTTCCGGATGTAGCCGTGGAACGGCAATCGAGCAGGCGCGTAGGTACCGGATGAGGGTCTTGGGCGGAAACGAGGAGAGTTTCCGTGAATGAGAACATCCTGCTGGTAATCTTCGCTGTTATCGTCCTGCTGATCGCCGTCGGCATCTGGATGACGATCCGCAAACGCCGTACCGATCACCTGCGCGACCGCTTCGGCGACGAATACGACCGCACGCTGGACAATGCCGGCGATCGCACCAAGGCCGAGCGCGCGCTCGAGGAGCGCGAGGAGCGCGTCGATGCGCTCGAAATCCGCAGCCTTACCGCAGACGAGCACACCCGCTTCGCCACCGAATGGCGCGACGTGAAGGCCGTGTTCGTCGACAGCCCGGTCGAGGCCGTGCTCCATGCCGATCGCATGCTGGCCACCATGATGAAGACCGTCGGTTACCCCATGGCCGATTTCGACCGCCGCTACGAGGACCTCACCGTCAATCACCGCGATGTCGCGCGCCATTATCGCGAGGGCCACGCCATCGTCGACCGGCACAATGATGGAAGCGCCTCGACCGAGGAGATGCGTCAGGGCATGAAGCATTACGAAGCGCTCTTCGATCACCTCGTCGCCGATGCCGAGGGCGGCGGTGTCGACGGGGCCACGACCGGGACGACCACCGGCGGGACGACGACGACGGCTCCGACCACGCGCGCGACCGACCTTGATGGCGACGGTGACGCCGATGTCGTGCGGCAGGATACGGATGGCGACGGCCGCGCAGATCGCGTTGCGGTCAAGAACGACTGATCGCCTCGAACATCGCCGTCGAAAATTGGCAGACGGCCTTAGCAATCCCCGCTGCGCCTGCTAGGCGGAGCGGGGAGAGTGACTGAATGACCGCACGAAATCCGCGCAAGCGATCGATCCTGTCGCGGATCGTGCGGCGCATCATCTGGACGATCTATCGCCTGCAGGGATGGAAGATCGAAACCGGCCTTCCCGCGATCCCTAAATACGTCATCGCAGGCGCGCCGCACACCTCGAACTGGGACTTCGTGTTCTTCACCGGTGCCACCGCGGAAGAAGGCATCGAACCGAGCTTCATGGGCAAGCACACGCTGTTCAAAGGCTTCATGCGCAATTTCATGTTCGACATGGGCGGGGTGCCCATCGACCGAACCAAGCGTGCGAACTACGTCGAACAGGTGGCAGACGCCTTTCGCGCGGCGGAACGGCTGGCGCTGGTGATCGCGGCGGAAGGCACGCGAAGCTCCGACGGGGAATGGAAGTCGGGCTTCTGGCACATCGCGCGTGAAGCCAGAGTGCCGATCGTGCTGGCCTGGGTCAGCTGGAAGGATCGCCGGCTCGGCTTCAGCGATCCGATCGAGCCGAGCGACGATTACGCCAGAGACCTCTCGAAAATCGCGGCATGGTTCCGCACGAAACGCCCCGGTTACGGGCGCTACAAAGTGCTCGAAGCGCAGGCGCAGCGCCTGCTGGCCGAAGGAAAGGACGCCGCCGCATGATCCTCGAAGCCCTGATCGCCAATGCCGCCATCCTGCTCGGGGTCACACTGATCCTGTGGGTGGTGGCGGTGCAGATCGACGATGCCTCCTTCATCGACAGCTTCTGGGGTTTTGGCATGGCGCTGATGGCCTTTACCAGCTGGATGCAGCTCCGGGCGCCCGGCCCGCTGGCGACCTTGCTGATGGGCATGGCAGTCGTCTGGGGGCTGAGGCTGTCGATCTACTTGTTCTTCCGCTGGCGGCGCGAGGGCGAGGACAAGCGCTACGAGCGGATGCTGCGCAAGGATCGCGAGAAGGGCCGCTTCGCTTTCGCGGCGCTCACCAAGATCTTCCTCGGCCAGGCAGTCCTGCTGTTCATCGTCTGCAGCCCGGCGCAATACGGCATCCTCGAAGCTGCGACGTCGATCACGATCAGCGGCCTCGCGCTGGTCGGGCTGGCGCTCTACCTGCTTGGCATCGTCTTCGAATGGGTCGGCGACTGGCAGCTTTCGCGATTCAAGGCAGATCCGGCGAACGAGGGCGAGGTGATGGACAAAGGGCTATGGCGCTACACCCGCCACCCCAATTATTTCGGCGACGCCTGCGTATGGTGGGGCATCTGGATAGCCGCAGCCTCCGCCGGGTGGTGGGTCGCGGCAGCCACCGTGGTCGGGCCGCTGTTCCTCACTTTCACCCTAGTGAAGTGGTCGGGCGCGGCGCTTCTCGAGAAGGGCATGAAGCATTCGCGCCCGGGCTACGAGGATTACAAGAAACGCACCTCCGCCTTCATTCCCATGCCGCCGTCGAAATCCGGCTGAGAGGCGCGCGCCGGGCTTTAACCGGGCGGCGAAACCGCTACATGGTCCCCATGAGCAACCGGGAGCGTATCGCGTGAGCGAGAACGAGATCGAAGAACTGCGCTCGCGTTTCGCGCGCGAGGCGATGGCGATCATGGAGCGGCGTGGCGAGGAGGTGAACCGCGCCAAGCTGGCTTCCGAACTCAACATCGCCCGCACTCGTGTGGAGACGGTGTTCCCGGAAGAGGCCGATCTGCTCGAGGCGGTGACCGGCGAGTGGTTCGCGCCCAAGCTGGCGGTGATGGACGAGGTCATGGCGACCGACCTGCCGCCGCGGCGCAAGATGTACGAATTCTTCGCCCGCCGCTTCCTGCTGCTGCGCGACAATTTCAAACACGATCCGGCGAGCTTCAAGCTCTATGTCGAGATGGGCGAGCGCTATTTCGAATATGCGCAAAGCTATATCGATCTGGCCGATCACTATCTGTGCGAACTGATCGCACAGGCGCAGGCCGAAGGGCATTTTGCCGGCCTCGAAATCAATCAGGCGCTGTCGCTGATCAACCAGGCGGTGCTCTGTTACATCCAGCCTTATCTCATCGCGATGATCGACGAGCGGCTGACCGAAGCGAAACTCGCCGCCCTCATCGATGCGCTGTTCGACGGCCTGCAGGCGCGCGACAGCGATGCTCGGGGAAACCAGTCGATCAGCTCGGTGTAGCGAATTCGAACGACTAGCGCTCGGCGGCGGCGGGGCTGGCTTCGCGCTGTTCGCGCAGGATCGACCAGCCGGCGATGAACAGCCCCGCCACCAGCGGCCCGACGACGATGCCGGACAGGCCCAGCAGGGCGATGCCGCCAAGCGTGGTCACGAGGATTAGCCAGTCGGGAATACCGGTATCGCGTCCCACCAGGATCGGTCGCAGTACATTGTCGATCATGCCGATCACCGCCACGCCGGAGACGATCACGACCACGCCCTGCCAGATCGCGCCGGTCGCCAGCAGGTAGATCGCGGCGGGCACCCAGACGATGGCCGGGCCGATGGCAGGCAAGAGCGAGGCGATCGCCATGATCACGCCGAGCAGGAGGACCGACGGTATCCCGACGATCCAGAAGGTGATTGCCCCCAGCGCGCCTTGCACAAGCCCCACCACGACCGATCCCTTGATCGTCGCGCGCACAATGCCGAGGAAACGCTCGGCCAGCCGATCCGCAATGCTGCGCTCGAACGGCAGCGAGGCGAGCAGCGTCTCGCCGATTTTGCGTCCGTCGCGCAGGAGAAAATAGCTGACGTAGAGCGCGATACCGAAAGCGAGCACGAAACCAAACACGCTGCCGCCGATGGCGATCGCCTGCTGCGCGATCAAGCCGAGGCTGGCCTGTAGGAACTCCTGCGCCCGGCGCTGTAGGTCGGACAGATCGCCCCAGCCCGAGGCATCGAGCGATTCCTGAATGTTGGGAGGCAGCGCCGCGAAAACCTGCTCGAACCAGTCGGCCACATTGATGCGCCCTTCCTGGAAGGCGACGACGAGGCCCGCCGCTTCGTTCACCACCGCGCTGCCTATCGCGAAGGCCGGCACGATCACCGCGACGAAGATGACCAGCAGCGTTGCCAGCGCAGCCTGATTGTCGCGCCCCGGCGCGCGCACGAGGAACCAGCGGAACAGCGGCTGGAACATGATCGCCGCCAGTGCAGCCCAAAGCAGCGGCTGCGCGAAGGGCAGGACGACGACCAGCAGCGCCAGCGTCACCAGCGCGAGAAACAGCAGGAAGCCGCCCCGCTCCAGCCCTACGATCTCGCGCATCGCCGGCCAGCCCCGCTCTTTAAACGTCGAGATTGGCGACGTTGAGCGCGTTCGACTGGATGAATTCGCGCCGCGGTTCGACCACATCGCCCATCAGGCGCGTGAAGATCTCGTCGGTCACGTCCGCATCCTCGACCTTCACCTGCAGCAGCGCGCGATTGTCCGGGTCGAGCGTGGTCTCCCACAGCTGCTCGGCATTCATTTCGCCCAGACCCTTGTAGCGCTGGATCTTCTGCCCCTTGCGCCCGGCGGCCATAACGGCCTCGAGCAGCTGGGTCGGCAAGGTGATCGCGCTATCGTCGGCGAAGGCGGGTGCATCGGCATCGGTCTCGTCGGCGCTATCTGGATCGACCGGCTCCGCTTCCTCGCTGTCGCCCTTCACGAGCCGCACCGGTGCGCCGTAGACTTCGGCATGCTCGCCAGCCACGCGGTGGAGTTTGCGCGCTTCGGCGCTGTCCATGAAGGCAGGGTCAATTTCGTGGACGTCGGTCACACCGCGCCATAGCCGGAAGAGGCGTACCTTGCCGTCATCGCCGGTTTCGGCCGACCATTTCGCTTCCGGATCGCCCATCTGGAGATGCGCCGCCGCGCGGTCGAGGCCCGCCTGCCGGTCGCCCTCGGGATCGAGCGCACCGGCCAGCGCCATCGCCTCGACCAGATCGGTTTTGTACTTGCGCGGCACGAAGCCGAGCAGGTTCCGCATGCGCAGCCCGTGCTCGACCAGCTGGTTCATGCCGGTCGCGGGGATCGAGCCTTCCCTGGTTTCGAGGTAATGGCCCGATAGCCCTTGATCGATCAGGTAACGATCATAGGCAGCCTGGTCCTTGAGATAGACCTCGCTCTTGCCGCGCGTCACCTTGTAGAGCGGCGGCTGCGCGATGAAGAGGTGCCCTGCCTTCACAATTTCCGGCATCTGGCGGTGGAAGAAGGTGAGCAGCAGCGTGCGGATATGCGCGCCGTCAACGTCGGCGTCGGTCATGATCACGATCTTGTGATAGCGCAGCTTTTCGAGGTTGAACTCGTCGCGCAGACCGGTGCCCATCGCCTGGATCAGCGTGCCGACTTCCTTGGAGCTGATGATCCGGTCGAAGCGCGCGCGCTCGACGTTCAGAATCTTGCCCTTTAGCGGCAGGATCGCCTGGGTCTTGCGATCGCGACCCTGCTTGGCTGAACCACCGGCGGAATCGCCCTCGACCAGGAAGAGCTCGCAATTCGCCGGATTGCGGTCCTGGCAGTCGGCGAGCTTGCCGGGGAGGCTGGCGATGCTCATCGCGCCCTTGCGGCTCATCTCGCGGGCACGGCGAGCCGCTTCGCGCGCGGCCGCGGCATCGATCACCTTCTGGATGATCGCCTTGGCGTCGTTGGGATTTTCCTCGAGCCACTCGGTCATCTTCTCGCCCATGAGGCTTTCGAGCGGCTGGCGGACTTCGGAGCTGACCAGCTTGTCCTTGGTCTGCGATCCGAACTTGGGGTCAGGCAGCTTGACGCTGACGATGGCGGTGAGGCCCTCGCGCATGTCTTCCCCCGACAGGCTGACCTTTTCCTTCTTCATCAGCCCGCTGGCGCTGGCGTAATTGTTGAGCGTGCGGGTCAGCGCCGCACGGAAGGCGGCGAGGTGGGTGCCGCCGTCACGCTGCGGGATGTTGTTGGTGAAGCACAACACGTTCTCGTAATAGCTGTCGTTCCATTCCAGCGCGACGTCGATGCCGATGCCATCCTTTTCCGCGCTGACCGAAATCGGCTCGGCGACCAGCGCCTGCTTGTTGCGGTCGAGATATTTGACGAAGGCCGCGATACCGCCTTCGTAGAACAGGTCGTGCTCCAGAACTTCCTCGTGCCGCTTGTCGCGCAGCTTGATGCGTACGCCGGAGTTGAGGAAGGCAAGCTCGCGATAGCGGTGCTCCAGCCGGTCGAAATCGTATTCGGTGACGTTCTTGAAGGTCTCGTCGCTGGCCTTGAAAGTGACGCGCGTGCCTTTCTTCAGCCCGTCTTCGTCGCCATTGCTGTCGACCGGCGGTGCATCGCCAACCACGCGCAGGCTTTCGACCGCATCGCCATGCTCGAAGCGCATCCAGTGCTCCTTGCCGTCGCGCCAGATCACGAGTTCGAGCCATTCGGAAAGCGCGTTGACCACCGAGACGCCCACGCCGTGGAGACCGCCCGACACCTTGTAGGCATTGTCGTCGCTGGTGTTCTCGAATTTCCCGCCGGCATGCAGCTGGGTCATGATGACCTCGGCTGCCGAGACGCCTTCTTCCTTGTGCATGTCGACCGGGATGCCGCGGCCGTTGTCTTCCACGCCAACCGACCCGTCGGGATTCAACTCGATCAGCACGAGATCGCAATGCCCCGCGAGGGCCTCGTCGATGGCATTGTCCGACACTTCGAACACCATGTGGTGAAGGCCCGATCCATCGTCGGTATCGCCGATATACATGCCGGGGCGCTTGCGCACCGCGTCCAGCCCCTTGAGAACCTTGATCGAATCCGCGCCGTAGCCGGGTTTCTTCGGGGCGTTTTCGCCCGTGTTTTGGGTATTTCCGTCCATGCTCAGTATATAGGCTTCCGACGGCGAAAAACCAAAGTTTGCGCCTGGTTTTTTCCCACAGTTTGCCGCGCAACCGGTTTCACCTGCAACCGCTTGATTTCGGGGCGCATAGAGCGCATTCCCATCCAATGCTTTCGATACTCGACATCTTCCGGATCGGGATCGGTCCCTCTTCCTCGCATACGGTCGGCCCGATGCGGATCGCGCGGACTTTCGTGCGGGCGCTGGAAAAGGTGGGGAAGCTCGAACGGATGGCGCGCGTGGCGGTGCAACTGCAGGGCTCGCTTGCGCTGACGGGGGTGGGGCATGGTACGATCGACGCGACGATCCTTGGACTTGCGGGGTTTGCCCCGGACAGGACCTGCCCCGATGAAGCGGCGAGCGCACTAGAGACGATCCTAGCCGAAGACAGCTTGCTCCTCGGCGGGAAGCACCGGATTGCCTTCAACAAAGCGCGGGACATCGACCTTGCGGGCCATATCATTCCGGACCTGCACCCAAATGGAATGACCCTTGCGGCGATGGACACAGATGGCGATGTGCTTCTTACGCGGACCTACTACTCCACCGGCGGCGGCTTTGTTGCATCCGAAGCGCAGTTGAAGCGCAAACCCAAGGGCGACCGGATCAATGCCGGGACACAGGTGCCACACGATTTCGGCTCGGCGGCGGAATTGCTGGCCAGCTGCGAGACGACCGGGCTGTCGATCGCCGAGCTGATCCTCGCCAATGAAGACGCCTTCCGCCCGCGCGAAAAGACCTTCGCCGGCATCGACCGCATTGCCGAGGCGATGCACCAGTGCATCGAACGCGGCCTGACGCAGCGCGGCGTGCTGCCCGGTGGCCTCAAGGTCCAGCGGCGAGCACCCGATCTCTGGGACAAGCTCTCCGCCAATCCGCAATCGAACGAGCGCGAGCAATTGTTCGATTGGCTCAATTGCTACGCCATGGCCGTCAACGAGGAGAATGCCGCTGGCGGCCGGGTCGTGACCGCGCCGACCAATGGCGCGGCGGGCATCATCCCGGCAGTCATCCGCTTTTACTGCGTGACGGCGGACGAAAGCCCGTGCCGCGACAGCAAGCGTACCTTCCTGCTCACTGCAGGCGCGATCGGCCTGCTCTACAAGCAGCGCGCCAGCATCTCCGGCGCGGAGATGGGCTGCCAAGGTGAGGTCGGCGTAGCTTGCTCGATGGCGGCGGGCGGGCTGGCGGCGCTCTGGGGCGCCTCGCCATCGCAAATCGCCAGCGCGGCGGAGATCGGCATGGAGCACAATCTCGGCCTGACCTGCGATCCTGTCGGCGGGCTGGTGCAGGTGCCCTGTATTGAGCGCAACGCCATTGGCGCGGTGAAGGCCGTCAACGCAGCGCGGCTCGCGCTCCACCGGACTGGAGCAGAGGGGTTCGTCAGCCTCGACCAGGTGATCGAGACCATGCGCCAGACCGGGCTCGACATGAGCACGAAGTACAAAGAAACGAGCCAGGGCGGGCTCGCGGTGAATGTCATCGAATGCTGACCGTCCTGCTCGTGATCGCCGTGGTGTCGGGCGCGCTCATCGTCGGCGCGCTCTGGGCGCTTTACGGCAAATTCCGCGGGCGGGTCGAGGGTGTCGTGGTGGCGATTGCCGGTGGATCCCTGCTGTTGTCCCTCGTGCTCGAATTGGTGCAGCCCGCAATCGAGCAAAGTTCGATGACGACGGCGGTCCTCGGCGTGCTGGCAGGTGCCGGCATCTTCGCTACCGTCGATTACCTGATTGACGAGAAATGGGGCTCCGAAAGCGGCGGCGGGATGCTGGCCGCGATCACGCTGGACGGCATTCCGGAAAACCTTGCGCTGGGTGTCGCGCTGATCGGTGCGGGCGCGCCAGAGGTCGCCGCGCTGGCGGGATCGATCATGCTCTCCAACCTGCCCGAAGCTGCCAGCGGCGCGCGCGCGATGCGCGACGATCAAGGGTTTTCGAAGGCGAAGATTCTCGGCATCTGGGCACTGACGGCTGCCGTGCTGTCCGCCTGCGCCCTGCTTGGCTATCTGTTCCTCGAGAGGCTGACCGACGACCTGCTTGCTTTCATCAGTTGCCTCGCTGGGGGGGCGGTAGCTGCCAGCCTGACGACCGAAGTGCTGCCTCAGGCGCATAAACAAGCGCCGCATTGGGCGGGTTTCGCGACCGCCATCGGGCTGGTGCTCGCGCTGCTGCTGCACAGTCTAGGCGGCTAGACACGCGCAATCGCTTGAGTCACACAGGCGGCATGGGAGAGACCGATATCGCCGCCAGCCTTGCCGAACCTTTCGGCAGCTTTCCGCAACTGATTGCCGACAATGCCACCCGCCTGGGTGACGCCATCGCCATGCGCGACGACGAGGGGGAACTTAGCTGGGCGCAGCTCGGCGGCCGGGTCGAGCGGATTGCCGCGCGGCTGGTCGAGGACGGGCTGGAGCGCGGCCAGTCGGTCGCCATCCTCGGCTATTCGTCGATTCCCTATGCGCTGGTATTTCTCGCCGCCGTGCGTGCGGGCGGCGTGGCGGCACCGCTGACCACCAGCGCCAGCCCCGATCAGCTTGCCGGCATGGCGCGCGATTCGGGCGCGAAACACATCTTCATCGACCGCGCCAAGCTGACCGAGCTGGGAGAGGACTGCTTCCCCGGCATGACGCGGATCGTGCTGGACGAGGAACTGGACGGCTGGATGGCGGAGGAAGGCGTCACCGCGCCTCAGTTCGTCCCGCAGCCGGGCGACCCGTTCAACATCATCTATTCCTCCGGCACGACCGGCGTGCCCAAAGGCATCGTCCATTCGCACCAGATGCGCTGGCGCCAATTCGCGGCCACCGCGGCCAGTTGGATCGAAAACGGGCTGCCCGTGCGCACGCTCGCCTCGACGCCGCTCTATTCCAACACCACAATGGTCGCCTTCCTGCCGCCATTGCTGGCCGGGGGCACGGTGCGGGTGATGCGCAAGTTCGACGTCATCCGCTGGCTCGAAAGCGCGCAGGCCGATGCGACCACGGTGACCATGCTGGTCCCCGTCCAGTACCAGCGGCTGATGCGCGAGCCGCGCTTCGACGAGTTCGACCTGTCCGCCTTGCAGCTTAAATACTGCACCTCCGCGCCCTTTCCCGCCGAGCTGAAGCGCGAGGTGCTGGAGCGCATGCCGGGCGCGCTGATCGAGATCTATTCGATGACCGAGGGCGGCGTCGTCTGCCTGCTGGAGGCGCACAAGTTTCCCGACAAGCTGCATACCGTCGGCCGCCCCGCTCCGGGCAGCGAGCTGAAGGTGCTCGACGACGAGGACCGGCCCGTGCCGCCCGGCACGCCCGGCAATCTCATCGGTCGCAGCCAGACGATGATGAGTGGCTACAAGAACCAGCCCGACAAGACGCGCGAAGGTTACTGGACCGATCCGGTAAGCGGCGAAGTGTGGCAGCGGATGGGCGACATCGGGCGCGTCGATGCCGAAGGCTTCGTCGAACTGGTCGGCCGTGCGAAGGACATGATCATCTCGGGCGGCTTCAACATCTTCCCGGTCGACCTCGAAGACGAGCTGGCGAAGGAGCCGGACGTGGTCGAGGCTGCGGTGATCGGCGTGCCGAGCGAGCGGTGGGGTGAAACGCCGGTCGGCTTTGTCACCCTGAGCGACGGTGCGCGCGATTGCGATGCGATCATGCAGGCGGTGAACGCGCGGCTCGGCAAGACCCAGCGGCTGGCGCAACTCCACACGATCGACGACATGCCACGCAGTCATATCGGCAAGCTGCTCAAGACCGACCTGCGCGCGGAAGCCGAGCGACGCGGACTGCCGGCCTGAAACGAAACGGGCGGAGCCATCGGCCCCGCCCGTTGTAGTCACAATGGCTTGCGATTACCGGCTGGCGAGAACCGCCGGAGTGCGCTGCTCCACTTCGGCCATGGCGGCCTTGACCGTCTTGCGCACGCAAGCGCGGTCCGATGCAGTCGCGACATTGCAGACTTCGCGAGCGGCCTGGCGGACGCGTTCTTCGAGAACCTCGACATGGGCCGCCTGCGACAGGTCGAGATCGTTGTAATCGACCGCGACTTCGGCGTTCTGCGAAGCGGCGAGGGCCGGCGAGGTAAGGCTGATGGCCGCGGCTGCGGCGGTAAGGATCATGCGACGCATAACTATCTCCATATTCGGTGAGAGGTGTGTCGCCTTTATTGTGAGCACCCTGGTTGTGTTATGCCGCGATTGTGCAGCGCAGCGCGGCATGCTGCAATTGCGAAGTCGGCAAGGGTGGCTGCACTTTGCGCAAGAGGCGCTTCGAGACGCGGCGCGGACACGGGGGGAGGGGAGGGGAGAGGTTGTGTCGGCGGCCGCGTCTCTACTCGCTGCCATATCGCCTTGCCGTAGCGGCGGGCGGAGTTCGCCAGGCCGTGTCGACAAGGAAGGCCAGTCCGGGCGGGCGCATAGGGGAGCGCGGGCCCGGCTGTTCCTGCTCCGGATCGGCGTCTAGGAGGACCGCCTCATCCGAATACAAGACTGTAATAATATTTCAGTCGTGCGAACGAAAGTGAGAAAACGGCGATAATCGTTGCGTTTTCCGCAAGTGCGAACGTCCGCCTCACTGGACTTGCTGAAACACGGCCTCTAACCGCCGCACATGGACGACGCGCACCTTCCCGATTCCATCCTCATCGTCGACTTCGGCAGCCAGGTTACCCAGCTGATCGCACGGCGCGTGCGCGAGGCAGGGGTCTATTCCGAAATCGCGCCTTTTACCCAGGCGGAAGAAGCATTCCACCGCCTCAAGCCGAAGGGTATTATCCTGTCGGGTTCGCCCGCCGGTGTGCCCGACGAAGGCAGCCCGCGCGCGCCGGAACTGTTGTTCGAGGCAGGCATCCCGATCCTGGGCATATGTTACGGCCAGCAGGTGATGAGCCACCAGCTCGGCGGCGAGGTGCGGCCCGGTCACGAAACCGGTGAAGGCGGTGAATTCGGCCGCGCTTTCCTGACCGTCACCAAACAGTGCGCGCTGTTCGACGGCCTCTGGAAGGAAGGCGAGCGCCATCAGGTGTGGATGAGCCACGGCGACAAGGTCACTAAATTTGCGCCCGGTTTCGAAATCGTCGCGATTTCCGACGGCGCGCCCTTCGCGGTGATCGCCGATGAAAAACGCAAGTTCTACGGCACGCAGTTCCACCCCGAAGTCGTCCACACGCCGGATGGCGGCAAGCTGATTGCCAATTTCGTTCGCCATGTCTGCGGCCTCGCCGGAGACTGGACGATGGCCGCCTATCGCGAAACAAAGGTGCGCGAAATCCGCGAGCAGGTCGGTGACGGCAAGGTCATCTGCGGCCTTTCGGGCGGTGTCGACAGCTCGGTCGCCGCGATCCTCATCCACGAGGCGATCGGCGAGCAGCTGACCTGCGTCTTCGTAGACCACGGCCTGCTACGCCTCAACGAGCGTGAGCAGGTCGAAACCATGTTCCGCGACCATTACAACATCCCGCTGGTGGTGGTCGATGCCGAGGATATGTTCATGGAGGGCCTGTCTGGGACGACAGATCCGGAGGCCAAGCGCAAGTTCATCGGCAAGACCTTCATCGACGTGTTCGAGGCCGAGGCGAAGAAGGTCGGCGGCGCGGATTTCCTTGCGCAGGGCACGCTCTATCCCGACGTGATCGAAAGCGTCAGCTTCACCGGCGGGCCGAGCGTCACGATCAAGAGCCATCACAACGTCGGCGGCCTGCCCGAACGCATGAACATGCAGTTGGTCGAGCCGCTGCGCGAGCTGTTCAAGGACGAGGTCCGTGAACTCGGCCGCGAGCTGGGCCTGCCCGACATGTTCGTCGGCCGCCATCCCTTCCCCGGCCCCGGCCTCGCCATCCGCATCCCGGGCGAGGTCACGAAGGAGCGCTGCGATATCCTGCGCAAGGCCGATGCGATCTATCTCGACGAGATCCGCAAGGCGGGGCTCTACGATGCGATCTGGCAGGCCTTCGCCGTGCTGCTGCCGGTCAAGACCGTCGGCGTGATGGGCGATCACCGCACCTACGACAGCGTCTGCGGCCTGCGCGCGGTGACGAGCACCGATGGCATGACCGCCGATGTCTATCCCTTCGACGCAAGCTTCCTCACCGGGGTCGCAACGCGCATCGTCAACGAAGTACAGGGCATCAACCGCGTCGTGTACGACTACACCAGCAAACCGCCCGGCACGATCGAGTGGGAGTGAGCCGATCCGAGAGGGCTGCATAAGGAACGTCACGAAGATATCCCCGTTGCTTAGATGCACCTCTGCCGGGAGATCAGATATGAAGTCCATCGCCGCAACCCTTGCTGCCATTTCCGCGCTCGTTCTGGGCGGCTGCGAAACGGTTCAGCAGACCTATACCGAGGCGATCTCGTCGACCTACGAAGCAGAGTTGCGCGGAGTAAACGAGGTGCACGCCGGCGACCCGGACGGATCGGGTACGGCGGAAATCAGCTTCGCCGACGAGTTGACGCGGGTTTGCTGGGATCTCAACGATCTTAGCGGGCTGGGTCCCATCACCGGCGCCCACATCCACCGCGGTGCCGCAGGCGTCGACGGGCCGGTCGTCCTGCCGCTCAAGCAGGCCACCGAGGGCGGCTGGCGCGGCTGCAGCAGTGACACGTCTTGGGTCCAACGCGCTTTCGACGAAGGCCTGTCGAACTATTACGTCAATGTCCACACGGCGGAATATCCCAAGGGCGCGATTCGCGGACAATTGCGCCAGTAAGGGTAGCAGTCCCGGTTGAACGGCCAACTTCCCCTCGGCCCAGATCCGCGCACCGAAGCGCTGCGCCGCCTTCAGGCACTGCTGGTCCAGCGCTTCGGGCGGATCGAGCGGGCGGCGGCCGAATGGCGCGAGCCGGAATGGGTGCTGGTCCAAGGGGTGATAGGCGCGCGGACGAAGTCGGAGGTGTCCAATGAAGCTACCGATCGAATGCTGAAGCTGTGGGGTAGCTGGGAAGCTGTGGCCGCCGCGCCGCTGGACGAACTACAGGCCGAACTCGCCACGCAGACCTATCCCAACATTGCCGCCGAGCGGCTCAAGGCCAGCCTCTCGGCGCTGATCGAGCGGAGCGGCGCGGTCGATCTCGCGCACCTCGCCGATATGGAGACCGAGGCCGCGATGCGCTGGCTCGAACAGCTTCCCGGTATCGGCCGCAAGATCGCGGCAGGCGTGATGAATGCCAGCACGCTGGACCGGCGCGCGATCGTCCTCGACAGCCATCACACCCGCATCCTGCAACGCATGGGGTTGGTTCCGCCCAAGGCGAGCACCGACCGCGCCTTTGCGGCGATCATGCCGGTCATGCCGGAGGAATGGTCGGCCGCCGATTTCGACGAGCATCACCTGCTGATGAAAAAGCTCGGCCAGACCTGGTGCCGCCCGTCCTCCCCCGATTGTGCGACTTGCCCTGCGCAGGCCCTATGCGAGACCGGGCGGGCGCGGATAGGCGCGTGAGCGCGACCATTGCGCAGGCCGCACCCACGCGGCACAAGCGGCAGCCATGACAAGGCTCGGATCGATCCTCCTGTGGTCCGCGATCGCTGCGGCCTTCATCGGACCGGGTACGGTCACGGCTGCGGCGAGTGCGGGGGCGGGCCCCGGCATGGCGGTGCTGTGGGCGATCGTCTTTTCGGGCGTGGCGACATTCACACTGCAGGAATTCTCGGGACGGCTGGCGATCGCGACCGGGGGCGACCTCGCGGCGGTGCTGCGACGCCGCTATCCGCGCGGCGCTGCCCGCTTCCTCGTCCTAGCATTGGTGGCGGGTGCAGTGCTGCTCGGCTGTGCGGCGTATGAGGCGGGCAATATCCTCGGCGGGGTGGCGGGCGCGATGCTCGCCATCGACTTGCCCCGCGGCGTGCTGACGCTGGCGCTCGCCATTGCGGCGTTTGCGCTGCTCCTGCTGGGCTCGCCGCAACGGATCGCGCAGGCGATGGCGGTGTTCGTGGCGCTGATGGGAGCGGGCTTCCTGCTGGTTGCTGCGAGCCTTGCGCCGACCGTGTCTTCTGTCGCTAGCGGGATAGTGCCCGACCTCTCGCTTCTTGGCCAAGAGGCTGCGCTGCTCACCATCCTCGCCCTCGTCGGGACGACGGTGGTGCCTTACAATCTCTTTCTCGGCTCGGCGCTGGCGCGTGGGCAGACCGTCGGGCAGATGCGGCTCGGCCTCGCCATTGCCGTCGGGTTGGGCGTGCTGATTACGGCAGCGATCCTCGTGGTCGGGACGGCGCTCGACGGCGAATTCTCCTTCGAAGCGCTGGCCGATACGTTGGCCGGGCAACTGGGCGAATGGGCGCGCACCGGGCTCGCGCTGGGGCTGCTCGCCGCCGGTTTGTCCTCTGCAGTCACTGCACCGCTCGCCGCTGCGCTGACAGCGCGCGGTTTGTTCGGGAGTATCGACGATCCGCGCTGGGCGGCGCAGGGTTGGCGCTTCCGCGGCGTGTGGGCAGCGGTAATCGTTATCGGTGCGGGCTTCGGGCTGGCCGATCTAAGGCCCGGACCGGCCATTCTCGCGGCCCAGGCGTTCAATGGTGCGCTGCTGCCGTTGGTCGCGCTGTTCCTGCTGGCAGCAATGAACGATCCAGACTTGCAGCGCGGCGCGGCGAATGGCCCGCTCGCGAATGCAGTGGGGCTGTTCGTGGTAGGGATCGCCTGCATGCTGGGACTGGTGGCACTCACGCGCGTCTTCGTGTCGCTGAGCGGCGCGGAGCTGCCCGACCCGGCGATCCTGCTGCCGGTCACTGCGGTAATCGGTCTGCTGCTCGGCTTCGCGGCCATCGCCCTTCGTCCAACAAGAACTGCGCCGTGAGCCAGACCCTCAATCAGTCCGACGTCGAGATAGTCTACGAACGGCTGCGCGAGGCCATGCCCGGCCGCACGCCGGGCGCAAAAGGCCCCAAAGGCCAGCCCGATGCCTTCCGCTCCTGCGTGTCCTGCATGCTCTCCGCGCAATCGCTCGACCGCAATACGGCGAAGGCGGCGCGGGAGTTATTTGTCTTGGCTCAGACGCCGGAAGAGATGCTCGCGCTGGACGAGCGTGACATCGCCGAGGCGATCCGGCCCTGCGGTCTCTACAACATGAAGGCGCGCAATATTCGCGCGTTTTGCAGCGCCCTGCTGGAGCAGCATGACGGACGCGTGCCCGATACACGCGAAGGGCTTATGGCCCTGCCAGGGATCGGTCGCAAATGCGCCGATATCGTGCTTAGCTTTACCTTCGGGAAAGACGTGATCGCGGTCGACACCCATGTGCACCGCGTGTGCAACCGGATCGGCCTCACCGACGCGAAAACTGCGGACAAGACCGCAGCCCAGCTGGAGGACCGCTCACCCCAATGGGCGCTGCATGACGGGCACTTCTGGCTGATCCAGTTCGGCAAGCGCGTGTGCACCGCCCGTGCGCCGAAATGCGGGAGCTGCCCGGTCTCGGACCTGTGCCTCTACTATGCGGCTACTAGCTGAAGCCTAGCCCTCGGCGTCTTCCGGCAGGCGGTAGGGGATGAAATCGTCGAGGAAAATCACGCCCGACAGGAACCCGCCGAAGCGCTCTACCGTCGTGATCTGGTCGGTGCGGCACAGGCTGGAGCCGTCGAACTTCCGGATGACCATGATGTCGTCCGAATCGATCGATCCCGGCGTGCGCGTGTAGTTCACCCAGATCGTGCGGCCCTGCTTGTAGACCAGCGCCGTGTCGTCGATCTGCGTCAGATTGCGGCTGCCGATGGTGCGGATGCAGCGTTCCGGCTCACCGGCGACGCGGCCATCCAGCATCTTGGCGAGCTTTGCCTCGCCCTTGGTCAGTTCGCGGTTGGCATAGTCCTGAGCGGTTGCGGGCGCGGCCAGCATGGTGAGGGCGGCGGTGGCTGCAAGGATGGGCTTCAACATGGCGGGTCTCCTTCAGAGGCGCGATATATACCGGTCAACGCCTGAACGGGCGATGAGTTCTGGCCAATGTGCGGACCCTACGCCGTTCCGCCCACGGTGAGGCCGTCGATAAGCAGCGTCGGTTGGCCCACGCCGGCGGGTACGCCCTGGCCGCCCTTGCCGCACATGCCGATGCCTTCGTCCAGTGTCATGTCGTCGCCGATGCCGGTCACGCGGGTCAGCACGCTCGGCCCGTCGCCGATCAGCGTCGCGCCCTTGATCGGGGCGACGATCTTGCCTTTCTCGACCTTGTAGGCCTCGGTACAGGCGAAGACGAATTTGCCGGAGACGATATCGACTTGGCCGCCGCCGAAGCTGGTGGCATAGATGCCGTCGTCGACCCGGCTCAGCAGCTCGGCGGGATCGTCCTCACCGCTCTGCATGAAGGTGTTGGTCATGCGCGGCATCGGGGCGTGCTGGTAACTTTCGCGGCGGCCGTTGCCGGTCGGCTCCACGCCCATCAGCCGCGCGTTGAGTCGGTCCTGCATGTATCCCTTGAGTATCCCGTCTTCGATCAGCACGGTCTCGCGCGTCGGCGTGCCTTCGTCGTCGATGCTGAGCGAGCCCCGCCGTTCCGCAATGCTGCCGTCGTCGATCACGGTGACGCCCGGCGCGGCGACACGCTCGCCGATACGGCCGGAAAAAGCGCTGGTGCCCTTGCGGTTGAAGTCGCCCTCCAGCCCGTGGCCGACCGCTTCGTGCAGCAGGATGCCGGGCCAGCCCGGCCCAAGCAGCACGGTCGTCTCGCCCGCGGGTGCCTCGACGCTGTCGAGATTGACCAGCGCCTGGCGCACCGCCTCGTCCACCGCGCGTATCCACTGGCCTTCGTCGAACAGCCGGTCGTAGAGATAGCGGCCGCCGAAGCCGAAGTTGCCGGTTTCGCGCCGTCCGTTCTGCTCGGTGACGACCGATACGTTGAGGCGCACCAGCGGACGGATGTCGCGCGCGGTGAAGCCGTCGGCGCGGATGATGTCGATGGCGCTCCAGCTCGCCGACATGCCCACGCTGACCTGCGCCACGCGCGGGTCCTTGGCGCGGGCGACCGCGTCGATCTTTTCCAGCAGCGCGACCTTTTCCGCAAACGGCACGAGGTCGAGCGGGCTGGCATCGGTATAGAGATGGCGATTGGTGCGCTCGGGCGGAGCGGCATGGGGCGCTTTGGTCGCGTCGAGCAATTGCAGCGTCTCGCCTGCGCGCGAGATCGCCGCGGCGCTGATTTCGTTGGCATGCGCAAAGCCGGTCGTTTCGCCCGAAACACCGCGCAGGCCGAAGCCCGAATCGCGCGAATAATCGGCCGTCTTCAGCCTGCCGTCGTCGAAAGCGAAGGTCTCCGACGCCATGAACTGCAGGTAGAGCTCACCATCGTCGCAAGGCTTCAGCAGGCGCGCGGTCAGGGCCTGCGCATCCTGCGGATCGATCTGGTTGTAGAGCAGGGCGTGCGGATCGTTGGGGTCGGTCATTCACCCCATGTAGGCATTCGCGCCCGTTTGCGCGAGGGGCCTCGCAGTGGCGTCAGCGATGCCCCGGATCGGCACCCTCGGAAATGTCCATCAGCGTCGATTGGTCCACCCCGTCGGCCGGGCCGCCTTCGAGGACGAAGCGCCGGTCGCAATAGCCGCAATCGACATAGCCGTGCTCGTCGATCTCCAGCCACACTTTCGGATGGCCGAGCGCGATCGGCTTGTACCGCTCGCCGCTGCGAATGTCGGTTGCACCGTCGCACCACACGCGCCGCGTGGTGACCTTGGACACTTCGGGAGGAGGCAGGCTCATGGGTCTGGGCCGATAATGGGTTTGACCGAACCGCTCAAGAGCCTAGGTGACCCGCATGAGCACACCGCCCGCAATCCGCATCGACAATCTCGTCAAGGAATATGCCTCGCCGGGGCCGGGCGAGCCACCGAAGCTCGCCCTGAAGGGCGTGAGCTTCGATGTGCCGCAGGGCGGCATCTTCGGACTTCTGGGGCCGAACGGGGCGGGCAAGTCGACGCTGATCAATATCCTCGCAGGCCTCGTCACCAAGACCGAGGGCAGCGCGGAAATCTGGGGTTTCGACATCGGTGAGAACCCGCGCAATGCGAAGCGCAGCATCGGAATCGTCCCGCAGGAGATCGTCTTCGATCCCTTCTTCACGCCCTTCGAAGTGCTGGAGAACCAGGGCGGTTTTTACGGCATTCCGAAAAGCGAACGCCGCAGCGAGGAACTGCTGCGCGCGGTGCACCTCTGGGACAAGCGTGATGCCTATGCGCGGACTCTGTCGGGCGGGATGAAGCGCCGCCTGCTGATCGCCAAGGCCATGGTCCACTCGCCACCGATTCTCGTACTCGACGAGCCGACTGCCGGCGTGGATGTCGAGCTGCGCCGCCAGCTGTGGGAGCTGGTGAATGAACTCAATGCCGAAGGCGTAACGGTGGTGCTGACCACGCACTATCTCGAGGAAGCCGAGCAGCTCTGCGACCGTATCGCCATCATCAACCATGGCGAGCTGATCGCAGAGAAGCCGACCCGCGAACTGGTCGGCATGGCGCGCGAGAAAGTGGTCGCCGTCACGGTCGACAAGGACCTCGGCGGACCGATCATGGAAGAGGCCTTCGTGCGCGCCGAAGTCGTCCAGCCCCGCAAGCTGGAAATCACCTACGATCGCGACAAGGCGAGCGCGGGGCAGGTGCTATCGATCGTGCAGTCGCACGGCTATGCGATCGAGGATGTGACGACGCGCGAAGCCGATCTGGAGGACGTCTTCGTCCAGCTGACCGGCTCCGGCTGATTCAATCCGAATGTCGGCTCAGTAGATCGCCTGGCGACCCAGGCCCGCATCCTTGACGCGCATGGCGGCCCAGTGATGCGGTTCGACTTCTTCCATCGGTGTCTTGCAGCAGCGGCAGCGGCCGAACTGCTGGCCTCCGGCGCGCTTGATGCCCTCGCGATCGACAGAGTGCTTTCCGAACGCGCAAGCGATTTGACCCAGTTTCATATGTGCGTGACCCTCCAGTCCACTTTTTTGTCTTTCCCCTGTCGAGTCGCGCCTTAACCATAGCGCCCGCCCAGTTCAGCCCTCCTGCGCCGAGGCGTTCCTCGCTTGCCGCGTGGCGAAGCCTTGGGCATGACGCGCGCATGACAAAACCCCACGACGTCCTCATCATCGGATCGGGCGCGGCCGGCCTGACAGCTGCGCTGGCGCTGGCGGAGCACAAGAAAGTGATGGTCCTCGCCAAGGGCACGCTCGAGAGCGGCTCGACTGCCTGGGCGCAGGGCGGGATTGCGGCGGTGCTCGATGCAGGCGACACGTTCGAGGATCACATCCGCGACACGATGGTGGCGGGCGCGGGGCTCAACGATCTCGAAACGGTCGAATTCGTCATCGAACGGGCACCGGCCGCCATCGACCGGCTGTGCGAGCTGGGCGTGCCGTTCAATCGCGAGGCGATGGACGAGGGCGGCGATCTCCACCTCACCCGCGAGGGCGGCCATTCGCACCGCCGAATCGTCCATGTCGACGACGCCACCGGCTGGGCGGTTCAGGCGGCCTTGCTGAAGGCAGCGGAGGAAAATCCGAACATCACCCTGTTGCCGGGGCAGAGCTGCATCGACCTGATCACCGGGCGCAACCAGGTAGAGTATTCGGGGTCCGGCCGCGTCTGGGGTGCCTATGCGCTGGACGAGGCAAGCGGCGAGGTCGTCGCCCATGTTGCGCGGGCCACCGTGCTGGCGGCTGGCGGGGCGGGCCGCGTCTACCTGTTCAGCACGGCGCCGCGCGGCGCGACGGGCGACGGCATTGCCATGGCCTGGCGGGCAGGGGCGCGCGTTTCCAACATGGAAATGATGCAGTTCCACCCGACCTGCCTCTACAACCTCGAGGTCAAGAATTTTTTGATCACCGAGGCGGTGCGCGGCGAGGGCGGGCGGCTGGTCAACCCGGACACGGGCGAGCGCTACATGGAAAAATACGATGCCGAGCGCATGGAACTCGCACCCCGCGATATCGTCGCCCGCGCCAACGACGACCAGATCAAGCGCCACGGCCTCGACTATGTCCATCTCGACATCAGCCACCAGCCGCCCGAGTTCGTGAAGGAACATTTCCCGACGATCCACGAAAAGCTGCTCGGCCTCGGAATCGACATGACCAAGGGGCCTATCCCGGTGGTGCCGGCACAGCACTACACCTGCGGCGGAGTAAAGATCGGCCTAGATGCCAAGACCGACCTGCCCGGCCTGTGGGCGGCGGGCGAATGCACCGAGAGCGGCCTCCACGGCGCCAATCGCCTCGCCTCCAACTCGTTGCTCGAATGCTTCGTGTTCGGCGAGGCGGCGGCCAAGGATATCCTCGAATGCTGGGACAAGCTCGACGATCCGCCGGAAATCCTGCCTTGGGACGAAAGCCGCGTGACCGATTCCGACGAGGAAGTGGTCATCAAGCAGAACTGGACCGAGATCCGCCGCTTCATGTGGAACTACGTCGGCATCGTACGCACCACCAAGCGGCTGGAGCGCGCCGCCAACCGGATCGAGATGCTGCGTCAGGAGGTCGAGGATTATTACGGCAGCTTCCGCGTCACGACCGATCTGATCGAACTGCGCAACCTGCTCGAATGCGCGGCCTTGATCGTAAAAAGCGCGCTGCGGCGACATGAGAGCCGAGGCCTGCATTTCATCCTCGACTACCCCGAAACGTCGTCCGTCGCACGTGATACGGTGCTTGTGCCCTGACGATCGCAGCTCGTCGACTACGCGTGTAGTTGAAAGATCGTAGTTTACGCTTTGACGATGCTCGGTGGCATTCCTTCGACTGAATTGCTGTTTGTCTGACCGAGGCAGTCGCATTGGGCGGCTGCCCCGATCGACCATCAAAGCCCATGCACGAGCGTTACGGGACTGTGCTCGGCTTCTGGTCCCAAATGGCCGGTCATCCTGGTTCCCCCCAAGGAGGATGATCCGATGAAGACTCTTGTACACCTGACTTTCGCCGCAGCCGCTTCGGCTGCCATGCTCGCCACCCCGGTTACTGCCGGGCAGGACGACGGCATCGTCGTGACCTCGCCCGCCGCCATGACCGAATGGAAAGCGGACATGAACGCCCAGCTCGACCGCCAGATGATCCGTTCGGACGGATACCGCAATCAGGCCGTGCTGAGCGCTATCGTGCAGATCCGTTTCACGCTCGATGAAGCGGGCAAGCCGACAAACCTTCAGACCCTTCACCATTCAGGGTCGCGGCGCGCTGCCCGCGTGGCGAAGATGGCCGTGCGCAATCTGCGCGGGTTCGACCGGGCTCCGGTAACCGGGGCACTGGACGCGACCTATCAGGCCAACCTCGTCTTCGCTCGTGATCCGAACGAAGGCACCGCGCTTAAGGCCGAATTGGCCGATCTCGAAAGAGCGCGCCTGGCTGCGGGTGACGGCGCCGATGTCATCATGCTCGGTGGCTGATCGCAGTCCGGCCCGACACTAAAAGCCATGGCCGCGCCCTCTGCTGCGGGGTGCGGCCATGGCCTATGCGCAAGCTTGGTTCTAGAGCGAACCGCGCGAGCCGATCAGATCCTCGAAGGGATCGGGATAGGGCATGATCGCCCCGTCCGTCGTCCAGTCGTCGCCGCTGTCGCCGAGCGGATCGGTGCCGCCCGAGACGTCGTCGAGCGAAGTCGGGTCGAGTTGTTCGATCCGCGCCTTGGCCGCATCCGCGGCATTGGCGATGATCGAAGCGAGTTCTGCCTGGCCGAGCCGTGCTGCCTTGCTTTTCATGATGGTTCTCCTTCCATTGCTGGCCCGGAGATCGGTTGAAACCGCACCAGCCGTCCGGACCTGCGGCGGGGGCGTATGCCTGAGTGCGCTTGCAACCGCCTCATTCGCCTCGCCGCGGAGGGAGTCGCGAAAAAGGTGGGGATCGCAGCCAAGGGAGGCCGCGATCCCCATACGCTCACGGTTTTGTTAGAACTCCGAAGAGTCGCCGCCGTTGAGGAAGTCGAGCCAAGGGTCGGGATCGGTCGGTGCCATGCCGTCGGTAACGACATCGCCGATGTCGCCCATGCCCGGAAAGATGGAACCGCCGGTGGAGCTGGAGACAGGTTCGACGCCGCCTGCAACCGCGTCCAGCGTCGTGGCGTCCAGCTGGACGATGCGCGCTTTTGCAAGATCGCCGGCCTGGCCGAGGGCTGCTGTCAGATCGGCGCTGTCGAGGCGCCCTGCTTTCTTCGTCATCTTCGGTTTCCTTTCTACGACCCGGACTTCAAGCGGTGACCCGTTCCCTGCGGTCCGGGGGGCCGACAGGAGAGGGTGTTGCGTGGACATGCGGCGAGACTGCGTCGCTTTTCTTGCGACGGGTCACGATCTGGGGGCACCGCAGGCAGCTCGCGGTGCCGTTCTCGGCAAACCAGCGGCACGTTGCGCGCAGGGTGCAGGCGGGCGCGACATCGACGACCGGTTGCAGGCGCTTGATGATTTCGCGCCCCAATCCGCAGCCGCCCTCTTTCCATTGCCCACAGCCCTTGTTGGCGCAGGGTGCGGCGAAGCGGAGCGCATGGCCGGGATCGACGCCGAGCTGTTCGGCGTCGAAATCTTCCGGCAGATCGACGCCCTTCTCGACATAGGAGACGCGGGGTGCGCCTTCCTCTTCGAGCACGACGCCCAGCAGACGCGCTTCGGGATGCTGGTGCGGCGCGCTGGGGCAATCCAGCTGCTTTTCTTCGGCCATGGCGATTCTCCCCGATGTCAGTTCCAGGGAGCGAGGCTAGCGAGACGGGGGCCGGCGAAAATACGCCAGCGGGCCTAGTCGATCCGTCCTAGTGCGATTGGGGGAAGCGCTATTGCGATGTCGACGGGCTGGGTACGTTCCAGTCCGAACGCAGCGGCCAGTCGTCGAGCGCAAAGCTGCGCACCACCGGCAGCGGGATTGGCTGGAGGAAGAAAATCCCCATGCTTTGGCCCAATTGCCATGCCACTTCGCCGGAGACGACAAGGTCGGCCGTCAGTTGGATGGTCACCGGCGCGCCGACGTTGCCGGGCAAGGCGTCGCCCTCGATCATGCAGCCGGACTGCGAGAGATTGCGCATCGTGCAAAGGGTCTCGACGCCGGCGATGGTTGCACGAATGGTCTCGCGCGTCGGGCTGCGGTCTTCTTTCCTGCGGTCCATTGATCGTAAGGTCCTGGATCGAGGCTCACAGTCGCGAAGTGACGCACCCGGCTGGATAACGCTTGTATACCTACGACATTCGCAATGGACTTGGCGGGATGTTTCGGCTGAAAAGGGCTCGAAAGCATTTGAATTCAGGGGAACGAGGCATGCCCAAGGCACAGGCGAACGGGATCGAAATCCATTACGAGGAGCATGGGGATTCGGCCGCCGATCCGATGCTGCTGATCATGGGGTTCGGCGCGCAGCTGACGCTGTGGCCCGACGAGCTGGTCGAAGCGCTGGCCGGGCATGGCTTCCGCGTCATCCGGTACGACAATCGCGACATCGGGCTGAGTGAAAAGTTCGACGGGGTGAAGGCGCCCGGCATCCTCAAGATGACGCTGCTGACCAAGCTCGGCTTCACCCCCAAGGTGCCCTATACGCTGGCAGATATGGCGGACGACGGGGTCGGCCTGCTCGATGCGCTGGAGATCGACCGCGCGCATATCGTGGGCGCCAGCATGGGTGGGATGATCGCGCAGCATGTCGCCGCGCGCTATTCGCAGCGCTGCAAGTCGCTTACTTCGATCTTCTCGACCACCGGCAATCCCAAGCTGCCTGCCGCCAGGCCCGAAGCTTTGAAAGCGCTCGTGGCGCGGCCCAAGAGCATGGAGGAAGAGGCGCTGGTGGATCACGGGGTGATGCTCGCCCGCACCATCGGTTCGCCCGGATACCCATCCGACGAAGAGCGCCTGCGGGACCGTGCGCGGGCGAGCGTACAGCGCAGCATCTATCCCGAAGGGCCGACCCGCCATCTCTCGGCGATCGTCGCAGATGGCGACCGCCGCGAGATGCTCAAGGATATCTCCGTCCCCACCCTCGTCATGCATGGCGAGGACGATCCACTCGTCCCGGTCGAGGGCGGGCGCGATACCGCCGCAGCGATCCCCGGCGCAAAGCTTAAGACCATTCCGGGATGGGGTCACGACCTGCCGCTGGAATTGGTCGACGAGGTGGCGGAGGCCATTGCGTCCCACGCCCGTGCCACCGCTTAGCGAGTCGCTCACAAGACGCCATCCGAGCCGGTTACTTTGGATGCTGTTGCGGGTTCAAAATTATTAACCAAAGCGCAGATAGTGCTTTGGCTCGTTATAAAGTTACAACTTTGTATAGACTCGACATGTCAAAGTGACCCGATTTTGACATTAGTAGCGATTCATGTATTCACGAAGAAGTCGCGAGCGTCCGCAGAAGCCTCGACGCTGATCGACCAAAGACCGCTATCGCTTTAGAACAAGGTTTGTCGCACTTCGTGTGATACTCTCTTCGGCCGATCATCCTCTATACGTAAAGGATGATCCCATGAATAAGCTTTCCATTTTCGCCATGTCCGTTGCCGTCACGGCATCGCTGCTCGCCACGCCGTTGGCGTCGCAGGAGATCGTCGTGTCTCCTACCTCGCCCAGCGAGTTCGTGGATAATGTGCAGAAAGATCTGGACCGGCACCTCCGACAGATACGCGTTTCACCCCAATCGGCTCCAAGCGGTGCTGCGAGTGTGCGCTTCACCGCCGGTGTCGACGGACGCCCGGAAAACGTGACGATCTATCGCAAGTCCGGCTCCTCCCAGGTGGACCGAGCGAGCCGACGCGCAGTCTCGCGACTTAGCAGCCTTTCACCATTGCCGCGAGGCAGTGCGAACGGCCAGGTCATTCAGGCGAACATCATTTTCGCCAATAACGAGAAGCAAGCCGAGCGGCTCTCGCGCCAATTGGCGCGCGAAGAAAGTCGTCGGCTCGCGTCGTCCCCGGCGGAGCGCAGCGTCCTCGCGCTGACGGTCGGCGGTCCCCCCGTCTCCTAACGACGATGCGATTACCGTCTCGGCACGGGGCGGTGTTCGTCTGCGGGAACGGTGTCCCGTGCCGGGGTCGCCATTTTGAATCGAACGGTTGCGGGCTCTGCTTCGGCGGGGCCCGCCTTTTGGACAGCTGCGGGGCCGCAAGATTCAAAAATTGCGCGCCAGGATTCGAATGAATCGCAAGGGCGACGTATCCTTTTTGCCCGCAAAATTTTTTTCGCAGATTCATTTTCCGGCTTGCGAGGGCCGCCAGTCCAGCTTTCTCCACGCGTCGCGGCGTTGCAGCAAGGTAGGACACCCGGCCTCGAGCCGCGTCCGCGCCATTAAATCTTCATTCACCCTCTTGCGTGCGAGTCTCGCCTGATTCAGTATCTAGTAGTCGGGCTACCGGGGGTACCCACAAGACCTAGCATCGTGAGCGTTCATCCCCATATGGGATGCGCGTCGTCGCCGCGCCGGTCTGTGGGTAAAAAAGGGATAAGTTTCCGCCCTGCGACCGGCGATAATTGATAGGCGTGTCTCTGGCTCGCCGACTCGAACACAAGCGGAACACGCGCCCGGACATGCGACGACGAGCAGCCGGGCCCAAACGGCGGGGCTGACCACGATGGATTTCAAGAGCGGGGACGATATTGCGATGGAGATGGACCTGGATGTGCGCGACTCCACCGACGATGCGACCACGGCCGAAGCCGGAAAGGCAGTGAGCATGGACAAGGGCGATACAGGCAGCGATGCGCTGGTCAGCGAAGCCGCGGGCGAAGCGCTCGCCGGCGCGATGAAGGCTGCCACGCAGAAGGAAGATTCCAAGAAAGTCCTCGACCGCCGTTTCGACGTGCAGATCGACGAGAGCCGCGACGAACTGCTGACCGAATTCGGCAAGGAAACGCTGACCGATCGCTACCTGCTGCCCGGTGAGAAATACCAGGACCTGTTCGCCCGCGTCGCCGACTATTTCGCGGACGATGCCGAGCACGCGCAGCGCCTTTACGATTACATCAGCCGCCTGTGGTTCATGCCGGCAACCCCGGTGCTGTCCAACGGCGGCACCACGCGCGGCCTGCCGATCTCCTGCTATCTCAATTCGGTGTCCGACAGCCTCGACGGCATCGTCAACACCTGGAACGAGAACGTCTGGCTCGCCTCCAAAGGCGGCGGCATCGGCACCTATTGGGGCAATGTCCGCGGGATCGGGGAGCCGGTCGGCCTCAACGGCAAGACCAGCGGCATCATTCCCTTCGTGCGCGTGATGGACAGCCTGACGCTGGCGATCAGCCAGGGCTCGCTGCGCCGCGGCTCGGCCGCCTGCTACATCGACATCACCCATCCAGAGATCGAGGAGTTCCTCGAGATCCGCAAACCCTCGGGCGATTTCAACCGCAAAGCGCTGAACCTGCACCACGGCGTGCTGGTGACCGACGCCTTCATGGAAGCCGTGCGTGCGGGCGAGGAATTCGACCTCGTATCCCCGCGCGACGGATCGGTCCGCAAGACCGTGGATGCGCGCAGCCTGTTCCAGAAGCTGGTCGAAACCCGGCTGGCCACAGGCGAGCCCTATATCGTCTTCTCCGACACGGTGAACCGGATGATGCCCAAGCATCACCGCGAGCTCGGCCTCAAGGTCTCGACCTCGAACCTGTGCGCCGAGATCACCCTGCCGACCGGCATCGACCACCTCGGCAACGACCGCACGGCGGTATGCTGCCTCTCCTCGCTCAACCTCGAGAAATGGGACGAGTGGAACGAGGACAAGACCTTCATCGAGGACGTCATGCGCTTCCTCGACAATGTGCTGCAGGACTATATCGACCGCGCACCGGACGAGATGGCCCGCGCGAAATATTCCGCGATGCGCGAACGCAGCGTCGGCATGGGCGTTATGGGCTTCCACTCCTTCCTCCAGGCCAAGGGCATCGGTTTCGAAAGCCCGATGGCGAAGGTCTGGAACCTCAAGATGTTCAAGCACATCAGCGGCAAGGCCGAAGAGGCTTCACTGGTGCTCGCACAGGAACGCGGGGCCTGCCCCGATGCGGAAGAAATGGGCGCGATGGAGCGCTTCAGCTGCAAGATGGCGATCGCGCCGACCGCGTCGATCAGCATTATCTGCGGCGGCACCAGCGCCTGTATCGAGCCGATCCCGGCGAACATCTACACCCACAAGACACTGTCGGGCAGCTTCGTGGTGAAGAACCCGTATCTCGAAAAGATCCTCGACAAAAAGTCCAAGAATTCGACCTCGATCTGGAATTCGATCCTTGAGCGGGGCGGCAGTGTCCAGCATCTCGATTTCCTCAGCGCCGAGGAAAAGGCCGCGTTCAAGACCAGCTTCGAGATCGACCAGCGCTGGCTGCTCGAATTCGCCGCCGACCGCGCGCCCTACATCGACCAGGCGCAGTCGCTGAACCTGTTCATCCCCGCCGATGTCGACAAGTGGGACCTGATGATGCTGCACTTCCAGGCTTGGGAGAAGGGCATCAAGTCGCTCTATTATCTGCGCTCCAAGAGTGTGCAGCGCGCCGGTTTCGCCGGCGGCGTGGAAGCGGACAACACTGCCGACGCCGCGAAATACGAACTGGCTGCCGGCGGCGAGCAGACCGATTACGAGGAATGCCTCGCCTGCCAGTAGGCATGTCCAGCCATCTGGCTGCAAGGTCGATAAAAGGGCCCGGCGGTTTCAACCGTTGGGCCCTCGTCACATTCGCGATCCAGCAGACTGAAATCCCTGCTATCCGACCAGCTCGTCCATCGCGGCATAGGCCACTTCGACCCGGTTCCGGCCGTTCTGCTTCGCGCGGTAAAGCGCCTCGTCCGCCCGTGCGATCAGCTGCCCCATTGACTGGCCGCCCCGCCCCCGGGCCATGCCGATGCTGATATTCACCGCGCAAGGCTTTCGCTGACCGGTCTCTATGGTCAGGCTGGCGACGGCCTCGCGCATTTCTTCGGCGATGGCTTCCGCGTCTCGCCCGCCCTGTTCGTGGAGGATGGCGATGAACTCCTCACCCCCGAACCGGGCGATATGTCCGCCGTGGTGTTCGATACAGCGCTCCAGTTCTCGTGCGACTTCGACCAGGCAGCTATCGCCGATCTGGTGGCCGAACCGGTCGTTGAAGCGCTTGAAGTGATCGACATCCACCATCAGCAAGGCCGTCGCCCCCGCGGACCGGTCGATATATTCGTCCTCGAACACCCGCTCCAGGCTGCGGCGGTTGGATAGCCCGGTGAGCGGATCACTTTCGGACAATTCGCGCAGCAGCGCGTTGCTCTGTTCCAGATCCTCGCGGTCGAAACGCAATTGCAGGCTGAGCAGGAAGCTGCGCGATTCCATGTGCCAGTTGCGCATTGCCAAGAGCAGGCCGCCAATCCCTGCTATGGCCCCGGCAGCGAAATGATGGATCAGCAGTTCGGGCGGGATCGGTTCGGGAAAGAAAGCCGCCAGAGTGCTCGCAAGGAAAAACACCAGAGCCACGCGCAACTTGTGCGCGATCGACATCGGCAGCACGAACAATGCGGCCAGCATGGTGACGACTATCGCCATGCTGTAGCGCGCAATATCGGCGGGTGTGCCGTGGGCCGCGACCCACATGGCGACGGCGCCAAAGATCGACAGGGCAATGGTCGTGGCTATGTTCGCAAGTGCGACCCGACCGCTCCGCGCGGCCCACAGTCCGATGGCCGTTATGGGGCCGATCGTACCCACCCGGATGGCAAGTGCCGTCCATGCGAGATCGCGAACGACCAGCCAGTCGGTGATGAAGGCCATGATCGCGAGACCGAAGCCGAGCTTGAGCACGAAGGCGAGTTCGACCAGCATCTGCGCCTTGCGATCCGCATACCATTGCCTGCGCAAAGGCTGCGGCCACTCGCCCAGCATTACTGGCTGCGCCAGCGCAGTGGTGACCATCGGACGCAGGGCCGGATCGAGGACGGATTTCTCACCCATTGTGCTCGACCATGCCAGCACCGGATTAATCCGGTATTTGAAAAGCTGGTAATGAAATTCCTAACGCCTCGTTCAGCACAATAAAAAACCCCGCCGATCCAGAGGACCGGCGGGGTTGTGGCGATCTACGACAGATCGCGGTAAGGTTTTGGATCAGGCGTTCATGGTCGCCTTATTGCCGAGGCCTTCGGGAATGCGTGCGCTTTCCTTCAGATAGATGCGGTTGTCATCGATCTTCTCGACATCGTCGAGCGAGAGGAAGTGGTGCATGCTATCCGAACTGTCGGACTTGGTCAGCTTGATCTTGTCATCCTGAACGCCATCGACGGTGCCGACATGCTGGCCTTCCGAATTGGCGACTTCCATATGTTCCTTGATACGTAGCTTCTCAAACATGCTAATCCTTTGTTTTGAATTGGTTATACCCACTCAACGGATGGTCGCATATGCCGTTCCTCGGCTCGTCGGCGCTGAGGCACGGGTCGTTGGTCGAGCGATCGGGACGGCGAAAAAGTAGCGCCCCGCCTCTGGTGGAGGCGGAGCGCCGGGGGTGCGGAACATGTCCCGCAAAAGGGGAAACCGGGCCATGCCCGCACTTCCCGAATTTGGTTGCGATCAGCTGCCGTTCAGTGGCCGGTTGGCGTCGGCGCGAGCGCGCTCTGCCTCGTTGTCCGAAGTTTCGCCCGGCTGTGCCGCGTCGTAAACGTCGGAGTTCAGCGAGTTCTCGAGATCGCCTTCGGCTTCCGCCTGTTCTCTCGTGCCATCTTCATTGCGCGCATTGCCATAGCCCATCTGGGCCTCACCATCGTTTTTCGGCGTCTGGTTCTTTTGCGAAGCGTTTTCAGCCTGCTTATCCTGCCATTCGCCATCGGCATTGTTGTGGACGGTGCGTTGATCGTCGGGGGCGTATTCACCCATGGGATATCTCCTTCACCGACCCAACGGGCGCGGCCCCCGCACCGTTCCGCCACTCGTCGCACGCTTGCGCGGTTCGTCGCATTCGCCACGGCTCAGGACTTATCCCCGCACCCTCCCATCTTATCCCCGCCGAATCGTCCCCTCTTGCCTTCGAATCCGGCCTGTGATTCCCTATATGAGTCGTTCACGCGGAACCCGGAGATCACAAGATGTCGTTGCTCGAAGCCAGAAAGACCTACAAGCCCTTCGAATATCCGTGGGCCTACGACTTCTGGAAGCGCCAGCAACAGATCCACTGGATGCCCGAGGAAGTGCCCCTGGGCGAGGATTGCCGCGACTGGGCGCAGAAGATCACCGAGCACGAGCGCAATCTGCTCACGCAGATCTTCCGCTTCTTCACCCAGGCCGATGTCGAGGTGCAGGATTGCTACCACGACAAATACGGCCGCGTGTTCAAGCCGACCGAGGTGAAGATGATGCTCACCGCCTTCTCCAACATGGAGACGGTGCACATCGCGGCCTACAGCCACTTGCTCGACACGATCGGCATGCCCGAAAGCGAATATTCCGCCTTCCTCGAATATGAGGAAATGAAGGACAAGCACGATTACCTGCAGGTCTTCGGCGTCGACACGGACGAGGATATCGCCCGCACGCTTGCGGCATTCGGCGGCTTTACCGAAGGCATGCAGCTGTTCGCCAGCTTCGCCATGCTGATGAACTTCCCGCGCTTCAACAAGATGAAGGGCATGGGCCAGATCGTCAGCTGGTCCGTCCGCGACGAGAGCCTGCATTGCGAAGGCATCATCCGCCTGTTCCACGAATTCGTGCGCGAGCGCGATTGCTACACCAAGGCGGTGAAGGAAGACATCATCGACATCTGCCAGAAGTCGGTGCGGCTGGAAGACAACTTCATCGACCTCGCCTTCGAAATGGGCCCGGTCAGCGGGATGACGCCGAAGGAAATCAAGAAATACATCCGCTACATCGCGGACTGGCGGCTGGGCCAGCTCGGCCTCCAGCCGATCTACATGGTGGACGACCACCCGCTGCCCTGGCTCGCCCCGCTGCTGAACGGCGTGGAGCACGCCAACTTCTTCGAACAGCGCGCGACCGAATATTCCAAGGGCGCGACCAAGGGCGACTGGAACACCGTGTGGTCCAGCTTCGACAAGCGCAACAAGGCCAAGGCCGCGAACGAGGAAGAGGCATCCGGTGAAGACGGCCCGGGCTTGTTCGGCGACGAGGCTGCGGGGAGCGTGGCGGCGGAGTGAAGCAAGGCTAACCATATGCCGCTAGTCGCCGGCCAATGGACAGGCTGCACACCCGATAACGTGGTTGGACAATTTCCTAACGCCATCATCGATTTGGATGATGGCGATAAGGTTGCGCGAGGTACGGCCCGAGTTTTCACCGCTGACGGATCGCCGGGGGTAACGTGCGAATTTGAACTACCGCGAGAATTTACGCACCACGAATTGAGAGGGGTCCAATTATACTGGATGCCTCCCGGTCAAGCGACGATGCTCAATACCAGTCAAATCAAAGCGGCATTTCCAGATTATCAATTTCCAGAAACTATCAATCTTCGTTTCGTTCTTGATGGCGATGAGCTGTCGGTGAATTGGCAGACCGAACCAGATAATTCGGGCCAAGTCACCTTTCAAAGAAGTCCGACTGGCACAGAGTCGTCCCTGAGAGCAGATAATATGAGCTGGGCGGAGTTTAAGGATTTTGCACTTAAACAGGCGCCGCAAGCCTTTGTCTATCGTGGGCAGCCAGAACCCTTTCGGTTGCGAACCGCATTCCATCGAACCTATCGGAAAGATTTGATCCGATATGTTATAGAGGATATTCCAACCGCACATCGGCAATTGAGCGCTCGCACCAGTCATTTCTTTGATGCAAACAATCCCCAGCAAATGGGAGCGTTTTGGAATTTACTTCAGCATCACGGCTATCCGACACCACTTTTAGACTGGACGTACTCTCCTTTCGTTGCTGCGTTTTTCGCTTTTCGGCGTAGAAAATCCTCTGACTCTAGAAGCGACAAGGTGCGAATTTTCGCGTTTGATCGAGACGGTTGGAGCAAGCAATTTGCGCAGCTGGATACAGTTAATTTCGCGCCCCTTCATTTCTCTCTTTTTGAGGCAATTTCCTTAGAAAACGCTAGAGCGATACCCCAACAAGCTATATCTACGCTTACCAACGTGGACGATGTCGAAACGCTTATAGGCAGGATCGAAAACTCATCGGGCAAGACTTTTTTAAAGGCAATCGACCTGCCAGCAGAAAACAGATCGGAAATCATGGTAGAATTAAGCCTTATGGGCATAACTGCCGGTTCACTTTTCCCTGGCTTGGATGGGGCTTGTGAGGAATTGATGGGACGGTTTTTCCATCATCAATTGCCGCCGCTGAAAGCTGACTGAATTCAACACCACCCCCCTCTCCATCCGCCCCAATAGCCCCGCGCGCCGCCTTCGGTGCGCATGAAGTCCGCCAGCCGGTCCTCGCTGCCGTCGGGGCGGATGCGAGTGAGGGTTCTAAGCGCCCGGCCGTAGCGGTCGGTGGGATCGTCCAGCCGGGCGGTCATTTCGAAGGGGCCGCGATTGAGCCAGCCTTGCAGTGCGCGGGTCGAGGCTTCGGCCTGCGCCGCCTCCGCCGGGCACTGGGCGTCCCGCTCCGCCGTGTCGATGCCGACCACGCGCACGCTGGTCTGCCCCATCTTGAACGTGTCCCCGTCGATCACGCAGTAATAGCCGCGGCCCGGCCCGCAGCGGGTAAAGCGTCCCTCGATCACCTGCGCCTCGCTCGACAGGAAACCGGGCGCGGGAAAGGCGCCGGGCAGGGCGAATATGTAGCACAGCGTCGCCAGCACGATCAGCAGGACATACGGCCGCACCGCCGCCCACGCTGCCATCCACCCCGACCGCCGCCGCCCGAACTTCGCAGGCCGGACCTTTCTCGGCTTGCGGGCCTTGCGCCGTTTCGGATCGAAGCGAGGAAGCTTTCCCATCGCACGAGCCGATAGCGCGGGTAGCAGGTTTTGCCAGAGTGGCGCAACCGAGCGGCTGGCTTGCCCAGAGTGTCTCGTCCATCCAACCCACGGTTTTTACTGCCTTTCAGGGGGCCTGACCCGTTTCCCGCCCCTACTGGCGCGAAAGCGCGATGTAGCCGCAACCATTAGCCGCCCCAATGCTTGGTTTGGTGTGGATCGGTATTTCCCGGCCTGCATCATCCAAAGGAATTTTCCATGGACAATAAAGACAAGAAACCCGGCCAGGCCCAGCAGGGCGGCAAGGGTTCGAACGACCACGACAAGCAGCCGCAGCAGCAGGGCGACAAGTCCAAGCAGCAGGACGGCGGCAAGTCGGACGACAAGGCGCGTCAGCCCAAGTAGCTCGCGCTAGCGCCCCGCCTTACGGCGCAAATTCGGCGGCCGCCCCGGTCAAAGGGGCGGCCGCTGTCGTTTGGATCCTATCCAGTTTGCGCCTTTTCCGCCGAGTTACTCAGGCGAGCCGGACATTTCCGGTCAGGTGCCCGACTTCTTCTCGACCCATTCCGCGAAATCCTTCGAATAGGCATCGCGCAGTTCGATCTTCGCGGTTTCCACCATGGTCTCGTCCTTGGGCGGGAATTCCTCGAGCGGGTTCTTCACCTGCCCCTTGCCGTCACTGACAAGAGTATCGCCATCGAACTGGCGGTAATGCCAGCCGGTGAACAGGTTCGATCCGTACATCATCGCCTTGTGATAGAAGATGTGGGTGGTGATCAGCTCGGCGTAGCAGGGATTGGTCGATGCGGTCAGCCGCTCGCCCTGCTTGATCTTGGCGTTCATCGCCTTGACCTGCGCCTTGAGTTCCTTGTTGCCCTTCAGGTCCTCGTTCCAGGGCGTCGGCTCCTGCACGATCACGCGATATTCGCTGGCGTCGAGGCCGAGCTTGGCGAGATAGTCGAGCTTCTCGAGCTCCTCCAGCTGCACCTGCGGGCCGAGGTAATCACGCATCAGGTCCTTCACTGTGCGCACGCCCTTGGCATGGCCTGCTTGGTCGATCGCCGCCCCGATCAGGCCGAAGCCGCTGAACAGGCCCATCTTGACCCCGAGGTAATTCTCGGTCGGCCAGACGTGCAATTCGCACTGCGCCTCGGCAGTAGGTGCCACCGCAGCTTGCGTTGCACCTTGCGTGTCCTGCGCGGCAACCGGCATGCCGGCAGCCAATGCGACGGCGCACAGCGCGCCGCGCAAACTCATGCTTTTAATGGTCGAATGTCCCCCGTGCACCGAAGCCCGATGCCCCGGTGACAGCACGCTATTTACTGCCGAAAAAATCGGTCGGCAATCGGGATTCGTATCGGCCCCGTTCTGTCCTTACCACCCCCAGGCGGGCGGGGGCGGGGTGACCGGTGTGCTCGCGTCGATCTCGACACGGAACAGGCGCGTGGGGTCGTTCGCGCGCGTCAGCTGGTAGGCGAAGCGCGCGTCGGGATCGCTCGCCGGGTCGACCTCGATCCGCCAGACATTGGTGAGCGAGGCGTCCAGCCCTTCGCGCCGAAACAGCGCGATGCTTTCCTCGTCCACCGGGAAGTCCTGGCCCCGCGCACTGCCGCTCGCCAGTTCGGTGGTGCCGCCATAGAAGGTCACGGCATCGGGCTCGCCATCTTCGTGGCGGTGGTCGTGTTTGAGGGTCAGGCGCGTGGTCGTCGTCTGCGCGGCGTTGGAAATCGTCTCGCGCGTCACGATCCATGTGCGGCTTCGGTTCCAGACAGGTTGCTCGACTGCCGTTTCCATATCGCTTTCGACATGGAAGGCGATGGCTACGCGGTCCTCGCTGCACTCCGCCCAATGGGCCACCATGCGCTTGCCCGCCCAGTCGGCATCGCGCGCATCCTCGCTTGCCAGGCCGCCTTCATAGGCTTTCCCGCAATGGCTCGTCAGCGCCTGCCAGAACCGGTCCTGCGACGTTTCGCTTGGCGCGGTGGTGGCGCAGGCGATAAGGAGAAGGGCGGCGAGGGGCACAAGGTGTTTCATGATCCCGGTGCTAGCAGAGCGCGAGCAGCCCGGCCCGCATTTTCCTACTTGGCCGGAAAATGCTTGGATGCCTCCATGCGAGCCTTCCCTGCCCTGGTCGATAGTCCGTTTGCGGAGAGGCCGTGGGCGCGGGAAAGTTTTTCGCGCCAGGACAGTGGTCCATGCGGTCCATGTCGCGGTACTGGCCCTCGGCAAGTCCAACTATTGTCCAACACTGCTCTGGCGATCCTTGCAGGAGCCGTCCGGAACGTCGGCGCGGGTTCGTTCATTGGTACGCAAACAGTGGAGACCCGAGAATGACCGATCCCGTTCCCGACACCAAGCCTCACACCCGCTGGATGTGGGTGGGCATCATCGTGCTGTTGGCCGTGGCGGCCGTCATCATGTTCCTCAATCCCGATGGCGACGAGACGGTCGAGACGATCCCCGACGCTGCGATAACGACGCAGGAAGAGCGGCTGAACCAGCCCATCCGCGAGGACGCGGACGTCTCCGGCGTGACGATGGAAGGCGAAGATCCGACGCTGGGTGACGATGTCATCGTGGCCGAGGGCGACGAGCCCGCCACAGAAGCGCCTGCCACCGAGTAAGCGCATCGCCTCGCAAACGGGCTTCCCCCTGTAGCCGCGCCCCGCTAGGGCACGGCTGCATTGAGGAGGCTCCCCATCATGGCCGGTGACACCGCGGCAGGCCGCGACATCCACGCAAAAGCGGAAACGCTGATCGAGGCGCTGCCCTATTTCCAGCGCTATGCGGGGCGCAGCTTCGTGGTGAAATACGGCGGCAACGCCATGGGCGACGAGCGCGCCGCGCGCGAGTTCGCAGAGGATGTCGTGCTGCTGAAGGCTGTCGGGATCAACCCGGTGGTCGTCCACGGCGGCGGCCCGCAGATCGGCGCGATGCTGGAAAAGCTTGGCGTCGAAACGACCTTCGTCGACGGGCTGCGCGTGACCGACAAGCAGACGGCTGACGTCGCCGAAATGGTGCTGTCGGGCGCCATCAACAAGGCAATCGTCGGCTCCATCGCGCGCGCCGGGGGCAAGGCGATCGGCATCAGTGGCAAGGATGGCGGACTCGTTACCGCGAAGAAGCTGGCGCGGACGGTCAAGGATCCTGATAGCAATATCGAGAAGGCGCTCGATCTCGGTTTCGTCGGCGAACCTGCCAAAGTCGATACGACCGTGCTGGAAACCGCGACGGCGGCGGGCATGATCCCGGTCGTCGCGCCGATCGGCGTCGGCGAGGACGGGCATACCTACAACATCAACGCGGACACCATGGCGGGCGCGTTGGCGGCGGCGCTCGGCGCGGCGCGCCTGCTGCTGCTGACCGACGTGACAGGCGTGCTCGACAAGCAGGGCAATCTGCTCACTGACCTGACCCCTGCCGATATCGCGCGTCTGCGCGACGACGGCACGATCAGCGGCGGGATGATCCCCAAGCTGGAAACCTGCGTCAGCGCGGTGGAGGCGGGCTGCGAGGCGGCGGTCGTTCTCGACGGGCGGGTGCCGCATGCGATGCTGCTGGAATTCTTCACCGCGCGCGGCGCAGGTACGTTGGTCAGCGCGGGATAGACGCCATTCAAGGCTTGGCGCAGGGTGCGTCAGGCGTGTAGGACACCGGCCATTGGCCGCCACAAGGGAAGAAGGGTTCGATGCAGGCTCTGCTCACCATCTACAACATCATCTCCATGCTCGCGAGCGCGCTGATCATGCTGGTCATCATCCAGTTCATCATCGGCTTGCTGTTCGCCTTCAACGTGGTCGGGCGCAATGAATTCCTGATGAGCTTCTACGACGCCATCAACCGGCTGCTCGATCCGCTCTTCCGGCCGATCCGGCGCTTCATGCCGAACACCGGAACGATCGATTTCTCCCCGCTGGTGCTGATCTTGCTGGTCAATGTGGTGCTGATCGTCCTCGACGGCATCATCCGGGGCATGGCGTGAGCGAAGCGCAGGTCATCGACGGCAAGGCCTTCGCCGCGAAGCTGCGCGAGCGTGTGGGCGAGCAGGCGGCGAAGTTCGAGGCCGCGAGCGGGCGCAAGGCCGGCCTCGCCGTAGTGCTGGTAGGCGAGGACCCGGCGAGCCAGGTCTATGTCCGCTCTAAGCACAAGGCGACCGTAGCGGCGGGCATGGAAAGCTTCGAGCATCGCCTGCCTGCGGATACGAGCGACACCGACTTGCTGGCGCTGGTCGAGCAGCTCAACGCCGATCCCGCCGTGGACGGCATTCTCGTCCAGCTGCCGCTCCCCGACCATCTCGACGAGCAGACGGTGATCGCCGCGATCAGTCCGGACAAGGACGTCGACGGCTTCCACGTGACCAATGCGGGCCGGTTGGCGGTCGGCCAGAGCGGGTTCGTGCCCTGCACTCCGCTCGGCTGCATGATGCTGTTGACCGACCGGCTCGGCGATCTGTCGGGACTGGAAGCGGTCGTCATTGGTCGTTCGAACATCGTCGGCAAGCCGATGGCGCAGCTGCTGCTCGACGCCAATGCTACGGTCACAATCGCGCATAGCCGCACGAAGGACCTGCCGGGCGTGGTCAAGCGCGCCGATATCGTCGTCGCTGCCGTGGGGCGCGCGGAAATGGTCAAGGCCGACTGGCTCAAGGACGGTGCCACCGTAATCGACGTCGGCATCAACCGCCTTCCGCCTGCCGAGGGCGCGGAGAAAGGCCGGCTGGTCGGCGATGTCGATTATGCCGGCGCGCAAGGCGTTGCAGGCGCGATCACTCCGGTGCCGGGCGGGGTCGGGCCGATGACCATCGCCGTCCTGCTCCGCAACACGGTGGTCGCGGCCTTTCGCAACGAGGGGCTCGACCTGCCCGAGGGCACGATATGAGACTGGCCGTGCTCGCCATCGCACTGGCGCTGGCGGGGTGCACCAGTCGCTCCTATTCGGACGACCATTACCAGCGACTGATGCGTTCGGCACCGGGGGCCGCCCAGCCGAGCCGTATCGTCGCACGCGAAAGCGAGATGGTGCGCGCCGTGCAAGACGAGGGGCGGTTCTCTGCTTCGCTGGAATTTGCCGCATCGGGCGCGAAGGTGCTTTCGGCATCCGGCGAGCGCTTGGCAGCCGAGTATGTGCCCGGCCTCGACGACAGCGAAATGGTCGCCGCCTGGTCGCCTGGCCTGGTCTGGATGAGCTGCGATGGCGAATTCGCAGTCAGCCAAGGCCGCTTCCAGAATGCGACCGGCGATGTCGGCAGCTATCTGACATCTTGGCGGCGCGCACGCGATGGCGACTACGAGTGGCTCCACAACGCAGCGGCGCTCGACGATCCCCAGCCGCCACGTGAAGCAAGCTCCGCTGTGTCCGACCCGAATGCAATCGTGGTCGAAGGCCTGGAGTCCGTCGATGGCAATGTGAGCGATTGCACCGCGCCGACGAGTGCTGCGCCACCGGTGGCCGAGGGTTCGGCGGCGACGAACTCGCCGGACGGTACGCTCTCATGGCGGTGGGGGTATTCCGGCTCCGCCCGCATCTTCCGGCTCCACGCCTTCACCGAAGGCCGATGGTCACTGGTCGTGGACGAGCGTTGGCCCGCCGATTTGCGAGCAGCCGCCAACCAATGACCGCTCTCTTCCTCTCCGCCTTCATCACGCTGTTCGTGGTGATCGACCCGCCGGGCTGCGCTCCGATTTATGCCGGGCTGACCAAGGGCGCGACCTCTGCGCAGCGCCGCAATATGGCGATCCGCGCCTGCGTGATTGCGGCGGTCATCCTGCTGGTCTTCGCCCTGTTCGGCGAACAATTGCTCGGCGCACTGCATATCGAACTCGATAGCTTCCGCATCGCGGGCGGGTTGATGCTGTTCTGGATCGCCTTCGAGATGGTGTTCGAGAAACGCACCCAGCGGCGCGAGGACCGCGCGCAAAAGGTCGCGGCGACGCCCGAGGTCGAGGATGTCTCGGTCTTCCCAATGGCCATTCCGATGCTCGCCGGACCCGGCGCGATCGCCGCCATCATGCTGTTGATGAACGAGGCGCAGGGGCTCAACCAATCGCTGGTAGTGCTCGGCGCGCTCGGCGCCGTTCTCGTCATTACCATGCTCGCCCTGATCGCCGCCGGACCGCTGATGCGCCTGTTCGGCGACAAGGTGGAAGCCGCCGTCACCCGTGTGCTAGGCGTGCTCTTGGCCGCACTCGCCGCGCAATATGTGATCGACGGACTGCGCGGAAGCTTCGGGCTCTAAATAAGGCCCCGAGCCAGCAGGCGAGGCAAGCGCGACCGCGCGCCCGCAGCGGGTGCAGCTTGCTGCACGTCTAGCGAGGACCGACCGGCGGATGCCGGTTGGCAATTATTGCAACGTCACGATTTCGTCGCCGTCGTCGCGCAGGGCGAAGAACTGCATCAGCTGGATCATCAGCTCGCAGCGCTGCGACAGGTTCGGGGCTTCGAGCAGCGCCTGCTTGCTGGCCGCATCGAAGGGTATGATCTGCGCGACGCCGTTGATCAGCGTCTCGTCGTCGAGCCGCTGGACCGAATCCCAGTCGACCGAATAGCCCTGCAAATCGGCGAACCGGCGGGCCTCGAACTCGAAGCTGCCGCGCTCCACGCTGGAGAGGAATTCGTTCTCCGGATCGTCGAGGATTTCCGCCTCGACCTGGCGGAAGGAGGTGGTGACCTCCAGCTCCTTGAGCACGCGGAAGCGCGCTTCGCCGTCGAGAACGATGTTGTAGCGTCCGTCCTCCAGCGCTTCGACATCGGCGATCCGTCCGACGCACCCGATGTCGTAGAGCGGCGCGCGATCGGCAGAGCGTTGCGGCTGGATCATGCCGATCAGCCGGTCTTTGGCCAGCGCGCTGCCGACCAGATCGCGATAGCGCGGCTCGAAGATATGCAGGGGAAGCTGCAAGCCCGGAAACAGGATCGCGCCAGGCAGGGGAAAAATGGAAAGCCGCTTCGTCATCGTCATCCGAACAGCAGCTTCGACAGCCGCCTGCGCGTAGCGACGACCCACGGGTCTTCCAGCCCGACCGCCTCGAAGATCTGCAGCAGCTTGGCCTTCGCCGCGCCCTCGTTCCATTCGCGATCGGTCTCGAACATGGCCAGCAATTCATCGGCGGCCGCGTCGCGATCACCGGCGGCGAAGGCGGCCTCGGCATAGTCATAGCGCGCCTGCATATCGCCGCCTTCGGCCTTGGCTTTCAATTCGGCGAGCTCGCCATCGTCGACCTTGTTGCCGGCAAGCTCGAGCGCGCTTTTCGCCTGTTCGATCTGCGGGTCGGAGGCCACGGCCGGATTGGTCTCGGCGGCCTGCAGCGCAGACTGTGCGGACTCGACCTGTCCCGCCTGCACCAGAGCGCGCACGAGCCCGGCATGCGCTGCCGCATTGTCGGGCGCCATCTGCACGACCTGCCCGAAGATGCCCGCCGCACGCTCCGCATCGCCTTCGGCCAGCACCTGCTCGGCCATTTCGACGAATTGCGTGACGTCCTGCTGCTGCGGCTGACCGCCATCGACATCGCCGCCCTGCACGGGGATCTGCGCGAGAATCTGGTCGAGCGTCTGCTTCAACTGCGATTCGGTGCGCGCATTGGTCAAATCCGCGACCGGCTGCCCCTGGAACATGGCGTAGACGGTCGGGATCGACTGCACCTGAAACTGCGCGGCGATGAACTGCTCCTTGTCGACATCAATCTTGCGCAGCTCCACGCCCTTGTCGGCATACTCTGCGGCCACCTTCTCGAGGAGGGGGGCGAGTGCCTTGCACGGGCCGCACCATTCGGCGAAGAAATCGAGGATGATCAGCTTCGACATCGAGGGTTCGACGATGTCCTGCTTGAAGCGGTCGACCGCCTTCTGCTCGTCGATGCTCAGACCCATGCTTGCCACGTTATACCACCTGTTTGCGTAATCCGGAGTGCGTCCCATGTGGGCATTCGCGCGGCAATGTGAAGGAGCAGGGGCCAAGCGACAAGCCTGTCGCAAATTCTGCATTTTTTGGGCTTGCGGGACTCATGACCCGCTGCTAGTTGGCCGCCTCCCCACCGGGCCATGCGGTTCGGCGAGCGTCAGTGAGCGGGCGTAGCTCAGGGGTAGAGCACAACCTTGCCAAGGTTGGGGTCGGGCGTTCGAATCGCCTCGCCCGCTCCATTTTCCTCCAGCGATCGAGCTAGAAGCGACGACCGATGCGGTTCGTCGTGTGTTGGCGTGCATTCGTCCAAACCTGCCGGTTTCGGGTTGCAACGTGAAATGCAGGCGCTAATGGGCCGGTTATGTTGTATCATCATCACCGCATCGCCCTTCTCCTGTCGTCCGTCGCGTTCGTCGGGGTCACGCCCGCAATCGCTCAAACGACGGAGCAGCCTCCCGAGACCGAAGCGGCCGATCCGGATCGTACCGACGACGTGCATGACCGTCGCCGTGATACGCAGAACGTCATTATCGTCAGCGCGCAGGGGCTGCGCCAGTTCGACCTGCTCGCCGGGACGAGCGTGGTCGAGGACGTTGAACTCCAGCGCAATCTCGACGGCCAGCTGGGAGAAGTGCTTGCCCATCTTCCCGGCGTTTCCGCAACCGGCTTCTCGCCCGGCGCGTCGCGCCCGGTCCTGCGCGGTTTCTCCGGCGAACGTGTGAAGGTGCTGGTCGACGGGGTCGGCGCGATCGACGTATCCAACACATCCGACGACCACGCGGTATCGATCGATCCGCTGAACGCCGAGAGCATCGAGGTGCTGCGCGGCCCGGCCGTCCTGCTGTTCGGCAGCCAGGCGATCGGCGGCGCGGTCAACGTGATCGACAAGCGCATCCCCCGCCGCATTCCCGACGAGCCGGTCCATGTCGATGCGCTCGTCCGCGCGGATACGGCGACCGACTTGCGCGAAGCAGGCGCGTCGGTCGACGTGCCCTTCGGCCAGACCGGACTGGTCGCCCATTTCGGCGGTAGCTGGCGCGAGACCGGCGATCTTGAGATCCCGGGCTTCTCGGTCGCACCGGCGCTGCGCGCCGAATTGCTCGAGGAAGCTGCCGAGGAAGAAGCGGAAGGCGAATTCGAAGAGGCCGACGAGCTGCGCGAAGCCGCCGATCAGCGCGGGTTCGTACCCAACACCGCCAGCGAAACCTGGTCGGCGAATGTCGGCCTCGCCTTCATCGATGGCGACAGCAAGTTGGGCGCATCCTTCGGCATTTACGATTCCGCCTATGGCATTCCCGGCCGCCCCGGCGCCGGTCACCACCATGGCGAGGAAGAGGGCGGCGAAGAAGAGGAAGGCGAGGAAGAGGGCGAAGAGCGCGTCAGCATCGGCCTGCGCCAGTACCGCGCCGACCTGCTGGCCGATCTTGCCCTGGGAGACGGTTTCTTCGAGCGCATGAAGCTGCGCGTCGGCTATTCCGATTACACGCATACCGAATTCGAAGGCGATGAGGTCGGCACCGTATTCGACGTCGGCGGGGTCGAAGCGCGGCTGGAGATCGTCCAAGATACGCAAGGCCGCTGGCGCGGATCGATGGGCGCGCAATATTACGCCCGCGATTTCGATGCCGAGGGCGCGGAGGCCTATGTCGCGCCCAACCGGACCGAGCAATATGCGCTTTTCGCGCTGCAGGAATACGGCAATGGCCCGCTGCAGCTGGAAGGTTCGGCGCGATTCGAGACGACGTCGGTGAACTCGGTCCCGCTTGGCATCGAACGCAATTTCGATACTCTCTCAGGCGCAGTCGGTCTTGCTTACGACGGGCCCGAGGCCTTCCGCGCAGGCGTCAACGTCTCGCGCGTAGCCCGCGCCCCGAGTGCGGAAGAACTCTTCTCCAACGGTCCGCATATCGCCACGCAGGCATTCGAAGTCGGCGACCCCGACCTCGTCACCGAACGTGCGTGGGGTGGCGAAATTTATGCGCGAGGCCGGCTGGGCCGCGCCGAATTCAGCGTGGCGGCGTACCGGAGCTGGTTCGACAACTATATCTACCTGTCCGAAACCGGCTTCGAGGAAGACGATCTGCCGGTGTTCGAATATCTCCAGCAGGATGCGACCTACACCGGCGTCGAGGCCGAACTGGCTTACACCTTTTTCGACAATGGCGACTGGAGCTTCGGCACCGAGCTGACCGCGGAATATGTCCGCGCCAAGCTGGACGATGGCAGCAACGTCCCGCGCATTCCGCCGCTGGGCCTGTCGGGCGCGCTGGAAGCGTCGAGCGAGGCCATCGACGTGCGTGCCGAAGTCGAATGGTACGACGGTCAGGACGACGTTGCGGCTTTCGAAACGCCGACCGACGGCTACACCTTCGTCAATGCCTCGGTCGCCTGGCGTCCGCTGCGGGCCAACCCGGCGGTGTCGCTGCTGCTCCAGGCAGACAACATCTTCGACGTAACCGGGCGGCGTCACACCAGCTTCACGAAGGACTTCGTGCCGCTGGCGGGCCGCAACATCACCGCGAGCGTGCGGCTCAGCTTCTAGGCGAGGTCAGTCTTCGACGGCGAAGGTGAGTTCGGCATGGTCGCGCAGTCGCTCGACCAGCTTCTCGCCAAGGAAATAGCCCGGGGTGCCGACGCCGCCTTCGCCGTCCGTCTCGAGCAGCGCCATGCCGGTTTCGGCCAGCATGCGGCTAGTCGAGCCGTAGCCGGGATCGTACTTACCCTTCACGCCGTAGTGCAGCGTCCGGCCGTCCGGCATCTCGGCCACGAACAGCACATCGTAAAAGCCGTTCTCGCGCTCTTCGGGGGTCGGCCCCTCGCCGGGCTTGGGCGGCTTGGCGCCGAAGGGGTTCTTCATCATGTCGGCGGCTGCCTTGGCCGCCGCCTTGCCCGCGTCGCCGGGGCTCGTGAGCACCATCTCGTCGTAGCGGAAATCGGTCCCCCACGGATGGCCGAGCAGGAAGTTGGTGCGGTGGACGTTCTTCGTATTAATCGGCGCCATCACGAACGGCGCGGCCCATTTGCCGAGGCTTTCCTCGTAACGCGGGATCATGCCGTTGGGCTGGTCCGGTCCTTCGAAACCCGGCGTCAGGCCGAAACTGCTGGTGAGTATCGGGACGAGCTTGGGGTTCTTCGCCACCGCCTTCATCGTCTCGGTCAGGCTGGCGACAGTCCCGCCCGAGGCGCTGCCTGCCATCCCGCGCACGCGCCCTTTCACGCGCGGAGCGGCGGAACCGAAGCGCTTCTCGGCCTCCTTCTGCGCCATCAGCACGCCGAGATCGAAGGGGATCGAGTCGAAGCCGGACGAGAAACAGATGCGCGCGCCGCTGGCTTTGGCGGCCTCCATGTGCTCGTCGATCTTCTGCCGCATCCAGACCGGCTCGCCGCACAGGTCGGCATAGTCGGTGCCGGTCTTGACGCAGGCCGCGACAAGCTCGTCGCCATAGAGTTGGTAGGGGCCGACGGTCGTCAGCACGACCCTAGTGCGGTTGCACATCGCCTCGAGGCTGGCCGGATCGGATGCATCGGCGACGATCATCGGCGTTGTCGAAGGGGCGCCGATCTCGTCGCGCACCGCCGTCAGCTTGTCTTCGCTGCGGCCCGCCATCGCCCATTTCGGGCCATCGTCGCGGCTGCCATACTCGCGGACGAAATGCTCTGCCACCAAGCGCCCGGTATAACCGGTTGCGCCATAGACCACGATGTCGAATTCCCTGTCGGCCATGTTTATCTCCTTTGCGCGCTGCATGCGCCCGGCGCGCGGGAGAGTCAAAGCCGCGGTAGGGTGACTCCGCGCTGCCCCATATATTTGCCAGCCCGGTCCGAATACGTGACTTCGGGTCGCTCGTTCCCCTGCAGGAACAGGAACTGGCACGCGCCTTCGTTGGCGTAGATTTTCGCGGGCAGCGGCGTGGTGTTGGAAAATTCCAGCGTCACATGGCCTTCCCAACCCGGCTCCAGCGGGGTGACGTTCACGATAATCCCGCAGCGCGCATAGGTGCTCTTGCCGAGGCAGATGACCAGCACGTCCTCCGGGATGCGGAAATATTCGACCGTGCGCGCCAGCGCGAAGCTGTTGGGCGGTATCACGCACACGTCGGTATCGCGATCGACGAAGCTGTTGCTGGCGAAATCTTTGGGATCGACCACCGCGCTGTCGACATTGGTGAAGATCTTGAACTCGGGCGCGACCCGCGCATCGTAGCCGAAGCTCGACAGTCCGTAGGAAATGCACCCCTCGCGCCGCTGCGCCTCGACGAAGGGCTCGATCATGCCCTCGTTCGTCGCCTTGTCGCGGATCCACTTGTCGGAAAGAATCGCCATGGGGCGAAGATTCCCGAGCCGCGCCGTTACGGCAAGCGGCCCGGGAATTTTATCCGCGTCTAGCTCGCCAGCAGCGTTGCGTTTCCGCCTGCGGCCGTCGTGTCGATGCAGACCACGCGCTCGGTCGCAAAGCGCGCGACGTAATGCGGTCCGCCGGCCTTGGGCCCGGTGCCGGAGAGCCCTTCGCCGCCGAAGGGCTGGCTTTCGACCACCGCGCCGATCTGGTTGCGGTTGACGTAGAAATTGCCGACCTTCGCGCGGCTCTCGACGAAGGCGCGCGTGTCGTCGTTGCGACTGTGGAGGCCGAGCGTGAGACCGTAGCCAGTCGCGTTGATGTCCTCCACCACGCGGCCGAGATCGCTCGCCTTGTAGCGCACAACATGGAGGATCGGGCCGAAGTTCTCGCGCTTCAGGTCGAGGATCGAATCGAGCTCGATAATGGTCGGCGCGACGAAGCATCCGGCGGCCGCTCCGCGATGCAGGCGGCGGCGCCAGACGTTGCTGCTACCCTTCTTGCGGCGCGCGACGTGGCGTTCGAGCGAGCTCTTCGCGTCCGGATCGATCACCGGCCCGATGTCGGTGGCGAGGTGTTCGGGATTGCCGATATGCAGAGCCTCGAATGCACCGCGGATCATGGTCAGCATCTCGTCGTACACGTCCTCCTGAATGTGGAGGACACGCAGGGCCGAGCAGCGCTGGCCCGCGCTCTGGAACGCGCTGGCGACGACATCGCGCGTCACCTGCTCGGGCAGCGCGGTGGAATCGACGATCATCGCGTTCTGCCCGCCGGTCTCGGCGATCAGCGTGGCGATCGGCCCGTCGCGCGCGGCGAGGCTGCGATTGATCGCCTGTGCGGTCTGGGTCGAGCCGGTGAAGGCAACGCCCGCGATGCGCGGGTCCGAAGTGATGAGTTCGCCGACTTCGCCAGCGCCGGGAAGCAGCTGGAAGGCTTCCTCAGGAATGCCAGCTTCGTGACACAGGCGCACCGCAAGCGCCGCGATCAGCGGGGTCTGCTCGGCGGGCTTGGCCACCACCGTATTCCCCGCAGCCAGTGCGGCGGCGGGGGTGCCGATGAAAATCGCCAGCGGGAAGTTCCACGGGCTGATGCAGGCGAAGACGCCGCGCCCGTTCAGGGTCAGGCGGTTTTCCTCACCCGTCGGGCCGGGCAGCGGCATCGGCCCGCTGAACTGGCGGCGCGCTTCGTTGGCATAGAAGCGCAGGAAGTCCACGGCTTCGCGCAGCTCCAGCACGGCATCGAGCAGCGTTTTGCCCGCCTCGCGCTGGCAGAGCGAGAGGAACTCGTCGGTATGCTCCTCGAACAGGTCGGCTGCGGCTTCCAGCAGGAGCGCACGCTTTTCGCCGCCGAGCGCGTTCCAGCCCGGCTGGATATCCTCGGCCCGTGTGATCGCTTCCTCGACTTCGAAATCGAGCGCATCGCGGCGCGTGCCGACCTCGGCGGAAAGATCGTGCGGCTTGTTGATCGGCGCGACTTCGCCCTCCGCGCCGGAGCAGAAGGTCGGTTCCGCGCGCCAGTGCTTGCGGTCGAGCTCGGCCAGGCGGCCGAGCAGGGGTTCGAGCACCAGCGGGTCCGACAGGTCCACCCCCGCCGAATTTTTCCGGTCCGGGAAGATGTCTTCGGGCAGCGGGATCGTCGGATTGCGATAGGGATCGAGCGCGGCCAGTTCGGCCATCGGGTCGGTAGCCAAGTCTGCCGCCGGAACGTCGGCATCCGCCATGCGGTTGACGAAGCTGCTGTTCGCCCCGTTCTCAAGCAAGCGACGCACGAGATAGGCGAGCAGGTCCTTATGCGTGCCTGTTGGCGCATAGATGCGCACATTGGTGCGCCGGTTGCCCTCCATCTGCGCAAGCGCGCCATAGACGTCTTCGCCCATGCCGTGCAGGCGCTGGAACTCGAAGGTCTTGCCTTCCCCCATCGCCTTGATCGAGCCGATGGTATAGGCATTGTGCGTGGCGAAGGCGGGATAGATTGCATCGTTCGCGGCGAGCAATTTGTCCGCGCAGGCAAGGAAGCTGACGTCGGTCGCGATCTTGCGGGTGAAAACGGGGAAATCGCTCAGCCCGCCAACATGGGCGAGCTTGATTTCGGTGTCCCAATAGGCCCCTTTGACGAGGCGGACGAAGAACCTGCGATCGTGCTTGCGGGCTAGCCGGGCGACCCATTCGCACAGCGGCACGCCGCGCTTCTGATAGGCCTGGATGGCCATGCCGAAGCCTTCCCAGCGCGTGCCGTCGGCGCGGGTGAACAGGCTGTCGTCGCGTGCCAGCGCTTCGATGATGTCCATCGACATCTCGAGCCGGTCGGCTTCCTCCGCATCGACGGTGAAATGGATATTCGCGTCGCGCGCCATCTCCGCCAGGTCGCGCACGATCGGCAGGAGGTCGGCGATGGCGAGGTCGGCATGCATGAAGGTGTATTTCGGATGCAGCGCCGACAGCTTGACCGAGATGCCGGGCGAGGTCGCTAGGTTACCGGTGGATTCGCGCGCCAGCCGCTCGATCGCCTTCTGGTAATTGACCCGGTACCGCTCGGCATCGGCATAGGTCATCGCCGCTTCGCCCAGCATGTCGAAGCTGTGCGTGAGCCCGCGCGCCCGCTCGGGCGCGGCGCGCTTCAGCGATTCCTGGATCGTCCGACCATAAACGAACTGGCCGCCGAGGATGCGCATGGCCTGCAGTGTCGCCTTGCGGATCACCGGCTCGCCCAGGCGGTTTACCGCTCCCTTGAGCGTGCGGCGCATGCCCTTCTGCGCTTCCTCCGGCCGCTCCAGCACTTCGCCCGTCAGCATCAGCGAGAAGGTGGCGGCGTTGACGAAAGTGGAGGAGCTTTCGCCCATATGCTCCGCCCAGTCGATATCGCCTATCTTGTCGCGGATCAGCGCGTCGGCGGTGGCCGCATCGGGCACGCGCAGCAGCGCTTCGGCAAGGCACATCAGCGCCACGCCTTCTTCGGTCGCGAGGCCATACTGGTGGAGGAAAGCATCGATGCCCGAAGCCTTGCGCTTGCGCGCATCCTCGATGAGCCGGATAGCGATGCCCGCAGCCTCGTCATGCAGTTTCGATGCCCGTGAGGCTTCGGCGAGACGCTGCGCGACGCAGGCGTTCTCTTCGGCGCGATAGGCGACGCGCACTTCGTTGCGGGAAATAGGCTTGGGGGCTGGATCTTTCAGGGCCATTCGACTCGCTTATGGTCAGAGGAAGCGCCCCACTTGGACCTGCAACCTCTTGCTTTCAAGCGAAGTCGGCGGTTTCCGTAGCGTTGGCGGCCATCCACTCGCCCACCCGTGCCTGTGCATCGGCGGGCAGGTGCAGCCCGAGCTTGCTGCGCCGCCAGAGCACGTCTTCGGCGGTGCGCGCATATTCGTGGCGCACGAGGTAGCGCAGCTCCGCTTCGTAGAGATTTCCGCCGAGGCGTTCCCCGAGATCGTCGAGGTTCTCGGCACCTTGCAGGATGGAGGCCAGCCGTGTCCCATAGGCGCGGGCCAGCCGCAGCAGCATCTCCGGCGGCACGAACGGATAATGCTCGCTCGATTGCCAGAGGAAGCGGGCGAAGTCCCCGTCCTCGAACTCGCCGCCCGGCAGAGATGCAGTCGCAGTCCACGGCTCGCCGGGAACGGTCATCGCTTCGCCCAGCTTCCCCAGAGCATGCTCGGCCAGTTTGCGGAAAGTGGTGATCTTCCCGCCATAGACCGACAGGATCGGCGCGCCGCCGTCGGCCTCCAGCTCGAACACATAATCGCGCGTGACCGTGCTGTTGCTGGCCGCATTGTCCTCGTAGAGCGGGCGGACGCCGGAATAGGTGGAGACGATCTCCTCGCGCGTCACCTGGCTCACGAAATAGCGCGAGGCGGCTTCGCAGAGATAATCGATCTCCTCATCCGCGATGCGGACTTTGTCGAGATCGCCTTCGTAGAGCAGATCGGTGGTGCCGATCAGGGTGAAATCCCGCTCGTAGGGGATGGCGAAAACGATCCGGCCATCTGGCTGCTGGAAGATATAGGCATGCTCGCCCGGGAAGCGCCGTGAGAGGATGATGTGGCTGCCCTTGACCAGCCGCAGGTGCGAGGGCGTGCCGCTGCCGAGCGCGGCCTTCGCGAGCCGGTCCACGAAAGGTCCCGCCGCATTCACGACGGCTCGCGCCTCTATCTCGCGGTCCCCTCCCGGCGCCTGCAACGTCGCCCGCCAGCCGTCCGCCGAGCGCGCCAGCGCGGTGCATTCGGTCCGGGTCAGCACGGTCGCGCCGCGTGCCTCGGCGTCCATCGCGGCGAGCACGACGAGGCGGGAATCCTCCACCCAGCAATCGGAATATTCGAAGCCCTTTGTCAGGCGATCCTGCAGCACGCCACGGTGCGGTGGCACGGTAAGGTCGACCGCCTTGCTTCCCGGCAAGCTCATCCGCCCACCGATATGGTCGTAGAGGAACAGGGCGGCGCGCAGCATCCAGCGCGGGCGCATGCTCGGCTCGTGCGGCATGACGAAGCGCAGCGGCCAGATGATATGCGGCGCGGCGCGCCGCAGCACTTCCCGCTCGCGCAGGGATTCCGCCACCAGCCGGAATTCGTACATCTCGAGATAGCGCAGGCCGCCATGTACCAGCTTGGTGCTGGCGGAAGAGGTGTGCGAGGCGAGATCGTCTTTCTCGACCAGCAGCACGCGCAAGCCGCGCCCCGCAGCATTGCGCGCGATGCCTGCGCCGTTGATGCCGCCGCCGACGACCAGCAGGTCGTAAGCTTGGCTCATCCCTTGCCCAGCAGGCGGCCTGCCACCGCGTCCAGCTTGGCAACCAGCGCCTTGTCGTGCTTGTCCGGGGCGGTGATGACCGCGTCGGCGAGCGCCTGGTCGATGGGCGAAGGATTGCGCTTCTTTGGCAGGCCCTTGCAGAAAATCTCGACTGCCTTGCGCGCGATGGCGGCATTGGCGTTCATCTGCTTGACGATCTCCGCCACATCGACGCTTTCCGCATCGTCGCGCCAGCTGTCGTAATCCGTCACCATGGCAAGCAGCGCATAGGGCAGCTCCGCCTCCCGCGCGAGTTTCGCTTCGGGCATGCCGGTCATGCCGATAACCTCGGCGCCCCAGTGGCGGTAGAGCTTGCTTTCCGCGCGGCTCGAGAACTGCGGGCCTTCCATCGCCAGGTAAGTCGCACCCTCGCTGCAGCCGCCGCCTGCTTTTTCGACCGCCTTGAGCGCGTGTTTCGACAGGCGCGGGCACACCGGTTCGGCCATGCTGACATGGGTAACGAAGCCGTCACCGTAGAAGCTCGCGGGGCGGCCCTTCGTGTTGTCGATAAACTGATCGACAGTCACGAAGCGGCCGGGCGGGAGCTCTTCGGACAGCGAGCCGACCGCGCTGATGGCGAGAATGTCGGTACAGCCAGCGCGCTTGAGCGCATCGATATTGGCGCGCGCATTGATGTTCGACGGTGCGATGCGGTGGCCGCGCCCGTGCCGCGGCAGGAAGCGGACGCGGACATGGCCGATCGTGCCGCACAGGATCTCGTCCGACGGCTCGCCCCAGGGCGATTTGACCGAAATCCACTGCGCATCCTCCAGCGCATCCATCGCATAGAGGCCGGAGCCGCCGATAATTCCGATGGTCCAGTCGCTCATGCTCGTCGTCCCGCTTGTTGCATCATTCGCGCATCGGTGAAGCTTCGCACCCGCGCTGTCCAGCCCCTTGCGAAACGCCTTGCAACCAGTGCGCGCCGCATGCGTATTCATGGACAACGGGGGCGCGCTCGCCTTGACTTGCGCGGCGCATTCCCGCCGAACGGATCGCGATTTTTATGCCGGAGGACACCCGAATGCCCGACCAGACGCTGGCCATCACGCTTGCTGGCCTCAGCGAGAGATTGCAGGAGCTTCATCGGCAGACCGCACTGACCCCAATCTTCAATCCAGTATTTCAGCTGTCGCTCGATATCTCTCGCCGGTTGGAGCGCGACGAAATCGGCATCGCGGACCTCTCTCGGTTGATCGAAGAGCTGGAGGCGAAATCCCTCGATGCCCGGGCCGAGCGGCTGCGCTGCCTCGTCGTGCCGGAAGAGGCCGAGGATCGGCTCGATGGCCAGACGTCGGCGGATGGCGAGTTCGACGTGTTCCGCAATTTCTGGGAGCACCCGCACATGCACGCGGTGTTCACCGCGCATCCGACCTTCCTGTTGACGCCCGACCAGTCCGCGGCCGTGGCGCAGGCGGCCTCGCACGGCGGCGGGATCGCGCCTGGCAAGAGCGGCGAGCGGCCGGAGATCACGCTGCGCTACGAACACGAGCGGGCGATGTCCGCCATTGCCAATGCGCAGGACGCGCGCGACCGCATCGTAAGCGAAGCGCTGGATACCGCGCATGAGAAATGGCCGAGTCGCTGGTTCGATTTCACCCCGCTGCCGTTCCGCTTTGCCACTTGGGTCGGCTACGACATGGATGGCCGGACCGATATCAAGTGGTACACCTCGATCGCTTTCCGCCTTGCCGAAAAAGCGCAGCGGCTCGAGCGCTACGCCGCGCAACTCGAAGCGATCGACGACGACCACGAATTACTCGGGACGCTGCGGGCCGCGGCGACGCGGACGCGGGCGAGCGCGGATGAGTTCGCCGGAGATCTTTCGGACGCTGGCGACCTGTCGGCGGCTGCCAACCGTCTGACCGAGGACGGCGAAGGCAAGCTGCTGTCCCTGCGCCAGACCATCGCGCAGCTTGAAGGCGAGGCGGCGTCTTCCACCGCGGAAAAAGCCATCGCCCTACGTACGCTCACTGCGGCGATGCGCGCCGACGGAATCGGCATGGGGTGGATCCACTTTCGTGTGAACGCCAAGCAGCTGCACAATGCGATCCGCACGCGGCTGGGCGATGCGGCGGATATTGACCTCGGCAGTCGCGGGGCGCTTGCCGCGCTGCGTGAGCTGATCGCCAATGTGGAACCTGTCAGCGCGAATTTCGCTAGCCTCGCGGTCGAGAGTTCGACTGCCGTGCGGCAATTCCTCGTGATGACGCAGATCCTCAAGCACATCGATGCCGATGCGCCGATCCGCATGCTGGTGGCCGAATGCGAGCAGCCCGCGACGGTGCTCGCCGCGCTCTATTTCGCCAAGCTGTTCGGGATCGAGGACAAGGTCGATGTCTCGCCGCTGTTCGAGACCGAGACTGCGCTGGAGCATGGCGGCCGTTTCCTCGACGCGCTGCTGGCCGAGGGCGAGTACCGCACGTACGCGAAGCGCCGCGGTCGGATCGCGATCCAGACCGGTTTTTCGGATGCCGGGCGCTTCGTGGGGCAGATTCCGGCCAGCCTTGCAATCGAGCGTTTGCAAGGCCGTCTATCGCAGGCGATGGAGAATAACGGGCTGACCGATGTGGCCGCGCTCATCTTCAATACGCATGGTGAGGGGATGGGGCGCGGCGCGCACCCCTCCAGTTTCGAGGACCGGATCGAATGGCCGCTATCGTCCTGGTCGCAGCGCCGTTTCGCGCGCGCGGGTATCCGGTTGGAGCCGGAGGCCAGCTTCCAAGGTGGCGATGGCTATCTGTTCTTCGCCACGCCCGAGTTGGCTCTCGCGACGCTGACCAAGATCGTCGAGCACACGCCAGCGCACACCGATGCACAAGTGCCGACCGATCCTTTCTATCGGCGCACCGATCTCAGCCTCGATTTCTATCGCGCGATCAAGGAGCATCAGCGCGACCATCTGGAAAGCCGGACCTACAGTCGCGCCGTCACAGCTTTCGGCCTCGGCCTGCTGAACAAGACCGGCAGCCGCGTATCGCGCCGCCAGTCGGACCTCTCTGCCGATCGTGAGATGAGCCTGCGACAGATCCGCGCGATCCCGCACAATTCGATCCTCCAGCAGCTCGGCTATCCGGTAAATATCATCGCCGGCATCGGCAGCGCGGCGGAAGGCAATATCGAGGATATCGCCACGCTGCTCAACGAAAGCGCCCGCGGGCGGCAGATCATGCGGCTGGTCCGCGCGTCCAATTCGCTCGCCAGCATCAAGACCGTGGCTGCCTATGGCGAGCTGTTCAATTCCGCCTATTGGGCGAGCCGGCCCTATCGCGGGACCGAAGATCACCTTGGCGAAGCCTGCGAGGCGCTGGCGGAATATCTCATTTCGGACGATCGCAACGGCGTCTTCCGTCGCCTCGCCTCGCGCCTGCGCGTCGATGCGCTCAAGCTCCACCGCCTGTTCGAACTCGTGCCCGATGAGGAGCCGCATCCGGATCGCGAGAATGTGCGCCGGATCATCGGTGTGCTCCAAGCCGTGCGTCTCGCACTGCTCCAGCACATGTTCCTGAAGGCGGTCTCGGTCCCTGCCTTCAGCCGGGCAAACGACATCAGCCGGACCGACGTGCTGGAAATGGTCTTTTCCCTCCGCATCGACGACGCGCTGGCGCAGTTGCGGCGCGCTTATCCGGTTAGCTTCCCGCGCAAGGACGACTTCAACATGGACGAGGCCGGTGAATATCCGCGCGGACAGGGCGAAGGCTATGCCGACATCCGCGAACGCTATATCGACCCGATCGACGATGCCTATGCGCTGTGCCTGCGCATTTCGACCTGCATCGCCAATGAGTTCGGGGCGCACGGCTGATTGATTCGCCAGCGGTTTGGCCTATCCTGCCCGAAATCCATCGGGTGGGGGGACCGGATCGTGATCGATATTCTTATCTGCATCGGCGCAGTGCTGCTGGGCCTTGTCGTTGTTCTTGCCATTGCGTTCAAGATCGTGCGGCGCGGCGCGCTGACCTTCGAGATCGAAGGTTTCTACACCCATGTGATGGACGGCGATCCCGGCCCGCTTATCCGCGATGTCCAGCGCGATGCGACTGCGGCGTTGGAATGCAAGCTGGACGATCCGATGAGCTGTTCCATCAAGGAAGCGGTGGAATGCCATGTCGAAGCCGAGGCGCCCGAGTGCAACGTTCTGCTGCTGTCGGGCGGCGGGCAGTGGGGCGCTTTCGGCGCGGGTTTGTTCAAGCGGTTGAGCGAACAGAGCGGGGCGAAGGAACTGGGCCTCGAAGGGATCGGCGTCATCACCGGCATTTCGACCGGATCGCTGCAGGCGCTGATGCTGATGGTGGCTCTCGATCCCAAGCAGACGCCCGTAATGCGTCGTCATGCGCTCGACCGGCTGGTCTGGGGCTATTCGCCCGCGAAGGAGAGCGAGGTCGTGCGCCATACGGGCCTCGCGCTGGTGCCGTTCTTCGGTTCCGCTGCAGGCACTGCGCCGCTACGCAAGCGGATTATCGAGGCGCTGTGCCCCGATGGCGACTGCAGACTGGTTGAAGCGATCGGGAACTCCAGCATCGCAGGTTACGCGGGCTTCGTCGAAGCCGACGACGGTAGCTTCCGCTATGCCGATTTGCGCGAACTGGTGAACAAGGCGCCAAGCCTCGAGAAAGCGGCCGAAGCGCTCGCGGCGGCCACCATGGCGTCGTCGGCCATGCCGGTCTTCCACCAGCAACTGCGGGTGGCCGGATCGGACGGCAAGGCAGTGTCGCTCTACGATGGCGGGGTGCGGCGGTCGGTCTTCTTCGACCGGACCATGGCGATCGTCGATCGGCAGGTGCGCAAGGAGATGGCGTCGCACGGAGTGACCAAGGCCTCCACTACGTCGCAGGAAAACTTTGCCGAGGAATATCGCAAGACCGCGCCCAAGGTTTACGTCGTTCGTAACGGGCCGACGGTGCGCAAGCCTGCGCCCGAGCTTAATCGCAAGTCCGGCCCGCTCAAGAATGGCCAGCGCGGCTACGACCTGCTCGTCAACGAAAGCGAGATCGGCGCGATCGCCGCGCTGCGCCTCGGCAATCCCTACGGCGAGATCTTGCTCACCACGGCCGATATGTACGATACTTTTCCGAGCACTGTCGGCGAGAACTTCAAGGACGACGAGATGTTCAAGCCGGCTTTCATGGCGCGGCTACGCGACCTCGGCCGGTTCAAGGCGGATCGCAAGGATGGCCCCTGGTGGGCGCTCAGCACGCTCTGAAAGTAAGGATCGGATATCCGGACAAAGACTGTTGGTGCGGTCGAGAAGACTCGAACTTCCACGGGTTATTCACCCACAACGACCTCAACGTTGCGCGTCTACCAGTTCCGCCACGACCGCACACAGTCTGCATCGGGAGCGCGTGAATCGCACGCCGTCCCGCCGGTAGGAGCGCGCCACTAGCAGCGCCGCCACGCCCTCGCAAGCTTGTTTGTGAGGTGGTTCGGCCCGGTTAACGCGGGGCCCAGCCGATATCCGCGAACACGGCCGATTTCGGCACGTCGGTCACGGCTTCGTTGATCGTCATTTCCTCGCCCGGAGCCAGCGTTGGCTGCGGCGGATTTACGACCCAACTGTAAACCTGCCGCTCACGCTGGTCGAGCAGCACGATCAGGATCGGCGGGACATTGCGGCTTTCGCGTGCCGTATTGCTCACCACGATCTTCGCGCCGAAAAATTCGGTGCCGTTGGGCAGTGTGCGCCGCTCCTGCTCCTCGACCGGGAAGGACAGTTCGAGATCGGGCTGCGCCTGGCCGAACAGTGGTTTCGACACCGGCACCCAATCCGGCAGGCCGACGTAATTCACCGTGAGGATCGTGCCCACCGCCAGCAGCGCGAAGACCGCCGCAGCGATCGTCCACATCTTGGTGATGTTGCGGCGCGGGCGGAACGGCGGGGCATGGTCGAAGCTGGAAGAGCCATCGTCCATGTCTTCCGGTTCGGGCGCAGGGGGCAAATCGTCTTGCACCTCGCCATAGGGTGGTTCTGCCTCGTCGAAGTCCGGCCCGTCCCGCTGTTCCTCGGCAGCAGGGTCGGCACCGCCATAGCTGACGTCCGAGGCGGCGGTGGCTGGTGTATCCGCATTCGTGGTGGCCGGCTGGGGGACAGGCGCGGGCTTGGGGGTCGGTTTCGGCGCCGGAGCCGGGGTAGGCTTCGCTGCGGCAGACGGAGGCGGCGCAGGCACCGCAGCAGCCGCTGCGATCTGTTCCGCGTCGGGTCCATCCTGGTACCAGCTGTGCTTGCATTTCGCGCAGCGCACCGTCCGGCCTTCGATCCCGATGGCGCTATCGGGCACCACATACCGGGTCGAACAGGCGGGACAGGCGATGATCATGGTGAAGGTCTGCTTAGGGCGGCAGGCGAATCACGACAAGCGAGAGGCCTGTTCGCAACCCCGCAGGGCGGCTTTTTTCCACATCGATGCGCGGTTATAGGCCTTGGCGACCATGAACGGTGCCACCAAACCTCCCTCGATCCGGGTCGAACGCGCATGAGCGCCCCGGAAAGCGAGATCGTGCAGTTCGACAATGTCGGCCTGCGCTACGGCACCGATCGCGAAATTCTCTCGAACATTTCCTTTACCCTGTTTCCGGGGCGGTTCTACTTCCTCACCGGGGCGAGCGGGGCGGGCAAGACCTCGCTGCTCAAGCTGCTTTATCTCGCGCAGCGCCCGTCGCGCGGGGCGATCCGCATGTTCGGTACCGACGTGATTACCTTGCCGCGCGAGCGGCTGCCCGCCTATCGCAGGCGGATGGGCGTGGTGTTCCAGGACTTCAGGCTGGTCGATCACCTGAGCGCTTTCGACAATATTGCGCTGCCGCTCCGCGTGTCGGGCGTGCGCGAAGCCGATCTGCAGGGGCCGGTCAGCGACATGCTCGAATGGGTCGGGCTGGGCCACCGCGCCGAGGCGCGCCCGGCGACGCTGTCGGGCGGAGAGCAACAGCGGGTCGCCATCGCTCGCGCTGTAATCGGTCGCCCGGACATGCTTGTGGCCGACGAGCCGACGGGCAACGTCGATCCCGAAATGGCTTTGAAGCTCATCCGCCTCTTCGAAGCGCTCAATCGCCTGGGCACGACTGTGGTGGTCGCAACGCACGACGTCCACCTCATTCGCAAGGTCCCGGATTCGCTCATCATGAGGCTCGATAAAGGCACGCTCGCCGACCCGACCGGTGCCTTGCGCTATCCGCCCAGGCGGGTCGAGGTCGGGCGATGAAGCGCCCTCCCGTCGTCACGCGCGCTGTCGAGCGCGGACTCTCGCCCTTCCGCGGGAAGCGGGCGGCGCATCTTCTGCCGCGCGCCCGGCTGGGTGGGCCGATGCCCTGGGTGATCGCGATCATGGTCGCCATCACGGTCCTCGCGACGGCGGGCGGGCTGGCCCTGTCCAATCTCGTCGCGCGGGCGAGCGGGGATTTGGCCGGTAGCGCGACAGTGCAGATCGTCGACCCCGATCCCCGCACGCGCAGCACCCAGGCGGAAGCGGCGCGTGGTGTCCTTGCTTCAGATCCGGCCATCGTCAGTGTCACAGTTCTGCCTGAGGACGAAGTAGAGGCTTTGCTCGAACCGTGGCTCGGTGCCGGGGCCGAGGACGATGCCCTCCCGATCCCGGCGCTGATCGATCTGCGCTTGCGAGATGGTGCCGATGAAACCGACCTGGCCCGGCTCGCCGATCGGTTGACAGAGGCCGCACCCGACGCGCGGATCGATGCCCAGTCGGACTGGCTTGCGCCTGTGCTTGCCGCGCTGTCCACCTTGCGCTGGATGGCATTCGGCCTCATTGCCCTGCTCGCTTTCACCGGCGCAGCCGCCGTCTGGCTGGCAGCGCGCAATGCGCTCGGCTCCAATCGCGACACGATCGAGATCGTCCATCTTCTCGGCGGAAACGACGACCAGATCGCGCGCATTTTCCAGCGCTCGATCCTGCTGGATGCGCTGGTCGGCGGGCTGCTTGGCCTGTTGGCCGGATTTGCAGCCGTGCTGCTGATGGGAGCGCAGTTCGCGGTGCTCGATTCCGGTCTCGTCGCGGGTGGCGGGCTCGAGAGGGTCGACTGGATGCTGCTTGCGCTGGTTCCGCTTTTCGCCATCGCGATTGCCGTCTACACGGCGCGCATGACCGTCCTCTCGTCCCTCAGGAAGATGCTGTGATCCTGCGTTTCGTCGCTGCCATACTGCTTGTCTATGCCTTCGGTTTTCTCGGCTTCGCGGTAACGCTGCCTCAGCCGCTCGCCGGTGAGCCGACCGATGCGGTCATCGTCCCGACCGGCGGTCCCGGGCGGATCGCGCGCGGTCTCGATATCGTCGATCGGGGTCTGGCCAAGGAACTGTTCGTGTCCGGCGTCGATCCCGAGGTTACAACGGAAGAATTCGCCGCCGAATTCGACGTGTCGTCGAGAACGATGGATTGCTGCGTGACGCTGGGCCGCCTTGCAGTCGATACCCGCAGCAACGCGGGGGAGGCGGCGGAGTGGCTCAAGGAGCACGACTTTTCGTCCGTCCGTCTGGTTACGACCGACTGGCACATGGCCCGCGCGGCAAATGAATTCAGCGGAGCACTGCCGGAGGGCACGGTGATCGAGAAGGATGCGGTGGTCTCTTCTCCCGAGCTTGCGACGCTGTTCCTCGAATATAACAAGCTGATTGCAGCGGCGGTCTCCCAAGGGCTGCCCGTCTGACGCCGCCATGCGATACTTGCGCAATTTCGCTTTCTATCCGGCCTTCTATCTCGGCTCGCTGCTGATTACGTCGGCGTCGCTGATCGCCCTGCCGTTCAGCGTCGACCGGTTTCGCTATTTCGTGCGCATGTGGTCAAACTGGCAACGCTGGTGCCTGACGCACCTGCTTGGCTGCGAGATCGTGATCGAAGGGAGCGGCCCGCTCGACGAGCCGGTGCTCTACGCGATCAAACACGAGAGCTTTTTCGAGGCGATCGATGCGCCTGCGCTGTTCGATACGCCCAGCGTATTCGCCAAGGAGGAGCTATTCCGCATCCCGCTCTGGGGTCGTGCGGCCGCTGCGTTCGGGCTCGTCCCCGTGCAGCGCAATGCCGGCGCGCGCGCGTTGATGCAGATGATCCGCTCGGCCAAGGCGCTGGTGGCGGACGGGCGGCCGCTGGTCATCTTTCCCGAAGGCACCCGCGTACCGCATGGCGAAGCGAAACCGCTCCAGTCGGGCTTTGCGGGGCTTTACAAGATGCTCGGCCTGCCGGTCGTGCCGGTGGCGGTCGACAGCGGGCCGGTCTATCACCGGGGCCTGAAAAAGCCCGGCCGGATCACCTATCGCTTCGGCGAGCCGATCCCGCCAGGCCTTCCGCGTGACGAGATCGAAGTCCGCGTACGCGAAGCCATCAACGCGCTCAACTGAACGCGGCTCAGGTCCCGGTGAATTCGGCCTTGCGCTTCTGCAGGAAGGCCATGCCGCCCTCCATCGCGTCTTTCGTGCCGCCGGCGATCTTCTGCGTTTCGGCTTCGGCGCGCAGCGTGCTGCCGAAGTCGGACTGCAGCCCGTCGCGCAAGGTTTGCTTCATCAGGCCGAGCGCCACGGTCGGGCCATTGGCCAATCTTTCGACCAGCGCATTGGCCTCGCCCATCAGCGCATCGTCCTCGACGCATTTGTAGATCAGGCCGATACGCTCCGCCTCTTCGCCGTGGATCTTCTCGCCCAGCATCATCATCCGCGTGGCCTGCGCCGTGCCGACGAGGCGCGGAAGCATCCAGCTCGATCCGCCATCGGGCACCAGGCCGATATTGACGAAGGCCTGCAGGAAATAGCCGCTCTTGCCCGCCAGCACGAAATCGGCCGCCAGCGCAATGGAGCAGCCGACACCGGCAGCAGGACCCTGCACGGCCGAGACCACCGGCACCGGCAGGCTGGCAAGCGTCTGCACCATCGGATTGTAATGCTGGGTCAGCGAGCGGAATGCGCCTTCGCCACCGGTGACCGAGCGCTCGCCGCGCGCGGACAGGTCGGCACCCGAACAGAAGGCGCGGCCTTCGCCGGTCAGCAATACCGCCCGGGCATCCTCCAGATTGCGGACCGCGTCGAAAATCTCGTCAGCCATTTCGGGCGGGCAGGCGTTGAGGCGTTCCGGCCGGTTGAGCGTGACCTTCAGGACATTGCCGGTCTTTTCGGTCTTGATCGTCTGATAATCGCTCATTGTTCGGCCTCTCTCGTCTCTTTCGTTGCGGTTTTGCGGTCTGCGCAATCGCGTTCGTAATTGCAACCCATCGCGCAGCTTGGCATGCAGGCCGCAACGCGAGAGGAGAAATGCGCATATGACCGATACCGCCAGCCACGGCCCGCTCACCGGCCTCAAGGTCGTCGAATTCCAGGGGATCGGGCCGGGCCCGCATGTCGCCATGCTGCTCGCCGACATGGGGGCCGAGGTCGTGCGGATCGAGCGACAGGGCTACCAGCCGATGAACCCGGTGGTCGAACGCGCGCGGCACCGCGTCGCCGTCGATCTGAAGAGCGATGAGGGCAAGCAGTTCTGCCTCGACGCGCTGGCGAAGGCCGACGTGCTGATCGAGGGCTTCCGGCCCGGTGTAATGGAGCGGCTGGGTCTGGGTCCCGACGAGCTGCTCGAAGCCAATCCGCGCCTCGTCTATGGCCGCATGACCGGCTGGGGGCAGGATGGGCCGCTGGCGCAGGCCGCAGGCCACGACCTCAATTATATCGCCATCACCGGCGCGCTCGACGCGATCGGCAAGAAGGGCGACTTGCCGATCCCGCCGCAGAACCTGGTCGGCGATTTCGGCGGCGGCTCGATGTATTGCGCACTCGGCATTCTCGCCGCGCTTTACGAACGCGAGCGGAGCGGGATGGGCCAGGTGGTCGACGCAGCAATCGTCGACGGCGTGACCAGCCTGATGAGCTTCTTCTTCGGCCAGCCGCCCAGTTCGATCCGCACCACCGAGCGCGGCACCGGCCTGCTCGGCGGCGCGGCGCATTTCTATCGCTGCTACGAGTGTGCGGACGGCAAGGAGATCAGCGTCGGCGCGATCGAACCGCAATTCTATGCCGAACTGCTCCAGCGCGCCGATGCGCCGGAGAAGCTGCGCGATGGGCAGATGAACCCGGCCAACTGGGATGAGTATACCGAGGACCTTGCCGCCATGTTCAAGACGAAGACGCAGGCCGAATGGGTCGAGCTGCTGGAAGGCACCGACGCCTGTTTCGCGCCGGTCGTGCCGATGGACGAGGCGCGCGAGCATCCGCACATGAAGGCGCGTCATGCTTATGTCGAACATGGCGGCCGCTGGCATACCGCGCCCGCGCCACGCTTCGACCGGACGCCGAACACCATCCGCGATGCGGCGCAGGACGGTGAAGAGGTGGTGGCGCGCTGGCGCGAAGGGGGCTAGTGGCTGCGCGCATAGAGGAGATACCCCATGCGCGACTGCACCAAGTTCTACATCGACGGCCAGTGGGTCGACCCGGTCACGAAAAACACCCAGCCGGTCGAGAACCCGGCGACCGAGGAGACCATCGGCCACATCAACTTCGGCACGAAGGCCGATGTCGACAAGGCCGTCGCCGCAGCCCGCCGCGCCTTCGAGAGCTTCTCGCAGACTAGCAAGGAAGAGCGACTTACGCTGCTGCGCGCGATCCAGGCGGAGATCGAAAACCGCAAGGAGGACCTCGCCACCGCGGTCAGCGACGAAATGGGCGCTCCGATGAGTCTCGCCAACGGCCCGCATGTCGGACTGCTCGCCGGGCACTGCGCCAAGGCCATCGAAGTGCTCGAGGGGTTCTCGTTCGAGCGGCAGGACGGCCCGACGCTGCACGTTTGGGAGCCGATCGGCGTGGTCGGCATGATCACGCCGTGGAACTGGCCGCTCAACCAGATCGCCTGCAAGGTCTTCCCCGCGCTGGCGACCGGCAACACGATGGTGCTGAAACCGAGCGAGATCGCGCCGTTCAACGCCTATATCTTTGCCGAGATCATGGATGCGGCCGGTGTTCCGGCAGGCGTTTTCAACCTCGTCAACGGCGACGGGCCGGGTGTGGGCGAGGCCATCAGCGGCCATCCCGACATCGACATGGTCAGTTTCACCGGATCGACTCGTGCGGGCGTGCTCATCGCCAAGAATGCCGCGGACACGGTCAAGCGCGTGGCGCAGGAACTGGGCGGCAAGAGCCCCAATATCGTGCTCGACGACAGCGCGTTCGCCAAGTCGGTCGCCAAGGGGACGGTCGGCATGATGGGCAATTCGGGCCAGACCTGTACTGCGCCGAGCCGCATGCTGGTGCCGCATGCGCGCATGGAGGAGGCCAAGGCGGCAGCCAAGGAAGCCGCCGAGGGTGTGATGCCCGGCGATCCGAAGGGCAATGCCGCGATCGGTCCGGTGGTCAGCCGCACGCAATGGGACAAGATCCAGGGGCTGATCGAAAAGGGTATCAAGGAAGGCGCCACGCTGGTCGCAGGCGGCCCCGGCAAGCCCGAGGGGCTGGAGACCGGCCACTACGTCAAGCCGACCGTGTTCGCCGATGTCGATAACGACATGACCATCGCGCGCGAGGAAATCTTCGGACCGGTCCTGACCATCATCGGCTACGAAGACTACGACGATGCTATCCGCATCGCCAATGACACCGAATACGGTCTCGCCAGTGCGATTACGGGCGAAGATATCGAACAGGCCCGCAGCCTCGCCAAGCGCATCCGTGCCGGCCGGGTCGCGATCAACGGCGGCTACGACATGAATGCGGCCTTCGGCGGCTACAAGAAGTCGGGCAACGGCCGCGAATGGGGGGAGTGGGGCTTCCATGACTTCCTCGAAGTGAAAGCCGTGATGGGGCATAGCTGATGGCGGGCCGGCATTTCGACGAATGGAAGGTGGGCGACCGGATCGAGCATGAGATCCGGCGCACCGTCACCGAAACGGACAACCTCCTGTTCACGACGATGACTCACAATCCGCAGCCGTTGCATCTCGATGCCGAAGCGGCGAAGGAGAGCGAGTTCGGCCAGATCCTCGTCAACGGCACCTTCACCTTCTCGCTGATGGTGGGGCTGTCCGTCGGGGACACTACGCTCGGCACGCTGGTGGCCAATCTCGGTTACGACAAGCTGGTGATGCCGAAACCCGTGTTCATCGGCGATACGCTGCACGCGACGAGCGAGGTGATCGGCCTGCGCGAAAGCAAGTCGCGCCCCGGATCGGGCATCGTCACTTTCGTGCACGAGGCGATCAACCAGCGCGGCGAAACCGTCTGCCGGTGCGAGCGTTCGGCGTTGCTGAAGTCCGCAGCTGCCTGACAGCGAATACTTTTTCGCTTCTCGCACGTTGAGAGCGCTGAGGAGAGCAGGATGAGCAAGGAGGAGCCCGAGGGCGTCGAGGAAGTCCTCGGGCAGCTCGACGACCTGACGACGAAGTCGGGCAAGGTCTGCATCAGCGACGTACTCGACGATTTCGGCGGGCGCAGCTTCGGCCCGTTCATCATGCTGCCGGCTCTGCTGGAGCTTACTCCGGTGGGCGGAATACCCGGCGTCCCGACCTTCCTGGCCGCACTCATCGCGCTCGTCGCCGTCCAGTTGCTCATTGGCAAGGAGCACATATGGATGCCCGGCTTTCTCCAGAACCGGGCGGTAGAAAGCAAGAAACTGCACAAGGGGATCGCTAAGCTGCGTGGTGTCGCGCACTGGCTCGACGAGCACAGCCACGGGCGGCTGAAACCGATGACGCAGGGCGTGTGGGTCAAGATCGCCGCGCTGGTGGTGATCCTGTTGTGCATGACCGTCCCGCCGCTCGAAGTTCTTCCTTTCGCCAGTAGCGGCCCCATGCTGGCGATTGCCGCCATCGGCCTCGCACTGACAGTGCGCGACGGCGTGGTCATGCTGGTCGCCCTGGTGCTCGGCATCGCGGCGATCGGCGGAGGGACGTACTACTACTACACCTCCGACGAGGAGGAGGGCGGCGACCAGGCGGCAATGACCTCAATGGTGATTGAGCGTTTCGCTGCCTGAGAGCGAAAATATCGCGGGCACAGTCAACTTGCCATTCACCGTAGCGATCCTACATTACCGACGATGAAAGGATTCCGCGCATGAGCGACCAGAACACTCCGCCCGAGCCCGAGGGCAACGGCCCGAACCCGTGGGTGAAGAGCCTGATGGTTTGGGGCGGTATTTTCCTCGCCCTGCTGATGGTGGTGTCCGCCTTCGGTGGCGGTGGCCAGGGCAGCGGCGCGCAGATCCTCTACTCCGACTTCCGCAGTAAGGTAGCCGAAGGATCGGTCGCCTCGGTGCAAATCTCGGACACCCAGATTACCGGCGAAATGAAAAACGGCGAAGCGTTCACCACCATGCGCGTCCCCGACGATGGGTCGCTGACCGAGCTGCTGAACGAGAACGGCGTGCAGTATACGGGTAAGGAAGCCGATAGCGGCAATATCCTGCTGTACGCTCTGATTCAGATTCTGCCTTTCATCCTGATCCTCGGCATTGCGGTGTTTGCACTGCGCCAGGTGCAGAAGGGTGGCGGCGCTGGCGGTGCGATGGGCTTCGGCAAGTCCAAGGCCAAGTTGCTGACCGAACGCCAGGGCAAGGTGACGTTCGACGATGTCGCCGGCATTGACGAGGCACGCGAGGAACTCGAAGAAATCGTCGAGTTCCTGAAAGACCCCAGCCGCTTCTCTAAGCTCGGCGGCCAGATTCCAAAGGGCGCGTTGCTGGTGGGCTCGCCCGGTACCGGCAAGACGCTGCTCGCCCGCGCCATTGCAGGCGAGGCAGGCGTGCCCTTCTTCACCATTTCGGGTTCGGACTTCGTTGAAATGTTCGTTGGCGTCGGCGCGAGCCGTGTGCGCGACATGTTCGAACAGGCGAAGAAAAACGCGCCCTGCATCCTCTTCATCGACGAGATCGACGCCGTCGGCCGCAGCCGTGGCCACGGGCTCGGGAATTCCAACGACGAGCGCGAGCAGACGCTGAACCAGCTGCTGGTCGAGATGGACGGTTTTGAGGCGAACGAGGGCATCATCATCATCGCGGCGACCAACCGTCCCGATGTGCTGGACCCTGCGCTGCTGCGCCCGGGCCGCTTCGACCGCCAGGTCGTTGTGCCGGTGCCGGACATCGATGGGCGGGAGAAGATTCTTGCCGTCCACATGAAGAAACTGCCGCTGGCTCCCGACGTGAACCCCCGCACGATCGCACGCGGCACGCCGGGGTTCTCGGGCGCGGATCTTGCGAACCTCTGCAACGAAGCCGCCCTGCTGGCTGCGCGCCGCAACAAGCGCCTCGTCGCCATGCAGGAATTCGAGGACGCGAAGGACAAGGTCATGATGGGCGCGGAACGTCGCTCCATGGTCATGACCGAGGACGAAAAGAAGATGACCGCCTATCACGAAGCTGGCCACGCGCTGGTTTCGCTGAACGAGCCGGCATCCGACCCGATCCACAAGGCCACCATCATCCCGCGTGGCCGCGCACTGGGCATGGTGATGCGCCTGCCGGAGCGGGACAGCTATTCATACCACCGCGACAAGATGCATGCGAACCTCGCCGTGGCCATGGGCGGCCGCGTGGCGGAAGAAATCATCTTCGGCCACGACAAGGTCTCGAGCGGCGCATCTGGCGACATCCAGTATGCCACCGACCTCGCCAAGAATATGGTCACCAAATGGGGCATGTCCGACAAGCTCGGCCCGCTGCAATACGAGCAGAGCCAGGAAGGCTATCTCGGCATGGGTCAGACCGCCCGGACGATGTCGGGCGCGGAAACCAACAAGCTGATCGACGAAGAGATCAAGCGGCTGGTGGAAGAAGGCCTCAAGCGTGCGACCGACATCCTCACCGATCAGGAAGATAAGCTGCACCTGCTGGCACAGGCAATGCTCGAATACGAAACGCTGACCGGCGACGAGATCGACCAGCTCATGAAAGACGGCAAGCTCAACCGCCCGGACGAGCCGAAAGGCCCGATTTCGGTCAAGCCGTCTGCCGGGGCTGCCGTTCCGAAGGCCGGCAAGAAGTTCGGCGGCGGCACCGCGCCGCAACCGGGCTGATAGGACCCGCGTCTGGCGTTTAGCCGGGATTCAGCAAACATCGTCGAAGGCTCCGTTCCTGATCCAGGGACGGAGCCTTTTTTTATGCGAACATACCTCATGGCCAGCCTCGGCCTGCTGGCGCTTGCCACTTCTGCAACCGCAGGGCCGGCCGATGTAAATGCGCAAGCTTTCTATGCCGATGCGCAGCAACTCATGGGGAAGGGCATGCGTGCGATGTTCGACAAGCGAACCAAACCCCGGATGGCGCAACTCAAGGCCGCTGCGGAATTGGCCAAGGCCGAGAACGACCGGGCGACTGCCAAGGGGCAGCCGATCTATTGCGTCAGCGATGCAGAGCGAAAGAAGGGTCTCAACGCCAACGCCGTCGTTGAAATGCTCGGAGCCGTGCCGGAGAGCGAGCGACGCCGCATGACGTTGGCTCAAGCGTGGCGCGCCGCGCTGATTCGCGAATACCCCTGCCGCTGATCGCCGCTGCGGAAACGCGACAGGCAATTCGCGCGTTATAGGGTCAGAACACCAAGATTGATGAGGAAATCGCCATGAACCGTCTCGCCATTGCCAGCCTTGCCGCCATCGCTCTCGCAGGCGTTACCGCCTGCTCCGAACAGACCCAGCAGGATGCCGCGCGCACAGCCGATCTCGCCGAGGACGATGCGCAAGCCAATCTTCAGGTCGCCGGGGAAGCGATCGAGGAAGGCGCGATCGAAGCTTCCGACGCAGTGAGCGAGGGGGCGGCGAATCTGCGCGACAATCTCGAAGCTGGCGACACCGAGGAACCCGGCCCCGCCCCGATCACCGGTGGCGAACCGGCGCGCGACTAGAACGCGCCCAGCAGCAGGAGCAGCTGCAGGAACAGCAGGGCGACGATGTTGATGAAGATCATCAGCACCGCCAGACGCCAGATCGCCGATCTGCGGCGCAGGGCGTAGGCTCCGCGCAATTGCTTGTAGATATGGATCGGTGGGATGAAGGCGATCATCGTGCCGTAAAGCCATTCGGGCGCGCCGATCTTTACCAGCACCGAAATCACGATGAACAGCAGCGACATGAAGGCGATCGAGTAGGTCACGAAGATCGCGTGGTCGTACGCCCCGAAGCGCCGCTTCCAGAAGAAGAGCAGCCACACGAAAGGCACCGATAGCGGGATCAGCAGCCAGCTGAATTTGTAGCTGTTGGCCTGCAGCTTGTAGAGCATGAGGCCGGGGTTGCTGCGCCATTTCTTCACGATCCCCTGATCGATCAGATCGATACCGGTCAGATTGATCGACTGGCTTTGCCGGTTTCCGTCCTTGTCTCGAAAGGCATAGTCCTCGCCTGCATCGATGGCTTCGATGGCCGTGGTCAAACCGTCGATCTGGTCGTCGATCTCGGCACGGCGCTCGGGATTGCTCTCGCCGACAGCACCGCGTTCCTGCTCGAGGGCGGCTTTTGCTTCTACCGCCTTGGCCCGCGCGGAAAAGCCTGCCTGATCGATTTCGCTCGGCGCGGTCAGGCCAACGACCTGGAACACGGCGAACATCAGGAAGATCGAGAACAGGAACAGCGCCATCGGGCTGACGAAGCGCTTGCGCTCGCCCTCGATATAGCGCCGGGTCAGCTCGCCGGGCTTGAACGCCAGCATCGGCAGGGTCTTCCAGGTCTTGCCTTCGAAATGCAGCGCACCGTGCAGCAGATCGTGCATGAAAGCGCCGACCGTGCGGTGCAGATGCGCTTTTTGACCGCAAGAGTGACAGTGACTGCCGATCAGCTCGGTGCCGCAATTGAGGCAGGCGCCTTCCGCGAAGTGTCCATCCTCCAGCTCGCGATGCTCCGGCTGGGTCTGGCTGCCCTTGCCGACCGCTTTCGCGAACAGCCCGCCTTCCACGGCCGTACCCAATGCTTCACCGATCTCGCTCACGCCCACCTCCGGCACCCGTCATAAGAAACGACGCGCCGAAGGTCATCCCCCAACATGACGCGGAACATATTGGGAACGACGCCGTTGGTTCGGCAAAGGAGAATTCCATCATGACTGCAACGAAGCCAGCCGAACGTCCCAAGACCGACCCCGTCTCGAATGCAGAAAAGGACCCCGACAACTGGACCACCGGCGACGAGCGCATGACCGGCGCGCAGGCAAGCTATCTCAAGACCCTGTGCGAAGAAGCCGGCTGTCCAGATCGCTACGATCCTGAGCTGACCAAGGCTGACGCATCCAAAATGATCGACGAATTGCAGGCGGAAACCGGCCGCGGGCAATAACCCCTAAACAAAAAGGCCGCCCGTGAGGCGGCCTTTCCATTCATATCCTGTTCCCCGCGATCAGCCGTCGTAATCGGCGCCGATCGAGGTGGAGCGGGTCGGGGCCGACGCAGTGATGCGAAGGGCTTCGGCCGACTGGCTGAGCGAGCCGACCTCATCGATCTCGTCATCGTCGTCCGGCAGGATCTTCTGCAGATTGGTGACCGCTGCTTCCTGCAGGTCCTTCGGCTTGACCGACTGCTCCGCAATTTCCCGCAGGGCGACGACCGGGTTCTTGTCGCGATCGCGATCGATGGTCAGTTCCGCACCGCCGGAAATCTCGCGCGCACGCTGGGCAGCCAGCAGGACGAGATCGAAACGGTTGGGGACCTTATCTACGCAGTCTTCGACGGTAACGCGCGCCATGGGGCACTCCGATGCAAATCAAGTGATTCCGGGAAAGAGCGCGACATAGGTGCGGCGCGGCTTTTCGTCAAGGAATTGCGCCGCGCCGCCAGCCGTTCTAGGCCGGTCCTGCATGGGGAGCGATCAACTCTACGCGCAGCAGGCTGCGCATGACGTCTGGCAGGACGACGAGCCCTTCGACGTCGAGGCGCAGGGCCATCGCCTCACCATCTACCCGGCCGGTGGAGACCGGCTCGAGGCATTGGTAGAGCTGATAGAAGGCGCACAACGCTCGCTCAGGCTGTTCTACTACATGTTCGTCGACGACGAGATCGGCACGCGCGTGCGCGATGCGCTGGTCGAAGCGGCCCGGCGCGGGGTATCGGTTTGCCTGATCGTCGACGGGTTCGGCGAGGACGTGGCCGATGATTTCTTCGATGAATTCAAGGAAGCCGGCGGGCAATACGACCGCTTCATGGCCAAGTGGTCGCGCCGTGCGCTGATCCGCAATCACCAGAAGATGGCGATCGTCGACGAAAAGGTCGCGATGATCGGCGGCTTCAATATCGAGAAGGCCTATTTCGAAGGGCCGGAAGCAAACGGCTGGCACGATCTGGGCGTGAAGCTGGAAGGACAAGCGGTCGAGCAATTGCTGGCCTGGTGGGACGAGCTGGCCGACTGGGTGGCGCAGCCGCGTGCGCAGTTCCGCTCGATTGTGCGCAAGGTCACCAAATGGAGCCCGCCCAGGGGGCCGGTGCGCTTGCTGATCGGCGGGCCGACCAAGGGCCTGTCCAGCTGGGCGCGCTGCGTTTCGGAGGATCTGGAGAAAGGCGACCGGCTCGACATGGTGATGGCCTACTTCTCACCGTCGAAGAAAATGCTCGGCCGGATCGGTCAGACTGCGTTGCGAGGCGAGGCGCGGTTGGTCATGGCCGCCAAGTCCGACAATGGCGCGACTATCGGCGCGACCCGATCGCTCTATCATTACCTCTTGAACAAGAATGCCAAGATCTGGGAATTTCGCCCCTGCAAGCTGCACATGAAGCTGCTGGTGATCGACGATGCGGTTTATCTCGGCAGCGCCAATTTCGACATGCGCAGCCTTTACGTGAACCTTGAGCTGATGCTGCGGATCGAAGATGCGGACTTCGCCGATCGCATGCGCGACTTTATCGCGCAGCATCATACCGCGTCCAAGCAGATCACACCGGAAGAGCACCGCAAGCATTCCACGCTGTGGAACCGCATCCGCTGGAACCTCAGTTGGTTCCTCGTCGCGGTGGTCGATTACAATGTGGCGCGCAGGCTGAATCTCGGCCTCTGACCTTCTGCGGAACGAGCGGCGACGCTGGGGCGTAGCCTAACCGTGAAGGAGAATTCGATGCGTATTGTGATGCTGCCCGTCCTTGTCGGCGCTCTTGTTGGTTGTGCCGAGCCGGTCGAAGAGGATGAGGGGGCGATCGAGCAGCCAGTCCCGATGACATCGGTCGACGCGCCGGCGAATACGCTTCCGCTGGTGCCTGGCGTTGTAAGTGAGACGATGCGGAGCGAGGCGAACCTCGTTTCCGACCTCGGATGTGTTTTCCGCCGGGGCGAGGAAACCCTGCTGGCAGCAGCAGCGAATTCGGTCTCTGCCGAAAGCGCGGAGGCGCTGATCGTTCTGGACGGCAGTCCCGTTGAACTCGAAATGAATGGCGGGGGCGGCTACAATACGTTGAGCCGGGGGGCGAGTTTCGCAGGCCCCGATGGACTTGAAGTCGAAGTAGAAGTCCGCGCCTCTGCACCCGTAAGCGAGACGCCGGCACCCGTCGTGGCGGAACCGAACTTCACCGGCAGCCTGAATCTCAGACGCGGCTCGCAGACCGTAACCTTGGAAGGTACCTACAATTGCGGGATCGATGCGGTGGACGAACCTCAGTCGTAATCCTCGTAATTCCGCACGTCAGGGCTGCTGAACTTGGTATACTCGCTGTGGAACAATAGCGGCACGTTACCGGTCGAGCCGTGACGCTGCTTGGCGACGATCAGCGTCGCCTTATTGACCAGCTCCAGATGGCGGGCCTCCCATTCGGCATATTTCATCCGCACCTCTTCGGAGGAGGTTTCGTCGGGCGTGTCGGGTTTGGTGGCGTTGTGATAATATTCGGCGCGGAAGATGAACCACACCATGTCGGCGTCCTGCTCGATCGAGCCGGATTCGCGCAAATCGGCGAGTTGCGGGCGTTTGTCCTCGCGCTGTTCGACCTGACGCGAGAGCTGCGACAGGGCGATCACCGGCACATGCAGCTCCTTGGCGAGCGTCTTGAGACCGCGGCTGATCTCCGAAATCTCGTTCACCCGGTTGTCGCTCGCGCGGCCCGATCCCTGCAGCAGCTGCAAATAGTCGACCACCACCAGCCCGATATCGTGCCGGCGCTTCAGCCGTCGTGCCCGCGTGCGCAACGCGCCGATCGTCAGCGCAGGCGTGTCGTCGATATACAGGGGAAGGTCTGTCAGTTCCTGACTGGCGAATGACAGGCGCTGGAACTCCTCGCGGCTGAGCTTGCCCGAGCGCAGCTTCTCGCTGGAGATTTCCGCCTGTTCCGCGAGGATACGCGTAGCAAGCTGGTCGGCGCTCATTTCCAGGCTGAAGAAGGCCACGCCCGCGCCGGGAGAATCCGCGCGGTCTATTCCGTCGCGCTCGTCGCGCATGAGGCGCGAGGCGGCGTTGAAGGCGATGTTGGTCGCAAGCGAGGTCTTGCCCATGGCAGGGCGGCCCGCGAGGATCACGAGGTCCGAATTGTGGAGGCCGCTGGTCTTGTCGTTAATCGTGTCGAGGCCGGTGGTCTTGCCGGAAAACCTCCCGCCCGAATTCATCGCCGCCTGCACCACCTGCAATGCGCCGAATGCGGCAGTGCGGAAGCTTTGCGCCTCGCTGCCGGTGCTCGCCCCTTCAGCCACGCGATAGAGATCGGCCTCGGCCTGCTCGATCTGGCGGAGCGGCTCGACCTCGTCCGACGTGTCGAGCGCCCCTTCGACCAGCGTGCGGCCGACGCTGACCAGCTGGCGCAACAGGGCGAGATCGTAAATCTGGTCGGCCAGCTCGCGCGGGTGCAGCAGGCCCTGGCCGTCGGCGGTGAGTTGCGCCAGATAAGTCGTGCCGCCCAGTTGCTTGAGCGCTTCGTCGCTCTCGAAATAGGGCTTGAGCGTAACCGGGGTCGCCACTGAATTGCGGTCGAGCAGCTTGAGCACCCGCTCGTAGATCCGCTGGTGCACCGGCTCGTGGAAATGATCTGGGACCAGCGGCGTGGTCAGTTCCTCGATCACCTTGTTGTCGATCAGGACGGCGCCGAGAAACGCCGCCTCCGCCTCGAGGTTGGCGGGCAGCTGCGTGCCCTTGTCCGCCTTGTCGGCAGTCGAATCGTCGGCGGGGAAGAGGAGATCGGTATCGGCCATCGGGCTCTGATGACGGGCGGGCACCCCTGCTGGCAAGTTGCAATGCAGCCACTTCGCTTGTGGATATCGGGGACTATTCGCCAAGCCCTTGCCCCGGCCCGCATAAACCTGCGAAAGCGGGCGCAAGCATGACCGATTCCGCTTCCGCCAGTCCCGATCACCGGATCGCCAAGGTCGACCTCGACGAGGAGACGATCATCTGGCGCAACGCCGATATCGAGCAGGAGAGGAAGATCGCGATTTTCGACCTGATCGAGGAAAACACGTTCAAGCCGCTGCGCGCAGCCGAGCGCGGGGCGAGCGGTCCTTATCACCTGCGGCTGGCGGTGCGCGACGGGCGGCTGTTGATGACGATCGCCGATACGTCGGACGAATTGCTCGAGGAACTTTTGCTTGGCCTCGCCCGCTTCCGACGCCCGATCCGCGAATATTTTGCCATCTGCGACAGCTATTACCAGGCGATCCGCAAGGCCACTCCGGCAGAAATCGAGACCATCGATATGGCCCGCCGAGGGGTGCACAACCGCGCGGCCGAGCTGCTGATGGAGCGGTTGGAAGGCAAGATCGAAACCGACTTCGCTACCGCGCGCAGGCTGTTCACGCTGATCTGCGTGCTGCACATCAAGGGCTGATCGGGTGGCTCGCAGCAAGCGCAAGCGCAAGACGAAGCGGCAGGGGCTGTCCGGCGGTGCCAAGGCGGCACTGCTCCTGGTCCTCCTTGTCGGCATCGGCTGCGCGTATTTGTGGTACGACCGGCGCAGCTGGCGCCCGGACGAGGCGGAATGGCCGGACCAAGGCGCCATCATCGCCATCAGCGACGGACCGGTCGCTTTCGATACGTTGAAGGGTCTGGGGGCCAGCTTCGCCTATATCGAGGCAAGCGACGGCAACGAGGGCCGTGATATCGCCTTCGCGCAGAATTTCGCGCGGGCGAGGGCGGCCGGTCTCGAGGTCGGCGCCGCGCATCGCTTCGACCCTTGCGAGGTGGCTGACGGGCAATCGGCGAATTTCGTCACCATGGTGCCGCGCGATGCGAGCCTGCTGCCGCCGGCCATTCTGCTGGAGCGCACGGCAGGCGATTGCCCGGAGCGCATCTCCGATGCCGCAGTCCAGAGCGAGCTGATGACGCTGGTCAACCAGATCGAGGCGCATTCCGGCAAGGCGGCCATTCTCGCGCCGACCGAAGAATTCGAGGAAGCCTACGGCGTTTCGCGCCGCATCGACCGGCAATTATGGCTCACCAGCAGCTGGTTCGAGCCTGAATATGGCGCGCGGCCCTGGCTGATGTGGACGGCCAACCGCTGGTACAAGAGCGAGGCGGCCGATGCGTCGCTCCGCTGGGTCGTGGTGCGGCCGTTATGACGAGGACGAAATGACCGACGACGATCTGATCGCTGCTGCGCGCGGCGCTGCCGAACATTCCTATTCGCCCTATTCCGATTTCGCGGTGGGGGCAGCGCTGCGCTTTGCCGACGGCAGCGTGGTCACCGGCACCAATATCGAGAATGCGAGCTATGGCCTGGCGCTTTGTGCGGAAACGGTCGCGGTGTCGAAGGCCATGGCAGACGGCGTGCGCGGCGGGCTGGAAGCGATCGCGGTGACCGGCCCCGGCACCGCGCCGATCACCCCCTGCGGTCGCTGCCGCCAGGTACTTAACGAACTGGCGCAGTTGGGCGGCACTGATCCCGAAGTCCTGTGCGTAGGTCCGGATAGCGTACGCCGGGTCCGGCTGTCGCAACTGCTGCCCGACGCGTTCGGACCGACCAGCCTGGTATGATTGACCGGCGGCAGGCGCTCGGCAGCATGGGCGGCGCGCTTCTCGCCACCGCATTGCCTGTGCCCGTGGGTGCCGCCGTCGCGCGAAAAGCGCCGCGCTTGCGCGTCGGCGACACGGTCGGTCTCGTCGCGCCGGCAAGCGCCCTGACACTCCCGTGGGAACTCGACCGGGCGCAGCACTGGATCAGGGGGATGGGTCTGGTGCCGAAGCTCGGCCAGCATGTCCGCGAGCAGAACGGATATCTTGCCGGGACCGACGCGCAGCGGGCGGAGGATTACATGGCGATGGTCGCCGATCCGGACGTGCGCGGCATTTTCGCAGTCCGCGGAGGTTGGGGCGGGGCGCGGATCCTGCCGCTGCTCGACTGGGACGCGATCCGAGCCAATCCCAAGCTGCTGATCGGCTATTCGGATACGACCGCGCTGCATCTGGCGATCGCGGCGCGGGCGGGCTTCCCGACGATCCATGGCCCCAATGCCGCCAGCCGATGGGAGCGCGAGAGCTGGGAAAGCTTGTGGCGGCTGGCTTTTGCTGCAGACACGCCGGTGTTGGGCGGGGCCGACGCCGAGCAGGCAAGCGGCCGTGCGGGGCGGACGATCGCCGGAGGGACGGCGAGAGGCCGCTTGCTCGGCGGTAATTTGACGATTTTTTCGACTCTGATGGGGACTCCGTGGTTGCCCAGCTTCGACGGCGCGGTGCTGTTTCTCGAAGACGTCAACGAGGACGTCTATCGCGTCGACCGGATGCTCCAGCAGCTGCGGTTGGCTGGCGTGCTCGGCAAGCTATCGGGAATCGTCTTCGGGCAATGCACGAGATGCGAACCCGAAACGCAAGACCAGTCGGGCTTCGCCCTCGATGACATTCTCGACCATCATCTCGCTGCGCTTGGCATCCCGGCTTTCACCGGCGCCAACATTGGCCACGTCACCAACCAGCTCGCCATGCCGCATGGGGTAGAGGTGGAGCTCGACGCCGATGCACGCACACTGCGCTTGCTTGAACCGGTGGTCGCCTGATCGGGCTTGCGGGGGAGCGATCCGGCGCTAGTGTGGTGCGTCGAGGGAGTATTTCATGATTTCAACCGCAATTCGCACCGGCGCTGTCTGCGCCTGTTCTGCCGTGGCGCTTTGGGCGGGCGCAGGACAAGCGCAGGAACGGGCTGTGGCATTCGAGGGCGCGACCATTCACACCATGGCCGGCCCTGCGCTCGACAATGCCACGCTGGTCGTCGAGAGCGGCAAGATCGTAGCGGTCGGCACCAACGTGGCCGTTCCCGCCGATGCCGAGCGCCGCGATGCGAGCGGCATGGTCATCATGCCGGGTATCGTCGATACGCATTCGCACATCGGCTCGGTCGCGGGTGCTGACAGCAGCTCGCCGATCCAGCCCGAAGTCCGCGCGATGGATTCGATCAATCCCCGCGATGCCAGCATTGCCAAGGCGCGTTCCGGCGGGGTCACGACCGCCAACGTCATGCCCGGTTCGGGCTGGCTGGTGAGCGGGCAAACCTTCTATATGCGACTGCGCGATGGCGAGACGATCGAGGACATCGCGTGGTTCTTCCCCGACGGTTCGGTGATGGGCGGCTTGAAAATGGCCAATGGCACCAACCCGATCCGCGAAACGCCTGGCTTCCCGACCACGCGCGCCAAGTCCGCCGCGCTGGTCCGCGCCGCCTTCACCGAGGCGAAGGCCTATTGCGGCGGCGACAAGAAGACAGTCGATCTCGGCAAGGAAGTGCTGTGCGAAGTGCTGTCGGGCAAGCGGCTGGTGCACCACCACACGCACCGCGCCGACGACATCATGACCGTGCTGCGCTTGCAGCGCGAGTTCGGCTTCAAGGTGCTGATCCAGCACGGAATGGAAGCCTGGAAGGTCGCCGAGGAACTGGCCGTGGCCGGTATCCCGGTTTCCAACATCCTCGTCGATAGCCCCGGCGGCAAACTGGAAGCGCAGGAATCGCGGCTCGATACCGCCGCCACACTGGAACAGGCTGGCGTGCTGACTTCGCTGCACTCTGATGACGGCATCATCGATTCGCGCCTTATGTTCCGCCAGGCCGGAATTGCCGTGCGCGGCGGGATGAGCCGCGAAGGCGCGCTGCGGGCGCTCACCATCAATGGCGCCAAACAGCTCGGGCTGGACGACCGCGTGGGTAGCCTGGAAGTCGGCAAAGACGCCGATTTCATCCTGCTCTCCGGCGATCCGCTGTCGGTCTATACCGATGTCATGGAGACCTGGGTCGAAGGAGAAAAGCTGTTCGACCGTACGACCGAGGAAGGCAAACTGCTGGCCGAAGGCGGCTATGGCGCGGGCAGCCCGATGGAGCTCGCCCATCACCACTGGGAAGCAGCGGAAGCGGAGGCCGGACAATGATCAAGCATATCGCCAAGTCGCTCGCCACAGCTGCCCTTGCCCTGGCCCCCGCCCACCTCGCCGCGCAGGATGTTGCCGTTCGCGCAGAGACGCTGCACACGATGGATGGCGCTGCAATCAGTGACGGTGTCGTCGTCATCCGCGGCGGCAAGATCGTGAGTGTCGGCCCCGCTGCCAGCACCGGCGTGCCCGAGGGCATGGAAGTGCTGACCGCCAAGGTGGCGACGCCCGGCTTCGTCGATGCGCGTACGGTGGTCGGCCTTGCCGGCTATCTCAACCAGTTCGACGATCAGGACCAGCTCGATACGGGCGCTGCGCTCCAGCCGCAGTTGCGCGCGATCGACGGCTACAATCCGGACGAGACGCTGGTCGACTGGGTCCGCTCGTTCGGGGTTACCACCATTCACACCGGGCATGGCCCCGGCACCGTCGTGTCGGGCCAGACCATGGTCGCGAAGACCTGGGCCAAGACGGCCGACGCCGCGGCGATCGTGCCGCGCGCGATGATCGCGGCCAACCTCGGCCCGAATGCGCTCGACAGCGACAAGGGCCCCGGCACGCGGCCCAAGCAAATGGCTCTGCTCCGCGCGGCGCTGACGGCAGCGAAGAGTGGCGATGCCGAGGCAAAGCCCGGCGCTGCGACCAAGCTCGATACCCAGGTCTGGAAGGATGTGCTGGCGCGCCGCGTGCCGCTGATGGTCACCGCCAATCGCTCGCAGGACATCATGAGCGCGCTGCGCCTCAAGGAGGAGTTCGGCATCGATCTGGTCATCGACGGCGGCGCGGAAAGCTATCGCCTGCTCGACCAGTTGCGCGAGGCCGGGGTGACGGTGATCCTGCACCCGACCATGGGCAGGCATTATGGCGACCTGGAGAATGCCAGTTTCACCACCGCCGCAACCCTGCGCGAAGCAGGTATCCCCTTCGCGCTGCAGTCCGGCTACGAAGGCTATGTTCCGAAGACCCGCGTGATCTTGTGGGAAGCGGGCTGGGCGGCGGCCAACGGCCTTGCGCCCGAACATGCGCTGGCCTCGATCACGATCGATGCGGCCCGGGCTGTCGGGGTCGGCGAGCGCGTCGGCTCGCTCAGCGTCGGGAAGGATGGCGATGTCGTGCTGTTCGATGGCGACCCGCTGGAATACACCAGCCATGTCACCGGCGTCGTGATCGACGGGCGCGTGGCGAGCCGGGAGGTGCGCTGAACCGAGCGCGCGCCCGGCTCAGTTCTCCTTGCAGCGAATCCAGTGGGTCTTGCCGGCCCATGTCACCTGCCCGTCGTATGTCCAGCCGTTACGCTTCGTGCGCATCACCAGCAGCGTGTTCATCATCTCGGCATCGGTGAGTTCGAGGCGCATCTCCTCGTCATCCAGCCACCATTGCGGCGCCTGAACCGGGATTGTCTTGCCGTCGACCCAAAGATGTTTGGCGACGATCGGCGCGCCGGGGACGTGGCCGAAGCCGATGGAGACCTTGATCTCCGGCTCAGCTGCCGTCGTGCAAAGCAGGCCGCCGGTCGCGGCTGCCGGGGTGGAGGCGAATGCCGCAATCATCGCGGCGATGGATGGCAACTTGCGCATTGGCCCGAGGTGCCACCCGCTAGCTGAATTTTCGCTGTCCGGCATTAACCATTGCGTACCGCTTTGTGCGCTAGTCTCGCCGCGTCAGGAGATGATTCGATGAAATTCGTGAAACTGGAATCGCGCGGCGGCAATTACCTCGTCGTCGCCAGCAATATCGCGTGGCTCAGGACCGGCGAGAACGGCCAGACCAACGTCGGCATGGTCGGCGGCCAGCCGCTGCTGGTCACCGGATCTATCGAAGAGGTCGCGCAAAAGATTACCGACGGTATCGCCGCCAACGAATAATGGAGCCGGGGCGCGTAGCTGCGCCCCGGCCCCCTTCAGCCCTTGTCGCTATCCAGCCATTCGAGCAGGCTGGCGAGGCAGTCGCGCGCCAGCATCTTGCAGCGTTCCGGACTCCAGCCCTGCTCGGGCTCGGGGCTGGCCGGATTGTCCTTGTAGGGCATTTCCAGCGTCATCGCCGTCGCACCGAAGCGTTCGGCGACCTGGTTGGTGCTCATCGACAGATTGGCCTTGCCCGGTGCCGACTTGGTATAGCCCTGCTCGGTCTGGAAATCGGGCGTGCGCCGGTCGAGGATGCGCTCGTAGAGATAGAAGCGCTCGCCGTGCTCGTCGGTCCAGCTCGGGATGCCCTCGTAGCCGGCGAGGAAGGCAACCGGGATCGCCTCGTCGCCGTGCACGTCCATCGCGAAATGCACGCCGGTTTCGTCCATCGCATTGCGGATGGCGAGCACTTCGGGGCTCTTTTCCGCAGTCGGATTTTCCCACTCGCGGTTGAGATTGGTGCCGACGGCATTGGTGCGCAGGTGCCCGCGCTTCGATCCGTCGGGATTGGCATTGGGCACAACATGCAGGCGGCAGCGCTGGCGCAGCAGGCGGCCGACGCTGTCGGTGGGATCGGTCAGCACTTCGAGCGCACCTTCCATCCACCATTCGGCCTGCGTCTCGCCAGGGTGCTGGCGCGCATAGAGCCACACCTGCGTCTCACCTTCGCCCATCGACAGGCAGTCGATCGGCTGCCCGTCGAGCGTGGTGCCGAGGCGCTTGTAGTCCACACCTTCGCTTGATGCGGCTTCGGCCACGAGATCGTGGTGCCGGTCCATCGAATAGGGCGCAAAATAGGCGAAATAGGCGATATCGCTGGCGGGGGTATAGCGGATCGTCAGCGTGCCGTTGTCGGCGCTCTCGTCCCAGCTCGACGCCGCACGGCCCCAATAATCGCGATCTTCCGACACGCAGGCATCGTATTGCGGCCAGCCGCCCGGATAGGCGCTGTCGTTGAGGCCGGTGATCTTCAGTTCTAATTCGCGCCCCGCGGCGCCGCTCACGCGGAAATGGAACCACTGCGCAAACTCGCTTTGATGGTCCTTGCGGATGGCCAGCCTGGCACTCGCGCCGTCGACGGACAGGACTTCGATATTGCCGCTGTCGAATGCGCAATCGATATGGATGTCGTTCACTCGGGTACCTTCACTTCGATCGTTTCCCCATTGTTGCCGGGAAACTCCCGGAACAGCGCGGAGGCGACCGTCTGGGCGTTCGCCGTGCCGCGCGCAAGGGGGGAGTCTTCGGGCGGGCTGAAATCGGCGCGACCTTCCCACAGGCTCGCGCCACCGGCGGCTTCGCTGATGCGGACCGACAGTTCCGTGCCGAGCCGATCCTTCTCGCCGCCGCCGAGGTTGATGCCGATCCCGACACCAACGCCGGATCCATAACCGCCTGTTCGTCCGCCGACCCCGACACTGACGGGACTACGGCGGCCGTTCGATCCGATGACGTACCCATCCACCCCGACCTGGGCGATCTGGCTGGCGCTGGCGCGGTCGGTCTCGACATAACCCAGCGCGGCGAGTTCGCGCGCCACGGCAGCCTTGTAGGGCGCCATGGCCAGACTATCGCCATCGGTGCCGGGCATGGTCTCGACGAAGATCGTACCCTGGCCGAGCCGGGCCAAGCTTTCCGGGGCGACGAACCGGGTCACTTCGACCGGGCCCGGCGGTGTCGCGCATCCGGCAAGAGCGAGCGCGGCGCACAGGCAGCTCAGCGATATCATCGGTTTCATCATGCGATCCTTTCACGGCTCGTCGCCAGATTGCGACAGTTGCCTAACGCATGGGCAGGGCAATCCGCTCCGGAACATGGCGGCAGGCTCTCTAGGTCGTTGCCGTTACCAATTCGTATGCTAGGGCGCGGCCCATGGACAATGGACAGAAAATACCGGTGCTGGTGACGGGCGGAGCCGGCTATATCGGCAGCCACGCGGTGCTTGCCTTGCGCGATGCGGGCTGGCCGGTGGCAGTGATCGACAATCTTTCCACCGGTTTCGCCTTCGCGGTGCCAGAGGAGGTGCCGCTCTATGAGGGCGACATCGCCGATACGATCCTGCTGGAGCAGATTTTTCTCGAGCAGGGGATCGGTGCGATCATGCATTTCGCCGGGTCTGTCGTCGTGCCGGAGTCGGTCGAGAACCCGCTCAAGTATTACGACAACAACACGGTGAAAAGCCGCGCTCTGATCGAGGCTGCGATCGACGGCGGGGTCGGGCACTTCATCTTCAGCTCGACCGCGGCGACCTATGGCACGCCCGATGTCGAGCAGGTGAGCGAGGACACCCCGAAGCAGCCGATCAATCCCTATGGCTGGTCGAAGCTGATGACCGAGCAGATGCTGGCCGACGCCAGCGCGGCGCACAGTTTCAACTATTGCGCGCTGCGTTATTTCAATGTCGCAGGTGCGGATCCCGAGGGACGGACCGGCCAGTCGACAGCTGGCGCGACGCATCTTCTCAAGGTCGCCTGCGAGGCGGCGACCGGCAAACGCGATCATGTCGCGGTTTTCGGCACCGATTTCGAGACGCCCGACGGCACCGGCGTGCGCGACTATATCCATGTAAGCGACTTGGCGAAGGCGCATCTGATGGCTCTTGAGGTACTGATCGCGCAGCCCGACCGCTCGCTGACGATGAATTGCGGATATGGCCGCGGCTTTTCGGTGCTCGAAGTGCTCGACGCAGTGGACCGGGTAACCAACCAGACCATCGACCGCCGCATGCAGCCGCGCCGCGCGGGTGATCCGGCCAAACTGATCTCGGACCCGTCGCGCATCCGGGGGGCGTTGCCTTGGGAACCGCAGTTTGCGGATCTGGATACGATCGTGAGCCACGCGCTGCAGTGGGAGCGGCGGCTGGCGGAGATCAGGGGAGAGGGGTAGTTTTGTATGGTGTAGAAAGCGCATCCGCGCTTTCCTTGCGGTTGTTGCGTCCCACGCCCCCACCCGGCCACCCAATCAGTATAGTGCCGTGGGTGGCCGGGTGGGGGCATGGGACGGAACAGCAAGGGCTGGACGGATGTCCAGCCCGCACGCAACTAAAACCTTCTCGAAGCCACCGTTCCCCCAATCACCCTTGACCGGAATCACCCCCGCCGCTAACGGGCGCCCTTGAATTTGCCGCGTCGGGGCTTATCTCCGGCGCGTATTTATTTGACGAGACAAATCATGAAGATCCGCAACAGCCTCAAGTCCCTCAAGGGTCGCCATCGCGATTGCCGCGTCATCCGCCGTCGTGGGCGCACCTATGTGATCAACAAGACCAACCGCCGCTTCAAGGCCCGCCAGGGCTGATTTGGCGCGCTGCCGCACCGGCAGCGTGGATGTGCAAGACCGGCCCGGCCCCGCAGGGGTACGGGCCGTTCGCATTTGGGCTAAGCGCATGAAGGTGATGCAATGACCGTGGAAGCCGTCGTGTTCGATGTCGGGCGCGTGCTTTACCAATGGCAGCTGTCGCATTTGTTCGAGCGGATCGTCGACGATCCGGCGCGACTGGATTTCCTGCTGTCCGAGGTCGTGACCGAAAAATGGCACTTCGAGCATGATCGCGGCCGTGCGCTGGCCGACATGGTGCCCGAGAGGATCGCACTCTATCCCGAATATGAAGCCGAAATCCGCGCCTATGCGACGCGCTTCAACGAGACGATCCCCGGCCCGGTCTCCGGAAGCATCGAAATGGTCGAGCGATTGGCGGCGCGCGACGTCCCGCTGTACGCGATCACCAATTTCGGCGCCGAATTCTGGGCGGGCTTCCGGCCGACTGCGCCGGTGTTCGACCGGTTCCGGGACATCGTGGTGTCCGGCGAAGAGAAGCTAGCGAAGCCCGATCCCGCCATCTTCGAACTCGCCTGGAAGCGCTTCGGTCATGACGCTGGGGCAATGCTGTTCATCGACGACAATGCGGCAAATGTCGCTGCGGCGAAGACACTCGGTTGGCAGGTCCACCATTTCAGCGATGCCGCGACGCTCGAAGTCGATCTCACCGCGCGAGAGTTGATCTGACATCAAGAAAAAAGGGCCCCCACGATAACGCGGGGGCCCATGAGTCGTCCCCACGATGGAGAGGGCGGGGAGGGGCGGGGGAAATCAGCCGTTGCACTTCGCCAGCTTGTCTTCGGCCAGCGCTTCGCCCTTCGCGGTAAAGCCGGCGATTTCGCCGACGTCGCGCTGGAGTTCGCGGCACATGCGCATCGGACGCGACGTGCCCTTCTCGGCAACGCAGGTAGTGCCGTTGCACTGCCAGGCGACGCCGCCGGCGACGATCAAGCGATCCTTGGCCGGCTGAGCCAGTTCGGCGGTGTAGAAGGGTGCGTTGGGGGCGGCGGTGGCGGGTGCGGGTGCAAGCGCCACACCGAAGCTGGCGGTGGTCCAGGCGACGGCACCAACGATGGCACCGAGATTGACCGAGCGGGGGAGGGAGAGGGTCATGAGAGGGTCCTTCAAAAGCTCCAGTTCTAATCAACCGGCTTGCCATTCGAACTATCAGGTTTCAAAAAGCAACCAGTTGCGAATCACTACCTATGACTTTAAGTTGCATGTAGCAACCTATTTTTTGAAATATTTTGGATTTGCGGCAATTTGCGCTAGATAGGTTGCAAGAAGGGAACTGATCCATGGGCGATATCCGCGAACCGCTGCGCGAACTGACCGAATGCGGGCTGCCGCAGGCGCTCGAAGTCATGGGGGAGCGCTGGTCCTTCATGATCCTCCGCGCCAGCTTCAACGGCCTGCATCACTTCGAGGAGTTCCTCAGCGAACTCGGGATCGCCCGCAACATCCTATCCAATCGCCTTGCCAAGCTGGTCGAGAACGGCATCCTCCGTCGTGATCCCTGTCCGGACGATCGCCGCAAGATCGAGTATCGCCTGACCGACAAGGGCTTCGACCTGCTGCCCGCCATGGTCGCACTGCGCCAATGGGGCCAGAAATACGGCGCGGAAGTGACCGAGAATCCGGTACTGGTAGACGAGCGCGATCGTCTGCCGATCGGCCCGACCTCGATCCTCAGCCACGATGGGCGCATCCTCGGCCCGCAGGATCTCGCCTTGGTCGAACGCTCCGATCTCGGCGTGCGTGCCGATGGCAGCCAGGCGGACCAGAAGGGTTCCCTCGGCCTTGGCGAGGTAATCGACATCGAAAGCCTACGCCGCGCCAAATCCGCCGCCTGAGCGCACGCCCGACGGGCGCTATATCGTCGTTCGCGGCCGCTTGTGGCGCGCGAGCAATCCAGCCCTACCGGAGGACGAGCGCCAGCGGCAGGTTAATGCCTTGATGGATGCGCGCCGGGCGGTCGGTGCGGCCAAACGAGCTGGCGATCCTGCTGCGGAAAAAGCCGCTCGTGCGGAAGTCCACCAAGCGAAAGTCGCGCTTGGCGAACGCGGCCCGGTGTGGTGGGACGACGGCGCGCCCGACTACAATCGCCATCTGCTCAAGAATACGCCCTATGCTGACGAAGCCGACGCAGATCAGGGCTCGCGCCGCAGCTCGTAGTCGATCCGGATGCGTACCCACTCACCCACCTGCGGCTGCCCGCCGATCTGCGGTGGACGAACCTTGAACTGCCACGCCGCCGCAAGCACTGCGCGCCCGATCTGCGAGCCGCTGGGCCACTCGTCGACCAGCACGCAATTTTCTACTCTGAATCGCGGTGCGGTCTGGCAATTGATCAGGCCCCAGCCCGGTCCGCTGGCCGTCGAAAGATAGCCTGCCAGCTCCCCATTAGTGGGTTCGCGATACCAGCGCGCGGCATAGAGCGGCTCGCCGTTCGGCCCGCTTCCCGCAATGCGCTGCGAATCGCCCGGTCGCGGCGTGAACGCCGGGCCGATCGGACCTGCACGCTCTCTACTTCTTGCCTGCGGTTGCAGCGCGAGATCGAAGCTGGGCGACGATGTCGGTGCGGTCCGCAGTAGGGCAGGCGGTGGGGTGGGCTGCGGAACCGCCTGGTCGGGAACAGGCTCCGGCGAGGTAGCTTGAGGTTGAGCTTGGACGGTGGCGGGCGCAGGCTGCGGAGGCGGCTCTGCCGGCGCCTCGTCGGCCTCCTCTCGCGCATCGCTCACATCGAATGTCGACACCGCATCACGCATCGGCACGGGGTCGCGGCTCACCAGCCCGAGCGACAGCAGCAAAAGCAGCAACAGCGCTTCGAGCAGGATTGCAAAGACCAGACCACCAGCCTTGCGCCGCGCATCGTCATCGAGCGCATGCCACCACTCGCGTAGCCGTGACATCGCGCCGTATGACGCCATTCGCTCGGCGGGTTCGGAGGATGCGAGAGACATGGGGTTCAGGAAAACAGCCGGTGTTGCGTGACGTCACATGCCAGCGTGGCTGCGTGACGTCATCGTTAAAGTGATCTCAACACGTCGCATCTAAAGGCAGAATCGTATTCGCGAATCTGAATAACTAGGCCGGACCAATTTCGTGATCGATATCGAAGTTCAGAACGAGACCCACCAGACGGTGTTCACCATCAAGGCCGTCACCGTGCCGCGCATCGGCGAGGGTATCCGCCTGCAGGAGCCGGGCGGCAATTGGGCCTCCTACGACGTGCTCGACGTGTGGTACCAGAAGGCCGAATATGGCGACGTCTGGCTGCCCTACGTCCACGTCCGCATGACGCCGGACGAACTGAAGGCCGTCGAGATGGCGAAATCGAACCCGATGGTCGACAAGGCCCAGCAGGTGCCGATCGAGGACTTCCTGAAGAAATTCGAAGGCGACCACGAGCACGAGACGGTCAAGCTCAACCTCGACATGACCGAGGATTGACCGCTCCCCCTCAAGCCCGCGGCGCCTGCCTCCGATAGCTGAGCGCTTCCGCGACATGAATGCGACCCACCTGCTCCGCGCCGGCAAGGTCGGCGATGGTGCGGGCGACCCGCAGCATGCGCGTATAGCTGCGGGCCGAGAGGCGCATGGCGGTGGCGGCTTGCATCAGCAATTGGTGGCCCGGTTCGTCGGGCGTGGCGAAGGTCTCGAGCGCTTCGCCATCGAGGTCCGAATTGCTGCGTACGCCGGTTTGCTCGGCGCGGGCGGTCTGGCGCTGGCGGGCGGCCAGCACGCGCGCGGCCACCTCTTCGCTGCCCTCGGCAGGGGGCGGCAGGGCGAGGTCGGCGGCGCTCACGGGGTCGACCTCGACGTGCAGATCGATGCGGTCGAGCATGGGCCCGCTCACCTTGCTCTGGTAGTCGGCGGCGCAGCGCGGGGCGCGGCTGCAGGCGAGCGCCGCATCGCCGAGATGGCCGCAGCGGCACGGGTTCATCGCCGCGATCAGCTGGACGTTCGCAGGAAACGTCACATGCGCATTGGCGCGGGCGACATCGACCGATCCGGTCTCAAGCGGCTGCCGCAACGAATCGAGCACGGCGCGCTGGAATTCGGGAAGTTCGTCGAGGAACAGCACGCCGAGATGCGCGAGGCTGACTTCGCCCGGCTTCACCCGCAAGCCACCGCCGGTCAGCGCCGCCATGCTGGCCGAATGGTGCGGCGCGCGAAACGGGCGGGCGCGGCTGATGCGGCCTTCCTCCAGCGTTCCGGCGACCGATTGCACCATGCTGACCTCCAGCGCCTCGGGGGGCGTGAGAGGCGGCAAGATGCCCGGCAGGCAGCTCGCCAGCAGCGACTTGCCCGCGCCGGGCGGCCCGATCATCAAGAGGTTGTGCCCGCCAGCCGCGGCGATCTCCAGCGCGCGCTTCGCGGTTTCCTGGCCCTTGACCTGCTTGAGGTCCGGCCCGCGCGCAGGCTCTTCCACCTCGCCGCGCTCGGGTGGAGGCAGTTGCTGCGTGCCCTTCAGATGGTTGAGCAGGCTGGCGAGATCGGGCGCGGCGCAGATCGGCACCTCGCTCACCCAGCGGGCTTCGGCGCCCTGCGCTTTCGGGCAGATCAAGCCGCACTCGGCCTCGCTCGCATGGATGGCCGCCAGCAACACGCCGGGCGAGGGCACGATCCGCGCATCGAGCGCCAGCTCGCCCACTGCAATCCACTCGGTCAGCTGCTCGGCATCGGTTACGCCCATCGCCGCCAACAGCGCCAGCGCGATCGGCAGGTCGTAATGCGAGCTTTCGACGGCTGCCCTCCTTAAGACTACTCTACACATGCCCTAATTTTCCTTCTGAGCTTTGTCCTCGGAAACTTGATCCCTGACAATTTCCCTTCGCTCGAAGGGAAGCAGGTGCGGCCCGGAGCCCCTCCAAGTAGTGGAGGGTCGCACCTGCTTCAGGCACAGCGCTTGAGCTTTTTCCCAAGGACCCACTGCGAAGGCAGTGGGCCCGCTCTCACTATTGTCGCGTTAAATCTTGTTGGATTTGGCGCCCGAGTGTTCGTAGCTTGGCAACGACGTTCCATTGGACTGCTGAATGAAAGCAATAAGTGGGCTGGGAGATTGAACGACGCTGCGTCAGACTGCGAGCTATTTTGCCAGCGCCCATAAATTTGACTGGCAGTTCCATCGCAACCAGCATGGGGTTGGCAATACAGTGGTCACTGAGCGCATCCCAATCTGTCGCGCGAGGAGCAAAATAGCAGCGATCTCCTGAGCCCAACGAATTGTGTTAAAAACCAGCTCACGCCATAGTCGAAGTGGCATGAAGATAATTGGTAAACTGGCGGTGAAGGTGTGAATAACTAATCCTTGGCACTGCAGGGCTTACAACTTAGCGAGGATTTGGGGGGTTTCGCTACCAGATGAAATGCCCGAACTTATTGGGGGTTGGGCATGAGTGCCTTCGAGAAATTCAAGAGGCTTGTTGGTCGACCGGATGTAACAATCGCTCTCCCGAGCGATCCCTTCATTGCGATTGATAGGGAAGCTGCCATTGCAAGGTTGAAGCTCGACGAAAAGGGTGAAGCGAATGGAAGAGCTGACTATCCGCCTGAAGACAGCGAGAGCCTTGATGATGTCGAGTCGGAGATCGCTGCTGAAATTTCGGAATACGCTAGTCGTGCGCAGATCGACGCTTCGGCAAACTTCAGGGTGTATGGCGAGAGAATTTCCGAGCTAGCGCTACTTCGGGAACTTTCGACAGTGACTGGTGCGAGCGAAGAAGCCATTGGCGATTATCGAGCCACAGTTATCAAGCGCAAGGGCGAATTGGCTCTCGCGAAAGATGCCATCAAGGAGTCCTACAGCGAGCTCGACGATTTTAAAGCTGAGCATGGTCTAAATCGTCCAGCCCATCGCGGCCTACTTCCCATTTATGCTTACTCAACAATTGGCATTGCCTGGTTCATTGAGAGTGCATTCAACACAGCGTTCTTGCGAGTAAACGATGATGCTGGCCTGATTGGCGGTTTTGTCGCTGCTGCCGTTGTGGCGGCTGTCAATCTTCTTGGTTCTGCGTTTGTCGGCCGTAAAGTTTGGCCATATCTTTTTTACAGGAAAGCTGGCCCGCGCGTCGCAGCTTACTTTGCTACTTCGCTTTGGTTGGTTTTGCTTTTCGCATGGAACCTCCTCGCGGGTCACTTCCGCGATGCAAAGGCTGCCGGGCTGCCCGATCCCGAGGCAGCTGCGTTGGGGCTTTTTGCCGACAACCTATTTCAGTTCGACAGCATCTACTCATACGGCTTGCTCGGCGCTGGTCTCCTGTTCGCCGTCGTCGCAGCAATCGCCGGTTTCAAGATGGATGATCCTTATCCCGGTTATGGTGACATTTATCGGCGGCACGAAGACCGTTGTGAAGATTATGCCGAACAGATCGATGATGCCATGGAGGATCTCCGTGACATTCGAAGAGAAGCGATCGGCGAAGCTGAAGCGCTCCGCGACGAGCTAAGCTCTCAGTTTCGCGAGCGTGGAAACATAATTGCATCAAGGGAGCACTTGCGGACGCGATACCGTGACCACCAAAGCTATTTGGAGGACCAAGCCAACGCATTGCTTAGCTACTATCGCGGTGTGAACACTAGATCTCGTACTTCCGGGGCCCCTCAAAGTTTCAGAAAGAGATGGGAGTTGCAGCGCACAGAGCTTCCAGTGATGCCCAGCGAGCCTCTGATCGACGAAGAGGTCGAGCGCGCACAAAACGCTTTAAGTGCGTCAATCACGACCATCTCTGCAGCCTACAATGAAGCAATCGAGAGCTTTGAGCATCTCGATACCATCAAGGACAACCTAAGGAATGGCTAAACGAGAACGACGGGGGCGTCGCTCTGCCGCGCGCGAGCGGAGGTCACAGGAAAGCTCCAAGGCCTGGCGAAATATCGCCATCGTGTTTGTGTTGATCGGGACCGTCGGCTTTTTCTATATTCAGTCAGTTCTGGGCAATCGCACGTTGGACGACGAGACGCTTTGCCCTTCCCAAATCGAGCGTTTCACAGCGGTGTTAGTTGATGTCACCGATCCGATGAACACGCCTCAACGCCAGGACTTTAGAAATCAACTTGATCGACTGCTTGGGCAAATCGAGCGCTACGAAAAGCTGATTATCGTCAAAGTCGACCCAGTCGGTGAAAGCCTTTTGGTTCCCGTCATCACGCGCTGTAACCCTGGATCGGGCGCTGATGAGAGCGAGGTAGATGGTAATCCCAAGAAGCTCGAGAAATTGCATCGAGAAGGCTTTATTAAACCTATGGAAGAAGCCTTCGACACCTTAATGGAGGCAAGCTCTGCAGACCGGTCGCCGGTGATGGAATCGGTTCAGTCGGTCGCTCTTAGTGAGTTCCAAAAAGCAGGTTTAGAGGGCGTGGAAAAACGCCTTATTGTTGCGTCCGATCTCCTTCAAAATACGGATCGAGTCAGTTTCTACAAAGGTTTGCCAGACGCGGCCGAATTCATTGGAACTCAGAACTTCCACCGGGTCAGCACAGATTTGTCCGGAGTCGAAGTCGAGTTGTGGATGCTCCAGCGAGATGATTCCAGTCAAACACAGCCAATCGCTCTGCCGACGTTCTGGGAGCGCATAATTGGTGAACAAGGGGGCCAGGTCACACGCGTGTACCGGGTAAGCGGGTAATCAATGGAAGAACGAAAGATACAATTCGTAGATAGGCTGCGTGATCGCGGCTTTATCGATCAGTGGTCTTTTGTGATCTTCGCAACCGTCGGTTTCGCTGCAATTTTGTCGGCGAAGTGGTTGGGTGCGGAAACATTCTGGATCGCAGCAGGCGCAGTTGTGCTTATGTTTGTATACGCCGGTATCGTTGGCTGGACTGGCACGGGGAGAGTTCGAGCGGACCAAGCCGGTGACAACTGCTATTATCTCGGTCTGATATATACGCTTGCGAGTTTGTCGTATGCGATCGCAACATTCGATCCAAATGATACGGCGTCAACTATCGTACAGGGTTTTGGGATCGCACTCGCAACAACAATCTGCGGTCTCATTCTACGTGTCTTCTTCAATCAAGGCCGTCCCGACCTCGAGAACGTAGAAGAGCAGGCGCGGCTAGAGTTGACCGAGGCTTCCAGTCGTCTGAAAACCGAGCTCGGCTTAGTCGTAAGACAGATGAAGGACTTTTCAGTCGCGATCCAGCAATCGCTCCGAGAGACGCACGAGGCTGCCATTGAGAGTATGGAGCAATTCACGAAGTCTTCGGTTGATGGCCTCCAAAGTGTGGTCGACACGGCCAACGAAGCCATTCGGGCCGAAGCGAACGACTTTGCGGCCCGAGCGAAGAAATACGATTCTAGCTTCACAAAGCTTCTCGATAAGCTGGATGCTCACTCCAACAGTTTGGAAGGTGTCACAAGCGCGCATGAAAAACTGAAAGAGGCTGCCGAACTTACGCAAAGTGCTGTCGGTGCTACAAACGCTTCGCTCGATGGGCTCGTTGAAGGAGCGAATGAAGCTAGGTCGGCCGTCACGGATATCCGTGAAAGCAGCAATATGACGCGCCAGGCAGCCGAGAATATTTCGAAAGCGGTGGACGAACTGGAAACAAGCATTCGCGCTGTAGCGGAGGAGACCGGGAAACAACTGGAGAACCTGAGCAGTGGGCCAAGCCAGATTGTCACGTCAGCGCTGGTCTCGATAAAAGAGGCATCTGCTAACTTAGCCGAAGAAATTGAAAAGTTGTCATCGTCCCACAACCAGCTTTCAGACGGTCTAACCGATCATAGCAAGGCAGCGTTTGAACGGGTCGAAGCACATAACAGGGCGCTGGACACTGAGCTGGAGAAATCACGTGCGGCGACGATGCGGGTGCACAACGAGCTTGTCGCGACAACAGAGAAGCTGGCGCGCCACGTTGAGGGCCACGCTTAGTGTCTCAATATGATATTCGCCAGGATAAGCCGTATCGCCGAGGTCTGATCCTGGGCTTGACGATGGCCGAGATAATGATCCTGTTGATCTTCGTACTGTTGATGGCTTTGGCTTCGGCGCTGGCAACGCGCGAGAAGAAGCTTGAGGCATTCGAGGACGGTACTGCAACACGGTTAGTTGAGGCCATGCAGGAGGCGTATCCCGACGCACCTGCGGACGAGTATTATAAAGAGCTCGTGCGCGCTCTGGAGGCGCGGAAGCAGGTCGAAGAGATTGGAGAAAGCGGAGCACAGGAAAACCTAGTCGAGGACGCCGGCATAGGCCGTGAAGCTCGCGAAGCGGCAGAACAAGCTGGCGCAGACGATCCAGCTGAGTTTGCCCGAAACGCGATCGAAAAGGCTCGGGCCGGAAAGAAAGGCGAATGGCCTCCGTTCTTCAGCTTGAGTGAGGCAGGAGGTTACTATTTTGAAAGCGGCAAAGCGACGCTCAGGCCGGACTTCGAACGAAAGCTTCGATCTTCGATTATTCCAGCTCTGAAGAAGAATATAGAGGAGTATGGCGTCGATGTTGTCGAGGTCATTGGCCATACCGATGAAGTTCCGATGGTTGGTCAAAGCAACCTCGATCAGACCCTTATTCGTGCTTCAGCAAACCTACTTCCCACCGAGGCTTTAAGGTCAACCGACAATGCCGGCCTTGCGATCGCGCGTGCAGTTGCTGTGGTAAAAATTTTGCGTGCCGATACCCGCCTAAGCGGTGTCACGATCCTGCCACTGTCCGGAGCGCAAATGATCGTGCCGGTCGACAAGGTTGCTGATGGGACGGCGAACACAAGCGATCAACTCAGGCGTCGCATCGAGATCAGGCTGCGTCGATCGACTGAGCAAGTTCAGCCTGCAAACTAAAGCTATGGACGAGCTCGAAAATAATCTGCGACGTATTCGCCAAGCGGTAGATGCGAGGATCACGCGGGATAGCAACCCTTCGAAGTTAGTGTCGCTTGGTGTTGTCGCTACCGGTCCTGAGGTGATCAAGGAAAAGGGAACTTACTCGAGCACGTCTCATGAAGGTGAAAATTCTGGGCCGACAGCTGAGTCGGAGATCGCGTCTGACAAAACCACTGATTACGCTGAAAAGTCTGATCGGAATACTAATCGAAAAGAGGGTCTAGCAGATGATGATGAAAGCCTGGACGGTGCAGGCGCAGAAGAGTTGAAAGCTAATGAGCTACGACCCGCTGATGATGGCGGCGGAGTAATTCATTTACCGGACCATAGTTTTGTCGAGAGCGGCTCACGTTCACACGATGAAGTATCAGTCGAAGATCCGCCTTCGGAGGACTCGATAGCACCTGATGGCCGCGAGGATTCGAACGCCGACACTTCGCGATTAGAAAGCGCAGATCACGAGCGTGTTGATGCTTCTAAGGCAGAACCAGATCAGGCCGCTAGCGGTGCGGAAGAGTCTGTTGTTACAATAGCACCTGACGCGGCTTTACCCGATAGTTCGAGTTCAGAGGGCGCGTCAGAGAATAACATCGATAGCCGAGAGCTGACCGTGGTGAAGAGTTCCATCTGGTCCCGGTTCAAAAAGTGGGTAGGGTTTAAGTGAGGCGATCGAGTCGTAGTCGCCGCCATTCTCGGCCAAAAGCACGGTTCCATCCAAGCACCGAATTCCGGTTCGGCAGGCGCAAGCCGCCTCCGGAACGTATTTTGGGCAAAGGTGCGATGGTTGGGCTTATGATGATAGCAGCCGTCTTTCTCGCTGGAATGGCTGCAGCTTATTGGCCGCAGGATCCGCCTCGGCCCGAAGAACAGAACGTCTCTCTGGCGAGTGGTCGTGAGCCGCCAGAAGAAAAGTCAGCCGCACTCCCCGCACCATTACCGGAAGAGCAATTCGAGCGACCGATCACCGATGCAAAGGCCGTCCTAGGGCAATTCTCGGAGACATTCTCTATTTGCCCGAGGTCCGGCAGATACACTTGTGTTGTTGACGGGGACACATTCTGGATACGGGGTGTCAAAGTCCGCGTGGCAGACATAGACACGCCAGAGGTTTTTCAGCCGCAGTGCGACTTTGAAAAGCAACTAGGCGATCGGGCAACCGATCGCTTCATGGCGCTCTTGAATGCAGCGCCCTTCGAGCTTCATCGTGTCGGAAGCCGCGATGAAGATGGCAATGATCGAAAACTGCGAGTAGTCGTGCGTGATGGTCGATCACTAGGCGACCAGCTTGTCCGTGAGGGCCTTGCTAGGACATGGACTGGCCGCCGCGAGCCGTGGTGCTAGTGCCCGCGGTAAGTTTCGCACGCGACGCCGTCATTGTCCGCATCGAGCGCGGGGCGATAGCCAGGGTCACCGCGGTATAGTGGTGCCGCGCCTGCTGCTCGGGCATCTTTGCAGTAGCGGTAATATACGTCTGAAGAGCCAGCTGATGTCAGGCCGAAAGGTGCGCTTTCATCAGTCATGCCCAACTTCTTTCCAGCCCAAGAAATACCCGCAATGCCGATGAGCGCGAGGATAAGCATGTCGGCGATGCGCATGCGCGATAAATAGCCAAGGAAGCCGCTGCGGCGTTTCGAATAACGCCGCTTGCCGGACCCAGGATAGTAACGCTTAGCCATGCCGCAGAGTGTAACGCGCTCACGTAAATTTGGCGATAAGCAGCATATCGCAGCAGATATGGACTTTTCGCCCTATCGTCAGGGCTTGGAATGCTGGGGCGCAACAATGTTGCGGCGTAAGAGCGAATAGATCGGGCGTTTTAGGTCGCGACAAGCAAACTCCTGTTTACCCGCAAGTTTCCTCGAAATTAATCTTGTAACATTGCAAAACCTTGAAGTAGTTAGGTCAAGGCAAGCCAACACATCGTGGCTTTCAGGGGGTTAGCAATGAAATCGTTTTTTACGTGGATCGCTGCGGCGATGGCGCTGGTGACGTTCGCCAGCGCACCCGCGGTGGCGCAGGAGCGCACCGCGGTTAAGCAGGGGTTCGAACTCGCACCCAACAGTGGAAAACGTATCCTGGTCTTCCGGCCTTCCGTTAGCGTGGGCTCTCAGTCGACAGGCGGTATGTTCGAACCAAATGCTGAATGGACTGAGCAAGCAAAGGCGAACATCCAAGCGTCCCTTGAGGAGCTTCAAGCCCGGCTAGGCAATGAAGTAATCGTCGCGCCAGAAGCCTACGGCAACGACGCGCAAGCTGTGGAAGAGCACATGGCGCTGTTCGCCGCTGTCTCGCAGGCCGTGATCGAATACCAGTTCTTCGTCGGTAATCGACTGCCTACGAAAAAGCGCGACAACAAAGCTGACATTTTTGATTGGTCGCTCGGAGACGCAGTGTCGAAGCTTCCAGGCGCTGACCAAGCCGACTATGGACTCTTCATCTACAACAAGGATGCGTACGGATCGACTGGACGCAAGATACTCCAGGTCGTTGCATTGCTGGGCCCCGGAATAGCCGTGAAGTCGGGCGAACACGTTGGATATGCTGGCCTCGTCGATCTCAAAACGGGCGACCTGCTTTGGCTTAATGCGGACGGTGCCATGGGAGGTGACGTGCGTGAAGTGGATGGATCGCAAAAGCGAGTAAGTCAGCTCCTGGAGGAATTTCCAGGCAGCGATATCGGAGAGGAATGAACGTGTCCGGCGTCCGCTCCGGCCTGGCAGCTCTACTGGCAGCGAGTTGCTTGATTGCTTCTCCGCTCGCTGCCGGACCCGCGCCTAGTCCACCACCGTTCCAGGGTTATTACCAGCCGCAGGGTGTCGATGAGATTGGTTGGTGGGGTGAAGACGACGAAAGCGAACGTCGCCTCGCCGCTTCGCCGTTGGTCATTCGCGACGAAAAGTTGAATGCCTATCTGAAAGACGTCCTTTGCCGTGCAGTGGGCGATGATCGCTGCAATGCGACACGCATTTATGTGATGCGAGAGCCGACGTTCAACGCAACGATGTCGTTCAATGGTACAATGCGCGTGTTTAGCGGGCTGCTGCTGAGGATGCGCAACGAAGCTGAGTTGGCGGCAGTACTTGGCCATGAATTTGGGCATTTTGAGAACCGCCATGGCTTGAACCGGTTCCAGGCGGCCCGAAAGGGGACCGACATCCTGGCATGGGGCGCGCTGCTCGCCAGCATGTCTCCAAGCTACGATGCTCGTCGTACTTACCAGTCTCTCGAAATCTCGGTTTACGGCAATCTTTTTCGCTACAATCGTGATCACGAGCGTGAGGCCGATTTGCTGGGCTTGGGATACCTCAATCGTAGCAGCTTGGCGCCGCAAGCCGCCTCGCAGGTCTGGCAGAACTTGATGGGCGAAATTCAGGCCTCGGCCGTGGCCCGCGGACTGAAAAAACCAAAGTTCAACGCCATTGCTTTCACCGCATCGCACCCACCCGAAGGTGAGCGAGCTGATTATTTGGCAGCGTTGGCGTCGTCCGATGGCGCGCCCAGAGACTATGGTGCGGACCGTTATCGCGCAGCGATGGAGCAATGGCTTCCCGTCTTCCTGGAAGACCAGATCAAATTGAACGATTTTGGGGGAAGCGAGTACATCATAGAAAATCTCGCAAAAGACGGTTGGACAGCCGACTTATGGCACGCTCGGGGAGAGTTATATCGAACCCGTGGCCATCAGCGAGACCTAGTCAATGCGACCGAATTCTATGGTAACGCCATCGCGCTAGATGAACGTCTTGCGGCGGCGCATCGGGGTCTCGGACTGTCTCTTTTCAAAACGGGCGACAGAACACGCGGACAAGCGTCGCTAGGTCGTTATCTCGAGCTCGCGCCCGATGCTGAAGATGCAAGAATGATTGAAATGATGCTCCCTCAGGAGGCTTCCCAATGAATATTTTCGCCCAACGTACCATTGCGCTGGTCGCTTTGGCATCCATCGCGACCATCTCGGTGCCAGCGCATGCCCATAAGCTCAGGGAAAAAGGAGAAACCGTCCAAGTTGCCGATTCCGATGTTACTATGACACCGGCGAGGGACTGGAACCGACTTAATGGGAGGATCGGTAAGCGAACCGAGACGTGGACGCTCGACGGTGAACAGCTAAACGACGTAACGTTCTTTGGAGGTATCGAAGCCGGCAAGCCTATCGTAAAGGAGCGCGACAAGAAACGCGATCCGCTTCCAAAATTCACAGCATCGACCTTGTTGATTGAAGTGCCAGAGTTGCTCGAGGGCACCTACCGCACATATAAGAACCTCGCAGCTTTCCAGATGCTCAATGTGGAGCCGGGGTCGTTTCTGGGAACGCGAGGCGTGCACTTCACGTATGAATTTACGGACGCGGATCAGTTGACCAGAAAGGGAGAGGCGCGAGCGGCAATCATCGAAGGCAAGCTCTATATGCTGACTTTTGACGCGCCCCGACTTCACTATTTCGATCAGACTCTCGCTGATTTCCGCGCTCTAGCGGACACGGCGAAACTGCGATCCTAAGGTAATGGCGCCTCGGCTCAGGGGGGTGATAGGAACTGTCGCCATACTTGCGACGATTCCAAGTCCTGTGCTCGTGCCTTATGCAGCAAGAGCACATCCAGGCGGGCTGGCAGCAGACGGCTGTCACAATGATCGAAAAAATGGCGGTCGACATTGTCATGGAGAGCAGCGGCAGAGCTTGCCGCAGCAGCGGGTCTCGACTGGGACACTTTACTTCGCAAATTGTGATGCCGCACGCGCTGCTGGAGCTGCGCCCATTTCTCGTGGCCAACCAAGCTATGCGTCGCATTTGGACCGAGACGGGGACGGCATGGCGTGCGAGCGACGACGGTAGCGAAATCCACGAGCTGAGCATCCAGGAAACGCACGCTATGTGGAATGACGACAACGCGATTTACGACGATGGTGAGTGGGTTACCTGGACCGAAATCAACTCACATTTGGCGCGGCTCGAGTTCGAAGCCGAATACCCCGACTTGGACGTCGAGCTGGTGCCCATTTTCCAAAAGCTACTGGGCATTGCGGAGAGCTACCATGCTCTGACCGGAAGTCACTTGCAGGTCTATGGAGACTTGGGTGAGCTGTACGGCGCCATCACACACGGCATCAAATTGCATCGCAATTATGCGCAAGGCTCAGATGGCCGGCTTGGAAACGACTTTGTCGAGGTCAAGACGATCACGCCGTTCAAAGCCAAGGACGAGATTGAGCTAAATTTGAAGAGAAATTTCAGCAAGGTTCTGATCGTGAAAATAGACGAGCAGTTTGAGGTCCAGAGTAGGATGATCGATCGAAAGTCGCTCCCCAAGGCAAAGGGAGGCAGGTTGAAACTTAGGTGGTCGGACTTCGAGACGTACCACGATGAAGACTGATCAACATGGGCGACAAGCGTGAGATGCAGCCAAATGATCACGAGGGGTAACTTCTACGACGTGAGCTTCAGGCAAAGCGAGAAAGCGGCCTCGCGAGCATCAACGCAGCGCTCCGAACTTGCTGGCTGAAATCGATGAGCTCGACGAGCGAGGCAATGGTCGAGAAGCACGGCACGAACATTCGTATCGATTTCGATGATTTTGTTCCATTGACTATCGAAGCCGTTCCCGAGGGCACGGACGAAGTCGAATGGCAGTCGCTCAAAAGCGAAGTTGCTCACTGCGCGGAAGCATCGAACTTCGTCGGGCTGCTTCAGCACGAAGTGACGCCGATCGCTTCTTACTTAGAGGCGCTCATGAACCGTCCCGACCGGCGCTAGCGCAGATGTGAACTTTTCTCAGTTTTGTACTGAGTGGTTGTGAGCGCGACCCAGAGACCTCCATGGACAGTTAGCGATCTGTCTTTCATAAGAAAAAGCTCGCACTTGGGGGGAATGATGCAGCTTCGAAAATCGGTCGTAGAGTGCTTGAAAGCTCATCAGGGCGAAAAGCTCAAAGCGAGGCAAATCGCTGAATGGATTTTCGATACTTATCCAGAAGACTGCAAGGCCAAACTGGAGCGGAGCAGCGCTCTCAAGACAGAAGCAGACCTATTGCAACAGCTTGTCGCTGAGATTGGAGCCAACCGCCCCGCGATAACCAAACGCCACCCGCAGGTACGTACAACAGAGGGGCGTCCAAGACGCTATTACTGGTCCGAACAGTCTGAAGAGGCTGAAATCGCAGCGGTCGACGTAGGTGCGCGCGAAGATGCAGGCCGCAACGAAATGCCAGGGATAAGTGAGCACGACCTCTACCCGCTTCTGGCGGAATATCTGCAAAGCGAATTTGACCTTCATACGCGCCGCATCGATGAAAAGCGGTCTTCAAATCGACGAGGACCACAGGGCAATCGATGGCTTTTCCCGGATCTCGTTTCATTTGAAGACCTGACGACTGACTGGTCGCCAGAAGTCAAGGCGTGCGTATCGGAAGCAGGTGGTCAGAAAAGCCGTCTTTGGTCCTTTGAAGTCAAGTTACTGTTGAACCGCTCGAACGTGCGGGAAGCCTATTTCCAAGCAGTGTCAAATTCATCATGGGCGAACTTTGGGTATCTCGTCGCAGGAGAGCTTGAGGGAACGGAGACGTTGAAGGAGCTGCGCATGTTGGCCGCCTTGCACGGTATTGGGTTGATCAAGCTCGACAGCGAGAACCCGCCAGAAAGCCAGATACTGATCCCTTCGCGTGAGCGCGCCGACACTGACTGGGCAAGTTGCAATAGACTTGCTGTTGAGAATTCTGATTTCCGCGAAGTTGTGAACTTGGTCTGGCAATTCTACCGGACGGGCAGCACCAATGCTCGGGATTGGAAAGCTTAGCAATATGGACAGGGTTTTGTCGTTGTGTGAGCTAAGAGATACCCAAGCGTGACCCCAACAGAATTCATCCAAAAATGGCGAAGCGTTGACCTGAAGGAGCGTACTGCCTCACAGTCGCACTTCAACGATATCTGCCGGCTGCTGGATATCGAAGAACCAATCTCGGCTGATCCTAAAGGCGAATGGTTCACCTTCGAAAAAGGCGCGTCTAAGACCGGGGGTGGAGAGGGCTGGGCCGATGTCTGGCGGAAAGAATGCTTCGCGTGGGAGTACAAGGGCAAAAAGAAGGACCTCGACCGCGCATTCGCTCAGCTGCAGCAGTATGCCATCGCGCTGGACAACCCGCCTTTATTGATTGTCAGCGATATGGACCGGTTCCGCGTCCACACCAACTGGACCAACACGGTTCAGGAGATGCACGAATTTTCGGTCGAAGATCTGCTTGATGGCGCAACGCGCGATCTCCTGCGGAACTGCTTTCTTGATCCGGAGCGCCTGAAGCCGGCAAAGACGCGCCAGATGCTGACCGAAGAGGCAGCAGAGGAGTTTTCACAACTTGCACAAAGGTTGCGCGAACGCGGCCACGAGGCTCACGCCGTCGCGCATTTTGTGAACCGGCTGGTATTCTGCATGTTTGCTGAAGATGTCCGGCTGCTCCCCGACCAAATGTTCACGAAAATGCTGAAGGCCAGCATCAAGGCTCCGGAGCGGTTTGAGCTGAATGCCAGCAAGCTCTTCGCAGCGATGCACAAAGGGGGAGATCTCGATTTTACGCCTATCGAATGGTTCAACGGCGGGCTGTTCGATGACGATAGCGCCTTTCCGCTCCAACGCGATGATATCGACAATTTGCTTGCTGCGGCGGAGCTCGACTGGTCGGAAATCGACCCTTCGATCCTTGGCACGCTCTTCGAGCGTGGTCTTGACCCTAGCAAGCGCAGCCAACTCGGTGCGCATTACACCGATCGCGAGAAGATCATGCAGATCGTCGAACCAGTCCTCATCCGTCCCTTGATGGATGAATGGGCGCAGGTTCGCGTCAAGATTGGAGAGGCGATCGCGAAGGCTGAGAAGGCCATAGGAGGAGCGCGGACCAAGGCCGAAAACGAAGCGAAGAAGCTGCAGGCCCAGTGGCATGAGCGTTTGCGCAAGTTCCGCGTTCTCGACCCGGCATGCGGCTCCGGCAACTTCCTCTATTTGTCTCTGCTTGCGCTCAAGGACATCGAGCACTTAACCAATCTTGAGGCGGAGGCGCTTTCTCCGAGCCTCGCAGCGCAATTCCCCAATAGCGGGCCGGAGAATGTGCTCGGTATCGAGCTCAATACATATGCTGCCGAACTGGCGCGGGTTTCGGTCTGGATCGGCGAAATCCAGTGGATGCGGCGCAATGGCTTCGAGGCAGCAAAGAACCCGATTTTGCGCAGTCTTGGCAATATCGAAAATCGCGATGCCGTGCTGGTAACGGACGACGAGGGCAATCCCACGCTCAATGCGGAAGGGCAGCCCCAAAGGGCCGCATGGCCAGAAGCGGATCTGGTGGTTGGGAACCCGCCCTTTCTTGGCGACAAAAAGATGATCGCCGAATTGGGCGAAGATTACACGATCGCCCTGCGTAAGGCCTGGCCGCAAGTTCCTGGTGGGGCGGATCTAGTCTGCTACTGGGTCGCGGGGGCTTGGGATCGAATTGCGGCTAACAAATTGCAGCGTGCAGGGTTGGTGGCGACAAACTCCATACGAGGAGGTTCAAATCGAGACGTATTGAAACCTATTGTCGAACAAGGACGGATTTCTGATGCTTGGAGTGATGAAGAATGGACGGTCGAAGGAGCGGCAGTTCGGGTCTCCCTTATCTGCTTTGATCGACAGTTAGAAGAACCGGCAACACTGAATGGTGAGGTCGTCTTGAAAATTCTGTCTGATCTTTCAGCAAATTTGCATGAGTATGACTTGTCGCGGGCCAAGGCTCTCAAAGCAAATTCGAGCACAGCGTTTATCGGCGACCAGAAAAGCGGTCCTTTTGATATTCCTTATGAGGAGGCTGCAAAATTGTTGTTGGCAAAAGGCAACCCTCACGGGAGGCCGAACGCCGAGGTCTTACGGCCTTGGATGAACGGCATGGACTTATCAAGGAGGCCTGCCGGCAAGTGGATCATTGACTTTGGCTCAGCAATGTCACTGCCAGACGCCATGCTATATGAGATGCCGTTTTCCATCGTAGAAGAAAACGTCAAACCAATGCGTGCGAATGTACGGCGCGATAATCACCGAGAAAATTGGTGGATACATGGGGAGGCAAGGCCTGGAATGCGTCGGGCCCTTTCAACTTGTTCGCGATTTCTGGCCACCCCACGAGTAGCGAAACATCGGATGTTCGCTTGGCTTGATTCAAGCGTACTGCCAGACTGCCAACTTGTAGTAATCGCCCGCGACGACGACGCCACTTTCGGTATACTGCAAAGCCGCTTTCACGAATTATGGGCGCTGCGTATGGGCACTTCGCTTGAGGACAGACCTCGCTACACGCCTTCGACTACTTTCGAGACATTTCCCTTCCCCGAAGGACTGACGCCCGACATTCCTTCAGACGACTATGCCGACGATCCTCGCGCACAGGCAATTGCGGCAGCGGCGGCGCGGCTCGACGACCTACGCCAAAACTGGCTCAATCCACCTGATCTTGTCGAGCGCGTACCAGAAGTGATCGAAGGCTTTCCCGACCGCATTCTGCCGAAAGATGAGGCTGCGACGAAGGAACTGAAGAAGCGCACCCTAACTAACCTCTATAACATCCGACCAGCTTGGCTCGATCACGCTCACCGTGTACTCGATGAGGCTGTTGCGGAAGCATATGGATGGGCTGACGATTTTTGCGCCGGTATACTCACCGATGAAGAAATTTTAGCGCGTCTTTTCCAGCTCAATCAGGAAAGAGGCAACAAGAGCTCTTGATGGTCCTTGAGGGATAAATGCAACCAACTTACATTCCGGTGTCGACCCTTTTCGGCGCTCAGACACGACATACAGTTCCCCTTTTCCAGCGCCCATACGTCTGGAATAAAGAGGACCAATGGGAACCTCTATGGGAAGATATCTCTGGATTGCTCGAACGCTTGGAAGCGCGGAAAAACGAGGAAAGCGTCGCCAGCCATTTCCTCGGCACAATCGTCCTAGATCAGGCCAGCAATCCCACCGGTAGCCTACCGCGACGCGAAGTGATCGATGGCCAGCAGAGGCTGACAACGCTTCAAATAGTTCTCAAAGCTGCCGAGCACGCTATGCGATCGCAAGAAGCTGTTTGTGGTGCTCACTCTGAAGACGGTGAAGGTGAGCAAGCTGAGGCTGAGGATCAGGAGTCTTTTGTGAAAGCGCTCAGTGTAGCATATCGTCAAATCGCGATGCTCACCGAAAACCCGGCGTATTCGGAGGATGTGGAACGTTATAAGGTCTGGCCCACTAACGAGGACCGGCAGCAATTTCGCGCCGTCATGGACGCGAGCTTTGACCAAGAGGGCCTAGATTCCGATTGTCGAATGGTGGCCGCTTACGAGTATTTTCGACAGCAGTTCGAAGCATATCTCTCTGCATCTGGCGAAGCTCTGAGAGCACAGCGCTTCGCTGCTGCTCTGAAAGATTACCTTAAAGTCATCGTTCTCGACTTGGACCCCTCGGACGAGCCCCAAGCCATTTTCGAGACCCTAAATGCTCACGGGACGCCTTTGCTGCCAGCTGATCTGATGAAGAATTGGTTGCTTTGGGAAGCAGCCAGGCAGCAAGCACCTGCCGACGAGTTCTATACTAAGTATTGGAAGCCGTTCGACAGCGACCACGATTATTGGCGTGAGAGAGTAGGTACGGGCCATGCCGCTCGAGCGAGGGTCGATACGTTTCTGCAGAACTGGCTGACTGTACAGATAGTAGAGGCCGTCCCTGCAAAACACTTGTACGACAGGTTTCTTCGGTACACGCGGCGCCAGTCCGATAGGTCGGCTGACCACGAAATTGATCTGCAAGCCTTGATGTCTGGGATACGGCATTATGCCGATCTCTATGAACGGATCGACAAGCCATCTGGCAGTGGAAGGTTCGATAAGTTTCTGCAGCGACTTAAAGTGATGGACGTTGTCGTCTATCACCCGCTTCTTCTGTTGGTCATGGATAGGGTGGGCACTGACGAAAAGATTCTGGGCAGCGCCGCGGAAATCTTGGAGACCTTCTTGGTCCGCCGGATGGTTTGCGGCTATCAGACACGCGGCTACAATACTTTGTCGCTCCGCTTGTTGGCTGCCATCAAGGACTGTGGCGATTACCGCTTGATCCCCGAAATATTCAGGACTGAACTGATCGAGAAGCAAGGCTCAGATAGTTGGGCATGCCCGAGCGACAAAGAATTCCGCGAGCAATGGACGACGCGCCGCTTTTATGGAGGGTTGCGCCGAGACCGCGTCTTGATGATCTTGCAAGCGATCGAAGAGGATTATCAAAGGGCAGCCACGCTAGCCGAACCCATCGTCGCGTTTGATTGGGACAAACTCCAAGTCGAGCATATCATGCCTCGAAAGTGGGCTGAGCACTGGGAGCTGCCTTCGCATGTCTCAGCCGAAGATCGAGACTACATAGTGCATGGAATCGGCAATCTGACGCTGATAAGTGGCAAACTGAATCCGTCATTGTCCAACGCCAGTTGGCTCCCAACAGAGAATTCATCCAAGGGCAAAAGAGATGGGCTTGCTGAGCACAGCTTGCTGCATCTCAATAAGCGATTGCTGACATCGGCCGGAGACGTGTGGAACGAGGAGAAGATTAGGGAGAGGGCGGACGCTTTATGTGACTCTGCAGCGCGGATTTGGTCTGTCTAAATTAGGTTTGCCAGATTAAGCGCCGATACGAGGCTATGATTGGCTAACCCTATTATATGGCAAGGCGGATAGGATGTGAGGGCACAATGAAATTGATCGCAGCCACTGTTCTCGCGCCAAGGACACTGCGCCTCGACGACAAGACCGACGATCAGGTAACGTCTACTATGCGAATTGCGATGCTGTGCGAGCCGCAGAGGCGCCGATCCGATTTTTCGCGGCGAACCCGGCTATGCCAGCCACCTAGACCGAGATAACGATGGCGTTGCATGTGAAAAACGGCGTTGAGCAGACGTTCGGGATTAATAGATGACCGAGAAACGTGTCGAGTTGTTCCGCAGGTCGGACGAAAGCGGCACGCTAGTCATTGACGCTACGCTTAAATCAGACGGATCGCTCGAAGTGTTCTTTCACGACATTGGCGACGCTGCGGAAGCGGCTTTCGGTGACCGGGACTACGAGCATTGGGTCACGGTACCGTCTGAGCATGTTGGCGCATTGGCACTGGCCTTAGTCAAGCACTCCTGGTCGGGAAGCACACACGCAGTCAGCGAGCTGAAAGAACTATGCCAAGCCAACGGCATCGAAGTCGAAGAACACTCGTTCTGAGAGTTCAGCCTGCGCCGCGCGGCTCTCATGACAGTTTGTCACTTTTGTACTTAGTGACCGCTTTGCGCCTTAATCTCGGTCATCCGGGACGTCATCAACACGACCTGAAAGCCGCCGTTCGTCCAGTTCGGAACGTACGGCAGCTACGAGCCACAATTCCGGCCATTTCGGCTGCAGCCCGTGTGGGCCGAAAGCTGCGGTTCGTTCAAAGACGGAAATATAGCAACTATGGTCCAACCGGCGACGTCTGATGCCCTATCTCGTTGCTCAACCTAGGCCCAGGGGACCGATCGCCCTCCAGTTTCAGCTTAAACAGGACCGCGTTCGCTTCGATCACGCGACTGCAGCTTAGGCAGGCGATGCGCAGGTTGTAGCCTCGTCTGGCGACATCGCTGACCGTGTCGAGGCGCATCCGGCCCATGTCAGCGCAGCCGCTTGTCGACATTGATCCGAATGCCGTGGACCATTACGCCGAAGTGCGACTGGCGGCAGGCCGGCAGGCTGAAGCTCCCTTCATGCCCCAGCACCCTCCAGATCGTCGTCACATGGCGCTTCGTCGCGCAGCCGGTCAGCAGCAGATAACCCAAGGCCAGACGATGGAGTGCAGTGCGTTCCAACGGCTCGACTTCTGCTGCGCGATAGCCATCTTGGAGGACGTCCAGAGCAAGCGTGGCGAGGCGATGGATTGCAGGGCGAGGCGCATCGGACATTTCAGTCTATTGATACCCAGACCGGATTCGCCGCAAGTGTGTTGTTCACTCTATGTTCCACAAAGGTAGTGCGACTTACGTAATCCTACTTCCATGGATCAACTTTTTTTTCACTATAAGTGCGCTACAGGTATTTGCATGCAGCGCGCAGACGATCCGCGACCCACGAATGAAGAGACGGAGAGTCCGACTGGCGATCCGGCTCGGCTACGCGCCTTTTTCGAGAGCGCGATATTGGAAGCGGAAGCATGCGGCGAACTGATGATCGCGGCTGACCTAAGTGCCATCGCGGATCGTCTCGTTAAGTCTGAAGTCGATTCGGAAGACCCAAGGACCTAGCTTTCTCTAGCGGGAACATGGTTAACGCTCACTCTTTTTACTCCTGTCACGAATCGCTATTGGAACCGTGTGGGCGAACAGGGAACAGAGGACAGCTTGGCCAAGCTGAGCGAAAAACGGCGTGAGGCGCTGGCCCTTGTCGCTGCGGGATACACCTCCAAAGAGGCGGCTCTTCAACTCGACATTTCCCCGCGAAGTTTCGATGATCGCATCGAAGCGGCTTGCCGCATTCTTGGCGTCGCCACCAGAAACGAGGCAGCGCGCATCTACCGATCTGTGGAAGGAGACCCGGAACGGTTACGGGGTGAACCGTTACGGGTCGGCGAATCCTCTGTTTCCGACGCATGGAAGGCACAGCAGCCGGTCGATCGCCACCTACATGTTTCGGATGCCCTCATCTTTGATCAGAGGGCTTCGTGGCACGGTGATCGGCGCGGATTGCGACCGGGGATCAGGCCTTCCGATCTCGGTGTAACTGGCAAATTGCTCGCCATCGTCGGTGGCGCGATCGCCTTGCTGGCGGTCGCCATCCTGCTGGTGACCTCGGCCAGCGCATTGGGGACGTTTTTCGGAGTCTGAATCCTCCTCGGTCTGTCGCAACCAGGAGAAACCGAATGCCCCTTAAAAAAACTACCGCCTTTGCCCGCATTGGCCGCGAAATGTCCGCGACCGAACAGGCCGTCGCCGACGCAATCGTCGCAGCTTCGGCACTCATGCATTCCGCCGCACTCGCCCATCGTGACGTTGGCGAAGGCTCGCCGGTCGAAGTGCAGAAGACTTTCATGCGCCTCCTCAAACTGAACGGTGGCCTGATCGAAGCCCAGGGCGAGGCGTTGCGGGTGCATGATCAGCTGATGGACATCGCCCGCGAGACAGGAGCTACCGAACAGCCGACCTGCCCGGAGAAAGAAATCATCTACACGGGCGAGGCGGACCTGCGCGTCGCCTGATCTTGTCTTCTCACAGGCGAAGCCCCACCGTGCAGGACCATGACGCGCTTCGCAATACAGGTCGTCCTCATACTTTTGGTCTTCGCCGCGGCTTGGCGCTTCGGCGCCAAGCCGGAAAAGGCCGTGGCGACGATCTATGCCACGATGTTGTTTCTCGATGTCGGCAAGGTCTTGCTCGTGGGCCAATGGGACGACGGCAGCTACGGCTCGCTGATAACGTTCCGCTTCCTGCTCGACCTTGCCGCCTTCATCGGAGTCGCGAGCATTGCTTTACTGTACGACAGATGGTGGACCCTGTGGGTAGGTTCCGCGCAATTACTCGCGCTCTGCGCGCACCTGCTGAAGGCGGTGCAGGCCCCGCTCAATCCATTGGTCTACTCGACGATGGAACGTTGGCCCGTCTGGATTGCGATTGTCGTGACGGGTCTCGGGACCTACCTGCATTGGACCCGCAATCGGAGAATTGGCGACACCTGACGTCGCTGCTGGTGCCTTTACATCCCGATCCGCAGGACCTGGCCCGGCGGCTGCTGCGGCGCTTCGGATCCCTGGCAGCACTCACTGCGGCCAGCGACGAAGCCGTGCGCAGTTCAGCCCTCGACGGCGAAGCCTGGCCGGAAGCCTTTCTCTGCATTCGCAAGTTGATGCAGGAGGGGATGCGCGAACGGGTTCTTCGCAGCCCGCTGACCAAGGCGCGGGCCGAACTCGAAAAATACCTCATCATGGCCATCGGAGCGCTCCGGCACGAGCGAATGGTCGTTTTCTTCGGTGACACGCAGGGCAACCTAATATCCGAAGACGTTCTGGCCGAAGGGTCGGATGCGAACCTTTCGATCTCGACCCGCGCGCTCGCTGCCCGCGCCATGTGCCTCGATGCCCGCTACATCGTTCTCGCGCACAACCATCCGTCCGGTATCGCGGAGCCGAGCGCAGCCGACATCGAAACGACAGTCGCCATCGCCACCTTGTGTCGCCAGCTGGGCATCGTGCTCCTCGATCACCTCATCGTCACCCGCACCGAAACGGCCAGTTGCGCAGATCGAGGCCTGCTGTGACGCAGGACCAGGAGGATGAACTGCGCGCCATAGGAGAGCGCCTGATCGCCATGGCGGTTGGAACACCTAGAGCACCGGGCCTCGCGTCGACTGTGGAGGCAATCGCCGACGAGAACCTCATCGCCTTTGCCGAATGTGAAATTCGCCGACGTCAGGCGCGACATAGTTCGCTCCCGTCGGACATTTTCGGAGAAGGTGCATGGAATATCCTTCTGGACCTGTTCGTCATGGGGGCGCGCGGGAAACCGGTTTCAATTAGTAGCGCGTGCATTGCCTCCGGTCTGCCACCCACGACCGCTCTGCGATATATCGAGGCACTGGTTGCTCTCGATCTAGTGTTTCGAGAGGACGATCCCAAAGACGCGCGCCGATTGCACCTGAACTTGAGCGACAAGGGTAAACTCGATCTCCGAGCGGCGTTGACGGCGATGATGACTGCAAGTCGGGTAACTAGAGACAATGAGGCGAGCATATGAAAGGCTGCCTCTTCTTCGTCCACATTGAGACCTCGGCAGTCTCGCCTCGGACCGCATCGCTCGCTGCTTGCGAGACCGAGGCCGACGTGGCCGCGCTCCGCGCCGAGTGGCAAAATCTGATTGGCGACGACTGGACGGTGCGCGACAGCCGCGTCAATACGGACTTCATCATTCCCCAACCGCATCCGGCGTGGGAAAGCGGCGGCGGGGTCTTCGATTTCTTGAAGTCGTTCTGGACCGTCTGCGTGCGGCGCCTTCCGCCACTTGATAAGGAACGGCATGCGTCTCCCATCGAGCCCAATCAACCTATCGATGACAGTGCGGGAAGCGGGAGTGCGTTCGCATGGGAGAATGCCGAAGAAGCCGACGCAAAGGAAGCCTGCAAGAAACTGTCGCAGGCCGATACAGGTAGATAACCATCCTGATCGACTGCCCTCCCGTCGGCTTGCCTGTACGAGGAGGCGCGAACCAAAACCGGCCAGCTCGCTTTCCGCCTGCAAATATCCCACAGCCGTCGGTCCGCTTCCGGCCTCCAAGTTGACAATTTTGAGATATAATCAGGCGATTTGCGTCTCAAGCCGAAGTAAGTCACTATCTGATCATGAACGATAAGCTGACCTTCGATCCATCGAGCGTCGAGCTGGAAAGCAGGCACAGCGAGACGTCGATGCCGAGGCTTTGGCTCAAGGCGACGTCACGCGTGACGAGTTAGCGCGCGCAAATGGACTCTTTTCGTCGCCTGCGATCGTCAATCGGCGTGTGGTCCGTAAGTATTAGCATCGTTCGAAGTGAGCCAAGTGTTAGAAGCGGATATCAAGGCCGCGGATGCGAGGATCTCCGCATGACGAGGGTAGTTAAGGACCGTGTAGCCCTTCGTGCCTTTTTCAAGATTGCAAAGGTTTGGGGGCTCACCGACGATGAACAGCTAAGCATTTTGGGTCAGCCAGACCAGGCGACTTTCGATGCGTGGCGACACGGCGAAGGGCCGACGCTTCCAAGGGACACGCTTGAGCGCATCTCGTACGTCTTGGGGATTTTTCAGGGGATCAATACCCTCTTGCCAGATAAGGAGATTGCAGCCGCGTGGGTTCGCCAGCCCAACGATGCTCCGATCTTCGACGGAATCAGTGCTCTTGATCGAATGACTGCGGGCAATGTCAGTGACCTATTGGTGGTCCGGCAGTACCTTGATGCTGAGGCGCCCCCATTGAAAACCTCGAGAGATCGGTTGTTTGGAGCTTTGGAAGGTAAAATCTCGATAGCTGATGACTTCGACGAGACTCCGCCAGACATCATTGATGTGATGGAAGGCCGCTAGCATCCGAAAGCTGATCCGTTGACTCGAATCCGGAGTAGCCGCTTGAACTGAGTTGCTGGTTATTTCAGCAATGCGCCCGCTCGCGGCGTGGCTGCTCTCGAACACATGGCGACTAGAAGCGGAAGTTCCACAAGCGGCCCCAAAGCCGCCAGACCGCTACCAATGAGAGCTGACGGTCAGCATCGCGCCCTAATTCCGGACGTTCGAATGCTCCCTGCGAATGCCTGAAAGCCGACCGGCAGCTTTGCTCCGGCAATGAGCACCGCGAATGTCCGATTATGGGTGGAAAGCAGCCGTTCTCTACCAAGAATCAGCAAGCCTTGGTTTATTCATTCTGGTGCCCCACCGACCGCCTGATAGAGCCCGACCAGCGCGGTCAGCTCATCGGCCCTCACTTGCACCAGCGACAGCTCGACGCCCAGCAAGGCACGCTGTGCATCGAGCTGCTCGATATAGGGTGTGTAGCCGGCACGATAGCGGTTGCGCGCATGGCGCAGCGCATCGGCCACGGCCACCTGCTGGGCTTCGAGCGCAGCTTCCTGATCTTTGAGATTGGCCAGCACCGCCATGCGATCTTCTACCTCGCGAAAGGCGTTGAGGACGGCCGAGCGGTATGCCCAGGCCGCCTGGTCCCGCTGTGCCTTCGCTCCCTCGAGCTGTGCCTGCAGCTTGCCGCCCTGGAAAATAGGGGCGAGAATACTGCCGCCAAGCGACCATACACCTAGGGGATCGGCAAGCAGGTCGGATAGCACCAACCCCGCCGCGGCCCCGAGGTCGATGGAGGGCATGAAGTCGGCGCGGGCCACGCGCATTTGCGCATCTGCCGCCGCAATGCGGTACTCCGCTGCAGCGACATCCGGACGACGGCGCAGCAGCTCGGAAGGGAGGGTCGCAGGTGCCGGTGTCCGGCGCAGATCGGCCAGCGTCCCGCCCCGCTCGATTGCGCCTGGCAATTCGCCGGTCAGGACCGAGAGGGCATTTTCCTGCCGCGCGATCTGCGCCTTCAATTGCGGAACGAGCTGCGCGGTGGCCTGGTACTCGGCCTCGGCCTGCCTGAGGGGGAGCTGGGAGGTGTAGCCGACCTCGGCTCGGTCGCGGGCAAATTTCACCGCCTCCTGCCGTGCAACCAGAGTTTCCAGCAGCACGGAAAGCCGCTTGTCGAGCGCAAGAAGGGTGATGTAGCCGCTGGCGGTTGCCGCGCTTACCGATAGGCGCGCCGCTTCCGCGCTTGCAGCGCTTGCGGCGACCCCCGCCTCGGCAGCCTCGACGCGGGCGGCATTCTTGCCAAAGAGATCAAGCTCGTAGGAAGCGCGGAATGCTGGCTGAGCAGCAACGGTGGTCTGCGCCTGTCCGAACGGCGAAACCTCACGCCGGACGCCGCCCTCGACGCCCGCGCCAAGTGCGGGAAGAAGGAAACCGCGCGAGGCCAGCTCGGTCGCGCGCGCCTCTTCGACACGGGCGGCGGCGATTTGCACATCGGGATTGTTGAGCCGGGCCTGTTCGACAAGCTGCGAAAGCTGCGGGTCACCGAAGGCGTCCCACCAATCCCCTTCGACCGGAGCCGTCACCTCGAGGCTGGTTCGCCACTCGGTCGGTGGAGTAACCGCGGCACCGAGCAGGGCCTCCTGCAACGCAGGCGCGCAGGCAGAGAGGGCAAGCGCGGTGGTGGCCAAAAAAGCGAGCGATGTGCGCTTCACGATCAATCCTCCGTATGGACGGTGGCGACAACCGACATGCCCGGGCCGAGCCGCGTTGCCGCCTCCTGCCCCTTGTCGAGCACGATGCGCACGGCGATGCGCTGCGGCACTTTCACGAAATTGCCTGCCCCCGTGTCGGGCTTCACGAGGCTGAATTCGCTGCTGGCCGCCGGCGCGATGCTCTGCACGCGGCCGGTGAGTTCGACGCCTCCCAGCGCATCGATCTCCAGCGTGGCGCGCTGGCCGACCGCCATGTTCGCGGTTTGCGTTTCCTTGAAATTGGCCACCACCCACAAATCGTCGGGCACGATATACATGAGCTGGGTCCCGGCAGTGACCAGCTGGCCCACGCGCGCGCTGACCTCGCTCAGGCGTCCGGCCCGAGGCGCGCGGATCTCGGTGCGGGAAAGCTCGAACTCGGCGAGGCCCTTGGTCGCCTGGGCGCCAGCCACCTGCGCTTCGAGCGCGCCGCGCCCGACGGTGACCGAGCGCACGTTTTCAGCCGCGATGGCGCGCTGCGCCTGCGCCTGCCTCACGCCCGCCTGCGCCTGTTGCAGCGCTGCACGGGCCTGGTCGCGTTCGCGTAAGGAGACCGAGCCTTCATCGACCAGTTCGGCGATGCGGTTCGTGTCGGCCTGCGCTTTTTGTAGCCCGGCGCGGGCGGCAGCGACGGCGGCATCCTGCGCTTCGAGCTGCGCCTGTGCCGAGCGCAGGCTCTGGGCGCTGTTGGCCAGCGTGGCTTGCTGCGCCGCCGTGTTGGCCGCGCCCTGCTGGAGCTTTTGCTGGTAGGGTGCATCGTCGATCCGGGCGAGCAGATCGCCCTTTTCCACGCGCTGGAAGTCCGCCACCGGCACATCGACGAGGTAGCCTGCGACCTGCGGGCTGACGACCGTGGTGCGCCCCCGGACATAGGCGTTGTTCGTCGTCTCGTCGCCTCCGCCGAAGGGCGGGAGGTCCCAGGCGAACAACGCCACGAGAACGCCGATCAGGATCGCTCCGACCGCCACCACGATGCGGCGGCGGGAGGGATTGGGCGACCACCCTGTCTCCTGCCCGGAAGCGCGCGCGTCTTCGGTCATGGTTTCGGTTCCGGAAAGGTTCGGGTCGATCATTGTCTGGTCCTTGCGAGCATGGCCTCCATGAAGGCCAGTTCCTTGGCGAGCGGGTTGCGCCCGCGGATCTTGTTGATGAACCACGGCACGAAGACGGCGGCGAACGTCACCGCCGACAGCGTGCCGATGAGGAAGAAAACATCGTTGAAGGCGAGCACTGCGGCTTCGCGGCCGACTTCCTGCGAGACGCTCGCGGCGGCGGCCTGTTGCTGAAGGGCGGGATCGCCCTGGAGCGGAGCAGCGCGCTGTGCGGCATTGCCGAGAGCCTGGCCAAGTTGCTGGTTGGCGAGCGTGAGCGTACTGCCCGCATCGATGAGATGCGTCTTCAGGCGCACGGTATGGAAGGCGGACAGCAGCGATATACCCGCCAGGCCACCGATCGATTGCGAGAGCGAGAATATCGCGATGAAACTGATGACATAGCTCTGGCCTGCCGCGAGCGCGCGCAGCATGCCCTCCATCATGATCGGTCCCATCGCGAAGACCGCCGCGAAGGCGATGGCGGCCTGCGTGAGGTAGAGGTCCTGCGGCCGCGTCATCACCCCGGTGCGCGTATCGGAAAAGGCGGCGATGCAGATGACGAGGATCGCGAAGAGCACGGGCAGGGTCAGGTCCTTGGGGTCCAGCCGCACGACCGACAGCGCCATGCCGCCGAACGTCGCCCCGGCAAGCACCCAGAAATAGTCCGTCAGCTGCTCGTTGCCGTAACCCAGCGCGGCGAACATCCCGCTCGCCCCGAAGCCCTGTTCGGCCACGAGAATGCGCACCGTCGCCCCGATCAGCGCGAGCGCGAGGATGGAGCGGCTCGACAGCCAGCTAAGGTCGAGCATGGGGCTCTTGCGGTTCGCCTCGATCAGAAAGCAGCCGCCCAGCGCGAGGATGCTGGCGGCCAGCGCGTAGCCGAGCCATGGCGTGTCCCACCACTGGATGCGGCCTTGGATGAGGAAGGCGCAGAGCGCGGCGACACCGACGATGAACAGGGCGATGCTCGGTATATCGAGCTTCTCGAAAGTCTGCTTGCGGATGCCCGGCGGCAGGCGCAGCCAGTAGACCATCCCCAGGCCGAGCAAGGAAAGCGCGAACTGGAACTGGAAAATGTGGCTGATGTCGCCATCGACCAGCAGCGCTGGCGACAGCGCACGGGTCAGCGGGATCGCAACCTGTGTCAAGCCGAGCGAGATGACCAGCCCGCCGACGCGCATGGCGGGGGGCAGGCCCTGCATGAGGTAATAGATGGCGAGCGCCGACAGCCCGCTGGCGGTAATGCCCGCAACCGCACGCGCGGCGAGTTCGGGATAGAAGCCGGGACCGATCATCTGCACGAAATTGGCCGCGACTAGTCCCGCCATGGCCCAGCGCACGAAGGGCTGGATGCCGAATTCCTGGCGCACGCGGAACAGCAGCATGCTCATCGTGGCATAGGTCGAATAGAAGGCCACCGTCAGCCACCCGGCCTCGACCGGGGTCAGAGCAAACTCGGCCTGGAGCGCCGGGGCATTGGCGAGCTGGAAGCCGTTTTGCGCACCGCCCACCAGCGCCATGAAGACACCGATGGCGAGATAGGCCGCCCGGCGCGCCGGGGGGTGGTCGGGATTGGCCGGAGAGCCGGGGAGGATCGGCATCTCGTGCGGCTTGAACCGATAGCCGTCCACAGTGTCGACGAGGGTATCGCGCCCGGTCATGGCACCAGCGCTCCTGCGACGAGTACCTCTTCGAGCGCGGCTGCAAAACGCGCATCGTCTTCCATGCCGCCGACAAGCTTGCCGAGGCGTTCGCGCCGGGCGACGGTGCTGGCGGCAGAATAGATGAAGTTCGCCACCCGGAACTGCAGGTGCGCCTGTGCGTCACCCCGCTCCTCAGCCGCCGCCTGGGCCAGATCGATGAAGTGGCGGTGCAGCGGCAGCGAAAGCGTTTCGAGCAGCCATTGCGAGCGGTCGCTGTCGATGGTGATATCGCGCAGCAGCAGGCGGGGGACCTCGGGCCGGTCGAGGAGGTAGGCGAGGAAGGCGCGGGCCGAATGGTCGAGCCGCTGCTGCGCACTTGCCTCGTCGCTATTGCCGGGAGCCTGCTCGAGCGCATCCCGCAGGTCGGCACCGGCTTGCGAGACGATATCCTTCCACAAGCCCTGCTTGCCGCCGAAGCGATAGGAAATCAGCGCGACATCGACCCCGGCATCGCCCGCGATCTCGCGCAGCGAGGTGGCTTCGAAACCCTGCGCGGCAAAGCGCTGCAGCGCGGCGCGAGATATCGCCGCACTGGTGTCGGTATCGGTATCTTTAGGGCGTCCCCGCCCGCGTCGCTCAGCCATTCACCGCTCCTTGTGCGCTGCAACATAAGGCCCGGCAAATGATTATTCAATGGTTGTTGAATAAATCGACATGGGCCGGCTGCCAACCGCGCGGAGCGACCCATTCTCCATGGATAAACACCGCCACGCGAACGGTTCCGCCCGACAGGGAAAATTGCGTTTCGAAACCGAACTGCCGCTGGCGTGTTCACATCACGAAGCCCGCTTCGATTGCGACGGGCGCAATTCCCTCGATAAAAGGACTACTCGCATGAAAATCCTCATGGTTCTCACCAGCCACGACAAACTGGGCGATACCGGCAAGAAGACCGGTTTCTGGCTCGAGGAATTTGCGGCGCCCTATTACCTGCTCAAGGATGCGGGCCACGAGATCACGCTGGCGAGCCCGGCCGGCGGACAGCCCCCGCTCGACCCCAAATCCGACGAGCCCGACGCGCAGACCGATGCGACCAAGCGGTTCAAGGAAGACGAGGAAGCGCAGGCCCACCTCGCATCGACCCACAAGCTTGCCGATATCGACGTCTCCAAATTCGACGGGGTGTTTTACCCGGGCGGCCACGGGCCCTTGTGGGACCTGGCCGAAAGCGCCGATTCCAAAGCGATCATCGAAGGCGCGCTTAAGGCGGACAAGCCGGTGGCGCTCGTTTGCCATGCCCCTGCCGTGCTCAAGAATGTCGCCACGCCTGAAGGGGACCCGATCGTGAAGGGCCGGAAGGTCACCGGGTTCACCAACGAGGAGGAAGAAGCGGTCGGCCTGACCGACGTCGTACCTTTCCTGCTCGAGGACGTGCTGAAGGAGCAAGGCGGCGAGTTTACCAAGGACGGCGTATTCGAACCCTATGTCGTGCAGGATGGCCTGCTGATTACCGGCCAGAACCCGCCTTCGAGCGAGCCGGCTGCCGAAAAGCTGCTCGAAACGCTCGCCGCCCAAGAGTGAATTGTGCAGGTACGCGCGTGACGTGCCTGTCTACTCCTGGCGCACTACGGAACACCGTTTAACGGAATGGCAGCTTGAGCGAGAGGTACGACACCTCCCGCTCAAGGCCCGAGATTATGAGTAGGCGCCTTCTGAGTAGGTCAGCTCGTAGCTGTGGCTGTAGACCTCGAAGACGATGCCGAACGGATCTTCGACGTAGCACATGCGATAGGGTTTTTCGGCGGGGTAGTATTCGCGGATCGGCATGCGCTGCTTGCCGCCAGCCGCCACGATCTTCTCGACCAGCCCTTCGACGTCAGGGTCCTGCACGCAGAAGTGAAAGGTCCCGTGGCGCTTTTGATCGAGATTGTCATCGGGGGCGTAGTTATCGGGGAACTCGAAGATTTCGATGCCTACTCGGTCGGCCGTCGCGAGATGGGCGATCTTGAGCGACCTCCAATTGGGGCCGAACACATCTGTGCACATGACGCCGATCGGACTGTCGTCCTCGAACACCTCGGTTGGTTCCATTATGGTATAAAGGCCGAGGACTTCGGTGTAGAATTTGACGGCAGCCTCGAGGTCGGGGACCGAGAGACCGATATGCGAGAAGGTCTTGGGCGATACGTTCATGGTTATCCTTTCACTATCTGACTCCGCTGATATCGACCTTCGGCGCAAGAATTTGAAATTATCATCTGGCATAAGTGTGATAACACTGCGTTATGGCAGAGCTTAATTCGCATTGGCTGAGATCCTTTACCGTCCTTTGTGAAGAGGGCCACTTCACGCGCGCAGCCGAGCGGCTCAACATGACCCAGCCCGGAATGTCCCAGCACATCGCCAAGCTGGAACAGCAGTTGGGTAGATCGCTGATAGAGCGGGATACGCCGGGTTTCGTCCTCACCGATGCCGGCGAGAAGACCCTTGCGATGGCGCGCGCACGTTGGCGCGAGGAACGCGAGTTTCTCGATAGCTTGGAGGACGAGGGTGAGGATCGAGGTGTGATCAGCGTGGCCTGTTCGGGCAGTTTCGCGATGTTGCTCTATCCTAGCTTGATTGCTTGGATGGCCGAGGCCCCGGAAATTTCCTCGCGCCTCACAGCGGCGCCAGAAGAAAGCATCGTGTCCGGTGTTCTCGCAGGGACTTATGATGTCGGCATTGTGGGGGATGTGCCGCGCCACCCGCGTCTGACGAGCGAGCATTTGGGTGCTGAGCCGCTAGACCTGATTTTGCCGCTTGAATGGGAGGGACGCCCGCTCGAGTTCGAGGACTTGCAAGCGCTGGGCCTCGTCCAGCATCCCGACGGGGCACTATATGCCGATGCGGTTCTCGGAGCTAATTTCGCCAGCGAATACCGCAGCACAGAAAGCCTGCGCGTCCGCAGCTTCGTCAACCAGATCGGCCAGATTCCCGCGCCCGTTGCGCAAGGGTTGGCCTATTCGATCCTGCCGCGCAGCGGAGTCCTGGCTTTCCCGCAGCGCGAAAAACTGTCGATCGCGTCCTTACCGCAATCCAGCGTCCTCCAACTTCACCTCATTACGCTGAAGCGGAAGACCCGCTCACCGCGGGTTGAAAAGCTAGCTCGTTTGATCAGAGAAGAGGTCGGCAAACTAACATTCTGAACGACTGCTATCGGGTCGGAAGCGGAATGACCGCTTTTCGATAGAATGGGCCGAAAGCAGACCGACGGCTAGCGGCCCCAAAGCCGTCATGACCTACCACCACTTTTACAACAAATGGCCAACGTTCGTTCAATCCGGCATCGCGCTTGGCCACATGCCTCGGCCATACAAATTCCGAGGATCGATGGCCCTTTCGGGTGTAGGAAATCCATATAGTTTGCGCTGCACAGCCCAGTCGGTCGGCACATTGGAATTTAGAAAGACTTTGCGCGTCAAATTTTGTGGCTGAGTCCCATCGAAAATCGCAGTTACGATGTCAGGGGCCAAATAATTCAGCCTGATCAAGCGCGCGAATTGAGCCGTCCGGCAGCCTTGAAGCTTCGCCAAAGCTTCCAAGTCTAGCTCTCGATATTCTTCCAGAAGCGACTGCGCTTTCCTCGCGCTGCGCATAAGCGCGACTAGCTTTTCGTCTGGCACGCCCGGGCACTCGCTAGCACGAGGGGCAACGTGAAGTGATGGCCAACGTTCAGCCGTCACGGCTCTAACTGCAATCACATGGACGTATCGCGCGTCGCTACATTGCCAATCCGCAGGACGGCCGCGAAACGCCAACCGGCCTTGCCATTCGATGTAGCGGCGAATTTCGAGCATCCGAAATTCGATCGTTAGTTGATCCTCTCCCAGCTCGACCCTGTGAAGGACCGCCTTGAAAAGCTCTTTGCGCTGCGTCTTGGGTGTCGCCATCAAACGCTCGCTAGCTGCAGACCCTTGCCCAGCGAGCACCTCAAGCTCTTGATCGAATAAGCCAAGTCGCTTCAAAGCTTTCCGTAATTTGATCCTGTCGGCGAGAAACTCGGCGACTGACGCGACCACGATAGCGTCTAATTGATCGGCAGCAGAGCGGTATTGCCGGCGAAATTCCTTTTGAGACCAGATCGCGTTGCTCGACACATATGTCGCGTAATGCTTCCCTCGTTTAAGTTTGACGTCGAGCAGCATGTGGCGGCCGAGCTCGTCCCACAACAAGCCTGTGAGGAAATGGTCAGTCCCGCGGCTATGAGGCCCGCTTTTCTTCCGCTCTTGGCAAATAGCTTGCGCTTGATCCCAAACGTTTTGTGAAATTAGGGGCTCGTGTTCGCCGGGATAGGTGCAACTTTCTCCTCTGATCCGTCCGACGTACATCGGGTTCTGCACTATGCTGTAGACTGTGCTCGGATTGATCGGCGTCCCGCCTCTGGCCTTCCCGCGTGGAGAGTATTTGATCGAGCTACACATGCCAGCCTCGCGTACTGCTGTCATGACTTGCGTATAGCGCCGTGTTCGCAGAAACTCTGCGAATATGAAGCGGACGATCTCGGCTTCCGGTTTGTCAATCTGCAAGCCATCAGTAGTAGCGATGTAGCCGAAAGGCGGCAGGCCACCGTGCATTTTGCCATGCCGCTTTCTTGTTCGGATGCTGTCTTTAACACGCTCGGCGATCAGCTCTCGCTCAAACTGAGAGAAAGTGAGCAAGACGTTTAGGATCATTCGCCCCATGCTGTCTGTCGTATCGAAGGCTTGTGAGATCGATACGAGCGCGATGTTTCGCCTGTCGAAAATTTCGATGAGCCTTACAAAGTCGGCGAGACTTCGAGTGAGACGATCGATCTTGTAAACCACCACGACATCGATTTCGCCAGCTTCGATATCGTGCATCAGCCGAGCGAGGGCCGGTCTCTCCAAGCCGCTGCCAGAGTGCCCTCCGTCGTCATAACGTGTCGGAAGTTCGATCCAGCCTTTGTATTGTTGGCTAGTGATGTAAGCGCTGCTGATTTCGCGTTGCGTGACGAGCGAGTTCACATCGTGATCTAGGCGCTTGTTTGTGCTCTTTCGGGTGTAGATCGCGCATCTGCGCGTGACTGGTGAGACTTCGGTACCCATGATTGCCCTCCCTAGCGTCGCGAAAGCTTTTTCAATATGACCTGCCACGCAGCTGAAGCTGGTCTGTATTTACGTCATCGTCAGTAGCATCCTCGAATGAGTTGCAACGACGATCATCTGTCCGCAGTTCTCTCTGGGGAAGCGAGAGCGCGAGGCTAATTCAGCTAAAGGCGCAATCGAAACACCCACAAAGACACTTCCCTTGGCAGCTGCTGCGCCTCGATCACCCTAGCCCTCCGCATCCCTAATTTGCGTGCGAGACCTTGGCTGGGCACGTTGCGCTGGTGGATGCGTGCGTATAAAATGCTGCTAGGTAGTTCCCATTCGGCCCAGTCGATTACCGCTGTCGCAGCTTCGAATGCATAGCCGCGTCGCCATTTGTCTGCCCTGATACGCCAGCCAATCTCGAGCTTGCCATCGAGTGGGCTTTGCCGCTCCGACACGCGGATGATGCCGCAGAAGCCTAGGAATGCTCGGTCCCACTTGCGCTCGACCACCCAAAACGTGTGGCCGTGCCGTGTTTGATGCTGTTGATACCACGCGACCTCGCGCCGGATTTCCCGCTTAGTGCTGGGGCCGTCGAGATACTTCATGACCTCTTCGCTGTTGCAGTGCTCGTGAAATGCTTCGACGTCAGCGGGCAGCCAGTTTCGTACGCGGAGCCGTCGTGTCGTTAATATCGTGGATCTAGTCATAGAATTGCCTCGCTGAACGTGTCGCCGGAAAGCCCCAGTGTTGCGCTATTTCCTGAAAGGGACCTCGAATGGATGGAGTGAGCGCGGCCGCAATGAGCAGCGCTCTTTCACCTCTCACCATTCTTCAGGAAGCATGACCGTAAGCACCCGCTCGGTGACATCGGGATCAGCAGGGTCGGGCGATGCGAACTTCATCGCTTTGTCATAGTAGTCGATCTTCCAAAGCAAGTTCGTTCCGGCCACGTCGATATCGCCGAAGTCGCGCTCGCCGTGTGGATCATTTTCGACGTCGAACTTTTCGTAGGATGCGAGCTTTGTTAGCAATTCTGTCGACTTAAATCCTGCCATCATCCTTACGCCTCGTGTCAGCATGATTGCACCACCCGCACCGTGCTTGCGAAGTTGATCGTTCAAGCGCGCGATTTGCTCTGCGCGCGGGGTATCGCAGGCGCACTGCGCCCGTTCACTGCCTGTCATGGCCGTATCCTTTCTTCATCGATGTTGGAGTTGGCGGATCCGCCGCCGACGGAGCGCTATCGCGCCGATACCATCGCTCTTACCGCGAAGGTTCTAAGAGGCTGAGTCGCCTGGCGAGTACGCCGCATCCCAGTCTGTTGTTTCGTATCTCGCAGAGTTGAGCACCTTGAGCGCGCAAGCTCGCCACAAGATCGTGTCGACTGTAGCCGCTCGGTAGCCTGATGCTGCTGACAACCGTGCACACAGCTCGTCGGTCGAAGTGTTCTCGGCGCGCGCCAAGCGCTCCATATGGACATCTGGCTTTGCGACGTCTGCTCCGAAGTTTTTAGCCAAATGCAGCGCCGTTATGTCGCCTATCCATGGCAAAGAACGAAGCGCGGATACCTTGTCGTCTGCAGCCAAGTAGTCAGCGTAGTGCCGCTCGCGCTCGCGCCAGATCGCATCGATCGCCAGAGACTTGCCGGGGTGGCGAAAGACATCGGTCACGCTGTCGCCGATCCGAAGCGCGTTCATGCAGCGATCGTAGATCACCGCGGCGACTGTGTTGGCCATACCAGAATTGCAAATCACATAGATCGTTTGCTCGGCGAACTCGTCCGCGCCAGCTGGAGGCGCAAGGCTCTCAGTCCATTCAATCGTGGGTCCGTAGCCGCGCGCCCGAATGGCCGCTTCGAGCAGCTTGAAACGCTCCAGCGTAATCACAGCATTCGCACGAGCTTGCGCTGCGCATCCCTGTCGCCTTCGATGTAACGCTCCGTCGTCGTGAGCGCGCTGTGGCCAGCGAGCTCTTGGACATCACGCAACGAGCCACCTGTCTTGCTAACGAGCCTGGCTGCCGTCGTGATGAACGTACGCCTGCCAGAGTGTGACGAGCAGCCATGCAGTCCGAGCTCCGCATAGATGGCGGCGAACCAGTTTACGATGCTCCTAGGTGTCATATGCGAACCCCGAAGCGAACGTATCACCGATCCGCTTAGTGGTCGGCCGCTGGCTCGATGGTGTTGCTCGAGACACCGCTTCAGCTCCGGATGGTTGGGAAGCGCGCGGCCTCTGCCATTTTTCGCGATCGTGTTGGAAATGGTCAGTGTTGCGGCGATCCTGCCTTTCGCAGTGATTGCCATACTCCAATCCAAGCCAGCGATTTCACAAGCACGCAACCCGGCTTTGAAGCTCAGTAAAATAATAAGGCGATTGCGCACGGCAAAGCGACCTCGCCCAGCTCGCGCGCAGAGGCGACGAACGTCGGGAGGCGCCAGCACCTTGGCGGGCTGGGTCATAAGATCCTCGATGTTTGATTAAACTACTGTAATCGTAGCGAAATCTAGCGAGAATGTCAAGTTTTCGTAGGTATTCCAGTGACTTGTTCGGGCGATGCCTGTGCCAGAATATCGCCGAGTACACTGTCGATTTCCGCCTCCGAGATTAGCCAATTGCGGTAGCGCGGCATCCACTGCCCACGACCTTTGCATGAGTTTTTGACGGCTTCGATCAGATCGGAATTGGCATCGTTTCTGATGGCAAACCGGCCATCGGGAATACGGCTAACTTTGACTTCGCCGGTGGATGTCTGAAAAGTCCACGGCCCATCGCCGGCTAGGTCGCAGGGACTGTTGGAGACGACTTGCTGATCATCTTTCGTGACTTCCGCTGGCTCGGTCTCGTCCTGTTTCTCCGACAAGCCCAACATGGCTATCCAGTCGTAGTCAGTAGGCTGATGAGCAGCTGCTAAACGCTGTCCAAGCGCATCAAAATCTTGCTCCGACATTCCAGACAGAAAATGCTTTGACACCATCCGTAAAGCCGTGCCGAAGCCGATGCTGTCAGTTTCTTTCTGCCACCACTGGCCAAAGTTGTCCGATTTCACGACGTGCGCGTCGTCGGGTAGTTTCGAACGATCAATGCTGGATCTGGGAGAGATGAGGACGACAGGCTGGATTTTCTGGATCGAGGCGATTTTGTTTGCCTCGAGCCATTGGCGTAGGAGCTTGCATTGCCTGCGCGCTTGATTGACAGGTGATGGAATGTCTCGTGGTTTTCCGCGGCTCCACAGCGTCCAGTCGCCATGCTCATCGCACGTCAGGCGGCCAGCATAGTTTTTTGTCTCTAAAACCCACGCTGTGGCTTGGACGCGATGGATGACGAGATGATCGATTTGCGCCACTTCGCCATTCAGCTCCAGGCGCAAGTCGTGCAGTATTCCCAGCTTCTGGCTTTCGCCGAATTCCCGCCCGAGAAAGTGCGCTGCATCACGTTCCCCCGCGCGGCCCGCACGAATATTTGCGATCTGCTTCTGGATGCGTGTTTTCTCTGCGTAAGATGCCGTCTCATCAAGCTTTTGGAGCTGCTCGATATCGCTCTCGCGATCATCGGCTTCTTTCCATATCATTTTGCTCGACCGCCGAAGTTCAATGGACGCTGCCATTGTTGCGGTTTAGGAGCTGCTCGCTTTTCCGCATGATGGCGACATACGTATTAGCGCCTAGTATTTCGCCACGCTCAAGGAGCTGGTCGGCCCGCATGGCAATGGCGATAGGCGCTTCGTTGCCATGTTTTTCGACGTAGTGATGCGCCACGGCCCATTGCTCCCATTCTGTTACGGGAGGCGCTGTCACGCGAGCAGCCAGTACAGAACACTGCCTAGGCCCAGCATGGCCAACGCAAGCCAAAAGCCAAACTCGAGCTTGATGATGACGTCGTCGTCAGAGCTATCGTCATCCCATTCACGCATAGCGTTACGCTAGCGAGCGCGTGCCCAAGCACAAAGCACTTTCCTACTTGGAACATTTATAGAACATGCGAACTTTGCAAAGCTGGAGGTTCAGATGTTCGTGTTGGATTCGACGAGTGTTTTCGCGTTGGCTGCGTTGCTGACGGCAGCGAGCGCATTGGTCTGGTCGATCAGACGGAAACCATGAGTAGCAAGCGGCTAGGGGACGTGGGAGACTTCAGCAGAGGCGAAGCCGGTCGCGGCAAGTTGGTGCCGTCTTGAGATGCTGCGTTGTTCGGGCGGCGGCTCGAAGCAGGTCAGACTAGGATTAGCTTTTGCTCATGAAGGTTCCTGAGGGTGAGGCGCTCCAGGGCATTTGCGGGTCTCGGCTGGTTGAATTTCGGATATCACTTAGCGCGATTGCGAGAGCCAAATGGTTCTATTAGTTTCCGCAGATGCGTTACGTTTTCACCGCGTCGATCCTATTGGTTGCGCTGTTCGTTTTTGCACCTGTGTCGCCAGTAGCGCTACTGCATGTGACAGGACTGAGCGGGGCTGAGAGCTATGACGGCGAGCCCGTTTACATCGATGGTCTAAACTGTGCGATCAAGGGCAATCGTAGCCGTAAAGGTGCATCGATTTATCACATGCCTGGGCGACCATATTACGCCGCCACCAGAGCGGAAAGGCGCTTTTGTACGGAAAGCGCTGCAAAGGCAGCAGGCTTTCGAAAGTCGCGAGCGTATTGATGGCTGCTTTTTTGTCGCATGTGACGAAAGTGGTCAAAGATCATGTCCGTATGTCACTCCGCCCGAGGCTGAAAGCTTCCTGTCGGCTAGCGGACGAAAGTCGCAACCTTTAAATAATCGAGATGTGGGCGCAACGCTGGCATCCTCGCTGGCCCGTAACAGGTGTTGTAGATTCGAAGGTAAGGCCCATGCGGCACCTTGCAGCGATTTGCTGTTCGAGGGCCACTCTAACCTGAACCCATGTGAGCTGGACCTTGAGCCAATAGCAAAGGAAATGTTGACGGCCTCGGACCGCGGCAAGAGAGGTGTCTTGAACTGCTTGCTATCTTCTGCGACGAACCGACCTGTCGCCTATGATCCGGCGATGGGGCTTGGTAACCCCGAAGCTTGCGGCCGGTCGTGAACACACGACCGGGTGGCCGTCGCGTATGTCCAAGGCTCGCCTAAAGGCGGCGGCGCCTTGGCGCGAGCTCAGGTTACCAACACCCGGTTTCACCGGCATGCCCCTGATTTGTAATGAGGTGCATGACGATGCGGATTAGAATGACCGGAGCTTACGACCTCGATCGTTTCCAAGATGCAATGGATGTTATCGTTCAGGGCCTTCGGGGTAATGGTGCCACAGAATTTAGGTCAGTGACAATTTACCTCCAACCGTTCCATTACGGTCGCCCACTGGACTTAAGTGACAAAAACACTGGGGCAAACATCAAGGGTCTCACCTTTGAAGGTAGGGAGAAACGAGCATTTAGAGTTTTTTCTCCGCGTCTCCAGGCGGACAGCGAGGATTGAAGAGGGGTCACCGACACATCCCTCTTTAGATGTTCTGTGAGAATTTGCCTTTCTACTGATCGAACTCGCGAAGGGCGGCTTCACGAATGCGCGCGACATCCAGATAGGCACGCAAAGTTTCTCGGTGATTGTGCCCTGCAAGCCTAGCAAGCTCATTCAAGATGTCTTCTACGCTGAAATTGGCACCAAACGTACGCCGAGCCTCGCTTATCAACTCTATCGCTTTGGTAGTAAGGTAGTATGCACGGAGTCCGTGACCGCTACCTCTGACCTTCGCGCTCTCAAAAGCCGCAGATACGATATCTTTGATACTTCCGCGACTAAGCGGACCGCCGTCTCGCCAGGATAAGAAGATTCGATTGTTATTGCGTCGCTTTGCACCAACGCGGTTCGCGATTAAAGTTTGGCGCCTGCCCCAGACATGATTCAGAAGCCTGATCGCGAGATCGATAGGTACCTCAACTTCGCGCTTTTTCCCTCCTTTCTCAACGATTGGGGCGGCTATCACTGTGCGGCCGCGTTCAAGAAGGCCGTTAAGTTGCCGCCTAATCCGGATCTGCTCGCTCTTTGCCTGATGCAGGTTGCCAATGCTTTGGGCTTCAATCTCGATGCCTGCACTCTCAAGCATTTTATCAAGTGTTTCAATTTTTAGGCTTTCGACTCCCATCGCTCGAAGTCCAATCCTCGCCTCCACCTGACCAATCAAAAAGTTTCTTTCGCTGAGAAACGGATCATCATAGTTGCCGAGTTCTGTGAGAATGCGGCCGACTTCTACATCGGTGGGAACACGCGGTGCGCGTGACCCCTTGCCCACTTTATATTCCAATTTCATCGACCACTGGATCAATCCTTGATCGGTGATATTGGCCTCCGAAAGCGTCTCGAAGAACGCTGCAGTAGTTTGCGCCAAAGCGGGATCTGAGCGAAGTCCCTTATAGAACTGCCAGACCAGCTCCTTTCTACGGTAAGCTCGGGCGGCACTTAATTTTCCCCCCCGGTTTCCTCGGTCCCCCCAGCGATGGTAGTCTGAAGGAAGGGCGTCTCCTAAAGTCTTTTTTCTCGCAGCTAGCCAGTTGAGCCAGTCGGCCAAAATATAACATTCTTGCTCAAGCGTGCTTGTTTTAAGGCCTTTGTACACTCCCCTATCGAAGCAAAAGCGAAGGACCTGTTCATCGACTCCTCTGTCCGACCAAACCAGTAGCGCAAAGTCTCGCAAGAGCGCTCCGCCGATCTCCATTTCACCTTTCAATCGATGGACACGTACCCGACTGGCAATTTTAACCATTCGGAGGGCTGCGCTTGGCCGCGCTCAAAGGAATCAAAACACTCAATCTTTCGGTAAGTTCAGCGATCTTTGCTTTCGATGATTCGACCATCGCCTCTTTGGCGCGAAGAGCCGCTTCGGATTCTCTGAGGCGCATCAAAATCTCAGCGTTCTGGCGGCATAATGCGTCCCGTTCAGACTGGATGAGCCAAGTTTCGACAGACCTATCTTTTGGCGGGCGAGGCCCTCTCATTGATTTGCCAGTCTGAAGCTTCACAAAGCTTGGTAAGATCCGATCAAATCGAGCACGTAGATCTGCATTTGGCCCACCAGGCGCAGCCACCGAAAAACTTTTCCAAGACGTCAAGGGAGGCGTATCCCAATTTTGTAGATCTTTGACCTTAGCGATGATCGGATATTCCGGCGGTATAACGCCGCTAGTGGTTGCCTTCTCGAGCAACTCAACCTTCAAGCGGAAGGATCTACGTGCCTCTCGTTCTGCCATGACGTAAATCAGTCCCGCAAACGGAGTTCTCGCTGCTCTTTAAGGAGAGCGAGACGACTTCGTTCGAGCTTTCTGACTGCAGGCGATCGTTGCGAAAACTCGGCTCGCTCCAAGGCGGCTATAGTCTTATCGCATACGCTCTCGTTTTCTGGAAACTTGACCCCGTTGGCACAACGACCGCAAATTTCGTCTGAAGCATACGATTGATCTGGCCCGCTTTTGACTGGCTCGCCAAACTGTGTGGCGAGCTTCAAACACTCTGCTTGCGCTAGGTCAATGGCGCTCCCAGTGCACTTACAATAAGAGTGACCAAGTTCGTTCGGCTCCAATTGTGTTGCTTTAACAACGGGTGCGATTGCCTCGATATAGGTGGCTTGTTTAACCTTATCGTCGGCGGTTTCTAAGCAATCTGCGTACGCTGCGATCTGTTTATATAGCTCCCGCTTTAGAAACTCCCCACCGAAGCCTGTCATCGTCTCGCGTCCATCGAGGACGGCCAAGAAGCGCTCCTGGCGGAACTCCTGTCCGGCCTTGTCAAAATCCTCCAATCGCTGCCGCGCGCGATTTTCGTCTTTCTGCGCAATGAACCCGGTATATTTGCTCTCAGTTATATAGCGGCGCGTTTGATTGGGGTCTGAGTGCCGATAAAAATGTGCCAGCGCGATTAGCTGAGGGAAGCGATAGCGGTTGTAATACGTAACACCGAACCAACGCCGAAATTGGTGAGGGCGCGGTGACCATTTCAAGCCGTCTGCAAGTAGGGGAGTTTCGACAAACTTCGAAAATCGAGTCAAAGCTCGATATATTTGGACTTTGCCAGACCTCTTAACCTCTTCTGAAGAGGCCTCGGATTTTCCAGAACGAACTGCAAGTAGCTCATCAAATGCTACGATCCACGGTTCTCCGGTACGAACGCGCCGCTTCTCAGAAAGCCAACGAAGGACATCCACGGCTGCTTTAACGGAAGCTGGGATGGGGATCTCATCAACATCCCGCAAAGTCTTCTCGATATAGCACCTGAGCGATAGACCGATATCGGTCTCGATAATACAATCATGTCTAAGAGAGTTTATCTCATTGTGCCTACGAGCGGAAAAAGCGGCGATGACTATCACGCATGCTATCAGCAGATACTCGAAGAGTACTGTCCTTAGGCTAGGTCTGGTCCGGCCTCCTCGGGCGGCCTCAAAGTAAGCGCCATGGACCGGCCATGGAGAGCCGGGCTCGTCTAATCCGCATGTAGGCTCAAAAACAGCTAGAACATCGTGGATAGCGCGCTGATGTGGGCGCCAATGCCCATCTGGACCAGTTAATTCATTGGTTCGTCGCTCTATGTCTTCGATGAGGCGCTGAATGTCGGGTGCATAATCGTGAACCCAAACCAACGCCTTGTCTATTAAGTAGCACGCCTGCAGGGCCGGAACCGTAAAGGTGCGCTCTGCTTCTCTATCAGTAATGGACCTCGCTATTGATTGCTGAGTTTCTCCAGGAAAGGGGATGAAACCAAGTGGGTCATGGCTGAGCTTCGAGGAGAATGTGTGTAAAGCGAAAAGCGGAGAGAAGAAATTCGCTACGCGGTTCTCTGTCGGAACTATATCATCCTTGCCGACTGAATTTCTGCGAGGAACTGGCAATCCCTGTTCGGCTACTAGTTCCCAAATCTCACGCCGCAATGAAGGAGGAACGCTCGTCATGTTCGGTACGCCAAGCTCCCTCAGGAGGGCGTTAGATGCGAATTTAACTTTGGTGCCTTTGCGGTAAGTAGGCAACTCCCTCCTTCCCGATTGGATACCCAGTTTTATGGCCTTGAAAGCTTCCGCGACTGGAGGGAGCCCTGCGATGCCACGAGTTCTGACCGACTCGCGAAGATTCTCAAGAACGTCTGCAGTTAAATCTGAATTGCGGTAGATGCCGATCCCAATACGCCAGCGTACAAACTGCAGATAATTTCTTGCAAATATGGCTGCTACTTTTCCTGCAGTTATTGACCCCGCTCTTATGGAGCAAAGCAGCAGAAGCTTCGCGGTGAGCAGATCTTTATCGAACTGGAAGTCAGACAATAGTTGGTTAGAGGCAATTGGGACTTCGAACGATATGGGAACGCTTGCCGCCCGAAACTCCGCTGCATCCTCTAAGCGAATTACCCATCGATTCTCCAAGAGGGATCCGGATATCAACCAAGGAGGAATCGGATATTCGCTAAGCACCTTTTCATGGAGCGTTTGCTCTGCTCGGTGCTTCTCAGTTTTAGATTCTGGTGTGGGCTTGGCGCGTTTCATGTGGGTATCTAGAATGCCCGGAACAGCTCAAGTTTGCCGTCTGCCAGTTTGTGGTGAATATCATCGGCAATCGCTTTAAATCGCTCTGCACGGGGGCCAGAAGATAGGGCATCCCAGATGGCAATCGATAGCGCGTGGAGAGGTAGCCATATGCTGACCCAACGACTCGGGTTTCTCGCGAAAAACTCGTCTTGCGCATGATCGAGAGAAAGCCTGAGTAGTGCGGCCGAAGCCATTCCTGAACTTGTATCTGAATACTCGATTGGCGTCAGTTCCAATTCGGCAGACCCAGGAGGAGTGCAAAAGTCGACATTCTCGTAGAATGCAAGGCCGCATTCTAACGCTCTTTCGCGCAGGCGATCGAAAGCCGAAGGAGGAACTGATTGGCTTGTCCTATTTTTCTTCGCAGGCGCTGCGACCGCAACTTCAAGTAGGTTTTGGAAATCCCGTATCTGCTCCTCCAGGTGGATCCGGATATAGGGCCGGTTCAAGTAATTTTGGAATGTGGTTTTGGAGCTCTGATGGTTTGCTGAGACTGCGGCAAGCTCGACATCCCCATTGCGACCAGTTGCCTTCATTTGAATGATGGTAGGTCGAATATGTTTGCGTCGAATTGGAAGCCCACCAATAATCGGGTCATCGGCGTGATCTGTCAGCAGGCGGGTCCACCAATCGCGAAAGTTCCCAGCGCTCGCCTTCCTAACTTCTCCAGCATTATTCAATCCAGTAGGTAAGATCCAAAGCCAGTCTTCAACGTTATCGCCTCCGAGGCGGTCTGAGCGAGGAGCGCCATCTTGCGCATCACTGGCTGAGCGCTTCGCCGATTCTTCTTTCGCCCGGCGTCTGATCGGTTCTGAAATCTCAAGCCAAATATCGATGGCTCGCTTGCCTGAGATTTTATATCCCATCGAATTGAGAAACACCTGTCCTTCGCCAAGAATTGCTTGAACTCTCTTGGGTCTAGGACGGTTTTTAATCGAAGATAGAACGTGGAGGTCCACTCGTCCGGAGCTTGGTTTGCCCACGAACGGCTCAGAGGAAAGATCATTGCAGGATTGAACGTTGAAGCCCGACTCAATCAGTACAATCGTATACGCTGCAACCAATGCCCTGGTCCCACCTTCAAGGAACTCAGCTACTCTCTGCGGGCCGCCATGAAGCGTTACAAGGTGCCGAATACCAGGCGTAGACCAATCATCGCTGCCACTAACTTTGCCATCATGATTTTCGACAATATGGGCCAGGAGGTTCGCCAATTTCAGTCCTGCGTCGTTAGTCGGAAAGCATGCCTCCACTATTCTAGGTAACTTGGACTTCCTCTTGGCGAAATCCGGAATACCCGCGAGCCGGAATTCAGCCCGTTCAAGCGTCGATGGGTCTTGAAGGTCCTTTCTAGAAAGAAGTTCTTGGCCGCGCTTGTAGGTTTCGTGGCAGTCTATCAGCTCTGCCTCTGCAATCGTTCTCAATCGATTTAGCCGCTCTCCATTTCGCGCGACTGTGCGAGCATAGAGGCCGGCGTTGCTGTTGCTATGACGATCAAGTTTGCCGTCAGTGAACTCGAGCTCGCCCAAGGAGGGCGTCACCCCCCTCTGTCTCTTCAGTGTACATTTTAGAGTATTGATTTTCGGCCAGCCCATGGGTGTGGCGAGGCTCCGTATCGCCGCAGAAAGTGCCTCGATAACTGGTCGACGAGTCGTCTGATTTGATGTCGAGAATATTGACCGGTCGTTGGGGTCGTTGGCGCGAGAGACGAAGTCGGACAATGCGTGCTCAAAATCATCAGCAGCGATCGCGGAAAATTCACATGCGATCAGCTTTTCTCGGACCAGCCGAAGCGGCGCCGCAATCTGTGGTTCATCAGCTCGATGGAAAAGGTCAATTAACCACCTGCGGAGTCCAGCTGCGCGTTTGGAATTCGAGGATGATGGTCCATCGATCCATTTCAAGGTGAACTCATCGAGGAGCTTGCCTGTGAAGGCCGGGCCGTAAAGCTTTCGGACCTCACCAAGATTGACAAGTTCACCCGCGAGCCGAACCGACGAGAAAGGAACTGCTTCTAATTCCCGATCCGAAATGGGCCTCTGAGACAATGCGATGTGGGGTCGCTGCTCACTCCGGCAAGCGCAGCCAGGCACGGAGGTGATCGGCACGCGCTAAACTCGACCCGTGTCAGCAACGCATAGAAATTGTCGACCTTCTTGTTGCACCTCTATCACCCCTTGCGAAATCAAAATGTGTCGGCTCATGATGCAAGTAAATGAGGTCGAGTCAACTTTAATTTATGAGCGTAAAATGCTCAGGAAAAATAAAGCAATCAATAAAACTGAATTAAAATTTTCCATAAACTTCCTGAAGCATCCAGAGTTTCCCTCAAACTGTATTCGCCCTATGAATTTTTATCCACAAAACCAAGGCGACGCAGGGCTTTGCAGAGTGTCTTTACGGGATGTTTCTTGCGGTCCAGATGTTATTTATGAGAAGCCGCAGGCAATGCAGGCAATGCAGGCAATGCAGGCAATGCAGGCAATGCAGGCAATGCAGGCAATGCAGGCAATGCAGGCCATGCAGGCCATGCAGGCCATGCAGGCCATGCAGGCCATGCAGGCCATGCAGGCCATTCAGGCCATTCAGGCCATTCAGGCCAATGGGTTTGGTGAATATGAATCGTCCGTGCCGCAATTGATCGCGCGATATGACGGGAGGGTGTTCGCTTGAAGGGTGGGGTTGTCGAGGGAGCTGGCACTATGGTTCGCGCCGCCCGAATAGTAGGCTACTCTGCCGAAGGTTCTCGAAAAGCGCCGGAAAATCAGAAGCTTTTGCTGATAGAGTAGGGATCAAAGCGTCAAAAGCACACCTTCCTTGGGCAGGTCGGCGGGCGAAAGATTGATAGTGATGCGCTTGGGCGGCAGGGCGAGGCCCATGCTAGATAGCGCGGCGCGCACCCGCTCCTTGCTCTCGCCCACCGCCTTGTCCGCGAGGCCGACGATGTTGAATTTGGGCAAGCCGGGCGCGACCGAGCACTGCACTTCGACCGCGCGCGCTTCCAGCCCCAGATAGGCGACCGTCCGAACCAGAGCTACCAGCGTTAATCCCCACCGCGTGACGTACCGGGCGGGGATGGCCAGAACGGATTGATTTGTCGAGGGGAAACCCGGTCCGTCGTGGTGGAGAACGAAAAGCGTAAAGACGGTCTTCACCAATCGTCTTGGCAGTTCGGCAAGACCCGCGCGCGCACAGCGGCGATATGCTTCGCATCCTCGCCTCGCTGCTATCGCTTGTCGCACTGGCCCTGTCCGGTCCCGCAGCGGCGCAGTCGCTGGGTCTGGTGGCTATGCCGGTCGTGTTCGTATCGACGCCGGTGGTACAGCCGATCGAGGGCGCGCCGTTCCATGATCCGCGCGAGGGGCAGAAGGTGCTGGCAGACGCCGTCGCCCTTCCCGCACCGCTCCCGCCGCGCCGCGGTGCCGATTTCGTCGGTATCCGCCCGCAGGCAGAGCTGTCCGTATCGGACGCGCCGCGCTGGCAGGCTCCGCATGCGATCGACCGCACCCGCCGCGACTATCGCCGGGGGATCGCCCGCTTCGGCCCGTTCCTCGTGCTCGACCAGCGCCGTGTCGCCCTGCTCGGCGAAACCGACCGCGCATCGCCCGCTGCCTTTGCCGCCATGCTGCGCGACTTCCCCGGCCTCGCGCAGATCGACATGGTTGAATGCCCCGGCACCCAGGACGACATCGCCAATATGAAGCTCGGCCGGATGATCCGTGCCGCCAGACTGGTGACCCATGTGCCGACCAATGGCTCGGTCCGGTCGGGGGCAGTCGAGCTGTTCCTCGCCGGTGTCGAGCGCGACATCTCCGACGGAGCCGAATTCGCCGTGCACAGCTGGATGGACGATTACGGCCGCGAGGCGTCCGATTTCGCCGCCGATGCGCCGGAGAACCGCAAATACCTCGCCTATTACCGCGAGATGGGCATGAGCGAGGGGCAGGCGCGCACCTTCTACGACTTTACCAATTCGGTACCGCACCGCTCGGCCCGCTGGCTGGGCGCACGCGACATGCGCCGCCTGACCGCTCCGGGCCTGCGCCATGCCAGCGAAAGGCGCGAGCCCAAGCCTGTCGCGCCGGTCCGCGAGGCGGCAGAACCCGCGCCGAAACTCGCCTATGCGGCCATGACTTTTTCTTGACGCGCAGCGACCGTGTGGGTATGCGCGCGCCAATCAAGCGGTCACCCCGCCCGGGTGGCCCTTTTTATTGGTGGCAGCCGGATGGCGCCGCCGGACACTGTAAGACTTAAGGACTTATCCGATGAAGCGGACTTTCCAGCCCTCGAACCTCGTGCGCCAGCGTCGCCACGGTTTCTTCGCACGCAAGGCGACTCCGGGCGGCCGCAAGGTCCTCCGCGCCCGCCGCGCCCGCGGCCGCAAGAACCTCTGCGCGTGATGTGATCCGCTGCGCTCCCGGCGCGGCGATCATCCGGTAGTTGCAAGCGGGCTCCCATCGGGGGCCCGTTTTGCGTATCTGGCATCCATGCACCCGAGCCTTTCCGTTATCCGCAAGCGTAGCGATTTCCTCGCGGCGAATCGCGGGCTGCGCGTGGCGCGTCCGGGCTTCGTGCTGCTGGCGCGGCCGAACGAGGGTCAGGGCAAGCGCTATGGCATCACGGTTACGAAGAAGATCGGCAATGCCGTGGTGCGCAATCGCATGAAGCGGCGCTTTCGAGAACTGTTGTGGAGCGCACTGCCGGAAAGCGGCTTGCCTAATCACGATCACATACTGATCGGCCGCGAAGGCGGGGTCGAGCGCGATTTCGCGCAGCTGCGCGAGGAACTCGGCGCAGCGCTCGTCCGGGCCGCCGAGGGCAAGGGCGATCCCGCACGCGGCCCGCGAAAGCGTCGGAGTCGCCGGGCGTGAAGCACATCCTCATCTCCATCGCGCGCCTCTGGCAATGGGGGCCGAGCCGCATCCTGCCGCCGACCTGCCGCTATGCTCCTTCGTGCAGCGAATATGCCGTGCAGGCGCTGGGCAAATACGGTGCGATCAAGGGTGGATGGCTGGCGCTTAAGCGTATAATGCGCTGCCACCCATGGGGCGGGCATGGCTACGACCCGGTGCCCTAGCGCCGCTGTCTTGACTATATAACACACCTCCCCACATATCGACTACTACTACAACGGGACCGACCTTGGAAAACCAGCGCAATCTGATTCTGGCGATCGCTCTTTCTTTCCTGCTGCTGATCGGGTGGGATTATGCGATGCAGTATTTCTACCCGCAGCCGGAAGAGGCGCTGGTGGAAGAGGTCGCCGACACGCCGGCCACGCGCGCTGCCGAGGCCGAAGCGACGCAGCATTCGCGCACCGGCGGGCTGGTCGATCCCGCATTGCAGGCGCAGGAGGAGGTCGATGTTGCGCAGGCTCTCGCCTCGCCCGACCGCCTGCCGATCGATGCGCCGCGCGTGGCCGGTTCGATCAACCTGCGCGGCGGCCTGATCGACGATATCGTCCTCAAGGATCACACCGAGACGACCGATCAGGACAGCGGCCCGGTCCGCCTGTTCTCGCCCAACGGCACGCCCGCGCAGTATTTCGCGCAGTTCGGCTGGGTCGGCTCGAACATCCGAGTGCCCGGAGTGCAGACATTATGGGAGGCGGATGGCGAGCGCCTGACGCCCGAGACGCCGGTCACGCTGAGCTGGAACAACGGCCAGGGCCTGATCTTCGAAGTCGCCTATTCCATCGACGACAATTACATGATCACCGCCGAGCAGGCGGTCAGCAATACCTCCGGCAACCAAGTCGTCGTCGAGCCCTTCGGTCTCGTCAATCGCACCAGCCGCACCGCCAGCCAGGACATCTTCAACGCGCATTCGGGCCCGATGGGCGTCTTCGGCGACACGGCCGATTACGATGTCGACTACGAGGACGTGGACGAGGCAGGCGTTGTGCGCCCGCAGGGCCGCACGCGGTGGGCGGGCTTCGCCGATATCTACTGGCTTGCCGCCCTTGTCCCGCAAGATGGCAGCGCGCCGGCCACAAGCTATCGCTCGCTGGGCAACGAGACGTATCGGGCCGATGTGATCTACGAGCCGGTCACCGTTCCGGCCGGCCGCAAGTTCACCACCACCTCGCGGCTCTATGCGGGCGCGAAGGAAAGCGTCGTACTCGACCAGTACCAGGACGCCGGAATCGAGAAGTTCGGTTTCGCGATCGACTGGGGCTGGTTCCGCTGGTTCGAAAAGCCGATCCTGTGGTTGCTGCGCACGCTGTTCGACGCGGTCGGCAACTTCGGCGTCGCCATCATCATCCTGACCGTCATCGTTCGCGGCCTCATGTTCCCCATCGCGCAGAAGGGCTTTGCCAGCATGGCCGCGATGAAGGCCATCCAGCCCAAGATGAAGGAGCTGCAGGAGAAGTATAAGGACGACAAGCCAAAGCAGCAGCAGGAGATCATGGAGCTCTACAAGCGCGAGAAGGTCAATCCGCTCGCCGGCTGCCTGCCGATGCTGCTCCAGATCCCGGTGTTCTTCGCGCTCTACAAAGTGCTGATCCTTGCGGTCGAGATGCGGCACGAGAAGTTCGCCTGGATCGACGACCTCTCCGCGCCCGATCCGGCGAACCTCGCCAATGCGCTGGCCTATGTCGGCATCGATGTGCCCGGCTGGTTGATGATCGTCTTCGGCCTCGGCGTCCTCGCCGTGCTGCTGGGCTTCACCATGTGGCTGACCTTCAGGCTCAACCCCAGCGCGATGGATCCGATGCAGCAGAAGATCTTCGACATCATGCCGTGGATCCTGATGTTCGTGATGGCGCCGTTTGCGGCGGGCCTGCTGCTCTACTGGGTCACCTCCAACATCCTCACGCTGGCGCAGCAGAAATACCTTTATTCCAAGCACCCGCAGATGCGCGCGATGATCGAGGAAGAGAAAAAGAAAAAGGCGGCCGAGGCGGCCAGGGCCGGCTGATGGACGAGGCCGAACTCGCCACGCTGGAAAGGCGCGCAACCAAGCTGTTCTCGGGCCGGGTGGAATTCCTGCTGTCTGCGCCGCAGTTGAAGTTCCTGCCCGAGCCGGACGTACCGGAAATCGCCTTTTGCGGGCGGTCGAACGTCGGCAAGAGCACGCTGCTTAATGCGCTTACCGGGCGCAAGGCGATCGCGCGCGCGTCCGTGACGCCGGGCCGCACGCAGGAGCTGAACTTCTTCGAGGTCGGCGATCCGACGCTGTTCCGCCTGGTCGATATGCCCGGCTATGGCTTTGCCAAGGCTCCGGTGAAGGTCGTCGAGCGCTGGAAGAACCTGGTGAAAACCTACCTGCGCGGCCGCGCGGTGCTGGCCCGCACGCTGGTGCTGGTCGATTCCCGCCACGGGCCGAAAGAGGTCGATCGCGAGATGATGACGATGCTCGACGAGGCAGCCGTCGGCTATCGCGTGGTCCTGACCAAGGCGGACAAGATCAAGGCAAGCGAACTCGAAAAGGTTGTCGCCGCGACCGAGGCGGAAGCGCGCAAGCATGTCGCCGCCTATCCGGAAATCCACGTCACCAGCGCGGAAAAGGGTATGGGCATCGGCGCGCTGAGGGCGGCAGTGCTGGCCGACGCGGGCGTCTAGCTGGAAGCGATCGCTTCTTCCGCAGCGCGCTTTTCGGCACTGGCCTGAAGCGCCTTCTCGCGTTCCGTCTTTACCTTGCGTGCCTGAATGGCGAGGCCGCGCCAGGTTTGTTCTGCCCGCAGGCTGCGTTCCCGGACATTGTCGAGAGTAGCGGCCTTGGCTTCCGCAGCGGCCTCTTTTGCGCGCGCGTCGTAGAATTCGAATGTCTGGCTCATGCTCGATCTCTCGCCGGAGGGGGAATGCGAAGTTCCCCCGCACACACACGATGCGCGTGCGGGGGAGGGTCTAGTCGACCTTAGTCGGCGGCCGAGAGGTTCACGGCGCTGGCCTTGCCATTACGGCCGGTCTCGACTTCGTAGTTGAGACGCTGGTCCTTATCGAGCGACTGCATGCCTGCGGCCTGCACGGCGCTGATGTGGACAAAGCTGTCGTCCGAGCCGTCGTCGGGCTGGATGAAGCCATAGCCCTTGTCCGAGTTGAAGAATTTGACTGTTCCGGTCTTGCTCATGATGGTTCCTTTCAAGAACGCATGGAGTTTCCCCGCCGCGACATGCGGCGTGGTCGTGCTTAAAATCGTCCGATGAAAGGAAGTCGAAGTCTGGGTTGCGCCTGCACACGCGGGGGTGTCGGGCGGTCGTCAAAAGCCGAAGTCCGTCGCATAATTCGACGTCAGCGGGATTGCCCTAGCACGGCACCTGGCAATCACCTAATCGCCATTTGCAGTCAGGTCGCAACCAGCATGGCATCGTCGGCGAAAGCCTTCATTTCCAACGCGTTTCCGCTGGGATCTCGGAAGAACATCGTCGCCTGTTCACCGGGCTGGCCCTTGAAGCGGCTCGTCGGTTCGGAGGCGGATTCCATTTTTGCCGCGCGCGGGCCAGTGCCTGCCAATCATCCATCTGCAACGCGATGCCGAAATGCAGCACCGGCATGAAATGAAGACGATGCTCGACGAAGCAGCCGTCGGCTATCGCGTCGTCCTGACCAATGCGGACAAGATCAAGGCGAGTGAACTCGAAAAGGTCGCCGCCTATCCGGAAATCCACGTCACCAGCGCCGAAAAAGGCATGGGGATCGCCGCGCCCAGGGCGGCGTTACTGGCAGACGCAGGCACCTGAAATACCAGCGGCGTGACGGCGCCCGGCGCATCGCCGGCGCGAGATCAATGAGCGGCTCATCGGCTCTGCGCAAACACCTTGAACCACCTTATGGCTAATGCCGAAGGGTAAGTGAAAATGCGGGCCGCGCGGCCTATGCTGGGGTATGCCGGCTCTCGATCCCGTATTCCGCCAAGTCTGCGTGGTCTTCCCTTTGGAAAGCGCGAGGTGAATTTTCGGGCCGTCTCCCCGAGTGCGGTCGCGAGCGATGGGTGGGACGTCGTGGTCATTGGGTCCGGCTTCGGTTCGCTGTTCTTCCTTCACGAATACCTGAAGCGCCATCCGCAACAACGGGTCCTGGTTCTCGAATGGGGCAGCCATCATTCGCGCCAGTGGCAGCTCGAACACCGCAAGAACTCGGCCATCGACCACGGATCAACGATCTCAAAGGACGGCGCGAAGGATTGGAACTTCAACATCGGCCTCGGCGGCGGAACGAACTGCTGGCAGGGCATGGCCGCGCGAATGCATCCCCACGATTTCGAGCTCCGCAGCCGCTACGGCGTAGGCTTCGACTGGCCGATATCTTACGATGATATCGCGGAATATTACGATGCCGCCGAAGCCATCATGATGGTCGCGGGCGACAAGGAGGCGGGCACGGTGTTCCCCGGTGCGGGCCGCTTCCCGCAGGACCAGCACAAGTTCAGCGCAACGGAGCGACTGCTTAAGGCGGCTCGCCCGGACACCTTCTTCGCCGCTCCGCAGGCCAAGCTTTCCACCCGAGTCGGCAACCGCGCCGGCTGCTGCAACAACGGAACCTGTTCGCTCTGCCCGACAGGGGCGAAATTTTATGCCGTCGAGAACATGGCTGAACTCTGGGGAGCCCCAAATCTCGCCATTTGTACCGGGGCACGGGTGCGGCGGATCGAGGCAACGGGGCCAAAGGCAGATGCCGTTGTGTTCGAGAGCGAGGGCAGGGAATTCACCGCGCGCGGCGAGCTGATCGTGCTCGGCGCCAATGGCATCCATTCGCCATTCATCCTCCAGCAGTCCGAGATCACCGATGGCGGGCCGGGAGACTATATCGGCGAGAAGATGCTGGCCTTCGTCGAAGTCTTCCTCGACGGCATGGATCATTTCGACGGCGGTACCGCTACCACCGGCTACGAGTTGAGCTATATCGACGGCCCGCACCGCGCGCGGCACGGCGCCGTGCAATACTGGACCAACAACAGTTTCCTGTGGGGCGGCCTGCGCCTCGATCCACCCCATCGGTACCGCGAAGTCTTGCCGCTCGGCATCACGGTCGAGGACTTGCTCTTCAAGGAAAACACCGTCGTCGACGACGGCGGAGACGTTCCGACGGTTCGCCACGCGGGCTTTTCCGATTACGCGCACAAGGGCCTCGATTTCGCCATCGCGCAAATCCCCGAAGTGTTCTCCGCCTTGCCGATCGAGGCGATCGAACTGCGCCGCATCTTGCCGACTGCGGACCAGATTCAGGGCTCTTTGCGAATGGGCAGCGATCCCGAGACATCGGTCGTCGATGCCGGGCAGGTCCATCATCGGCTGCGCAATCTGTTGGTGGTCGGGACATCGGTCTTTCCGACCACCAGTTGGGCAGCGCCCAGCCTTACCTGCGCTGCCATGTCGCTCAAGCTCGGCACCGAAATCTGACGGGGGAGGATGGTCCATGTCCGTTGAAAAGCTATCGACGACGCGGCGCAACCTGCTGATCGGGGCCGGGGTCGGTGGGCTCGCCGGGATCGCTTTCGCCGGCTCGCGGCTCGTCTATGCGACGCCCGAGGATTTCGTCGCGGATATGACTAGGCGGGCGCTGCCGGATGCGGTCATTCCCGAGGGTGTCCTGCAACAGTTCGCAGCGGATTATGTGAGCGAATTGAAAGGCGAACGGCTGAAGAGCCTTGGCGATCTCGTGCTACTTTCGGCGCTTGTCACGACCCCCGGGATCGAGATTCTGCTGGGCACGGACGAGCGGTACAAGAACTTCCGCCGCACGACGGTGACGCAGTTCATGATCAAATCGAATTTCTTCGCCAGCGACGGGGGGAAGACCGCGCGGCTCGAATATTACGGCTATCTGCCCTGCGGCCAGAACCCCTTCGCCCAATATATCTGAGACTGCGTGCGGTTCACTGGGCGAAGAGCATCGCATCATCCGCAAAAGCCTTCATTTCCAACGCGTTTCCGCTGGGGTCGCGGAAGAACATCGTCGCCTGTTCGCCCGGCTTGCCCCTGAAGCGGATCGTCGGTTCGATGGCGAATTCCACCTTTGCGGCGCGCAGCCGCTCGGCCAGTGCCTGCCACTCATCCATCCGCAGCACGATCCCGAAATGCGGTACCGGCACGCCATGGCCGTCGACATGGTTGCTCGCCCGATCGCCCGATCCGCCGGGCGCGAGATGGGCGACAATTTGGTGGCCGTAAAAGTCGAAATCGATCCACTCGTCTCTACTACGGCCCTCGGCACAGCCCATGGTTTCGCCATAAAAGCGGCGGGCTTCGGCAAGGTCATCGACGGGGAAGGCGAGGTGGAAGGGGCGCAGGCTCATGCCGCCCGTCTAGCCCAGCCGTCGTTTGTCGCAAAGCCACTTCGTTCAGCCTCGACACTGCCAAGCTGAACCTCTACCGCGCACGTTAAACAGGTGGGACACGCGCATGAAACTCGTCATCGGCAACAAGAATTATTCCAGCTGGAGCCTGCGTGGCTGGCTCGCGGCCAAGCAGTCGGGCCTCTCCTTCGAAGAGATCGTGGTGCCGCTGTTCGGCGAGAACTGGGAAGCCGACAAGCAAAGCGGCGAAATTCGCCCGTCGAGCGGCAAGGTCCCGCTGTTGTGGGACGACGAAGTGGTCGTGTGGGACAGCCTCGCCATCCTCGACTACCTCGCCGACAAGGTCGGGCGCGACCGCTTCTGGCCCAAGGACGATGTGGCGCGCGGCATGGCGCGGTCGATGGTCGCCGAAATGCACTCCAGCTTCCAGGCACTGCGCGGCGAGTGCCCGATGAACGTGCGCAAGCGCTTCGACGGCTTCGAGCCGAGCGAGGCCTGCAAGGCGGACATCATCCGCATCCTCGGCCTGTGGGCGGAAGCACGCAGCCGCTTCGGCAGCGGCGGCCCGTTCCTCTTCGGCACCTTCGGCGCGGCGGATGTGTTCTTCGCGCCGGTGGTCAGCCGCTTCATCAGCTACCAGATCGCCGTCCCCGGCTTCGCCGCTGCCTATATGCAGGCGCTGTGGGAGCATGAATGGATGCAGGGCTGGATCGAGGCCTCGGAAAACGAGGAGTGGGTGATCGAGCAATACGAGACCGTCGGCTGATGCGGTTCGTTGCTATTCTCGCGGCGCTGCTCGCGCTGTTGCCGGCACAGGCGAAAGCGTGGGGCTATTACGCGCACACCGTCACGGCGGAGATCGCCGAGGCGAATGTCGAGCCCGAAACGCGCGCGAAGATCGAGCGGCTGTTGCGCGCCTCGCCGCAACTGGGCACGCCCGATTGCCCGCTTGCCAGCCTCGAAGATGCGTCGGTGTGGCCCGATTGCCTGCGCGGGGCCTATTGGCGCTGGGGCTATACCTTCGCCTGGCATTACCAGACCGAGCCGATCACCGAGGAATACAGCGCCCGCAAGAACTGCTCCGGCGGCGCCTGCGTCAACGCGCAGGTGGAGCGCAACCAGCGCATCCTCGCCGACGAGAGCCTGCCCGACAATGTCCGGCTGGAGGCGCTCGCCTTCATGGTCCACTTCATCGGCGACATCCACATGCCGCTGCATTCGGGCGATAAGGACGATCGCGGCGGCAACGATCGCACCGCTGCTTACGGCATCGTGCCGGGGCTGAACCTGCACTGGGTGTGGGACGGCCCGCTGGCGGAGCGTGCGATCAGCGGCAACCCGCCGGTGGTGCGCCGTTATTCCGCCGGCGAGCGCGCGGAGCTGGCTGGCGGCCGCGCGGCGGACTGGGGCCGCGAGAGCTGGCAGTTGTCGCGCGACTTCGTCTATCCGCAGGCCTTTGGCTGCAATCCCTGCGACGGCGAGCTGCCCGATGAAACCGTACTATCGCAGGAAGTTCTCGACCGCTCGATCCCCATCGCCCGCCGCCGCGTGTTGCAGGCCGGCTTGCGCATGGCGGAATATCTCGACGAGGCCTTTGCGCCCGGCCCGCTGGCCGAGCAGGAGCGCGAATCGTGAGCGCGCTCGATCTTGCGAAGCGGCTGATGGCTGCGCCCAGCATCACGCCCGCCCGCGGGCAGGTGTTCGATGCGATGGAAGCCATGCTGACGCCGCTCGGCTTCGAGGTTACGCGCTTCACCCGCGGGGAAGGCGAACAGGGCACGCCGGAGGAAGCGGTCGAGAACCTCTTCGCCATACGTCGCGGGCCGGAGGGATCAAGGCATTTCGCCTTCGCCGGACACCTCGACGTGGTGCCGCCGGGTGATGGCTGGACCAGTGACGCCTTCGAGCCGGAGGAGCGGGGCGAATTGCTCTACGGGCGCGGCGCGGTGGACATGAAGGGCTCGATCGCCTGCATGGTCGATGCGATGGCGAATGTGCCAGCCGACGCCGGGACGATCAGCTTCATCATCACCGGCGACGAGGAAGGCCCGGCGCTGCACGGCACGCGCGCGCTGATCGATTACATGGACCCCGAGGGTATCCGGCCCGACCTGTGCCTCGTCGGAGAACCCACGTCGGTAAACCGGCTCGGCGACATGATGAAGATCGGGCGGCGCGGTTCGGTGAATATATGGCTGGAGGTCGAGGGGACGCAGGGCCACGTTGCCTATCCGCATCTCGCCGACAATCCGATCCCGAAGCTGGTTGCCATGCTGGCGGAGCTGGACGCGCTGGTGCTGGATGAAGGGACCGACTGGTTCCAGCCGAGCAATCTCGAGATTACCGAGATCGACATTCCCAACCATGCGCACAATGTGATCCCCGCAAAGGCCAAGGCGCGCCTTTCGATCCGTTTCAACGATACGCATTCGGGCGCCTCGCTGTCCGAGAAAATCGGCGCGATTGCGGAGAAGCACGGCGGCACGGCGCTGCCGATCATTTCGGGCGAGCCGTTCCTGACGCCGCCGGGCGAGTTCAGCGATATCATCGCCGCGGCGGTGAAGGCGGAGACGGGGATCGATCCCGAACCCTCCACCACCGGCGGCACCTCCGATGCGCGTTTTCTGCGCGCCGTCTGCCCGGTGATCGAATTCGGCCTCTGCAACGCGACCATGCACAAGCGCGACGAGGCTGTAGCCATCGAGGACCTTTCGACGCTAAGCCGCATCTATGCGCGCATCGCGAAGGACGCGCTGGCCCGCTAGAGGCCGAGTTGGGGAGGGATCGCCGTGCTGAAGACCTGGTTCGAAATTCCGCTGTGGCAGCGCGTCATCACCGCGCTCATCCTGGGCGTGCTGACCGGCTGGGCCTGGGGGCCGGATGCGGAGAGCATCAAGTGGATCGGCGATTTCTTCATCAAGGCGATCAAGATGCTGGTCGTCCCGCTGATCTTCTTCAGCCTTGTCAGCGGTGTCGCAGCGATCGGGGACTTGCGGAAACTCGGCGCGGTCGGCGGACGGGCGATGATCCTGTTTGTCGTCACCGGCCAGATCGCGGTGTGGCTCGGCCTCGGCCTCGGCACGGTGCTCGCCCCGGGAGCGGGCGTCGATACCAGCGCGATCCAGCGCGGCGAGACGCCGGTGCCCAACGAGACCACGGCGGTCGACATGATCCTCTCCATCGTGCCCGAAAGTCCGGTGCAGGTGATGGCCGATGTCGCGGTGCTGCCGCTGATCGTCTTCTCGCTCCTGATCGGCATCGGCATCCTGATGGCGAAGGAAGAGGGCGTTCCGGTCCAGAAGGTCTTCGATAGCGGCGCGGTGATCATGCAGAAGGTCACCATGATCGTCATGGAGCTCACCCCCTTCGGCGTTTTCGCGCTGATGGCCTGGGTGGCCGGCACGCTGGGGCTGGATGCGCTGGTCAGCCTCGCCAAGCTGGTGGGCCTCAACTACCTCGGCTGCCTGCTGATCATTGCCTTTATCTATGGCGGGATGATCAAGTTCCTCGCCAAGCTGCCGGTGCGCGATTTCTTCCGCGGCATCGTCGATGCGATGGCGGTGAGCTATTCCACCGCCAGCTCCAACGCGACGCTGCCGGTGACTTTGCGCTGTGCGGAGCGCAATCTCGGCGTCTCGAACTCGGTCGCGGCCTTCGTGATCAGCCTCGGCGCGACGATCAACATGAACGGCACCGCGATGTATCTTGGCCTCGCCACGCTGTTCGGCGCGCAGATCTTCGGCGTCGATCTGTCGATGGGCGATTATTTCCTCATCTCGATCCTCGCGACGCTGGGTGCCGTCGGCGCGGCAGGCATTCCGGGCGCGGGCCTCATCATGATGGCGCTGGTATTCGGCGCGGTCGGCGTGCCGCTGGAGACAATCGCCTTCGTCGCCGGTGTGGACCGCATTATGGACATGATGCGCACCACAACGAACGTCAGCGGCGACGCCGCTGTGGCAACGACGGTGGCGGTGATGACGGGTGAAATCGACCGGCGCGAGATGATCTCGGCGGACGATGTTTAGGGCTCTTCTACTAACTTTAGCGCTTTCCGGCTGCGGCATCGCCGAGCAACCAAAATGGGCGCGAACGGTGGCCGCGTATGAAGTGCCGCTTCCAACAGCGAAAGACAAAGCGCAATTCGTCCAGACTTTGGAGCAACATGCTGAGAGAAGCGGTTTTCACGTCGATGTCGCCACTCAGTCTGAATTGGAGACAATGTCAGAAGTATCGCCGATCACCTTCAGCGCTGCCGTTTGGCGCGGTGAGAACGACGATGAGCCTATCGCATCCGCGATGGACTTTTACGACCGGATCGGACGAGTGTGGCTCACGTTCTCGCTTGGACAGAATCCCGAGCGATCGAAAGACTTTCGAGAGAGTCTCGTGCCTCAATTGCAATTCCAGTGGCCTGAGACTCGGGAACTGCCGATTATGCCCAGCGGCGCTATTCCAGTGACCCAAGATTTGATTCGCAAAGACGATCACTACATCGTCAACCCATCGGCAGCGGCTAAATACGCTGACGTCGAAGGGTAATCACCGCCCCTTCGGCTTCTCCAGCACCTTCTTCCGGTAGCTGCACAGATCCGCCACCTTGCACCGCCAGCACTCCGGCGTGCGCGCCTTGCAGACGTAGCGGCCATGCAGGATCAGCCAGTGATGCGCGCCTAGCCGGAAGGGCTGGGGCACGCGCTTTTCGAGTTTCGCCTCCACCTGTTCGGGCGTCTTGCCCTTGGCGAGGCCGGTGCGATTTCCCACGCGCAGGATATGCGTGTCGACCGCGAAGGTCTCCTGCCCGAACCAGCAGTTGAGCACGACATTGGCGGTCTTGCGGCCCACGCCGGGCAGCCGCACGAGGTCCTCGCGCGTGTCGGGCACCTCGCCGCCATATTCGTCGACCAGCAGCCGGCTGAGCGCGATCACATTCTTGGCCTTGGAATTGAACAGGCCGATGGTCTTGATGTGCTCTTTCAGCCCCTCCTCGCCTAGGGCCAGCATCTGCTGCGGCGTCTCGACCTCGCGAAACAGCGCGCGCGTGGCCTTGTTGACGCCCACGTCGGTCGCCTGCGCGGACAGCGCCACGGCCACCACCAACTGGTAGCAATTGCCGTACTCCAGTTCCGTCTCGGGCGAGGGATTGTCCTCGGCGAGGCGGCGGAAGAACTCGAAAATCTGGTCTTTGGTCATCGCTTGCTGGCCGTGCGAATGAAGGGGAAAGCCGCGACGCTCCACAGCACGCCCCAGACGATCATTCGGCCGCCATGGGCCGCTTGCAGGTCCGGGTTCGACAGAAACGGCAGCGCCAGAGCGACCAGCACCGCGAGCATCACTGCGAAGCCGATCAGCCCGAATTGCCACGGGGCGGGGGTCTGGACGAGCGACGCATAGCCTGCGGGCAGCCCGATCATCGATGCTAGCCCCGCCCACAGCGGCCAGGAATATGCCACGCCAGCCTCCGGTATGCTCATCACGTAACCGATCGCGCTGAACAGGATGGCCAGCGCAAGACCACAGCCGATGGCGAAACCCTTCAAAGCCCCAGCACCTGCTCCATCGTATAGCGGCCGGGTTCGCGGCCCTTCAGCCAGTCGGCAGCCTTGATCGCGCCGCGCGCGAAGATCTCGCGGTTCTCGGCGCTGTGGGAGAGAGTGATGCGCTCCTGTTCGCCCGCCAGGATCACGCTGTGTTCGCCCGCCACCGTCCCGCCACGCAGGGCCGCAAAGCCGATTGCCCCGCGCTCGCGCGCGCCGGTCTGCCCGTCGCGACCGCTCTCGCGGTTGGCGGCAAGATCGATCCCGCGCCCCTGCGCCGCAGCCTCGCCCAGCAGGATGGCAGTGCCGCTGGGTGCATCGACCTTGCGGCGATGGTGCATCTCGACGATCTCGATATCCCAGTCCGGCCCGAGACGCGCGGCGGCCTCCTGCACAAGATGTGCGAGCAGGGTCACGCCGAGCGAGGTATTGCCTGTCTGCAGGACCGGCACAGCCCGCGCGGCATGGTCGATCGCTTCGTGGTGACCCGGCTCCAGCCCGGTGGTCCCGATGACGATCGGCACGCCTGCGCCGATCGCGGCATGGAGGTTCGCCTGCAGCGCCGCCGGGGCGGAAAAATCGACCAGCACGTCGCTTACATCGGCCAGATCGCCCACGTCGTCGCCCTTGTCGACGCCGCCGGCATAGTCGTGGCCAGAGGCCTCGATAACCCGCCGCAGCGCTTCGCCCATGGCGCCCTTGCTGCCGATTACGCCGATATTCGCCATTCGTCCTTGTCGCCCTACCGCTTCGCTACTTGAGGGCGGTTGATCCCCTCACTGCCTTCGCTACTTGAGAGGAATGGCGGAAATACGCAACATCGTGATCCTGACCGGTGCGGGGATATCGGCCGAGAGCGGGATCGACACCTTCCGCGCCGAGGGCGGACTATGGGAGCAGCACAAGGTCGAGGACGTCGCCACGCCGGAAGGCTTCGCGCGCGATCCCGATCTGGTGCTGCGCTTTTACGACATGCGGCGCGAGGCGATCCAGACGAAGCATCCCAATCCCGCGCATGACGCTCTGGCCCGGCTGGACCAGCATTGGAAAGGCAACCTGCTGATCGTCACGCAGAATGTCGACGATTTGCATGAGCGAGCAGGCGCCAAGCGGGTCCTTCACATGCATGGCACCCATCTCAACGCGTGGTGTACCGCCTGCGATGCGAAGAACCCGTGGACCGGCACGCTAGCGGATCGCCCACCGTGTCCCGCCTGCGGGACGAACGCGCTGCGACCCGATGTCGTCTGGTTCGGCGAGATGCCGTACGAGATGGAACGCATCTATGCTGCGCTTCGCACGGCGGACCTGTTCGTCAGCATCGGCACCTCCGGCGCGGTCTATCCCGCCGCCGGTTTCGTGCGCGATGCGCGTAGCCTTGGGGCGCGCACGCTGGAGCTCAATCTCGAGCGCAGTCAGGGCTCGGGCTGGTTCGACGAAAGCAGGCAGGGCAGGGCCAGCGAACTGGTGCCCGAGTGGGTCGATACGCTGCTTCATAAGTGAGGCCTGTCGGAACGCCCGAAAGGTTCCCGCATTCGGACCACATGAAGCAGATTGCTAGCGCTACCGCACTCGCCCTGATCCTCGCCGCCTGTTCCGATCAGGAGCCTGCCGCCGAGCCCGAGGCCGATATCGCCACCGCAACGCCGACCGCCTCGGACGATGACAGCGCAGTGGAGGATATATCCGCCGGGGATGCGGACGCTGCCATGGATGCAATGGAGCGTGACGATGCCACCGATGGCTCTACGGCAAACGCCAGCGCGCGCAGCGAAGTGCAATCGATCCCGGCAGCTTTCCGCGGGACATGGGCGACCTCTCCCGAAAACTGCTCGGCGCGCAGCTTCTACCGCGTCACGGTGAAGGACGACCGCGTGAATTTCTTCGAGGACGGCGGCTTTGCCAGCGACATTCGCGTGAACGGCAGTGCGCTCGCCGTGACCTACCCCTTCGAGAATCCTGAGGGCGAAACCGAGAACCGCGTGGTCTATTTCGCTCGTGAGACGGAGGACCGGATCCGCATCCGCCAGGGCGGCGGGGAAAGCCAGACTTACGTCGCCTGCCCCGATCAGTAGGGCCGGCGGGCGCTCGATCATTTGCCTGTAGTGCTTACCGCAATTCTGCTGCCTGGGTTTCAGGAGCACCCCTTGCAGGCGGGATCCTTTGCAATCGCGAAGCTGCGCATGTCGGGCTTGAGTCCGTCGAGCAGGTAGACCCGCCCCCAGTCGATATCCGGCATGTTGCCTGACGGCCCCAGCAACGCTCGCACTGCCTGCAGCGCGGCGAAGGTCGCCGCCCAGCCGGCCATCGCGCCCAGCATTCCCTCCTCGGCGCAGGTGTCGCAGTCTTCGGCATCGAAAGCGTCGCCGACGAAACAGCGGTAACAGGCTGCGTTCGGCAGGTGCCCCGCGAATGCACCGACCTGGCCCTGGAAGCGGCCGACGGCGGCCGACAGAAGCGGCACGCGCTCGGCCACGCAGGCGTCGGAAATCGCCAGCCGGGTCGCGAAATTGTCCGTCCCGTCGAGCACCAGATCGGCTCCGACGACGAGGCGATGCGCGTTTTCGGTGGTAATGCGCCGGTCGCTGATCGTGACGTCGAGCACGGGGTCGAACGTACTCACCCAGCGCTTGGCGATCACCGCCTTGCCGTGGCCGATGTCGCGCGTGTTGAACAGCGTCTGGCGCTGCAGGTTGCTCTCCTCGACCTTGTCGTCGTCGACTAGTGTTAACCGGCCAATCCCTGCCGCGGCGAGATATTGCAGCGCCGGCGAGCCAATCCCGCCGAGGCCGACGAGCACGAGGTGCTTGCCAGCCAGCGCCACCTGCCCCGCGCCGCCGATCTCGGGCAGCACGATATGGCGGGCGAAGCGGTCGAGACGATCGTCGGACAGGCTCATCCCGCAGCGTCCTCGTCGGCTTCGGTTAGGCGCTCCTTGCGAAAGCCGTGCATCCCGTTCCACCATTGCATTCCGATCACCGCGCCTTTCGACGGCTGGAGCAGCGCGACCAGCATTACGACGGCGAGTGGGATGATGATTGCGACGATCGCCATTGCGCCCAAGGCCAGTTCGGCGACGAGGAAAATCAGTACCGGGGCGAGCAGGTGGCCGGTCACGAAAAGGGCGATATAGGCCGGGAAATCGTCAGCTCGCTGGCCCGAGATGTCGAGCCCGCACTGCGCGCAATCATCGACCGGCTTGAGCCATTTCCGGAACAGCGCGCCCTCACCACAGCGCGGGCAACGGCAGCGCGCCCCGCGCCAGAGCGTTTCGGCGAAAGAGGAAGGCAGGGCGTAGCGCGAGGGATCGGAGGCCATGCGCGCCCTTTGGCCGCTCGCACGCGCGCTGTCGACAACCCTGTGCACAGGGCTGTCGATCAGGCTTGAATCAGCGGTGGGTGTGCAGTGGAGCGATCAGCTCTCCAACTGACGCAGCAGACTGCGCACATCGCCGTCCATATCCGCATCGCGTTGGCGAAGGTCCTCGATCAGGCGCACGGCGTGGATCACCGTCGAATGGTCGCGCCCGCCGAACTTGCGCCCGATCTCCGGATAGCTGCGCGGAGTGAGCACCTTGGAAAGATACATTGCCACCTGCCGAGGGCGAACCACGGCACGCGCGCGGCGCTTGCTGCTCATTTCGGAGCGGTCGATCCGATAGAACTGGCAGACCGTACGCTGGATTTCGTCGATCGTGATCCGGCGGCGGTTGGCCGAGAGGATGTCGGTAAGCTGTTCCTCGGCCAGCTGGAGCGAGACTTCCTGCCCGGTCAGCTGGGCATAGGCGATCAGCTTGTTGAGGCCGCCGACCAGCTCGCGCACATTGCGCGTGATCGTGCGGGCGAGGAAGTCCAGCACGTCTTCGGGCACCTGCAGAGGCGCGAATTTGGTGAGCTTGGAATGCAGGATCTTCTTGCGCAGCTCGATATCGGCTGCCTGGATATCGGCGACGAGACCCATCGATAGGCGCGAGAGCAGGCGCGGCTCCACCCCGTCGAGCGCCTGCGGTGCGCGGTCGGCGGCAAAGACCAGCCGCTTGCCCTCGGCCAGCAGCGCATCGATCGTGTAAAGCAGCTCTTCCTGCGCCGAGGCCTTGCCGATGATGAATTGGATGTCGTCCACCAGCAGCAGGTCGAAGCTGCGCAGGCGGGCCTTGAACTCCAGCATCTGGTTGGCTTTCAATGCCTGGACGAACTCGACCATAAAGCGCTCGGCGCTGCAGTAGAAGATGCGGCTGCGCGGATGGGCCTGCAGGAAAGTGTGGCCGATGGCGTGCAGCAAGTGCGTCTTGCCCTGGCCGGTCGCGCCCTTGAGGTAGAGCGGGCTGAACTGCGGCTTTTCCGTCGCGCTCATGCGCTGGGCGGCGTTGAAGGCGAGGATATTGGCTTCACCGGTGATGAAGGCGGCGAAGGTCAGCGAGGGGTCGAGGCCGACGCTGGAGGTGAAACCGCGGTCGCCCAGCGTGTCGGCGCTGATCGCCATCATCGAGCTGTCGGCACCGTCATTGGCCGGGCGGCGACCGTCGGAGTGCAGGCGCAGGTCGGCGACCTGGCGGCGGCCGGGGTGGACCTGAATATTCACGTGGCGCACTTCGCTGCACGCGATTTTCCAGGCGAGGCTCAGTCGGTCGGCGAAGCGGTCCTTGACCCAATTGGCGCTGAATTCGGTCGGCAGGAAGAGATCCAGCGTGCCGGTTTCCTTGTCGATCCCGCCGACCTGGATCGGTTTGATCCACTGGCTGTGAAGCTGATGCCCGAGATCTTTGCGCAGGCCCTGGCTGATGTCCGACCAGTCGGCCGCCAGGTTTACAGCTTCGCTATCTTCCATGAAATCGTCCTGATTTTTTTGTTTTGCTTTTGTCGCGTCGGCACCCTTGCCCATAGTCACAAACTTCCCCCAAGCGCAGAAGCGCATCGGCTTCCGCGATCCTACAGTTCCCGTCGCGTGAAAGGGAGCGGACAAAGCTTCGCCCCACCCCGGAATCGGTGTCTCCGGAGGTTCCCCTCTTGCAGTTCGTATGTGAGGCGCGGGCTGTCCCGTCCCGTGCCGGTGAAGATGTTTTAGGCAGGGGGGCGAATGAGTCGCAAGGGGGATAACTGCAATAAATCGGAAATAATCTTGTTGACTCGCCCCTAGCCCGCAGACTGCCGTTCAAGACCCTGATTTACCGTCATTTGGCCTCATAGTAGCGAGCGAATCGCGGGAATCTCTAGCCTTGCGTGACGGGCCGATTGCGGTGCTGCAACGCAACGTGACCGGGATGCAACAAGGGGTCCGCGCGCGATGCGGCGGACCCCTCTCAAATTGCTACTGGGCAGGCCCGAAGGCCGGCGAATCAGAGCGCGGCGACACGCTTGCTGAGACGGCTCATCTTTCGAGCGGCCGTGTTCTTGTGCATCACGCCGCGAGCGACGCCGCGTGCGAGTTCGGGCTGCATGGTCTTGAGCGCATCCTGCGCCGCCGACTTGTCGCCGCCTTCGATCGCCACTTCGACCTTCTTCACATAATTGCGAATGCGGCTCATGCGGGCGCCGTTGATTTCGGCACGGCGTTCGTTGCGGCGGATGCGCTTCTTGGCTTGCGGCGTATTGGCCATATCTGTCCTCGTCAGGCCGCGCCGGATGTCAGCGCGGCGGAAAATCTCGTCTGGGCGTTTCGAAAAGGCAGCCCATGGGCCGCCGGAAAGCGGCGCACTTAGCTCCACTCCCCCGAATCGTCAAGCAATTGCTTGGTACATGGCAAGGAGCATCGGAACGCTGTTTTGCCCTGTCTGTTTGCCTAGATAAGAACGATCGAAGAGAAGGAAAGACCGGAAGTGACAGAAAAGACGAACCGCAGCGACGCCGAATGGCGCGAAAAGCTGACGCCCGAGCAATATCACGTGCTGCGCGAAGCGGGCACCGAACGCGCCTTCACCGGAAAATACGACAAGCATTACGACGAAGGCGAGTATTACTGCGCCGCCTGCGGGCAGAAGCTGTTCGAGAGCGACGATAAATACAACAGCGGCTGCGGCTGGCCGGCCTTCGTCGCGCCGGCGGAAGGCGAGGCGGTGGACGAGCATCGCGACACCAGCCACGGCATGATCCGCACCGAGGTCACCTGTTCCAATTGCGACAGTCATCTCGGCCATGTTTTCCCCGACGGTCCGCGCGATCGTGGCGGCATGCGGTATTGCATCAACAGTGCCGCGCTGACCTTCGAGCCGGAAGACGGTGAAGGCGCTGCCTCGGACTCGCAGGAATAGCCCACCGTTCAGCGGGGGTTATCCCTCGCCATGCTTGATTGTGGCCGATATAGGGCGGCAAGCAGACAAGGGATGTCCCGCAAAGTATGGACAAGAGAGGTAGCCGCCGGAAAAAGGCGGCGCGCAGTGAAACGGCCCGTCGCGCCGCAGCCGACAAGCCGCAGGGCCGCTTCGGCTCCTGGATAAAGCGGCTGGCCGTCTGGGGCGGGGCACTGGCACTGCTCGGTGCCTTGTTCATCGGCCTTGCCGTCGCCTTCGCCGTGCGCTCCATGCCGAGCTATTACCAGCTCCAGGCCACGCAGAACGCCCAAACGATCGTCGTTCGCGCGCGCGACGGCACCGAAATCGTCGAGCTCGGGCCGAGCTTCGGCCAATGGCTTACCCATGACCAGATCCCGCAGGTGATGAAGGATGCGATGATCTCGGTCGAGGATCGCCGCTATTATTCGCATTTCGGGATCGATCCCTATGGCCTGACCCGCGCGGTTTACGAAGGAGTCACCGGCGACGACCGGATCTCGGCGACTTCGACCATCACGCAGCAGCTCGCGCGCAACGTCTTCCTCAACAACAACCGCTCGCTCGACCGCAAGGCGCGCGAAGCGATCCTGGCGTTGGCGCTGGAATGGAAGTTCTCGAAGGAGCAGATCCTCGAGCTCTATCTGAACAAGGTCTATTTCGGCGGCGGGGCTTACGGCGTCGATAGCGCCAGCCGCAAATTCTTTAGCCATCCGGCGACCGATCTCTCGGTTGCCGAGGCAGCCATCATCGCCGGGCTGGTGAAAGCACCCAGCCGCTATTCACCCACCGCCGATGTCGATGCCGCCGTCGGCCGGGCGAGCGTGGTGCTGCGGCTGATGAAGGAGCAGGGGCGCATCCCCTCCAACGTGACCGTCGATCCCTCGGCGGTCAGGCTCAAGGAGGAGAAGGGCCAGAACTCGGTCCGCTATTTCACCGACTGGGCGCTGCCGCAGCTCGACATGTTGCTGCCCGAGACTTTCGAGCCGATCGAGGTCTGGACGACGCTCGATGTAGGGATGCAGCGCGCGGCGACCGCCTCGATCCAGGGCAATACACCCGGAGGCGCACAGGGTGCGCTGGTCAGCCTCGACCGTGACGGGGCGATCCTCGCGCTGGTTGGCGGCACCGACTATGTCGAGACCAGCTTCAACCGCGCCACCGATGCATTGCGCCAGCCCGGCTCCAGCTGGAAGCTGTTCGTCTATCTCGCCGCGCTGGAAGCCGGATACACGCCCGGTGACCGGGTGGTGGATACGCCCGTCACGATCGACGGGTGGAGCCCGCGCAATTCTAGCGGGCGGAACGTGGGCGAGATCGACCTGCGCACAGCATTCGCCTATTCGATCAACACGGTCGCGGCGCAGCTGGGCAATGAAGTCGGCTTCGGCACGGTCGCTTCGATGGCGCGGCGCTTCGGCGTGACGACGCCGATCAATACCTATCCCTCCATGGTTCTGGGATCGAATGAGGTGCGTCTGCTCGACATGACCCGCGCCTTTGCAGCGATCTCTGCCGAAGGGCAGTCGGTCGAACCCTATGGCATCGTGAAGGTAACCACGGCCGAGGGCGAGCTGCTCTACCAACACCAGAATGCACGGCGCAGCCAGCTGGTGCCCGACTATGTCGCCGCGGGCATTACCGACCTGCTGCAGACGGCGGTCAACACCGGCACCGGGCGCGCGGCTCAGATCGGGCGGCCGGTGGCAGGCAAGACCGGCACCACCAGTTCGAACAAGGACGGCTATTTCGTCGGCTTCTCCAGTGGCATCACCACCGGCGTGTGGATGGGGCGCGACGACAATGCGCGGGTCGCGGGCCTGCAGGGCGGCACCGCGCCTGCGCGCGCTTTCGCCGCCTATATGCGCTATGCCGTGAAGGACCGCCCAATCGAGGAATTCGACACCGACCTGCAGCTGCCCGAATGGCAGCTGGAGCCGGACGACGAATACATGCTCGGCGATCCGGACGACTACTATTTCATCGATGAGCAGGGCAATTTGATCGAACCCGGCCGCGAGGATGGCGAGCGGCGCGATCCCTTCGGAGACGCTTTCCCGCAGCCCGGCGACAGCGACCGTCCGCGCCAGCCACAAGTGCCGCAACAACCCGGGCGCGGGGCCGACGGCGCGCCGCAAGCGGTGGGCGACGACTTCCTCGATGAGGCTACGGGTGGTGCTTCGCAAGGAACTCCTCGGCCCTCACCGAGCCCGACGGTAACGGTAACCCGGCCTCAATAGATAGAGCAGACAGCAAATGGGCCTCCCACCATTTCGGCAGGAGGCCCTTCCTAATTTTCAGAGCATGGAATGTCTTAGCGCAACCGCACCGCGACATATTGCGGCGGGCGGCCGCTACGCTGGACACGCAGCAGCACGGCTTCGCGGCCCTCGCGCTCGGCTTCGTTCACGATGCCCTCGAGCTGAGAGAGCGTCGCGACCGGGCGGTAGTTGGCCGAAAGGATAATGTCGCGGCGCTGGAGGCCCTTGCGGGCAGCGTCGGAGTTGGGGTTCACGCCGGCAACGGCAAGACCCTGCGTATCCGCACTCACACCCAGCTGGCGGGCGATCTGCGTCGTAATCGGCAGAAGCTGAAGGCCGAGGCGCTCTTCGATCACCTCGTTCTCGCCCGGCTGCATCTCCTCCTCGTCGTCCATGTCCGGATCGAACATCTGCTGCTGACGCAGTTCGTCTTCGCTCGGGCGCTTGCCTACGGTCACATTGATCCTTCGGCGCTCGCCGTTGCGGATCAGTTCGATCGGCACGGTGGTGCCCGGCGCGATATTGGCGACCAGGAAGGACAGGGTCTGCTCCGGCGTCACTTCGCGATTGTTGACTCGTGTGACGATATCGCCAGCTTCGAGGCCCGCACGATCGGCAGCCTGGCCCGACTGGACCGACTGGACGATCTCGCCGCGATTGCGGTCGAGGCCGAGAGAATCGGCAACATCGTCGCTCACCGGCGCGATGTTGACGCCGAGATAGCCGCGTTCGATCTCCACCCCATCGCGCAGCTTTTGCACGATCGGCGCAGCGATCTCCGCGGGAATGGCAAAGCCGATGCCGACGCTGCCGCCCGAGGGTGAGAAGATGGCGTTGTTGATGCCGATCACATTGCCCTGCATGTCGAACAGCGGACCGCCCGAATTGCCGCGATTGATGGCGGCATCGGTCTGGATATAGCGGTCGTAGGCGCCGCCCGACCCGGTGTTGCGCTGGATCGCGGAGACGATTCCGCTGGTTACCGTGCCGCCGAGGCCGAAGGGATTGCCGATCGCGACCACCCAGTCGCCCGGGCGCGCCTGACGGCTGTCACCGAATTCGACATAGGGGAAGGCCTCGCGCCGGTTCACCTTGAGCACTGCAAGGTCGGACTGTGCATCGGTGCCGACGAGATCCGCCTCGTATTCGGTGCCATCGGGCATCGTCACGGTGATTTCTTCCACCGTGCCGCGCCCGGTCGGGCTGACGACATGGTTGTTGGTGACGACATAGCCATCGGCCGAGATGACGAAGCCCGAGCCGAGCGACTGGCCTTCGCGATACTGCGGCTCGTCCGGTTGCTGCTGGCCGCGACGCCCAAACAGCCCTTCGAAGGGCGTGCCGGCAAAGGGGTTGGCATTCTGCTGCACTTCGATCCGCTGGCGGGTCGATATGTTGACTACGGCAGGCTGCAGCTGAGCAGTCAGCTCGGCAAAACTTTCGGGAGCCCCTGCGCGCGGGACCACGCGGGCCATCTGCGCATCGTCGTTCTGGGCCACCTGGGCACCTGCCGGATAGCCGGTCGCCAGCGTGATCGCGGCACCTCCGACCAATAGGGCACTCGTTACGGAATAGGCATATCGCACGGGCTTCACGTCCTTCAAATCCTCTTCACTTCTGTCGCGCGGCGCATCCGCTCGGTGAACTTACCGAGCAGCGGGCTGCGGGTTCCTACCTGCCAGACTGCGCTGCGGCGCTGAATGCCGTTTGAACGGCGCGAGGCACGCTCGACGAACGGTCAACGACGTCCGCGGAACTGCCGCAGATACTCATTGTCGGGCGACAGGATGATGTTGCTTTCCGCCCCGCCGTTCTCGGCGGCGAAAGTGGCGTCATAGCTCTGCATGGCGCGGTAGAAATCGTAGAACTCCGGATCCTTGCCGAAAGCATCGGCATAGATGGAGGCGCTTTCGGCATCGGCATCGGCACGGATGATCCGCGCGTCGCGCGAACCCTGCGCGCGGATGGTGCGCGCTTCGCGTTCACGGTCCGATTCCATCCGGCGGAACGCCGATTGGAGCGGCGCTTCGGGCAGATCGGTGCGCATGATCTTCACGTCCACCACCTCGGCCCCGTACTGGCGGGCCTGGCGGTCGAGATTGGTCCGCACGTTCGCGAGGGCGGAGCCACGCTCGGCCGTCAACATCGACTGGAACGTGCGGCGGCCCAGTTCCTGGCGCAGCACCGAGTTGAGGATCGGTTCCAGCGCATTGCGCACGCCGTCGGTCGTCCCTGCACGTTCCACCATGCGGACCGGATCGACGATGCGGAAGCGGGCATAGGCATTGACCAGCAGGCGCTGCTGGTCGGCGCTCAGCACTTCCTCGTCGTTCATTTCCAGGTCGAGCAGCCGCTTCTCGATGCGGCGCACCGAATCGACGAAGGGCATGCGCAGGTAGATGCCCGCATTGCTGGAGCCGTTGGGCGTATTGACGGTGCCGATCGGTTCACCGGTGCGGATCACGACGGCCTGTTCTTCCTCGGGCACCACATAGGCGCTGAGCATCAAGGCGACGATTGCCAGTGCGATCACGATCAGCGTGTTGCGGTGGTCTTGCACGAAAGTGCTCATCTTACTGGCCCTCCGGTGCGGTCACGGTGGTCGAAGGCCGCTGCTGTTGTTGCTGCGACTGGTCGGCCCGGCGACGGATTTCGGGAAGCGGGAGGTACGGCGTTACGTTATCCGTCTCCACAATAGTTTTGGGCGTCTGGCTCAGAACCCGCTCCATGGTTTCGTAATAGAGGCGCTGGCGCGTCACTTCGGGCGCGAGGCGATATTCCTCGTAAACCTTGTCGAAGGCTTCGGCTTCACCCTGCGCCTGGGCCAGCACCTGCTGCGCATAACCGCGCGCCTGGTTGCGATTGGCGTCGGCATTCTGTTCGGCCACCTGCACGTCGCGGAAGGCATCGACCACCTGTGCGGGCGGGTCGGCCTTCTCGATCTCGACACCCAACACGCGGACGCCGGCGCGGTAGCCGTCGAGCGTGCGCTGCATGCGCTCGCGCACATCCTGCTCGATGGCGGCACGCCCTTGGCCCGAGAAGGTCTCGTCCAATTCGGTTTCCGCGACCGAGGCGCGCATCGCGGCTTCGGCAGCTTCCTTCACGGTCTCGATCGGGTCGACGACGCGGAACTTGAAATCGGCGAGGTCACTGATGTTCCAGCGCACGATATAGCTGAGGTCGACGAGGTTCTGGTCGCCCGTCAGGATCAGTTTCACCTGGCTGTCGCTGCCCGGGATGCGTTCGGTGCGCACGCCCTGCACGTCTTCCACGTCCACGATTTCGATCGGGAAGGGGGCGGAGAAATTGAGCCCCGGTTCCATCGTCCGGGTGAAATTGCCTAGCGTTTTCACCACCGCCTGTTGCTGCGGCCCGACGAGGTGCACGCTGGTTGCGATCAGGCCGAGGGCGATAATGCCAACGACCGCGATCGGGAACCAGCTCTTGCCGCCGGGGCGCTGCGGGAAGCGGAAATTCGGCCCGCCGGGGCCACCACCGCCGGTGCGGCGCGGGCCTTCGGGGCCGCGGTTCTTGAAGATATCCTCGATGTTGGGCGAGCGGCGGCCGTCATTGCCGCCGGACCCGGGCGGAAGCCACGGATTGCGCGGCCCGCGGGTCTTGTCCCCGCTCTTGCCGTCGCCATCTCCCGTCGGATCGTTCGAGCCGCGGTTCGGACCGCTATCCTTGTCGCCCGATCCTTGGCCCCAGGGACTCTTCTTGCCCGCCATCGCCAGCCAAATCCTGTTGGTGAACCCGTCCAATGTTCTCATGCCATTCTTTATAGGTGTGGTTTGGCGGAAAAACAGGGTTGAACGGCGCTTTTTGATGATACAGCAGCGCTGCCCATGAGTTCGACCGATCCGAAAGCGCTGTTTCCCGAAGCGATTGCAGCGCGTGTATCCTCCCTAGCTATCGCAAAAGGCCGCGCCATCGCCATCATCGATGCCGCCGGGCTAGGCGCCGGCGAGCGTGAGTCGCTGGAAGCCGACATCCGAGAAGTGCTGGAAAAGCGGGGCGATGTGACGGAGGTCCGCGTCGCCATGACGGCGGAGCGGACCGCGCGCAAACTGATCGCGGTGGGCAGCGGCAAGGGCGGGGTCGGCAAGTCGACGCTGACTGCCAATCTTGCGATCGCACTCGCCCGCGTGGGCCGCAAGGTCGGGCTGGTCGATGCCGATATCTACGGGCCCTCCCAGCCGATGATCCTAGGCAATCAGGGCCAGAAACCGGTGGCGCGCGAGGAAAAGCTGGAGCCCGTGCCGAGCAAATACGGCGTGCCGGTCCTCTCGATGGGTCACCTCGTCGAGCCGGGCCGCGCGATCGCCTGGCGCGGGCCGATGGCAGGCGGCGCGTTGACCCAGCTGGTCGATGCGCATTGGGGCGATACGGAGCTGCTGCTGGTCGACCTGCCCCCGGGGACGGGCGATGTGCAGCTCACCATGCTGCAGAAATTCAAGCCGGCCGGAGCCGTGCTCGTCTCGACCCCGCAGGACCTTGCGCTGATCGACGCCGCGCGCGCCGGCCAGCTGTTCGATCAGGCAGGCGTCCCGGTCGTCGGCCTGGTCGAGAACATGGCGGGCTATGCCTGCCCGCATTGCGGTGAAGTATCCGACCCGTTCGGCAAGGGCGGGGTGGAGGAGGCCGCCGGGCGGCTCGAGCTGCCGTTCCTCGGCCGCATCCCGCTCGACCTCGCCATTCGCGAAGGCGGGGATAGCGGTACGCCGCCCGCCGCGACCGACGATCCGCTCGCCCAGCCTTTCCATGACATCGCCGCGAAGCTCGACGTATGGATTGGCGCGAAAAGCTGAGTGACCTGCCCGTCACCCGGCGCCAGCTGGTCGCCGGGGCGGCGGTCGGCGGCGGGCTTGCCGTCGCCTGGTGGCTATGGCCACGACATTACGGCAGCCCGCTGACTCCTGGCCGGGGCGAGCGCGATTTCGGCGGCTGGCTCACCATCGGGACCGACGGTGTGGTGACCGTTGCGGTGCCCCAGCTCGAAATGGGGCAGGGCGTCACCACGCTGCTGGCGCAGGTGGTCGCGGTGGAACTCGGCGCGGACTGGCGGCAGGTCGGGGTGGAGCCGGTGCCGCCGGCCGGGCTCTATGCCAACGTGCCGCTCGCTGCCGAATGGGCGGAGATGTGGTCCAAGCTGCCGTCGCTCGCGGATGAGCCGGGCAGCCTGCTCGCGGAAAATTTCGCGCGCGGCAATCGCTTCATCGCGACTGCCAGGGGAACGTCGCTAGCAGCATTCGAGCTGCCCATGCGCGAAGCGGCGGCCAGCGCTCGGGCGATGCTGGCCATGGCCGCTGCCGAGCGCTGGGACGCCGAGTGGGAGGAATGCGAAGTCGAAGGCGGCCTGGTCCGCTATAACGAGAACACCGCGAGTTTCGGCGAACTGGTGCTGGAGGCTGCCGAATTCGACCCGCCCGATCCGGCGCCCCTGCGCGTCGAACCGGCCACCGAAGCTCCGGCCGAGATCGATCCCGATACACCGCTCGCTTTCCCCCGGCTCGACTTGCCGGCCAAGGTAGACGGCAGCTTCCTGTTCGCCGGCGACATCCGTTTGCCGGGGCTGGTCTATGCCTCGATCCGCCATGCGCCGACCGGCTCGCAGGAACTCAGCCGATTCGCCGAGGACACGGTCGCGGGCATGCGCGGGCTGGTCGGCGTGGTGCGCTCGAAGCGATATCTCGCTGCAGTGGGCGAAAGCTGGTGGATCGCCGAACAGGCGCTGAAGCGGCTCGCGCCGGTGTTCAGCGGCCCACCGCCGGTGGAGAGCGCCGAGGCGGAAGTCTTGCTGGACGAAGCAATTGGAACGGTCGAGCCGGAAGCGATAGCGAGCATCGGGGACGCCAACGGTCTGCTCGCCAAGCCGGACCTCGAAGCGCGCTATTCGATCGCACCGGCCGTGCACGCCAGCATCGAAACGGCGACGGCGACGGCGCGGCTGGAGGACGGCAAGCTCGAACTGTGGATCGCCTCGCAGGCGCCCGAACTCACCCGGCGCGCGGCGGCGAAGGCGGCGGGCATCTCGGAGCGCGATGTGGTGCTCTACCCCACCGCCGCCGGGGGCAGCTTCGATGCGCGGCTCGACAAGCGCCACGCGATCGAAGTGGTGCAGATCGCCAAGGCGATCGGCCGCCCGGTCCAGCTGATGTGGCCGCGGGTGCAGGAATTTCAGGCCGTCCCGCCGCGCACGCCGGTGGTCGCGGAACTGGCAGCGGCGTTCCAGCCGGCGACCGGCGGGCGGATCGTCGCCTGGCGCACGCAGCTCGCCATGCCGGCGACCATGCGCGAAACGGGCCATCGGTTGTTCGACAATCTGGTTCCGGAAGCCGCCATGCGCCGCGCGGCGGGCCAGGCCGATGCGCTCGCCTGCCGGGGCGCGGTGCCGCCCTACGGCATCGCCAACATCGCGGTGGAGCATTTGCCCGTTCGCATCGACCTGCCGACCGGCCCGATGCGCGGCAATTCGGCTGCCTACGCGGCGTTCTTCACCGAATGCTTCATGGACGAGCTGGCCGAGAAGGCGGGCCGCGATCCGCTGCTCTACCGTATGGATATGCTCGGCCAGTCGCCGCGCATGGCCGACGTGCTGCGCCGCGCGACGCAGATCGCGAATTGGGACGGCGGGCGGCGCGGTACGGGGCAGGGGCTGGCGATGGCCCGCATGGACGCGATCGGCGGCGCGACCGGGCGCATCGCTTGCGTCGCGCAAGCAGCGCTCGGCGAAGGGGGGCTGCGGGTGACGCGGCTCCACGCAGCGGTCGATATCGGGCGGATCGTCAATCTCGACATCGCTAGGCAGCAGATCGAGGGCGGCCTCCTGTTCGGCCTCTCGCTGGCGACGGGGTCGAGCGTGAATTTCTTCGAGGGCAAGCCCTCGCCCAACCGCCTCGTCGCGCTCGGCCTGCCGACGCTGGCCGATAGTCCGGAGATCGAGGTTGCGTTCGTGCCGAGCGATGCCGAACCTTTCGACCCGGGCGAACTCGGCACCGCCGTCGCCGCGCCCGCGATTGCCAACGCCCTCTATTCTGCTACCGGCATGCGCTTCCGCCGCCTGCCGCTCCTGTCGGAAGGCCTGTAAGGAGAGCCCGTTGACCTGGCGCGAGCAGCAATTGCCTCCCGAACACCCGCCCGTGCGCTCGGGCGGGGTGGGCGTGCTGCTGGTCAATCTCGGCACACCCGATGCGCCCGACACCGCCTCCGTTAAGCGTTATCTCGGGGAGTTCCTGTCCGACAAGCGCGTGGTCGAAATCCCCGACCTAATCTGGCAGCCGATCCTGCGCGCGGTCATCCTCAACACCCGCCCGAAGAAAAGCGCTGCGGCCTACCAGAAGGTCTGGACGGCTGAGGGCTCGCCGCTCGCCGTGATCACCCGCCAGCAGGCGGAAGCAATGCAGGCCCGGCTGGGCGAGCGCGTCCGCGTCGACTGGGCGATGCGCTACGGCACGCCGTCGATTCCGGAGCGCCTGCAAGTAATGATGGAGGCTGGGTGCGAACGGATCGTCCTCGCCCCCATGTACCCGCAATATAGCGGCGCGACGACCGCCACCGTGGTCGACAAGGTCGGCGACACTCTGCGCGCAATGCGCTGGCAGCCCGCCATGCGCACCATGCCGCCCTATCACGACGATCCGGCGCATATCGAGGCGCTGGCAAAGGACACCGCCCGCCAGCTCGACGCGCTCGATTTCGAGCCGGAGGTGCTGCTGCTGAGCTATCACGGCATGCCGGAGCGCACGCTGCATCTCGGCGATCCGTATCATTGCCAATGCCAGAAAACTTCGCGGCTGCTCGAGGAAGCGATGGCCCGCCCGGGTCTGCGGTTCGTAACGACCTTCCAGTCGCGCTTCGGACCGGCCAAGTGGCTGGAGCCCGCGACCGACAATACGCTCCAGAAAGAGGCCGCGGCCGGCACGAAACGCCTGGCGGTGGCGATGCCGGGCTTTTCCGCCGACTGCCTCGAAACGCTGGAGGAAATCGCGATAGAGGGGCGGGAGACTTTCATCGAGGGCGGCGGCGAGGAATTCGCTGCGCTATCCTGCCTCAATACTTCCGATGCAGGGCTCGACATGCTGGAGACATTACTGCGGCGCGAACTTTCCGGCTGGTGTTAGCAGACTGGAAAGATGGGTTTCGATAGGCTACTGACATCACGGTAAGTAGCAGGAAAAGACCTTGGCCACCCTCGCACCGCATCAACCCCCAGAATTCACCCACTGGTCCGACCATCGCCTCGGCGAACGGGACCTGGCGCATATCCCCGGCGACGGGGGCCTGCCGCTGGTCGGCAACACCTTCCGCATGCTCGCCGATCCGCACGGTTTCACCCGGCGCATGGTCGAGCAATATGGCCACGTATATCGCACCAAGGCCTTCGGCGGCTGGCAGATCGCCATGATCGGCGCGGATGCCAACGAGCTGATGCTGTTCGACCGGAACCGCAATTTCTCCTCGGAGCAGGGTTGGGGCCCGATCCTCGACAAGCTGTTCCCGCGCGGCCTGATGCTGCTCGATTTCGATCACCATCGCTCCGACCGCCGGGCGCTGTCGATCGCCTTTAAGCCGGGGCCGATGCGGCATTATTCGGGCAGCCTCAATCGCGGCATCGCGCGGCAGGTCGAGGCCTGGTGCGAAGGCGAGATGACCTTCTATCCGGCCATCAAGGAACTGACGCTGGATTTGGCCGCGGATAGCTTCATCGGCATCGAATGGGGGCCGGAAGCGGACAGGATCAACACCGCCTTCATCGACATGGTGCAGGCCAGCGTCGCGCCGGTGCGCAAATCGCTGCCGTTCACGCAGATGAAGCGCGGGACCGACGGGCGCGCCTTCCTGGTCGACTGGTTCACGAAGGAAACCCATCGCCGCCGCGCCGAAGGGGGCGGGCAGGACATGTTCAGCCAGTTCGCCACCGCTACGCATGACGACGGCAGCCTGATGCCTGTCGACGAGGTGGTCGACCACATGAACTTCCTGATGATGGCCGCGCACGACACGATTACCTCGTCCGGCACCTCGCTGGTCATGCAGCTCGCCAAGCACCAGGACTGGCAGGAGAAGCTGCGCCAGGAAATCGAGGCGGTGACCGGCGGCGTCGATGCCAACGGTAAACCGCGCGATCTGGCTTACGACGATCTGGGCAAGCTCGAGCTGACCGAGATGGCGTTCAAGGAAGCGCTGCGGATGATCCCGCCGGTGCCCTCCACCCCGCGCCGTGCGCTGCGCGAGTTCGAATTCGGCGGCTACGCCATACCCGCCGGCGCGCATGTCGGCATCAACGCGCACTACGTGCATCACATGGAAGAGCACTGGGATCGCCCGCACGATTTCGAGCCGCTGCACTTTACGTCCGAGAAGGTGAAGGAACGGCACAAATACGCCTGGATCCCGTTCGGCGGCGGCGCGCATATGTGCCTCGGCCTGCATTTCGCCTATATGCAGATCAAGATCCTGATGGCGCAGCTACTCCCGCGCTATCGCATCGAACTGGCCGATGGCGAGCCCGCATGGCAGCCGTGGCCGATTCCCAAGCCCAAGGACGGGCTGAAGATCAGGCTGGTTTCTCTTTAACTGAAATCGATCGCGATGCCGTCCTTGACCCAGTCGCCATAGCGCGTGGGGCTAAGGTCTTCGTCGTTCTCGACCTTTTGGGGCTCGGGCGGCGGGTCGTTGGTCCAGTGGGACGGCTTTTCGAAGCCCTCGGGTCTCTTGGTTGCGCGATCTGCCATGCATTAGAAATGCGCGCACTGGCGCTTGGTTTCAAGCAGGGGTAGAGGCGCGGGCGATGGCTCAACCCCCCGGTATCCACGCGCGCCGCGCCGCGCTTCGCCTGCTCGATGCCGTGTTGCGCCGTGGCGAGACGCTCGACATCGCCTTTGCCGCCGCAACGAAGGACGTGCGCAAGTTCGAGGACAAGGCGCTGGCCCGCGCGATCGCCAGCGAGAGCCTGCGCTGGCTGGTTGATCTCGACGCCCTGATCGACAGTGCGACGAAAAAGCCGCTGCCGGGCGATGCCAAGGCGCGCATGGTGTTGCGGCTGATGCTGGCGCAGTGGCTACGGCTCGACACGCCGCCGCATGCGGTTGTGGCGACCGGGCTGGACCTGCTGTCGGGCGGGCCGCGCAGGCTGGCGCACGGCGTTTTCTCGACTCTGACGAAGCAGGAGGCGCGATTGCCCGACGCGCCGACATTGCCCGCCGACGTTGCCGCCCGCTGGGGGGAGCGGGCTCCGGCAATAGCAGCCGGTCTCGCCGAGCCACCGCCGCTCGACCTGACCCTGCGCGACCCGGAACAGACCACGCACTGGGCGAATCAGCTTTCCGCCGACAGCCTCATGCCCGGTCACCTGCGCCTGCCGCGTGGCGGCAATGTGGAGAAGCTGCCGGGCTTCGCGGAAGGGGCATGGTGGGTGCAGGACCTTGCCGCCTCGCTGCCCGCGCGCCTGCTCGGACCGGGTGAGGGACGCCACGCGCTCGACCTCTGCGCCGCGCCCGGGGGCAAGTCGCTGCAACTGGCCGCCCAAGGCTGGCAAGTGACCTCGCTCGACATCTCGAAGCGCCGCCTCGAACTCCTGCGCGCAAATCTCAAGCGCACCGGTCTGAAGGCCGGCATCGTGCGCGCCGACGCGCTGACATGGGAGCCTAAGCACAGCTTCGACGCCATCCTGCTGGACGCGCCTTGCACCGCGACCGGCACCGCTCGCCGCCATCCCGACGTCCTCCACCGCATCGGCCCGCGCCAGATCGACGAGATGGCGGAGCTGCAATCCGCACTGATCGAGCGCGCACAGGGTTGGCTGAAGCCGGGCGGCACGCTGGTATACGCCACCTGCTCGCTGGAGCGGGAGGAAGGCGAGGATCAGGCGGCGAAGATCATCCTGGCCACCGATGCGATGCGCGCCGACCAGCTCCCCGAGGGCATCGTACCGACGAGAAAGGGCTGGCTTCGCACCGATCCCGGCATGCTGGCGGATCAGGGCGGACTGGATGGCTTCTTCATCGGCCGGTGGAAAGCGGATCAGGCGTCGGCAAGCGCATAGCGGATATTAGTGCACTCTTGGCCGGCTTGCCGGACGCGTATCGCGACCTCGCCGTCACCTTCGCCTACCCGTTCTATCGTGAAAGGGCTGCCCAGCTCGACATAGTGCCGGAAGGCCATTTCGGCGCTCGTGACGTGGAAAGGCTGTCCCCCGCGTGTCAGGCTGACGAGTTGCCGCGCGACTTCGGCAAGGTGTGCGGAATTCACGTGATCGCCCGAGCCGTCGAGCCACGGATGGTGCGGCGGCATGCTATTGGCAATGTCGAGCAGACCCTCTGCGGTGCCATTGTCGAGCGGGCCGAGGAATGGGCGCTCATCACCAAAAAGGCCCAGAAGCGGTGCATCCGCATAGTCGAAATCGTCGGAACTGATCTGCGGTGCGGCCGCCTTGTCGCCTTTGCGCCAGCTCTCGAAGTCGCGGGTGCGGAAAACCACGCCACGCCCGTCGAGGCGACAGATATGGCGCCCCTCGGCATCCGCGAAGTCGATCGAGAAACTCTCTTTCCCGTCGATCGTCGTGCGGCGGTAGGTTCCGCTGGCATAGGCCCCGATATCGAAATCGCCGCATTCCCAGCGCGTCCAGGTCAGCGCGGACCATTTGTCGGGGTCCCAGGTGCCGAGCGCGGCGGCGCATTCCACGCTCACCCAATAGCTCAGCGCCTGGATCGCACCGGGGTGATGCGGGTGGAGCGCCGCCCACGGCCAGGCGCTCACATCTCGCGAGCAGGCGAACTCTACGCTGCCGTCATCGTGGACGACATGGTCGCAGGTAAAGGCCTTGCCATGCGGTCCTGGCATCGGGTCTGTCGCTCAGGCGTCTTCCTTGAGGTATTTCTGGAAGCTCTTGCGCAACTTCATCAGCTTGGGCGGGATCACCGCCTGGCAATAGGGGTTTCGCTGGCCTTCGCCCTCCCAGTATTCCTGGTGGTAGTCTTCCGCCGGATACCACTCGCCGGTCTCGATGGTCGTGACCGCGCTCTGGCCGTCGTGGTCGGCATTCCAGCGCTCGATCGCCGCTTCGGCCTCGGCCCGCTGGGTATCGTCGAGCGGGAAGATCGCGCTGCGATATTGCGTGCCGACATCGCCGCCCTGCCGGTTGAGCTGGGTCGGGTCATGCGTACCGAGGAACACGTCGTAAAGCTGGCCGAGGCTGATCGCGTCGGGATCGAAGGTCACGCGCACGCCCTCGGCATGGCCCGTGCTGCCGGTGCAGACCTGCTTGTAGGTCGGATCGGGCACGTCGCCGCCGATATAGCCGCTCTCGACCTCATGCACGCCGATGACGTCCTTCATCACCGCCTCGGTGCACCAGAAGCATCCACCCGCCACGATCGCCTGTTGTGTCTCGCTCATCGTAATCTCCTTTGAGCCAGAGATAGGAAGTGCCTCACGCCTTGTCATCCACTGGCGGGCGGTGCAGGAAGCGCGCATCGATTTTCCGGGAGAGACAGTATGCGTATCCTGCTTGCCACCGCCGCCCTGGCCCTTGCCGTGCCCGCCATGGCCGATCATCACGAATTGCCCGACGCGGACGCTTTCGCGGCAACCCATGCCGAAGCTATCTCGGGCGCGATCAATCACCCCAGCCGTGCCGACGACCGCGCACGCGACCAGTTCCGCCACCCGGCCGAAACACTCGCCTTCTTCCGCGTCGAACCCGACATGAAAGTGGGCGAGTACGCTCCCGGCGGCGGCTGGTACACGCGCGTGCTGGGACATTATCTGGGCGGCGAAGGGCAGCTTGTCGGCCTCTATTTCGATCCCACGAGCGGACCTTTCAACGAAGAAGCGCAACAGCGCATTCGCGCCGGCGCTTCCGGCTTCCCCGCAGAAGCTGCCGAATTCACCGGGCTCCCGGCCGAGAACTTCTCCGCGATGACGCTCGATGCGGTTCCCGAAGGCGAAGCGGGGACGCTCGACCGGGTGCTGGTGGTTCGCATGATGCACAACCTGATGCGCTGGAATAACGCTGACAGCGAGCTGAAGAAGATGCGCGACCTGCTGAAGCCCGGCGGCATGCTCGGCATCGTCCAGCACCGCGCACCGGCGGATGCCAGCGCGGATTATGCGAACGGTTCGAAGGGTTATCTGCGGCAGGACGATGTCATCGGCTATGTCGAAGCGCTGGGCTTCGAGCTGGTCGACAGCAGCGAGGTCAATGCTAATCCTCGCGATCCGGCAAATTGGGAAGGGGGCGTCTGGATGATGCCGCCCTCGCTCGGCGGTGACGATGCAATGGACGCGCAAACCCGCGACTTGGGTGAAAGCGACCGCATGACGCTGCTGTTCCGCAAGCGCGACTGACCGGTTTGCCACAGCTGTAAGCTGGCATTCATCCGGTACGTGCAAATCCCTCGATGTAACACTATTACATCGAGGGATTTGTCCATGATTAGCGTTCGTTATCTGGCTCTCGCCGCTGCCCCACTCGCTCTCGCCGCCTGTGAGCGGGCCGACGACGCGCGCGGTGTCGACCACGGTGAGACCCTGCTCTCGGTCAGCGCCAGCGGGCAGGCGGAAAGCCGCCCCGACCGCGCGCAATTCCGCGCAGGGATCGAGACATTCAGCCGCGATGCCACCTCCGCCAGCGAGGCCAATGCCGAAAAGATCGCCGAGATCGTCACGGCCCTGCGCGAACTCGGCGTCGCAGAGGAGGACATCCAGACGCAGAGCGTCAACGTCGGCCGGATCGAATATGGCGACCGCGAGGGGCAGTACCGGGCGATGAATGTGGTCGAGGTGACGATGGATGATCCCGACCGTGCGGGCGCCGCCGTCACCGCCGTGACCGAAGCAGGCGCGAATGTCCTGTCCGGCCCCAGCCTGACGATGAGCGATCCCGAAGCCACCGCCAATCTCGCCTATGCCGACGCCTACAAGGCGGCGCGGCAGCGGGCGGAAGCCTATGCCGAGGCGGCGGGAATGGAAGTCAGCCGGGTGCTCTATATTCGCGATGCCGGCGGCCAGCAGGGCCAGACCTGGCTGCGCGGTGCGGAGGCGATGAACGAGGCGATGGTCCAGCGCACCTCGCCGGCAGCGCCGCCGCCCCCGCCACCGGTGAGCACGGGGCCGCGCCCCGAGGAAGGCGGCATGATGGTCGGCACCACGCGCAGCAATGTCTATATCCAGGTGGACTTCGCGCTGCGGGAGAAATAGTCCATCCAACATGAGAGACATTACCGTCGCCGCCCTCCAGCTGCCGCTCGGCAGCGACGACGAGCAGACCAATATCGCCGCAGTCGGCGAAATGGTCGAACAGGCCGCCGCGCGCGGGGCCGAAATCGTCCTGCCGCCCGAGCTCTTCGCTGGCCCCTATTTCTGCCAGGTCGAGGACGAGGCGCTGTTCGCCCGCGCGCGCCCGAAGGCGGAGCATCCCTCTGTCATCGCGATGCGCAAGCTGGCGGCCAAGCTGAAAGTCGCCATCCCGACCAGCTTCTTCGAGCGCGACGGACACCACTATTACAACACGCTCGCCATGATCGGCCCCGACGGCGAGATCATGGGCACCTATCGCAAGAGCCACATTCCCGACGGGCCGGGCTATGAGGAGAAGTACTATTTCCGCCCCGGCAACGACGGGTTCAAGGTGTGGGACGTCATGGGGACGCGCATTGGAGTCGGCGTGTGCTGGGACCAGTGGTATCCCGAAGCGGCACGCGTGATGGCGCTGATGGGGGCCGAGCTGCTGTTCTACCCGACCGCAATCGGCTCCGAACCCTATGACGCCGAATTCGACACCAGCCGCATGTGGCAGCGCGCCATGCAGGGGCACAGCGTCTCGAACTGCATGCCGGTGATCGCGGCGAACCGGATCGGCAAGGAAGGCAATGCCGACTTTTACGGCCACAGCTTCATCACCAACGAATGGGGCGACAAGCTGGTGGAATTCGGTCGCGAGGAGGACGGCGTGCTGGTCGCGACGCTCGATCTCGACCAGGCCGCGATCCACCGCGCGGGCATGGGCTTCTTCCGCGACCGGCGACCGCAGCTCTACGGGCGCATCGCCGAGGATATCTGAGCGGGCTCGTGACGGCAGGGATCAACCAAAGCGCCCTCGACCGGCTCTTTACCGCCGCGCTGGAAGCCGCCGTGGCGCGGATGGAGAAGGACGGGCACTTCTTCCCGCTTGTCTTCGAGATGCGCGCCAACGGCATGATCCACAATGTGGCCATGCTCGAAACCGCGCCGGTCGACGGCAGCGCGGATGTGCTCGAGCGGCTGACGGCGATGTTGCGGACGCGCGCAGGTGAGGGGACGATCGTCGCCTCGGCCATCGTCCTGCAAGGGGGCGACGACCAGCGTATGTCCGTCCGGCTGCGCGCGTCGAACTATGCGAAGGACATCGCCGTGCCGTTCGAGATCGAACGCAAGGGTTTCGTGAAGCGGCGGCGGCGCGTGTCGCTCGGCGACATCTCGGGCGACACCGTGCCCAACGACGTTTTCTAGCTGCCCGCCAGTTCCTTCAGGATGATCGACCAGTGGTCGAGCCCGTCGTAGAAGGCGTCGACCCGCATGCGTTCGTTGAGGCCGTGGGAGTAGATGTCCTCCGGTCGGCTGGCTCCCGCACCGATGGCGATCGTGTCGTAGCCCAGCGTCCGGTAATGCATGCCGTCCGTGCCGCCCGAGGACATGTTCGGGATCATCGGGATTTCGCGCCCGAAGCGCGCCGCCAGCGATTTGGCCAGCGCCACGCGGACTTCGTCGGGAAAGCTGCTCATGCCGCTCTCGGTTGCCTCTGCGCGCTGGGTGATCGCGACGTCGGGATTGCCGATGACCTCGGCCAGCGTCGCCTTCACGCTATCGACGCCCTCGCCCGGCCACACCCGGCAATTGACCGCGGCGCTGGCCGATTGCGGCAGAGCGTTTTCGGCATGTCCGGCCTCCAGCATGGTCGCGACGCAGGTCGTGCCGAGCGTGCCGACGAAGCCGGGATCGGCGCGGATGATCTCGATGGCTTCGGCATCGCTCGGGTCTTCGGCAAAGCGCGTCATCGCATCGCCGAGCGCGCCAGGCACGCTCCGGCCCAGCGCCGCGAAATAGCTGCGGGTGAGCTCGCTCTCGCGCACGGGAAAGCGATGGTCGGCGATCTTCGTCAGCGCGGCAGCCAGCTCGTAGATTGCATTGTCGCTGCGCGGGCGAGAGGAATGGCCGCCGGAATTGGTCACCGTGAGGTCGAAGGTAACATATGTCTTCTCGGCCAGCTGGACCTGCTGCGCCAGCGGAGAGAAATCGTCGGCCAGCCCGATGCCGCCTGCGTCCGAATTGAGGACATAGGCGGGGTCCACATTCTCCGCGACCCACTTTGCCTGCGCACGGGTCGAAATCATGCCGGTTTCCTCGTCGCCGGAGAACACGAGGTAGAGGTCGCGGTTCGGCACCCAGCCTTCCTGCTTCAGCCGCATGAAGGTGCCGGTGAGATTGGCGACGCCGTATTTGTTGTCCTGCGTGCCGCGGGCGTAGAAATAGCCGTCTTCCTCGGTCAGCGTGAACGGCGCGCGATCCCAGTCCTTGGGCAGCGCATCGACTACGTCCATATGTGCGAGCATGACGATGGGTTTCTTGCCCGACGCGCCATTGCCGGGATAGCGCACGACGAGCCCCTGCGTCGGCTCGCCCTCGCTATCGTAATCGGTCACCATAAGGTCCTCGGCTGCAAAACCCGCTTCGGACAGCCGCCTGACCAGATAGGCGACCATCTCGTCCATCCGCTGGTGTCCGCGCGCGGTGCGGAAGGCGATGATGTCGGCATAGAGCGCGCGCATCATCTGCTGGTGCTCGGTGCGCTGTTCGACCGCGTTCGTGTCTTGCGCGGCGAGGGGCGCGCAGACCGCGGCTCCCGCTGCAAGTGCCAGCATCAGTTTACGCATACCTGTCTCCCCTTCGCTCCGGCCCGTTCCCAAGGGCGGTGCGCGACGCTAGGGCTGGGGCATGAGCGAGGCAAGCGGACATCGCTATATCGTGGCGCTGGGGTCGAACATGCGGCTGTCCGGCGTAGGCGGGCCGCGCGCGGTGCTGGACGCGGCAATCGAAAGTCTGGCGGACAGCGAGATGGACGTGCTGGCAAGATCTCCGACCATCGCAACCGTGCCGGTCGGCCCGTCGCAGCGGCGTTATGCCAATGCCGCGATACTGGTCGCGAGCCCGCTTTCTCCGCCAGACATGCTGGTACTGCTGCAGACAGCCGAGCGGGAGTTCGGCCGGAAGAGGCGGGGCCAACGCTGGCGGGCCCGCACGCTGGATCTTGACGTGGTACTGTGGAGCGGTGGCATCTGGGGGTCGCCGGACCTGGCGATCCCGCATCCGACCTTCCGCGAGCGGCCCTTCGTGCTCACCCCGGCAGCGCACATCGCACCTAGCTGGCGCGACCCGCTTACGGGGCTTACCCTGCGCCAGCTCGCAGCGCGCGCGACTTGATCGCGGCGGCCCGATCGCGTGTGTTCGTAGAGAAACACAAGAGCCGCTTGACCGCCTCCCGCCGCATGCCTAGGTGGCCCACCGTGGTCGGGCCGTTAGCTCAGTCGGTAGAGCAACTGACTTTTAATCAGTAGGTCGCTGGTTCGAACCCAGCACGGCTCACCACCTTTCATCCTCTCGCTTAAAAGAAATCGCGCGTTGCATGGCGCACGACCGATCTCGCGTCGCGGAGTTTCGGGTGTTCTTAAATCGATCCGGTGCTAAAGAGCATGGCCGTGGACGGAGTTAAGTATCTGAAGGGCCGGATTTTGGCTGGGGTCTCGCTCGCCTTGATGGTGAGCGCTTCGCCTGCGCTTGCCTCGCAGCAGGAAGACGCACTGCCAGACGATCAGAACGCGACGGAACTACCCGATCCGGGCGTGAGCCTGCCGACCGTCACGGAAGTCACCGAACTTCCCGACCCCGGCGAGAGCCCGCTCCAGCTCGATTTCGGTGCCGACCCCATTCTCGGCCTTGCCGACAGTGCGGCAGATCCAGAGCTTTTCCGGCGGATCGTGGCATCGTCGCTGCAAGCCAATGCCTCGCGCCGCGAGGTCGAGGCCCAGGTCGATCTGGCCGAAGCGCAGGTAGACGAGGCGGAAGCCGGACACTTCCCGACGGTTGATCTCAACTTCACGACCTACAAGACCATCACGCGCAATTTCGGCGACGATCCCTTCAACCTGCTCGAACGCTCGCGCCCCCGCGAGCGCTCCGATGCGACTGCGGCCGTGGAGTACACGATCTTCGACTGGGGTGCCGTCAACGGCGCCATCCTCGCCGCGCAAGCGCGTCTGCGAGCGGCTGGATACGAACGCGACGCAGCGCTCACGGGCCTGGTCAACGATGTCGTGACCAATTGGTACAGCGTGTTCGCCTACCAGTCGCTAAGCCGCCTCGCCGAGGGCTATCTTGCAGCGCAGGACGGCATCGACGAGGCCCTCGACAAGCGCATTGCCCAGGGCGTCAACGCGCCTGCGGACCGAGCGCGGGTGGAAACCCTGCGGGCCGACGGGCAAATCCGCCTGGCGCAATTCGAGCGGCGGCTGGCTTCGGCAGAGGCGCGCTTCGCCGAGCTTACCGGCGTGCCGCCGCCGCCCCTGTTGCAGCGCCCTCCGGTATTGTCGGACATGCGGATCAGCCGCGACTACGCCGTGATGGCCGCCAGCGAAGCGCCTGCGGTCAAGAGCGCCGAAGCCGCTGCCGAAGCCGCACGGATTGATGTGCGTAACAGCTGGGCCAGCCAGGCCCCGAAGCTGACCGCGCGGGTCGATGCCGGCCGCTATGGCGTGTTCGAGGATCAGGAAGACTACGACGTCCGCGGTAGCCTGAACCTGCGTTATCGCCTGTTCGGCGGCGCGCTGGCGCGAGACGATCAGGCACGCGCCCGCTCCGCCGCCGCAGAGGCGACGGCCGACCGCATCCGCCAGGAAAGCGAGCGCGATGCCGCGATCATCTGGGCCGACGTGCAGGCGCTGGAGCAGCAGCTGGTCGCGCTGGAAGCTGCCTATGTCTCCGCCCGGCAGACCCGCGACGTGGTCTTCCGCCGCTTCGCCGCGCTGCGCGGCACGCTGTTCGACGTGGCCGACGCGCAAAGCGCCTATCTGTCTGCCGCCATCGCCTATATCGAAGGGCTGACCCAGCTCGACGCCTCGCGCTATGTCCTGCTGGCGCGCACAGGACGCCTGCTCGAACAGTTCGACATGGAGGGCCAGCCATGAGCGAAGAGCGGATCGTCGACGTCCCGCAAAAGCGGCTTGCCGACTGGATCATGGAGCCGATCAAGGCGAACTGGCGCACCTATTCCAAGGTCGCCATCGCCGCGACGCTGATCAACATCTTCGGCCTCGTCACCGCGCTGTTCACGATGACGGTGTACGACCGGGTCATTCCCAACAGCGCCTTCACCTCGCTGGCGGCGCTCTCGATCGGCCTCGCGATCATCGTAATCTTCGACTTCGCGCTCAAGCTGCTGCGCGCCTATTTCGTCGATCACGCGGGCACCAATATCGACAAGGATGTGGGCGAAACGGTCTTCGAGCGCCTGATCGAAATGCGGCTGGAGCTGCGCAAGGGTTCGACCGGCCAGCTGACCGGGCTGATGCGCGAACTCGAAACGCTGCGCGATTTCTTCGCCTCGGCGACGCTGGCGGCCGTAGTCGACGTGCCGTTCATCTTCATCACGCTGACCGTGGTCGCGCTGATCGGGGGCTGGGTGGTGCTGGTGCCCGCGTTGATGGTCCCGCTGGTGATCCTCGTCGGCCTCGCAGTGCACCCCACGCAGCAGCGCCTGGCCGCTAGGGCGATGGACGAGGGGCTGCTCAAGCAGTCGGTGCTGGTCGAGACGATCGGCAGCATCGAGGCGGTGAAGACCGCCGGGGCGCGCAATCTATTCGAGGACCGCTGGACGCGGGCGCTGGGCGACCACGCGCATATCTCGCTCCAGCAGCGCCTGATCTCCAGCATCGGGACCACCTTCGCCACCTCGGCAGGCACGATTTCCTATGCCGGTGTCGTGATCGTCGGCGTGTTTTCCGTGGCCGACAACCGCCTGACGATGGGCGGGCTGATCGCCTGCTCGATCCTCGCCGGGCGGGCCATTGCGCCGCTTGCGCAGATTTCTCAGCTCGTTTCGCGCCTTACCGCCACCCGCACCGCCTATCGCCAGATCCGCGCGCTGATGGAGCGGCCGCCCGAAGGGCCGGGCAGCGATGCCATCGTGATCGACCGGACGCGCGGCGAGCTGGAGTTGCGCAATGTCAGCTTCCAGTACCCCGGTGCCGCGACCAAGGCGCTCGACAGCGTCAGCCTGACGATCCGGCCCGGCGAGAAAGTTGCGCTGCTCGGCCGTGTCGGGTCCGGCAAATCAACGCTCGCGCGCATGATGCTGGGCCTCTATCCCCCGCAGGACGGCATGGTGCTGTTCGACGGGATCGACATCGCCCAGCTCGATCCCAATTCGCTGCGCCGCTCGGTGGGGTCGGTGCTACAGGAACCGGCGCTGTTCTCCGGTACGATCCGCGAGAATATCGCCCTCGGCCGGCCCAATGTCGACGACGAGGAAATGCTGCGCGCCAGCCGCGTGTCTGGCACCGACATCTTCGCCAGCCGAATCCCGCGCGGATACGATTTGCGTCTGGTCGATCGCGGCGAAGGGCTGTCCGGCGGGCAGCGCCAGTCGATCGCCATCGCCCGCGCGTTAGCTGGGCGGCCACCGGTGCTGGTGATGGACGAACCCAGCAGCGCGATGGATGCCCAGACGGAAGCCGATCTGATCGAGCGCCTGCGTGACGAACTGACCGACCGCACGCTTGTGGTCGTCACCCATCGACAACCGCTGCTCGCGTTGGTCGACCGGATCATCGTGGTCGATGAGGGAAAGATCCGCGCCGACGGGCCGCGCGATGCAGTGCTGGCGAAACTCGCCGAAGGGTCGCGCCAGCAGGGCAATCCGACCAGCGGCCACGTCACTACGGCAGTGACGTCCAAGGCAGTGAAACCGACATGAGCGCGCGCGAGGATCCGGTGGACGAGACGACCGAAGGCCAGCCTCAGCATCAGCCGATGCCCGGCCAAATGCCCGAGCGCGAAGAGGGCCGCGTCGAGCGGTTCATCGACAATCTCGAACCGCGCCGCGTCTCGCGCTGGCTGTTCTGGGCGATCGTCGTCTTTTTCGTCGTCTTCCTCATCTGGGCGGCACTGGCGGAAATCGACCGCACCGTGCGCGGGCAGGGGCGCGTGATATCGAGCAACGAGCTCCAGATCGTTTCCAGCCTCGAAGGCGGGGTTCTCGAAGAAATTTTCGTCACCACCGGCCAGCAGGTCGAAGCGCTCGACCCCGTGCTGCGGCTGGACCCGACGGAGACGGGGTCGAATCTCGGCAGCACCTCCGCCACGGCGGGGGCATTGGAAATGAAAGTCGCGCGGCTGGAGGCCGAGCTGGCTGGTCGCGCGCCAAGCTTCCCGGCACCGGCGGACGAGGAAGCAGCCCGGCAGCGCAGCATCGAAAGCGCGCTGTACGCCTCGCGCCAGGCCAATTTGCAAAGTTCGCTGGCAGGCGCGCGTGCGCAGCTTGCCCGGGCGCGGCAGCAGGTGACCGAAGCGGAACGCCAGTCGGATTCGCTCGCGAGCCAAGCGCAGGCCGCCCGTGCCGAAGCCGATCTTCTGAGGCCACTGGTCGATCAGGGTATTGAACCGCGCCTCTCGCTGGTGCGCGCGGAAGGGCAGGCGACGAGCGCCGAAGCGCAGCTCGCAGGAGCCCGCGCCAGCATCGGGCGCGCGCAGGCACAGGTGTACGAAGCGCAGGCGAATCTCGACCGGACGCTGCGCGACTGGCGCGCGCAATCGGCGAATGAACTCGCCGCTGCGCAGGCGGAACTGGGGGCACGGAGTGCAACCTTGCCGGCTCTGGAAGAGCGGCTCGCGCGCACCACCTTGCGGTCGCCGGTGACGGGCACGGTCAATCGCGTGCTGGTAAATACGCGCGGCAGTGCGGTCTCTCCGGGCGAGCCGCTGGTCGAGATCACCGCGACCGACGATGCGCTACTGGTCGAAGTCCGCATCCGCCCGCAGGACATCGGCACCGTGCGGATCGGGCAGGACGCGAAAGTCGGCATCACGGCGTTCGACCAGACGATCTACGGCAGCCTCGACGGCAAGGTCGTCACCATCTCGCCCGACTCGATTGTCGACGAGCGCAGCGGCGAGATTTTCTATCTGGTGCGCGTGCGGACCGAGATGGATTCGATCCCCAATGTCGACGGCGACCTCGAGATCGGCACCGGCATGGTCGCGGATGTCAGCCTGCTTGGCGACAAGCGGACCGTGCTACAATACATCCTGACCCCGCTGCGCCGCTTCAGCGATCGTGCGTTCCGCGAATAGAACGCGAGCATTGCGGGGCGGCTTGCAAGTCCGGGTCCGAGCGGCGACAATGCGCTCATGAATACGACCATCCCGCTCGCCCTGCTCCTTGCGACCACCGGCTGCGCGGCCAGCGAAGGGGCTTACGAAGTGGCGGAAGAACGCGCGGCCTGCACGGTCGAAAACGCCGAGAAGGCAGGGATGAGCGAGGCAGCGCTTTGCGTCGCGCTGTTGCAAGGGTTTGCTGAAGCCGGCGGCGACCCCGCGACAAACTTGGCGGTGACGATCGCATCGCCGACGCAGCTCGACGTGCTGGTTACGGAAGCCTCCGGTACGCAGCACGACCCAATCACCTTCGATGTGATGGACACCGAAATGCGCGAAGCGATCGTGAAGGGCTTCGGCGCCGATCTTGCGCGGATCCTGGCACGAGACGCAGCCTCCGGTGGCTGATCCGGGCCGTTCCCCCAAACTCGTCATCTTCGCTCGCCTGCCGGTCCCCGGAAAGGCGAAGACGCGGCTGATCCCGGCGCTTGGCGAGGAAGGCGCAGCACGGCTCTATGCCCGGCTGCTCAATCGCACGGTGGAAGAGGCGAAGACCAGTGGCCTGCCGTTCCAGCTGCGAGTGACTGGCGGCGAATGCGCGGCATTCCGCGAACTTTACGGCGAGGATATCCAAGTCGTCGAGCAAGGTCCGGGCGATCTCGGCGAGCGCATGGCGCGGGTTGAGGGGCCGTCGCTCATTATCGGGAGCGACTGTCCGGGCATGACCGCACCCCTGATCCGTGCCGCTGCGGGCGCGCTGGACGACCGGTCGGTCGTGATCGGTCCTGCGACCGATGGCGGCTACTATTTGATCGGCTTTCGCGAGCAGTTGCCGTGGCTCTTCGCCGACATGGAATGGAGCACGTCGACCGTCTTCGCCGAAACGCTGGCGAGGCTTGCGGCTCGCGGCCTGGGCCCGGCGGTGCTGCCCGAGCTTTCGGATATCGACACGCCCGAAGACCTTGCCAGCTGGCCGGAACTTCAGTGAGCACCAGCATCGTCGTGCCGGTGCTGGACGAGGAAGCGGCACTGCCTGCGCTGGTCGAACGGCTTGCCAGCCTCGACCCCCGGCCTGCCGAGATCGTGCTGGTGGACGGCGGCAGCAGCGATGCGACGGTCGAACTCGCGCAAGCTGCCGGCTGGCGCGTGATCTCCGGTGAGCGGGGCCGGGCGCGGCAGATCAATCTCGGGGTCGCCGAAGCGATCGGCGACAACGTCTGCGTCCTCCATGCCGACACGCTGCCGCCCGCGGACATGGTCGCCGTGATCGAGGAGACGCTGGCCGACAAGCGCATCGCGCTCGCCAGCTTCACGCCGCTGATCAAGGGGCCGCACAAGACCCGCTGGTTCACCACGGCGCATAACTGGATCAAGACTTGGTACGCGCCGCTCATCACCCGGCCGCATTTGTTTTTTCGCGGAGTGCGCCTGCTGTTCGGCGATCACGCGATGTTTTTCCGGCGCGACGACTTTCGACGCCTCGGGGGCTGCACGCCGGGCGATGCGGTGATGGAGGAAGCCGATCTCTGTGTGAAATTTGCCAGGCTCGGGCGGATCAAGCTGGTGCCGCGCTGGGTGGAGACATCGGATCGCAGGATTGCCGCCTGGGGTCCGCTCAAGGCGAACTGGATCTATTTCAAGGTCGGCATGCTCTGGGCCTTCGGCCTGCGCGACAGGATGGCGAAGCATTACCCTGACGTGCGCTAGGCGTTCGGCAGGAAGTCCGCTTCGATGCAATAGTCGATCAGGCGATGGATGTAGGGTTTGCCGGTCGCCGGACAGGCCTCTCCGCCAAGCTGGCGAAAGGCGCTGTCGTCGAAATGCGGGTCGCGCTGGAAGTAGCTGGCATAGAGCCCCGCGATCCGTTTGAAGAGCCGTCGCTCGATAGCCGGGAGGGTCGCCGGGTCGAATTTTTCGGGCGCGAACAGCTCGGGTTCGTGAAATTGCGAGTAGGCGCCGATCGCGCCGGTGAAGTCGGCCACCGGTACCGGCTGTCCCGCCACGAGATGAAAGGTCCCGCCGCTGCTCGCGCCCGAAGTCCCGCCGAGATTCGCGGCAATGGTCACGATGCCTTTCGCCACGTGATCGATGGGCACGAAGTCCAGCGTCGCTCCGGCGCGGGCCGGCATGTGCTTCACCCGACCCTCGGCGATCAGCTTGAAGGCGGCATAGGTGGTGTCGAACTGGCGGATCGCTCCGCTGTCATGCTCGCCGACCACGATCGAGGGGCGCACAATCGCCCAGCGCAGATCGCTCGCGCGCACCAAGCGCTCGCCCGCCGCTTTGCTCGCCTCGTACCCATTGGCAAAGCCGCCGTCGGGTAGCGGATCGTCTTCGCGGATTACCCCGTCGCGCGCGCCGCAGACATAAGCGGTGGACACATGAAGCACGGCCATCTCGCCGGCCTGCGCAAGCTCCAGCATATGCGCGACGCCATCGACATTCACGGCGCGGTAGTCCGCTTCGTCGAGACCGAAACGCACCGTCGCGGCACAATGGATTACCAGATCATGTGCCTCCGCGACTTTCGCGAACAACTCGTCGTCCCAGCCGAATCGCGGCTGGGACACGTCGCCCGTCAACGTGCGCGCGGGAACCGCTGAGCCATCGTTCGCGCGCACATCGGGCGTGCGATGGACCAGCGCCGTGACGCGATGGCCCGCAGCGATCAGCCGCGCGCAAACCTCTCCGCCCAATAGGCCGGCGGCGCCTGTAACCAGAGTGCTTGCGATGACGAATGCCTTCCCATGGACTGCCGGGGGGATTGCGAAAGAGTTCGCTTCCTAGGCGTATTGGGTTACGGGACAAGCGATGAAATTCACCCATGACGTTATCGTGATCGGCGGCGGCGCCGCGGGCCTCACCGCTGCAGGCGGATGCGCGCTGTTCGGCCTCGATGTGGCGCTTATCGAGGGCCACAAGATGGGCGGCGAGTGTCTCAATAACGGCTGCGTTCCCTCCAAGGCGCTGATCTCTGCCGCCAAACGTGCGGCCGAAGCGCGCGAGGAAAAGCGGTTCGGGGTGACGCTGGCTGCCCCGCAGGTGGAGTGGTCCGGCGTTCACAAGCACATCCACGATGCAATCGCCGGGATCGAGCATCACGATTCGAAGGAAACCTTCGAGGAAATGGGCTGCGAAGTGTTCCTTGGCACCGCCCGGATTACCGGCAAGCAGACCGTCGAGGTTGCAGGACGCACCTTGCGCGCGCCGCGGATCGTCATCGCGACCGGCTCGGCCCCTTTGGTGCCGCCGATCGAGGGTATCGACACCGTACCCTATCTAACCAACGAAAACCTCTTCGACCTGACCGAACAACCCGGCCATCTGATCATCATCGGCGGCGGGGTCATCGGCATGGAAATGGCGCAGAGCTTTCGCCGCCTTGGCAGCGAGGTGACGGTGATCGAACCGGGGGAGCCGATGGGCCGCGACGATCCGGAGTCGGTCGCTGTCGTGGTCGATGTCATGACGTCGGAGGGCGTGCGCTTCGTGAAAGGCTCGGCCACGAAGGTAGAAGGCGGCGAGGGCAGCGTGACGGTGCATACCGACAGTTGCGAGACGATCACCGGCAGCCATCTGCTGGTCGCCGTCGGTCGTACGGCGCGCGTTTCCGGCTTCGGTGCCGAGGAGATCGGAATCGCAACCGGCAAGAACGGCTTCAAGACCGACGAGCGCCGCCGCACTTCGGTGAAGGGCATCTACGCCATCGGCGATTGCCGCGAAGGGCCGCGGCTGACGCATGTTTCGGGTTACGAGGGCTCCAACGTGGCGCTGGAAATCGTCACCGGCTTGCCGACCAAGGTCGATTTCAGCGCGCTGCCGTGGTGCACCTATACCGAGCCCGAAGTCGCGCAGATCGGCCTGACCGAGGCGGAGGCGCGCGACAAACATGGCGATGCCGTGACCGTCGTGAAGGAAGAGTTTTCCGAGAACGAGCGTGCCATCGCGGAAGGTTATACCAAGGGGCACATGAAGATGGTGCTGAAGGGCAAGAAGGTTCTCGGCGTCAGCATCGTCGGCAAGAATGCGGGCGAATTGCTGCTGCCCTTCACCCAGACGATCAGCGGCAAGAGCAGCACTTTCGCGCTCGGCAGTGCGATCATCAGCTATCCGACGCGCAGCGAGATTTCCAAGGCGGCGGCCTTCAGCGCATGGGAGCCAACTGTGTTCGGCAGCCTGCCGAAGAAATACGCCGGCTTCGTCGCCAAGATGCGGCGCACCTTCGCCTGATGGCTTCGCGCAGCAAGAGCCGCACCGCGCCGAGCGGGCCGTCGCCTTTTGTCGTGGAGGCCGCGCCGCTGCCACGCGAGAAATTCAGTGATCCGCGAATAACAGCGGCGGGTGAGACGCGCGCCAGTGTCGCGCTGACCGAACTCGACACGCTGTGGTTCAACACCGGGACGCTGTGCAATCTCGCCTGCGCGACCTGCTATATAGAAAGCAGCCCGACGAACGATGCACTGGTCTATCTCAGCGCGGACCACGCAGCGCGCTTTCTCGACGAGGCGCAGGCGATGGGCGCGCGCGAAATCGGGTTCACCGGCGGCGAGCCGTTCATGAACCCGGACATGCTCCCCATGCTGGAAGATGCGCTGGCGCGAGGCTTCGAGGCGCTGGTGCTGACCAATGCGATGAAGCCGATGCGACGGCACGAGGCGGCGCTGATCGAGCTGCGCGAACGCTTCGGAGCGAAGCTGACCCTGCGCGTCAGTCTCGATCATCACAGCAAGGCCGTGCACGAGGCCGAGCGTGGTGCGAGGACGTGGGAGCCCGCTATCGACGGCCTGCGCTGGCTGTCGGAGAACGGATTTTCGATTGCGGTCGCCGGTCGGCTGCTGCCGGGCGAAGGGGAGGTCGAGGCGCGCAACGCCTATGCCGCCCTGTTCGACGTCGAGAACATCGCGATCGACCCCCGCGACCCTGCGCGGCTGGTCCTGTTCCCGGAAATGGACGCAGACAAGGACATTGCCGAGATCACCACCGCCTGCTGGGATATCCTCGGCAAATCGCCCTCCGACATCATGTGCGCCACCAGCCGCATGATCGTCCACCGCAAAGGCGAAGCTGCGCCGCGCGTGGTCGCCTGCACGCTCATCCCGCATGACCCGGGCTTCGATCTCGGCGCGACTCTGGAAGAGTCAAGTCGCGACGTGCCGCTCAACCATCCCCACTGTGCGCGCTTCTGCGTATTAGGCGGAGCGAGCTGTTCGACCTGATCTTTATCGGTTTTCGGACCGAAATCAGTTGCCCGCGCATTAGGCAGGCATGTTCTTCGAAGAAACCTGGCTGGATATAGCCACTCGTGCGGTCGTCCTCTCGCTTATCGGCATAATTTGGGTCACGCTGGTGATCCGAATGATCGGCTTGCGATCACTTTCGAAGATGACGAACTTCGATTTCGTCGTAACGGTCGCTTCGGGTTCGCTCCTCGCGGGCGCTGTTCAAGCGAGCGAGTGGCCGGCCTTCGTTCAGACATTGGCCGCTCTGGCGGCGCTCTTCGGGCTGCAATTCATCATCGCCAAGCTGCGCCAGCAATCGGAGAACTTCGAACAGGCGATCCAGAACGGGCCGATCTTCCTGATGTGGGAGGGCAAGTTCATCGATAACGCGCTCGAGACATCGCGCGTCGCTAAGGATGACATCATCGCGAAACTGCGCGAGGCCAACGTGCTGGATATGGGACAAGTGAGGGCGGTCGTGCTCGAGACGACCGGCGACATATCCGTGCTGCATGGCGACCATCTCGACGACGATCTCGTCGACGGGATCGACCGGCCCTGAAGGTCTAGAAGCTGCGCTTGTCCAGCCTGCGGGCCAGTGCGACGCCGCCAGTGATCAGGAACGGCACCAGCACGATGCTGAGGGTCACCTTGGCGATCACCTGCCCGATCAGCAGCGGTGTGATGTCGAACTCGCCATAGAAGGCAAGTGTCACGAAAATTACCGAATCGATCGCCTGACTTAGCGCACTGGCGATCGCGCCGCGGACCATCAAGCCGATCGTATTGTCCTCGCCCGAACCGCGCAGGCGCGAGAAGATCCAGACATTGAGCAGGAGCGACACGATGTAAGCCGCAGGCCCGGCCGCCATGATGCGCGGCGTCTGCGCCAGCACGGTGTTGAACGCATCGAGGTCTGCGCCGCGAAATTCGACCATGTCCGGGGATGCGGGCAGCGACAGCACGAGGAAGATAAGCAGCGCCGAGACCGCCAATGGCAGGAAGCCCCACCACACCAGCTTACGGGCCAATTTCTCGCCATAAAGCTGGGCGATCGTGCTGGAGATGACCACCAGCCCGAGGAAGGCGAAGATGCCCGATTCCACTGCCAGTTGGGTCGGCCACAGCTGCACCTGCTTGAAGGCCAGCACGCCGGCGATCACCGTCAGCCCGCCGTAAAGTACGAGATAAACGAACTGGCCGAGTGGGATCGAGGCTGCGGCTACGCGTTCCTGATGGGCAGGCTGGTCGGTCATGTGGGGAAAAATCGTCCTTGAAAATCGGGTGACAGCGAATGCTGGCTTGAGATGCGAAAATTGACTAAGCGGACCCGCCGCGCAAGGTAGCGGCCAATTTCATCCGCAATTCGTCGCATCGCGAGAGGGGTCCGCAGTGCAGCCCATCCTGATCAATATCGCCGGTATCCTAGCGATCCTGGCGATCGCTTTCCTCCTGTCGACCGGCAAGCGCCGGATCAAGCTGCGTGTCGTCGGCGCGGCCTTTGCCTTGCAGGCGCTCATGGCGCTGCTGGTGCTGCGGACGCCTTGGGGCGTCGAGGCAATCCAGGCGATGTCCAACGGCGTGATCGCCCTGCTCGACTATTCCAAGGCGGGCATCACAGCGATCTTCGGTCCGATGGAGGGCAATCCTTTCGCCAATACTTTCGTGATCGCGGCGCTACCGGTGATTATCTTTTTCGCCGCGCTGGTCTCCATCCTTTACCACTGGGGCATCATGCAGCGGCTGGTGCGCTGGGTGGGCGGCGCGATCGGCTGGATCACCGGGATCAGCAAGGTCGAGGCGCTGGGCAGCGCAGCGAACATCTTCGTCGGCCAGTCGGAAAGCCCACTGGTGGTGCGGCCCTATCTTGCCGCGCTTACACCCAGCCGCCTGTTCACGCTGATGGCAGTCGGCATGGCCGGGGTCGCTGGCACGATCCTCGCCGCCTATGCCAGCTTCATCGGCGCGGAGGCTGTGCCGTTCCTGCTGGCCGCGGCCTTCATGTCGGCCCCGGGCGGCATCCTGATGGCGAAGATCATTATGCCGGACGACGAGAGCGATCTCGCCCGCAATGCCGCGGAACTGGCCGAGGTCCAGCTGCCGACCACGCGCATCAGCGCCGAAGGACCGGCTGCCCTGACCGAGAGCGGGAAGCCGCACGAAGTCGAAGTCGCCGAGACGTTCGAGGAAGGGCACAAGCCCGCCAATGTGATCGAAGCCGCCGCGCAAGGCACGCAGACCGGCGTGAAGCTCGCCGTGGCGGTGGGCGCGATGGTCATGGTCTTCGTCGCGCTGGTCGCGCTGGCCAACGGCATTCTCGGCGGGATCGGCGGCTGGTTCGGCTATCCCGATGTCAGTTTTCAGCAGTTGCTCGGCTTCATCTTTGCGCCGGTGATGTTCCTGATCGGCATCCCCTGGGAGCAGGCGGGGGCAGCGGGCGGACTGTTCGGCACGAAGATCGTCCTCAACGAATTCGTCGCCTTCATCGAACTCGGCGCAATGGACGCTACCGTGCTGTCGGACCGCAGCCGCGCGATTGCGACCTTCGCGCTCTGCGGCTTTGCCAATTTCAGCTCGATCGCAATCCAGATGGCAGTCACCGGCGGCCTTGCCCCGAACCAGCGGCCGGTCATCGCCAAGCTCGGCCTGCGCGCTCTCGCCGCGGGCAGCCTCGCCAATCTGATGAGCGCGGCGCTGGCGGGACTCTTCCTGCCGTATTAGAGAGCGCGTCATGAGCGAATCGAACACCGACATCGCGGTTGTGTCCCTGGCACAGCCGATCGAAAGCATTGCCGACGAACTGGGCCGCAGCTTCGAGGAATACGGCTTCGCCGTCATCCGCGACCATGGCATCCCGCAGGAACTGATCGACCGCGCAGAGGCCCTGTCGAAGGAATTCTTCGCGCTGCCCGACGATGTGAAGCGCGCCTACCACATCCCCGGCGGCGGCGGCGCGCGCGGTTATACGCCCTTCGGCACGGAAAAGGCCAAGGATGCCGAGGTCCACGACCTCAAGGAATTCTGGCATGTCGGACGCGAGCTGCCCGAAGGGCACGCGCTGGCGGAATATATGGCCGACAACGTCTGGCCCGAGGAAGTCGGCGGCTTCCGCGATACTTTCACCGAGCTCTACGCCGCTTTCGAGGAAGCGGGCGCGCGCGTGCTGCAAGGCATTTCCCTGCATCTCGGGCTGGACCGCGACTTCTTCGCGGCCACGGTCGAGGACGGCAATTCGGTGATGCGCCTGCTTCGCTATCCGCCGCTGGAGGGCGAAGAAGCCGAAGGCGCGATCCGCGCGGCGGCCCATGGCGATATCAACACGATCACGCTGCTGCTGGGCGCCGACGAGGCCGGGCTGGAGCTGCTGACCGCACAGGGCGAGTGGAAAGCCGTCGCGCCGCCCGAAGGGGCGCTGGTCGTGAACATCGGCGACATGCTCGACCGGCTGACCAACGGCCGGCTACGCTCGACGACTCACCGGGTCGTCAACCCGCGTGGCGAAGCGGCCTATCGGGCGCGCTATTCGATGCCTTTCTTCCTGCATTTCCGGCCGGACTATGTGATTGAAACCCTGCCGCAATGCATCGATCCGGCGCGCCCGGACGATCACCCGGAAGCGATATCCAGCCACGACTACCTCATGCAGCGGTTGCGCGAGATCAACCTAGCCTGATCGATGCTGCACTGCGGCAAGGCAATAAAATTCACGCGGCGTTGCATTTGCGCAACACAGCGAAGTCTCTGATAAGGCATGCATTTTCTGTCGTTCGCAAGTGCAGCGTAACCGCGCGGCCACCACTGTCTTGACTCTGTCACAAAACCAACGCTTTGCGGCAATCAACCCGGACTAGCCGGGCTCCGCTTCTCTCGAGCACAGTTTTGATTTGGACACTTAAGGGGTCTCCTGACATGAAGTTCAAGTATCTCCTGGCTGCCTCCGTAGTCAGCACCGCCAGCGCAATGGTCGCCGCACCGGCCGCCGCACAGTCGACCGGTTCGGTCGAATTCGAAGACGATGTGATCGTCGTTTCCGGCGCCCGCAATCAGGACGTCGGTGGCATCGAAGTCCCCGATACGCCCAAGGCGAAGCAGGAACTCAACGAAGAAATCATCCGTCGCCAGCGCCCCGGCCAGACGGTCAACGACATCGTCAACCTCGTCCCCGGCGTCAGCTTCCAGAACAACGACCCCTGGGGTTCGTCGGGCGGTAGCTTCACCATTCGCGGCTTCAACGACAGCCGTATTTCGCAGACGCTGGACGGGCTGCCGCTGAACGATTCGGGCAACTACGCGCTTTACACGAACCAGCAGGTCGACCCGGAAGTTCTCGAATCGGTCAACGTCAATCTCGGCGTTACCGATGTCGACAGCCCGACCGCTTCGGCCGTCGGCGGCACGATCAACATCCGTACGCGTGAACCCGCCGACGAATTCGGCGTGACTATGACGCTGACCGCTGGCGACACCTTCCCCGAAGGCGACAACATCGGTGTCGACCGCCTCTACGGTCGCGGTTTCGTGATGATCGACACCGGCGACATCACCGGCATGGGCACCAAGGCGTTCGCTTCGGCCAGCTACACGACCTACGCCAACCCCTTCAACAATTACGGCGAAGTGGAAAAGCAACAGTACAACGGCCGTATCTGGCAGGACATCGGCAGCAATGGCGATTTCGTTGCCGTTGCCGGTCACTATAACGAGAACCGCAACAACTTCTTCGGTTCGTTCTTCGTCACCGACATCATCGATGCGATCGAAGCGGGCGACGAGAGCTTCCGCTTCTACAACATCGACTATCCCTGCACCGTGGACAGCGTGCCGGGCGTGTTCGAAACGCCGGCGCAGGTTGCAGTCGATGGCTATGTCGATCCCGACGGCGTCAACGGCTGCGGTGCCGAGTTCGAGCGCCGGTACAATCCGTCTAACACCGGCAACATCCGCGGTTCGTCGCGCTTCACTCTGACCCCGGACCTGATCCTGACGATCGATCCGAGCTACCAGTACGTGAAGGCCAATGGCGGCGGTAACGAGGAACTGCTCGAAGGTACCCGCGAGTACAACGGCCAGCAGTACACCGGCTTCCTGCGCGGCGGTTACTACTTCGGCCGTGACCTCAACGGCGACGGCGACATGCTCGACGAGATCAGCGGTTTCGACCCGAGCCAGACCCGTACGCACCGTTTTGGCGTGATCTCCAACCTCGCGTACGAGATCAATGCCGACCACCGCGTTCGCCTGAGCTACACCTATGACGATGCGAACCACCGTCAGACCGGTCAGACTTCGATTGCTCGCATCGACGGTGAAATCGTCGACGTCTTCCCGGTCAACGATCCGGTCATCACGGCGGACGGTTTCGAACTGAACAAGCGTAACCGCCAGTCCTATGCGACGCTGCATCAGGTCTCGGGCGAATATCGCGGTCGCTTCGGCAACCTCACGACCGTGCTCGGCCTGCGTGCACCGTTCTTCAAGCGCGAGCTGAACCAGCTCTGCTACACGACCAGTGCTTCGGGCTTCGTCGACTGCTTTGCAAACCAGGATGCCGCTGCTTACGAAGCAGCCAATCCGAATGCAGCACCGCCGATCTCGGTTACCTACAAGTACGACAAGCTGCTTCCGAACGTGGGCGCCGTGTACGAATTCGGCGATGCGTCGATCTTCGGGAACTATGCCAAGGGCCTCTCGGTCCCGGGCACGGACGAGCTGTACGACTCGCTCTTCTTCTCGAACAAGACCGACGACTTCCAGCCGGATTCCGAAACCACCGACAGCTTCGACCTCGGCTTCCGGTATCAGAACGGCCGTGTTCAGGCCCAGATCGCCGGCTGGTACACCAAGTACAGCAACCGCCGTGCCGTGGCTTACGATCCGATCCTCGACGAATCGATCGCACGTAACCTCGGCCAGGTCGACAAGTACGGTATCGATGGCTCGGTCGCGTTCCAGCCGACCAACAACACGCTGCTCTATGTGTTCGGTTCGATCAACGAATCGGAAATCAAGAACGACGTGCAGCTCGGCCTGGACGATGACGGCAACCCGATCTTCGCACCGACTGCCGGCAAGAACGAGAGCGGCACCCCGCTCTGGTCGGTCGGCGGCCGCGCGCAGGGCTCCTTCGGCCCGGTCGAACTCGGCGTACAGGTCAAGCATACCGGCAAGCGCTGGGTGAACGATGTGAACGACCTGTCGGTCGGCGGTTACACGCTGGTCGATCTCGACGCGCGCATCCGCCTCGGCGAATACTTCAACGGCCGCGATGCAGCGCTGCAGTTCAACGTCACCAACCTGTTCGACGAATTCTACGTCGGCGGCTTCGGTGGCGATCTGGACGGCGCCGGTTTCGCGCAGTTGTCGCCGCCGCGTGCAGCCAGCGTGTCGCTGATCCTCGGCTACTAAGCCTATAACGGAACCGGGGCACGCATCCCGGGCCGATATACACTGGGGGCGGCCTTCTTTCGGGAAGGCCGCCCTTTTTGTGTCTCGCGGAGTTTCAGGCCGCTTCGAGCAATTCCTCGGCCAGCTTCAGGCGCACATCGACGTCTACGCTCGAGCGAAGCGCCCGTTCGAGCGCCGCCGCGCGCGAGCCGAGTTCTTCCTCGCCGAACATGCCCGCCGTCCCGGCCAGCTTGTGGACGACGCGCGCCAGGTCTTCGATCCCGGCGCCCTCCATCGCTTGCGCACGAACCGCAGCTCCGACCGCTTCGATCGCTTCGCTGCGGCGTTGCTTCCAGCGTTCGTCGATACCTGAGGATTTCGGTGGCAGGGTCGCGGCGCCCGGACCGGGACGCCGGATGCGGGCCTTTTCGTTCTCGTTGTCCGCCACGATGTGCATCGGAAGCCAGCGAGCGAGCGCGGCGGCGAGATCCTCGAACACCAGCGGCTTGGCCAGATGGGCTTGCATGCCGGCTATTTGCGCCGAGAGCACGTCTTCGGGATAGGCGTTCGCGGTCAGCGCAACGATCGGCAGGCGCTTTGCGTCGATGCCGTAAGAACGAATGGCGCGCGCTGCCGCATAACCGTCGCAGCCGGGCATCTGGATGTCCATCAGTACCAGGTCGAATGGAGGCCGCCGACCGAAATTCGACGTCACCGCTTCGATCGCGGCCACGCCGTCATGCGCATGGGATACCTCCTGCCCAAGATCCTCGAGCATGGCGGTCACGAGCATGCGGTTCACGTCGTGATCCTCGGCCAGCAGGATGCGACCCTTGGGCGGCATGGCAATATCGGTCGCTCGGCGACCATGACCTTGCTGGCGGGCAGGTACGGTTTCCACTTCGACGAGCGGAATGCGCAAGGTGAAGCGCGATCCGACGCCGGGCATGGAATCCACGCTCAACGACCCTCCGAGCAATTCCGCCAGCTGGCGCGAAACGCTGAGGCCCAGGCCGGTCCCGCCGAAGCGCCGCGTAGTCGATCCTTCCGCCTGGACGAAGGGATCGAAAATCATCGCGAGGCGGCTTTCATCGATGCCGATGCCGCTGTCCTCGACCGAGATTGCCAGTTGCGTCTGCTCCCGAGCGACTGCCACCTCGATGCCGCCGCTCTCGGTAAACTTCACAGCATTGCCGATGAGGTTGAGCAATATCTGGCGCAGGCGCAGGGGATCGCTGGAAATCGACAGTGGAATGCCGACGACCGGTGCGATGCTGAGAGACAAGCCTTTGCGTTCCGCTTGGGCGCGCTGCAATTCGATGCAATCCGCCGACAGCTGCACGACATCCACCGGATCGCAGGTTACCTTGAGCTGGCCGGATTCGATTTTCGACAGATCGAGGATATCGTTGAGCAGCATCATCATGGACCGTCCGGATCGTTCGATCAACTCCGCATAGCGGGCCGATTCTTCATCGAGGTCGCGGCGTTGCAACAGCTCGGCGAAACCCAGTACGCCGTTCATGGGTGTGCGGATTTCGTGGCTCATATTGGCAAGGAACTGCGCTTTGGCGCGCGCCGCGTTCTCCGCATGCGATCGTGCACGCTTGAGCTGGCGCTCGAGCAGCACGCGGTGCGTTACGTCGCGGGCGGAAACCACGATGCCTTCCTGCTCGCCTGTTTCGGCATTACGCGCAACGGCACAGTCGGCCTCGATGTAAACCGCCTCGCCATCCTCGCCGTCGAGATATCGGCGGTAGGTGAAGCGTTCCTTCTCGGCCTCGCCGGAATTGAGCCGGTGTTCGACCGCAGCGATATCGTCCGCGGCGTCGGCGTGGACCCGCTCGCTGACGCGCTTGCCGATGAACTCTTCTGGCGGAAGACCCAGGACTGCCATCACCGAAGGTGACGCATAGGTAATCACGCCTTCGCCATCGACCCGAAGGATGGCGTCGGTTACATTCTCGGCCAGCAGGGCGAGCTCGGCTTTCTGCGCAGCGAGTTCGGCAGCGAACCTTTGGCGCGTAGCAAGCACTGCGGAGACCGGCAGACCCAGCAGGATGGCGGAAGCAAGGAAAACCTCGAGGACCAGGAAACGGATGGTCTCCGGATAGGTCAACAGGTTGATCGGACCATGGCCCAGCTCGGTGCAGACCAAGGCGATCACCGCCACCTTGATCGTCGAAAAGGCAGTCCCGAGGCTGCCGAGCCGGAAGGCATGGATGACCACGACCGGCGGGACGAGGAACAGCAGCGGATAGGTCGTCTGGACGGAGACCATGATCGTGAGGGCGGTCCCTGCGAGGGACAGGCCGACCCATTCGGCAAGCTCTCGCCTTCGCAGCTTTCTGCGTGTCTGCAATGCATCGATCGCAATCATGATGCTGGGCGCAAGGATCAGCATGCTCAGGGCATCGGACGTCACCCACTTGCCGTAGACCGCCAGCAGGGTCGCAGGCTGCGCCCCGAAAGCGAGGACCGCGATCAGCCCGCTGGCGGCCGGTGCGATTGCGCCGGAGGCAATGGCAAAGCGGCGCAGGTCGTCGATATCGTCCATGATCGGCTGACGCGTGCACCAACGCCGCGTCAACCATACCGCGATCGCTATCTCGACACCGTTGGCGCTGGCGAGCATGAGGGCTTGCGCAATCGGGTCCCCGGAGGCGAGGTTTGCCCCGACATTACCGGCGAAAATCGCGCCAATCAGGGACCTGAATTGCTTGAAACGGAAGCGCAAGAGAATTGCGACGGCAACCGCATTGGGTAGCCAGATTGCCGCGATGCGGCCCTCGTTTCGGGCAAAGTCGATACTGACATAGGCCAAGGCGAAAAATCCCAGCGCGGCTCCGAAATGGGTCGCCACCATGCGCCCAAATCGGGGATATCCGGCCCTGGAAAACGTGGGAGTAGCGAGCGTCCGGTCCATGCTGTCCTCGTGCAGCGATCAACGATCCTGCCCCCCGCGTCCGGCGGAACACGGGGGGCGACAGGCCGTTCCAAATCCCATGGGAAACGAAGCCACGCGCTACGCAGGGATCAGGAGAAAACCCAATCCATGGGTTATCCTTGCCATCGTGCTGATTCATTTGGGCATCTTTTACGTGCTTATACGTAGCCTAGCGCCGAATGCGGTTGCGACCGTCGAGGAGAGCGTCGTCTCCGCCTTCACTGTCACCGTCACTGCGCCGCCCGAGCCTGAGCCTGAAGTGCAGCAGCCCGAGCCTGAAGGCGAGCAAGGCGATCCCGCGCGCGAAGCGGTCGCCAAACCCGTTACCGCGCCCACGCAGAGGCGTCCGCTACGCGAGGATCGGCCCGCTCCGCGCGCGGCATCGACCGGCACCGCGGACACCTCCGGCGCGACCGAAGCGGGTGACGGCACCGGTGCTGCGGGATCAGGGTTCGGCACCGGCAGCGGAAATGGCGGGACCGGTCGTGGCGGAGGCGCGGTGACGAAGCCGGAAATCGTTTCCGGCGCGCTCAATTCGGCACGCGACTTCCCCATCCCGCCCGGCGGACGCGAAGCGCGCATCGGTACCTCGGTGATCGTAAAGGTGACAGTGCTGCCGAGCGGCCGGGCGACGAATTGCTCGGTTTACCGCTCAAGTCCGTTTCCCGACACCGACGCGGCCGTATGCCGCCTGGTGGTCGAACGGCTGCGTTTTCGCCCTGCGACCAATGCCAATGGTGATCCGGTGGCCGCGCCGTTCTATTACCAGCAGCGGTTCTTCAACTAGCTCTGACCGAAAAGGGTCCGGCACCTCTCAGGCCGCAGGCTGGTAATCCGACAGGATGCGCGATAGCTCCTCACGGCCGTATGGCTTGGTGAGCAAACCATGCGCGCCGAGCGCTTCCAGCCGCTCCTGCATCTCGCCATAGCCGGTCGCAAGCCAGAACGGGATGCCGAGTTTCACAAGCTCTTGCGCGATACGCTCACTCGACTCCTGGCCTAGGTTGAAGTCGAGGATCCCAAGTTGGGGAGCGTTCTTGCGAATGGCATCGAGCGCGCCGGTGACATTACTCTCGACATCGACCGTCTGCACGCCGAGATCGCGAAGACAGTCTTCGGTATCAAGCGCGATCAGCATGCTGTCTTCGACCAGCAGAACTCTCTCAGGAAGGTCTCCGGGCATATCGTCCTTCGGTTTGGGGACGCTGGTCGGGCTCGGCGTTTCTCCGCGCGATGCCCATTCGACGAAACGCTCCGGCACGCAGAACCGCGCCCTGACGCCTTCAAGCTTGTATTCGATGCTCGCCTCGCCGCCGAGCTCGTGGGGCAGCGAGCGTTCGATGATCGTGCTGCCGAAACCGCGACGCTTGGGCGGTTTGACCGGCGGACCGCCGCTTTCGTGCCACAAGATTTCAAGATCGCCGGTATCCCCTCGCCGGACATCGATTTTCAGTTGTCCGGTCGAATCACTGAGCGATCCGTATTTCGCCGAGTTCGTGATCATCTCGTGGATGACGAGCGCAAGGACGGTATAGGCTTCCGGCGTAAGCATCGCTTCGGGCCCGTTGATTTCCAGCCGATCGCATTTGTCGGCAAGATAGGCCTGGGCTTCGGAATCGATCAGCTCCGAAAGCGGCGCGGAGCTCCAGTTTCCCTTGGTGATGTTATCGTGCGCCATGGCCAGCGAACTAATTCGCCCGCCCACGATCTCGGCGAAATTATCGACGTCTTTCGCGTCGCTTTTCGACTGGTTGATCAGGCCGCGAATAAGGTTGAGGATGTTGCGAACCCGGTGATTGAGTTCCGCGATCAGCAGTTCCTGCTTCTCTTGGGCCTTGGCCCGTTCCTGCATCGCCTCATCGGTGACGCGCAAAATAATTTCGAGCAGTGTGACGCGTAGGCCTTCGGCGATCTGCTTCTCGGATGTCGTCCAGGGCGAAGACCTGCCATCGACCGTTTCCTGCCAAGCCTCGAAGCTCTTGCGCGGCGTCAAGCGCGCACCGTTCGGGCCGTATTCGACGGGCTTTTCCGGATTCCCGGCCCAGGTCACGACCTGGCTCAGCGGCTTGCGCCAGAGTACGAGATAGTCGCGCGGGGTGCGCGACACCGGGATGGCCATCGCGCCTACCGCCCGGTCCGCGAAACGCTCGGCCCTCGGAATCCGATCGGCGATCGCATCGGTCGTGAAGACGCGGCTGGTCGCCGCCGCGTTGAGCGAACCCACGATAGCACGGAATTCTTCCTCGTTCGGAGCCGAGCCGCGGGCATTGTATACATCGTCGATGAAGACGCTGGCCCCGTCGTGCTCCACGATGCGCTGGATCAGCGGGTCGATGGTCGGCAGGCTTTCAGAAAGCGACTGGCCCGCTGCGATGTCGCGCATCAGGCGGTCGTGCACCTTGCGACCTTGTTCGCGGACCGCTTCTTCCTGGCTCGCGATCACGCGCTCGAGCGTCAGAGAGAAGAGTTCGGAAAACAATTCCGCGCCGGTGCGCTGCGAATAAGGGAGCAGCTTGGGGCTGTAATGGTGGCAGGCGAACAGGCCCCACAACTTGCCGCCAATGATGATCGAGATCGACAGCGAGGCGCCGACGCCCATGTTCTTGAGATATTCGATATGGATCGGCGACACGGCGCGCAGCGTGCTCATGCTGAGGTCGAGCGGTTCGCCGTCGAGCGAGATGCCGGGTTCGATTGGCACCGGGTCTGAATGCACATCGCTGATAATGCGGAAACGGTTGCGAACGTAGAGTTCGCGCGCCTGGGCGGGAATATCGGTCTTCGGATAACGCAGGCCGTGGAAGCCTTCCAGATCCTCGCGCTTGGCCTCGGCGACGACTTCGCCCGACAGGTCGTCATGGAATTTATAGACCATGACCCGGTCGATATCGAGGCTGTGGCGCAACTGGCGGGCTGCTTCGCCGACGAGTGCTGGGACATCCCTGAACTTTTCGAACCGGCCCAGCACGGGGCGCAATGCGGCCAATTGGCGGTCGAGCTCACCCTCAAAGTACGGCTCGAGTTCCAGAATGGTGTAATCGCCCGAGGAGTGGATTGCGCAATCGAATCTTCTGCCGTCACCAAGTAGATCGAATCCGAACATCCGCTCGACCTGGTCGGTCTCGGAAACTTGTGAGGCAAGGCTCCGCAGGCGCTGAAGTGCTTTTGGCGACACAATGTCCTTGAGCGCCATTCCCAGCTCAACGGACTCGCTGGAGCCGGTGATCTCGCCGAAATTTGCCGAGTAATGCGACACGAACCAATCCGCATTGAATGCGACGAGCGCGCCGAAGGGCTGGATCGCACCCAGCTGGTGGATCGGCTCGCGATCGCAATTCGTCAGGTCGACATCGTAGTTGGCAGCTTTCATGCGGCGGCCCTTTCGGTCGCTGAGCGATGAACCGCAAGGAAAATGTCGAACACGCGGCGCGCACCGCGGATGGCGTGTTCATGCGTAGCTTCGGCCATCGGCACTTCGATCCGCGGGCGAAGCTCGGCCCAGTAGCGCGGCATGGCTTCGTCGCCGAGAAAGCGATCCGCGCCGTGCAGCCCGGCCTTGCGGCGCCGGTGCAAAAGGGTCCTATTGCCGAGCGAGGAACCAGCTAATGTCCATGCGACGCCCCAAGCCTCGCGCGGGTCTTCTGCATTGAATATCGGCAAATCGTGATGCGGCAGGTCGCCCAGATCAGCCAAGTCCTGGCGGATGAGGCCGGATTGTCTTGGAGGGACGGGGTCCGTCACATGTGCCGCAAGCCAGCTTTCAACGGGTGCGCGCACAACATACTGAATACGCAGGAATCGCGCATAGTGCGGGCCCTCTGCCAGGGGCGACAATTTCCGGTCAAGCGCGTCGTGCCTCGCGCGGGTAGCTGCATTCAGATCGATGCGGAGCGTGGTTCGCTCGGTCATGGAACGGGTGGGTCCCCCAAAAATCGGACTTTTCCCTCCGCGACGGCCTAACCCGCCTGCGACGCGGGATGGGGGATCGTGCCGATCTCAAACAACCGAGCAGGGCAGCTTCTGTTCCGGGAAATGGGCAATTTTCGGCTGGTTGTCAGTCGCCGCTCTTGTCGGCCAGCATGCGCTGGCCCTGGCTGGCGATCGCCTTCGCGACCATCGGCTCCACGAAGGAGAGGGCCGGGGGCAGGTTTACCTCGAACACGACCTGGTTTTCCTCGATCAACACCTTGCCGTCCACGCGCTGACCCATGGTCGAAACTGACAGGTTCATGCAGTCCTCGTCCGGCCAGCTGGTTTCCACGTCGGCCATGCCGCCGGGGACGAAGTCGCGAATCTTGTGCGAGCGCGATTTCAGGCGGTTGCGGACGGTGTCCTTGGGCAAATCGTGGGCGATGGGAACGCGCATCAGCTCTTGTCCTCCAGTTGCGGGCTGGTTTCGGTGCCGGCGCCGAACTTGTAATCGAGATAGCGATGCTTGATCGCCAGGTCGTCGAGCGAACCTTCGGCCAATTGGCGGGTGATCGAATCGATCTCGCCGCTGATCTTGCCGAGGCCCTCTGTCAGTTGCTCGTCGGGCGTGATGCCGGCGCGCTTCTCGGTGCGGAGGTGCGGCGGAATCTTGCGATAGCTGTCGATCATCTCCGGCAACTGCTCGCCGATCAGGCTGCGGACTTCGCGCGCCTTGGGATGGTTCTGGTCGACCCCTTCCAGCTGGAGGCCGAGCGCATCGAGCTGCACGCCCATGTCGTTGACGATAGTCGCAGCGGGCGGGGGCAGGGCGGGCCGCTGGGCTTCAAGCCATAGTTCGGTGCGGCCGACCATCTGCTGGACGTTGCCCTTGTTGATGTCGGCCCGGTTGGGCGTCTTCACCTTCGGAAAATTCGAGAACAGCGCAATTGCGATCGCGGTGGCAACCACGACAGCCATGACGCCCCAGAATCCGATACCGCTGAACATGGCGCCGGCAATTCCTGCACCCAGCCAGATGGCGAAGACCGCCAGCACGATGTTGCGCACGCGCAACCACAGGTTCTTCTGCTTCAGCCTGGCAGATCCGTCGCCGATCGAAGGTGCGCGGCGATGCCGGCCGCCCGCGCGATTGTCGTCGCGCAGGATGCGGCCCTGCTCGATCAGCCGCTCGCTATCTCGGGTGAGGTCGTTCACGTGTTGGGCCTCAGTTCTCGATGCTCAGCAGGCCGCTGTCGGCGACCTGCTGCTGCGCCTGCGCCTGCCCTTCGGCGCGGGCGATATAGCCTTTCGACTTCTCCACCTCCTGCCCGAGCAGGGTGACAGTCTGCTTCATGGAATCCAGCGCGCGGACCTTGAATTCGTCCACCTCGTCCATCGTGTCGTAAATGTTCTGGAAGGCCCGCTGCAGCGTTTCCAGCGGGATGGTGCTGGCGGCGGCCTGCTCGTGGATTTTGCCGGTCTGATCACGCAGCATGGTGCTGGTGCTGTCGATGATACCCGCGGTGGTGTCGTTGAGCGCAGTGATCTGGCCGAGCACGAGGCGCTGGTTGGTCATCGCCTCCGCCACCGTCACTGCCGTGCGCAGCGCGCCGACGGTGGTGGTGCTGGCGCGATCGACACCCTTCACCAGCTCGACATTGTTCTTCTTGACGAGGTCGAGCGCGAGATAGCCTTGAACGCTCACCGCCATCTGGGTCAGCAAATCCTGCGTGCGCTGGCGGACGTAGAACAATGCGGTCTCGCGCACCGCCTTGGCCTTGGCGGGATCGGTCGCGTCAAGTTCGGCGGCTTTCTCCTCGAGCTTGGCGTCGAGCGTGTTGGAAATGTGGATCATCTGTTCCAGATTGCCCATCGCCTCCCACAACTTCTGCCGCTCCACGTCGATCGCGGCATTGTCCATAATCAGCTCGTCCTTGCCACTGGCGAGGTTCGAGAGGATCGACTGGATGTGCGTCTGCGCGCTTTGGTAGCTGCGGAAGTAATTGGTCAGCTTGTTTCCGAACGGGATGATGCCGAGGATCTTGCGCGTTCCCGAAAGCTTGCCGCGCTTGCCGGGATCGAGATCTTCCACCACGCGGCGCAGTTCCGCGAGATTGGCACCCACGCCTTCGTCCTTATCCATCGCGCGCACGGGGCGGTCGAGGAAACGGTTGGACATGCCGGCCGCCGCCATGATTTCCTTGCGGCCCATGTTGGTGAGCTGGTCCACCTTCTTGCCGAATTCGGGCGAATTGGCGTCGGCGGAAATCAGGTCCTGAACGAAGCCGTCGACCTTGGTTTCCAGCTTGCTCTTGGTTTCTTCGGACACGGGAACGAGGCCGGCCGCCTTCTCGGGCGCGACCTGCGGCACCGGATCGGGCGGCGTCAGGTCGAATTCGGTCGCAGTGGCAGTCGCGGTTTGCGTCTTGCTGTCGCTCATGGTCGCGCGGGTCTCCCGGTTACAGGCGCTGAGGTCTCTCCACCTGTATTAGGATCGTAAGACACGATCTTCAAGGCGGCATCGCAATCCTGCGCGCAGCGACGCGCGTTCGGCAAGCATTTTCGGCCGTGGTCGCCCGCGCAGGGCTCGTTAGGCGGCGAGGTCCAGCGGCTGGATTTCGCCCGACAGGTAAAGCCGCTTGGCCTTGGCGCGGCTGAGCTTGCCGGAACTGGTACGCGGCAGCGTGCGTGGCGGCACAAGCTCGACCACGCAGCTCATGCCAGTCACGCCGCGAACCTTGTCGGCGATCTGGTCGCGCAGCTTGATGCGCTCCTCAGGTTCGGACACGCGGCAATGGACCAGCACGGCGGGCGCTTCCTCGCCGTTATCGGTATCGACCGAGAAGGCGGCGATATCGCCGTGGTTGAAGCCGGGCAGTTGCTCCACCGCCCATTCGATATCCTGCGGCCAGAGGTTCTTGCCGTTGATGATGATCATGTCCTTCGCGCGGCCGACGATGAACAGGTAGCCATCCGCCATGTAGCCCATGTCGCCGGTATCGAGCCAGCCGTCGACTAGGCATTCCTGCGTCGCTTCCTCGTTGCGGAAGTAGGAGTGCATCACGCTCTTGCCCCGGCACCAGACCTTGCCGATCTGGTGGTCGCCCTTGGCAGCTCCCTTCTCGTCGCGGATCTCGACCTCCATGCCGGGGATCGGCTTCCCGCAGTTGACGATGGCGCGATAGCGCGCGGGCTTCGACAGGTCGCGCGGGCGGCCCGACAGGCGCTCTTCCTCGACCAGTTCGACCCGTATGCCTTCTCCCGGAGGCATGACCGTCACGGCCAATGTCGCTTCTGCGAGGCCGTAGCTGGGGTTGAAGGCACTGGCCTTGAAGCCTGCTTCGGCAAAGGCATTGACGAAATTCTGCATCACGTCGGGCCGGATCATGTCTGCGCCATTGCCCGCGACCCGCCAGCGTGAAAGGTCGAACCGGTCGCCGACATTGCTCTGGCTGGAAATGCGCCGCGCGCAGATGTCGTAGCCGAAGGTCGGCGAATAACTGAGCGTGCTTCCTTGGTTGCGGCTGATCAGATCGAGCCATGCCAGCGGCCGGCGGGCGAAATGCTCGGTCTTGAGATAGTCGATCGACGCCTGGTTCGCGATTACCGACAGGAAACAGCCGACCAGCCCCATGTCGTGATACCACGGCAGCCAGCTGACCACACGGTCGTTGCCGCGGAAGTCCATCGAGATGGAATGGCCTTGGAGATTGTGGAGCAGCGCCTCGTGCGTCACCGCGACGCCGGTCGGGAAACGAGTCGAGCCGGAAGAATACTGGAGGTAGCAGATGTCCTCGGGGCGCGCTTCGGGCAGGTCGCATTCGGGATAGGGCCGTAGGGCGAAATCTTCCCAGCTCTGCCCTTCGCAACCCTGCCGGTCGGCAGCCGCAGCACCCATCTCGGCGATCTCGCCGGGATAGATCAGGATTTTCGGATCGCTGCTGTCCAGCTGCACGGCAAGCTGGTCGATATAGCCTTCCTTGCCGCCGAAGCCGGTCGGCAGCGGCAGCGGCACGGGCCAGGCCCCGGCATAGACGCAGCCGCAGAACAGCGCAGCGAATTCGGCACAGGTTTCCGCCACCAGCGCCACGCGGTCGTCCTTGCCGATCCCGGCGGCGACCAGCTGGCGCGCGACCTTGAGCGCGTCGTCACGCATGTCGGCATAGCTGTAGACGCGCTGCAGCGTGCCGCGCATGTCATGGAAATTCATGCCTTTCGCGCTTCTGGCGGCGTAATCCACCGCCTCGGTAAAGGTCGCGAAATCGGAACGGCGACGGGGGAGGTCGCAATCGTTCGGCGTCGGCGTCAATGCGGCGTCGGTCATAATTGTGTAGCGATACCCGTGGATTGCGTAGGCGCCCGAGGCCACCCTCATGATTCCCGAAAAGCGCCCATCTTGGTGCGGACGCTTGCACAGTCTTTCCCAATTGATGGGGACTGTGGCAGGAATATGGCCGATGAGTGATGCAGACGCAACGTCCCGGCGTAGAAAGCGCACGCCTAAACCCCTCGACGCCGGCCGGCTGGAGGAGCTGGCGCTGGCTTACGTCGCGCGGTTTTCCACCAGTGCCGGCAAGCTGCGCGCCTATCTGAAGCGCAAGCTGCGCGAGCGGGGCTGGGACGAAGATGGCGAGCCGCCGGTGGAGCAACTCGTCACCCGGTTTGTGGAAAAGGGCTATGTCGATGATGCCGCATATGGCCGCGCCAAGGCGCAGGGCTTACTTGCCAGGGGTTATGGCGGCAGGCGGGTCGAACAGGCGCTGCGTGCAGCGGAGATCGGGGAAGAGGTGCGGAGCAAACTCGCTCCTGACGAGGCCGAGCGGCGCGCGGCGATCGTCGCCCTTATGCGGCGGCGAAGGTTCGGCCCGTATGGCGGGCCGCCGCCTCCGGATGCAGAAGCCGCGCACAAGCTGCGTGAAAAGCGGCTTGCCGCGCTGCTGCGCGCAGGCCATGATTTCGACGCGGCGCGGCGCGTACTGGA